>JALHQB010000001.1 GCA_022842185.1 Acetobacteraceae bacterium
GGCGTGCGGGGCGGCGGCGGGCGGCGGCGGGGCGGCGCTTGCCTGGCGCAGCGCATCGGCGAGCTCGGCGCCGGAATTGGTCTCGAACAGCCGGCCGCCGGTCTGTTCGGTGATGCATGACAGCGCTTGGACCTGGGCGCCGGTCAGGCCGAAGCCCACAACATGGGCACGGATGGCAATGCCTTCCGCGGCGAATTCGGCGGCCAGCGCGCAGGGGTCGCCGCGGCAGGTCTCGAGCCCGTCGGTGACCAGGATGATGTCGGCCGATTCGGCGTTGGCGGGGATTTGCGCCCGGGCCTGGCGCAGGCTGTCGGTCAGCGGGGTCATGCCGCGTGGGGTGAGGCGGCGCAGGCGGTCGGCCAGGGCGGGGCCGTCGGCGCGCGACATGGGCGCGATGACCTCGATGTCGCGGCAATCGCCGCGCCGGTTGTGGCCATAGGCGATGACCGAGAGCGGCACCGCCTGGTCGCGCGTGGTGAAGTACTGGCCCACCACGTCGCGGGCGACCTCGATCCGGGTGCGGTCGCCTTCGATTCGGCTCCACATGGAACCGGAGGCATCGAAGACGAGCACGCCGACGCGTTCGTTTGCCAGGGCTGGATCAGCGATCAGGAAGGCCAGGGAGGCCGCGCCAATCAAATTCTTCATTTTCAATGTGATGGCTCCGTTTTGCCGATCCAAATCGGGCTCGGCGAGGCGGGTGCCCATCGGTGACGGGCAGGATCATTCTGAATTATCGGTAATGATCATGCGGTCCATGCCCTGCCATGGACACCCTCAATCGGGGCTGTTCAGGGGCCGGGGCGCGACTCAGCGAAAGCCGATACGAAACGGCCCTGCAATAAGGAATGATTTCCGATCGCGCTGTCATCTGCCGCGCCGAAGCGCGGATCGAATGCAGGCGCGGTTACCGGGGCGCAATGCTGCCACGCTGCAACAGGGGTGCGGCGTCGCGGCGGCGCGGATGTTCAAGGATGTTTTTGAAGATCGTGCGCGTGTGGCGCGCAGCCCTGATGAAGGGGGCGGAAGGCTGCCCATGCCATCTGGGAGGCTGGGGCTCTGGGCGGGAGTGTAACCCGTCCAGGCCCACAGAAAATCAGGCCTTCTTGCGGCCGCCGAGGCCGATGCCGGCAAACTTCTTGTTGAACTTGGCGATCTGCCCGCCGGTGTCGATCACGCGCTGCTGGCCGGTCCAGGCCGGGTGCGACTTCGGATCGATGTCCAGGCGCAGCGTATCGCCGGCCTTGCCCATGCACGACCGCGTCTTGAACTCGGTCCCGTCGGTCATGATGACGGTGATTTCGTGGTATTCCGGGTGGATGTCGGGCTTCATCGGGCGATACTCATGCAAAATCGCCCGACGATGCCGACCGGCGGGCAGGGAACGGGCCGTATAGGGGAGGGCGGGGCGGCGTGCAACCGGATCATGCCGCGTCATGTCGCGGCGGGCGCGTCAGCCCGCCGAGATCTCCCCGCGCTCGATCACATAGGTCTGCTCGACCAGCGGCCGCAGCAGTTCCGGGTTGGATTCGGTGATGAGGATTGCGACATCGGGCAACGCCGCGCGCAGGCGCTTCAGGGCCTCGGCGTAGCGCATGGCCAGTGCCGGGGCGAGGCCCTGGAAGGGTTCGTCCAACAGCACGGCACGGGTGCCCACCATCAGCGCGCGGCCCAGAGCGACCATCTTGCCCTGCCCGCCCGACAGGCCCGCCGCCTTGCGCGGGGCAAGGTCCTTGAGCTCGGGCAGCAGGCCATAGACCCGTTCGAGCCGGCGGCCGATCTCGGTCGGGTCCAGCTTCAGCACCTGGGCCGGCAACAGCATGTTGTCCTCGACCGTGAAGGACCCGAACAGCCGCCGTTCCTCGGGCGCATAGCCGATGCCGTGGCGGGTGCGGTGATGCGCGGCCAGCCGAGTTTCGTCCGCCCCGTCGATCATGACGCGACCGGTGCCGGCACTGACCAGCCCCATCAACGCCCGCAGCGTGGTGGTCTTGCCCGCGCCATTGCGCCCAATCAGCGCGACGCGCCCACCGGCCGGCACGGTCAGGGAGACGTTGCGCAGCACCGGCACGCCGGCGATGGCGACGGACACGCCATTGAGTTCAAGCATGACGTTCGATCCCGATGACGTCGCGCAGCACGGCCGGATCATTCAGCACCTGGTCGGGCGGGCCCAGGGCGGCGATGCGCCCCTGGCTCCAGACCGCAACGCGGTCAGCAAAGCGTTCGACCACATCCATGTCGTGCTCGACGAAGACGGCCGTCACCTTGGCGTCGCGCAACACGTTCACCAGGGTTTCCACGATCGCCATCTTCTCGGATGCCGCGACGCCCGATGTGGGTTCGTCCATCAGCAGCAGGCGAGGTTTCAGCGCCACCGCCATGGCGATGTCGGCGAGTTTGCGCGCACCTTCATTCAGCGCATCGGCGCGGGTGTCGGCGATGGCCGACAGGCCGAAGCGGGCGAGCAGGTCGCGCGCCTCATCCCGGTAGCGCGGCCGCATCAGCGGTGCCAGCGGCGACCAGATGCCGTCGCGCGAGGCCACCGCGAGCGCGATATTCTGTTCCACCGTGTGCTCGATGAAAAGCTGCGGCAGCTGGAACGACCGCGCGATGCCCAGCTTCACGATGGCGCGCGGCGACATCCCCGTGATGCGCCGCCCTTCATAGGTGATCTCGCCGGCATTGGGCCGCAGGTAGCCGGTGGACATGTTGATGAAGGTGGTCTTGCCCGCACCGTTGGGGCCGATGATGGCGAGGAACTCGCCCTTCATCACGCCGAGGTCGATGTTGTCGGCCGCCTTCACGCCGCCGAAGGCGAGCCGCAGGCCGGTGGCCTGGAGAAGCACCTCGGTCATCGCGTGCCTCCCTTGCCGAGCAGCCGCGCGGCCATGCCCCACAACCCACCGGGCGCGAACAGGATGACCAGCAGCAGCACGGAGCCCAGGATCAACTGCCAGGCATCGGCGAAGGACGCCGCCGCATAGATCCGCACCAGCTCGAATGCCGCAGCACCCAGGAACGGCCCCAGCACCCCGCCGGCACCGCCGAGGATGGCGATGAAGACGAGTTCACCCGACGACGTCCAATAGGCCAGCAGCGGCGTGACGTGGCGCGATGTCATGGCAATGATGGCGCCGCCGATGCCACCCAGCATGGCGGACATGACATAGGCCGACAGCAGCACGCCACGCGCCGGCACCCCCATAAACTCCAGCCGCGTTTCGCGCGTCTTGATGCCCGCCAGCGCCTCGCCCATCGGGGAGGAGAGGTACAGCCGCACCAGCAGTCCGACGGTGAAGGCGAGCGCCAGCGCAATGCCGAAGATCGACCATTCATACGCCACGCGGTCCAGCGCCTGGCCGGCCACGGGCATGACCTCGACGCGGATGCCGTCCGACCCATGGGTGATGTGGTAGAGTTTCTCCAGCAGCGAATAGAACACCATCGACATCGCCAGGTTCAGCATGCCGAAGAAGATCTGCCGATAGCGCGTGACGAACAGCCCTATCAGCAGGCCGAGGATGCCGGCGCCCACGGCCGCGGCGGCCAGCAGCAGCACCGCATCGTTCAGCCGTGGCGCAAGGAAGGCGACGACATAGGCGCCAAAGGCGACATACAGCGCATGGCCGAAGGAGACCTGCCCCGCGCGCAGCAGCAGCAGGATGCCGACCACCGCGATCCCCTTGGCAAGTGCGATGGTCAGCACGAAGCGCAGCCAGGGCGCCATGATGGCCGCGGTGATCATCGCCGCTGCGAGGACCAGCGCCAGGATGGGTTCGTATCTGCGCATCACACCCGCCGCGTCTCGATCACGCCGAACAGCCCCTGCGGACGGACCAGCAGCACCAGCACCATGATGATGTAGGGCACGACGACTTCCAACTCGGGTTCGAAATACACCGCGATGGACCGCCCCAGGCCCATCATCAGCGAGGTCAGCGCCGCACCCTCGATCTGCCCCAGCCCGGCGGTGGCAACCACGGCGAAGGACAGCACGATGGTCTGCGCGCCGATGCCAGGCACCAGCGCCGCGGTCGGCGATGACAGCGCGCCGCCGAGTGCGGCCAGCATGGCGCCGAAGGTGAAGGTCAGCAGGAAGATCTTCGCCGCATCGATCCCCATGGCCGAGGCCGCTTCGCGGTCGGTGGTGACGGCGACGATGACGCGCCCGGTCAGCGTGCGGCGCAGGAACAAGGCCAGGCCCACCAGCGTGACGATGGCGATGCCCGGCAGCACGAACAGCTGGTAGTTGGTGAAGGGGATGAAATCGGCGCCGAAGGGTACGTCGATCGTGCCCAGCGCGCGCATCGCCGTGTCGTGGTGGATCGGCTGCACGCCCCAGATCAGCTTCTGCACATCCTCAAGGATCATGAACAGGGCGAAGGTGACCAGAAGCTGGACCACTTCCTCCTGCGCGTAGATGCGGCGCAGCAGGAAGCGTTCGATCAGCGGCCCGAGGATGGCGCCCACCAGCGCCGCGGACAGGATCAGCGTGGGGACGGCCGCCCAATCCGGCAGGCCAAGACCCGACAGGAATATACCGATCGATGCCGCGCTGTACGCGCCGATGGCATAGAGCGAGCCGTGCGCGACATTGATGATGCGCAGCACGCCGAAGACAAGGTTGAGCCCCACTGCAACGAGGAAGATCAACCCGGCGGAAGACAGTCCATCCAGCAAGGCCAGGCCGAGCAGAAGACCATTGTCCTGGAACCACTCGGCCATGGCGTGCGTCTCAGCCGATCGACCGGCCGGAGGACGCAATCATGTCGGGTTTCAGCGTCTTAAGCCAGTCGGTGGATTTCTGCCCGACCGGGGCGGAGACCTGGGCGCCGGTGAACTGAATCATCTCCTTCGGGACCGAGAACGGGAAGCGATCGTTGAAGGACGACAGCCCGACGATCTGGTCCTCCAGGCCCTGGCCATCCTCGCGCAGGGTGATGGTCGAGGTCGGCGTCGGGAAGGTCAGGCCGCGGAAGGCGTTGGCCATCTCCAGGTCCGAAGGCCACCCGCCGGACTTTGCCGCGACTGCCTTTTCCACACCCGCCTTCAGCGCCCAGATGGCCTGCGCCATGTGATGGCACGGATAGATCGGCCATTCGTTGAAGCGCGTGCGGTACGCCGTGACGAATTCGTTGAACAGCTGCGGGTTGGCAGGCGCCGGGTGGTTGTTCCAATGGTCGCCACGGGTGCCGATGATGTGACCCTCGGGCATCGAACGCCCCAGCGTGGGCAGGGAGGCTTCGGCCACCGGCAGCACGAAGGTGGACCGTTCATGCAGGCGCCGTTCGGTGGCCTGCCGCACGAAAGTGACGAGTTCCCCACCCCAGGAGGTCGACAGGATGACATCCGGGCGCAGTGCCAGCAGGCGGGTGATCTCGGTCGAGAAGTCGGTCGAGCCGAAGCGAGGGAACATCTCCGCCACCACGCGCACGCCGGGCTTCAGCGCGTCCATGCCGGCCTTCCACAATTCCCACGAATCGCGGCCCCAGGCGTAGTCCTGGTTGATGACGGCGACGGTGCGGAAGTCGGGCTTCTTCTTCAGCAGGTACAGCAGCGGGGCGAGGATTTCCGGCGTGCCGTAGCCCTGGGTGCGGAAGGCATATTCCCAGCGGTTTTCCTCGAAGATGCGCTGGGTGCCGCAATCCCACAGGATCGTCAGCTTCTGCAATTCGCGCGACAGCGGCGTGCAGGCCAGGCACGACCCGGACGAGATCGACTGGAACATGGCGTGCACGCCTTCGGACTGCACCAGACGGCGGAATTCGCCCACCAGGTGGTCGGTGCCGGGCGCTTCATCGACGAAGGTGGCGCGCAGCGGCACGCCGGCGATCCCGCCGGCGGCGTTGATCTGGTCCACCAGCATCTCGCACGCCTTGCGCGACGGCACGCCGAAGACCGATGCCGGGCCGGACAGGAAGGTGGTGACGCCGATCTTGAATTCGGCGGGCTTGGCGGCCGGCTGGGCCGACAGCGTCGCGGGCAGCAGAACAGTGCCGAAGCCGGCGGCCAGCGCCTCTCGGCGCGTCAAGGATGCGGTCATCCGGGTTCCTCCCCCTGGGTTTTCGACCGGGGTTCGCCCCCGGACTTGAGCTGTGACAATGGACGCGCAGGGCTGGGACGCGCAAGGAGGGGATGGCGGGGTCGACGCCCCCGGCCTGGAGCGAGCGACTTCGTCCCGGGGGTGATTCCACCGGCACGGGAACTGCTCTACCGTCCGCGGCCCTGTATTCCGCGGATGCGCCGATGACCTCGATCCTGTCCATCCAATCCTGGGTCGCCTATGGCCATGTCGGCAATGCCAGCGCGATTTTCCCATTACAGCGCCTGGGTGCGGAGGTATGGGGCATCCACACCGTCCAATTCTCGAATCACACCGGCTATGGTGCCTGGCGCGGGCAGGTCTTCGGGGAGGATCTGGTCAGCGACCTTGTGACCGGCATCGAGGAACGCGGCGTGCTGGCGCGATGCGATGCGGTGTTGTCGGGCTATATGGGTTCGGCCGGAATCGGGGCGGCGATCCTGGACGCCGCGCGGCGGGTGAAGGCGGCGAATCGGGCGGCGCTGTGGTGCTGCGACCCCGTGATCGGCGATGTCGGGCGCGGGGTGTTCGTCCGGCCGGGCATCCCGGAATTCATGCGCGATGAGGCGCTGCCCGAGGCCGACATCATCACCCCCAATCAGTTCGAGCTGGAATGGCTGACCAGCGCGACAGTGCGAACGCTGGATGATGCGAAGCGGGCGGTGGCGGCCTTGCAGGCGCGCGGCCCGCGCTGCGTATTGGTGACGTCGCTGCATCTGGACGACACGCCGGATGGCGAGATCGGCATGCTGGTGGGGGAGGGCGGTGCCTTCTGGCGGGTGTCCACGCCGATGCTGCCGGTTTCGGTGAACGGTGCGGGGGATGCGATCGCGGCGCTGTTCCTGTTCCATCGCCTGCGCGGGACAGCAGAGACGGCGCTCGCGGCCGCCGCCTCCTCCGTCTTCGGGCTGCTGCGGCGAACGGCCGAAGCAGGCTCGCGGGAGATCCTGACGGTTGCGGCGCAAGATGAATTCGTCGCGCCGTCGCGGGTGTTCGCGGCGCTGCCCTGCTGAGGCATCGCCGCGCGTCGCAACGGACGGGTCAGCCGATGAGGACGAGCGATTCCTGGACGATCAGCACCACGTCCTGGAAATCATTGTCGCTGATCGGCCCGGTCAAATCCTCGAAGCCAATCCACAGCTCCTGGCTGCCGATCTGAATCCCGGATAGGACCTGCGTGCTGCCGTCAGGATTGAAGCCGGCGACCGAATGGAAGATGGCGGCCTCGGTCAGGTCGCCCTGGCTGGTGCTCGTCAGGATCCAGGACGCGCTGCCGCCATCCCACCGGAAAGCCAGGTCGTCCGCCAGCGTTTCATAGGCACTTCGCCCATCCTGGATGAGGAAGAAGCCAATGCTCTCCGACGCGCCAGGCGTGCCGAGGTCGCGCGTCGTGCCGATCGCAGTCCCGTCCAGCACATCGTCGAACAGCAGGGACACGTCGGTGATCGTGCCGTCGGCGGCGATGCGGTAGCTGCCGATCATGTCGCGATAGGCGGTGACGGCGGAGTCGAGCGTGACGGTGAAGCTCACCAGCCCATCGCCGGTCAGCAGCGTGTCGTCGGCAATGCCGTTGATCGCCGCGGTGGAAACGGCAACCTTTTCGGACAGCGTCGGCAGGTAGGGGACGAAGGCGAGATGCGTGTAGCCGTCTTCCCCGACGCCGCGCGCAGCGGCGACGAGGTCGCCGCCGGACACGTCTCCGCGCAGGTCGAAGGTGCTGCCACCCAGCCCCACCGAGAAGCCGCCCACATCCGTCGTCACCGTGAAGGCATCGATCGTCGCCTGGGCGCCCAGGATCCGTACGGCATGACCGAAGCCGAAATCCAACACCGTATCGCCATCCAGGTCGGCGAGCGTGTCGCGCAGCAGGTCGCGCCCGCCGCCAAAGGTGATGATGTCCGCGCCGGCACCGCCGCTGATCGTATCGTCGCCCAGCCCGCCATCGATCGAATCGGTGCCGGCCCCGGCCATGAGGCTGTTGTCCGCGTCATTGCCGATCAGTCGATCATTGCCGCTGCCGGTGACCAGGTTGTTGACCAGCGAGCGGGCGTCGTCGTTGAACAGCAGCGCATTGTAGACATTGCCCTGCGCCTGGAACTCCGGCGTGTTCGTCGGTGCGGCATTGTTCAGGTCGGCGATCTGGGCGGAGGAGAAGCGCAGCCACTGGCCAGGACGCAAATCCGCCAACTGGTCCTCATTGAAGGCGCTGAGGTCGTAGGTGGCCGTGGCGCCCTGCGTCCAGACGGTGGTGAGGATCTTTCCTGTCTCGGAGGCGCCGGTGAACGGGGCTGCGACGCCGTTGATGTATTGTTGTCCCGTCAGCGGGTCCCAGGTGTAGATGGCCTCGGTGCCGACGCTGCTGAAATTCGCTCCGTAATAGGCCTGCAACGCGGCGATATCGTACATCATGTAGGATTGCGGCGAGGAGCCGACCCACGCTTCCGACGCCCCGTTCGCAGCATCCGCGCCGAGATAGCTGGCATAGGTCATGACCGAGAACTCGTTGTCGTTCCGGTCGGCCGTGAGGGTCCGCTCGAAACCCGCATCATGCCCGTGCTTCAGGCCGAAGGCGTGCCCCATCTCATGCATGACGGTGTTGAAGTGGTCGGTGCCGAAGAAGGCGGCGGTCGGCGGCGTGCCGTTGCCGCCAAGCCAGGTGTCGCCGGAAGCGCGGCTGTCGTTCGGGGCGTAGTTCTCGTTGTTGTTGGGCGGAAAGTTTGATTCCGAGCCGCTCTGACCATAGGCCGAAAAACGGAAAGTGGCGTCGGCGGCGCTGGGCGAGGCAGCCTCGACGAAGGTCAGCAAAGTGTAGGAGGCAACAAGCCCCATCGCCGCCACCGCCGCGGCCTTTTGCAATTCGGTGGCCGGGGCGAAGGTGTCCACCGGGTTCTCGTCATCATCGTCGTCACCGGGTTCCCCCGGTTCGGACATGGGGTAGCCGCCGGGCACATCGGTGTAGTCGGTCGCGAGGGTAGGGAAGGCATAGGTGATGACGCTGGCGGCCTCGGTGCCGCCAAAGGCGGTGGTCCAACGCTCGTCCATCATCACGGCGCGGATGTTGGGCTCCAGGTCGGACGAATCGAATGACCCGCCATAAAGTCCCCCCTTTGGGGTGTTGTAGATCGCTTCCGACATCGCTGCGTTTCCCGGTGGTCGTGATGATACAGCGCCGTCCCTGAGAAAGGCGGCGCGCCGCCGTAATCAATGCCATGGCATGGGGCAATGCAAGCCGCGGCGGACGATCATCCGCACACGCTCTCGTGTTAAGTCGAACATGGACGCGCGGCGGCTTCGCCGATGCCGCGCGACGGGCGTGGCGCGACAGAGATGCCGCCGCCGTGGTCAGACCCGGTTGCGCGTCACCAACCGCCCGGGCTTTTCCCCGGTCGCGCCCTTGCCTGCGACAAAGGTCGGCACGCCATTCGCCCAGACTTCCTCGATGCCCGCGCTTTCCTGCTTCGGGTCTTCGAAGGTCGCGCGGTCGATGACCGTATCGGGGTCGAACAGCACCAGATCGGCATAGGCGCCCTCGCGGATTTCCCCGCGATCGACCATGCCGAACAGTGACGCGGTGCGGCCGGTCATCTTGTGGATGGCGGTCTCCAGGCTGAACAGGCGCAGTTCGCGCGCATACAGCCCCAGCACGCGCGGGAAGGTGCCCCACAGCCGCGGATGCGGATGCGCGTCGTGCGGAATGCCGTCCGAACCGATCACCGACATCGGGTGCTGCATGATCCGCCGCACATCCTCCTCATCCATCTGCCAGGTGACCTGGCCAGCGGGCAGCAGGCGCGCCGCCGCCAGATGAATGTCGGTGTTCCAGCCGCGCGCGATGTCGCCCAGATATTTCCCGGCCATTTCAGGATGCGGCACGGACCAGGTGATCATCACCTTCACGTCCTCGCGCAGCCGGTCCGGCATCAGCACGGTGGACCCGGCGGGGTAGGGGTACATGTCGAAGAACACATCCTGGGTCTGGTTGAACGCCTCGATCAGCGCCAGCGTCTGCGGGGACCGTCCGTAATTCTCCGGCATCGAACATTTATGGTGGCTAATCCAGACAGGCACGCCGACGCGCTTGCCGATCTTCGCCGTCTCCTCGATGGAGGCCAGGACGCGATCGGCCTCGTCGCGCATATGCGTGACATAGATGCCGCCCATCGCGCGCAGCGGTTCGGCGACCGCGATCACCTCCTCGGTCGTCGCATGCATGTTGAGCGGGTAGTACAGGCCGGTCGAGAATCCCGACGCGCCCTCCGCCAGCGAGTTCTTCACCCGCAGGCGCATATGCTCGATCTCGGAATCCTTCGCGACGCGCATGACATCGCCATCCATCGCTTCCACCCGCATGGTCTGGTGGCCGACCAGGGCGTAGGTGTTCACCTCGCTTCCGCGCTTCTTCAGTTCATGCGCGTAGTCGCCGAAGGAATCGAAGCGCCACCAGCCTTCCTCGCCGATCAGATCGAGCGGCGGCGGCGGCAGGCGCTTGAACCGCGCCGGCGACAGCGACACGCCGCAATTGCCGACCACGACCGTGGTGACGCCCTGGCTGATCTTGCAGGTCATGCAGTCGGGCCCGCACATCACCGCGCGGTCGTCATGGGTGTGCGCGTCGATGAACCCCGGCGCGAGCGCCCGCCCGCCGGCGATTACCTCCCGATCCGCCGAAGCGGCCCCGAGGTCGCCCACGGCCACGATCCGGTCCCCCGTCACCCCGACATCGCCGCGCCGGCGCGGCCCGCCGGTGCCGTCGAAGATCGTCGCATCGCGGATGATGAGGTCGCAGCGCAGCGCCATGTTCGCAATCCCGAATGAGGTGAGCGCACCGATCATGACGCGGGTGGCCGGCGCGCGAAACCCCGGGGCGGGCACCTGATGAGGGCGCGTGCCCAGGACGTCCTGCTGCGGTCCGGTGGCATTGAGGGTTTCCGAATCGGATCGCGCCAAGCGGCGCTCGGACCTGCGAAGCGGAATGGATACCCGGCCGCGCCATGTTGCGTCGCAGCATGTGACATGCGACGATATCACATGGTCACTATCCAATGGTTAGCGTCGCCGTGACGACGCCGCCCTGACGGCAGCCAACACGCATTCTAAACCCTCGCGTCCCATGCCGGGCCGCGAGACCTGACTGCTGTCCGCCAGCTACACCGCCTTCCGGGGCGGGGCGACCATTGCGAAAGTCCTGTCCATGTCATTGGCTTCCCTGCGCGCCGAATGGGCGCCGAACGTCACGCGCGACCTGTTGGCCGGGACGGTTGTCGCCCTGGCGCTGATCCCCGAAGCCATCGCCTTTTCGATCATCGCAGGTGTGGACCCTAAGCTCGGGCTCTATGCGTCGTTCTGGATCGCCATCGTCACCGCGATCATGGGCGGTCGGCCGGCGATGATCTCGGCGGCGACGGGTGCTACCGCGCTTGTGATGGTCACGCTGGTGCGCGACCACGGCGTTGACTACCTGTTCGCCGCGACGGTGCTGACGGGCGTCCTGCAGATCATCGCGCGTTTCCTCAGGCTGGGCGACCTGATGCGCTTCGTGTCGCGCTCGGTCGTCACAGGCTTCGTCAATGCGCTCGCCATCCTGATCTTCCTGGCGCAGATGCCGGAGGTGATCGGCATGGGCTGGCAGGTCTATGCGATGATCGCGGTCGGGCTTGCCATCATCTACCTGCTGCCGAGGCTGACCACGGCGATCCCATCCCCGCTGGTGACGATCGTGTTGCTGACCGCCTTCACCATGGCGACGGGGATGCAGTTCAACACGGTGGGCGACATGGGGCAGTTGCCGACCGATTTTCCCAGCTTCCTGCTGCCGAACGTGCCCTTCAACCTCGAGACGCTGCGCATCGTCCTGCCCTACGCTCTGACGCTGGCCATGATCGGTTTGCTGGAGAGCCTGATGACGGCGGCGATCATCGACGAGATGACCGACACCACCTCCGACAAGAACCGCGAATGCAGCGGCCAGGGCCTGGGCAATATCGTCTCCGGTCTGTTCGGGGGCATGGCGGGTTGCGCGATGATCGGGCAGTCGGTCATCAACGTGTCGTCCGGCGGCCGGGGCCGGCTGTCCTGCCTGTGGGCCGGGGGGTTCCTGCTGTTCCTGGTGCTGGTGCTGGGCGACTGGGTAAAGCAGATCCCGATGCCGGCGCTGGTTGCGGTGATGATCATGGTGTCGATCAACACCTTCCAATGGGGGTCGCTGCGCAGCCTGGTGATCCATCCGAAAAGCTCATCGATCGTCATGCTGGCAACGGTTCTCGTCGTGGTGTTCACGCATGACCTCGCCAAGGGCGTGCTGGTGGGCGTGATCCTGTCGGGGCTGTTCTTCGCGCAGAAGGTCTCGCGATTCTTCGGTGTTTCATCCTCGCTGGACGCGGCCACCGGGACCCGGACTTATGTGGTGACGGGCGAGATCTTCTTCGCGACCGGCGAGGCCTTCCACACCGCCTTCGACTTCCGCGAGGAGGCGAAGGCCGTGGTGATCGACGTTCACGCCGCGCATTTCTGGGACATCACGGGCATCAACGCGCTGGACCGTGTCGTCCTGAAATTCCGTCACCACGGCATCCCGGTCGAGATCATCGGCATGAACGAAGCGAGCCGCACCCTGGTCGAGCGGCTTGGCCGGCACGACAAGCCGGGCGCAGCCCTGGCCGCCGGACACTGAATGACGATTTCGCAGAAATCGCCCGAAAGTGCAGGAAACGGAGTTTGCTGCCCGGGTGCTCGGGGGGCGACGCCCGATAGGTACGAAGATTGGAGGGGCGCTGCCCCTCCAAACCACCCCGCCAGGGACCTACGGGTCCCTGGACCGCGGGATCTTGGCGCTGGTCACGCGGGGCGTTCCTCACCCGGTCAAATGCCAGGAATGGGGCATTCTTCTTGGCACCGACGTCCGGCGTTCAGCACCAAAGTTGTGGTTTCCAAAGGCCTTAAGCCTTTGGTGGGGTGAGGTTTGGAGAGGGGCAACGCCCCTCTCCAAGTCGCACCATCGCCCTGTATTCGCGCGCATGGGGCGACGCCCCTCGACCTACCCAGGAGATCGCCCGAGCACCGCACCGCCAGCGAAGCGCGCACGCGACCCGAGGCCTTCCTCGATCCGCAGCGCCTCGTTCCATTTGGCCATCCGTTCGGATCGCGCGAAGGAACCCACCTTCAACTGCCCTACACCCCAGCCGAGCGCGAGGTGGACGATGGTGACGTCCTCCGTCTCGCCCGACCGCGCAGAGACAATACCCGCGTAGCCGACGGCCTTCGCGGCGTCCCAGGCTGCCTTGGTCTCGGTCAGTGTGCCGCGCTGGTTGGGCTTGATCAGCACGGTGTTGGCGGCGCCGGATGCCGCCGCTGCGTGGACGCGCGCGGCGTCGGTGACCAGGAAATCGTCGCCGACCACCTGGATGCGGTGGCCGACCTCCTTCGTGAAGGCGGCGAAGCCTGCGGCATCGTCCTCGGCGAGCGGGTCCTCGATGGAGGCGATCGGATAGGCGTCGATCCAGCCGAGCAGCATGCGGATCATGCCATCGGTATCGAGTTCGCGCCCTTCGAGCCCGAGGCGATACCGCCCACCCTTGCCGAAATCGGTTGCGGCGATGTCGAGCGCGATGGCGACCTGCGCGCCTGGCTTGAAGCCGGCACGTTCGATCGCGGCGACCAGCGTCTCAAGCGCCTGTTCATTCGCGGTGAAGGCCGGCCACCAGCCGCCTTCATCCGCGACTCCTTGCAGCAGGCCGCGATCCTTCATGATGCCGCCGGCGGCGCGATAGACCTCGGCCGTCCAGTCGAGTGCTTCGGCAAAGGAGGTCGCGGCCGGGCAGATCACCAGGAAGTCCTGGATGTCCACGCGGCGGCCCGCATGGGCGCCGCCGCCGAGGATCTGGATCTGCGGCAGGGGCAGCAGCGTGGCGTCGTCGCCACCAAGGTGCTTCCACAGCAGCGTGCCATGGGCGTGCGCGGTGGCGTGTGCCGCTGCCATGGAAACCGCCAAGGTCGCATTCGCGCCAAGCCGGGACTTGTTTTCCGTGCCATCCAGCGCGATCAGCGCCGCGTCCAGGGAGGCCTGGTCAGCGGCGTCCATACCGATGACGCAGGGGGCGATCTCCTCATTCACCGAGGCGACGGCGCCCTTCACGTCATAGCCGCCGAAAGCGGCACCGCCATCGCGGCGGTCGAGGGCCTCGCCGCTGCCGGTGCTCGCCCCGGCTGGCGCGATGGCGATGCCGCGGGCGCCGCCCGCCAGGCGCAGCTCGGCTTCGACCGTTGGGCGGCCGCGGCTGTCCCACACGCGGCGGCCGCGTACGGATTGGATGATCGTGGAACTCATGCGCCGATTTCTTCCCCCCAGGCGAGCCCGATCGTCCGCAACCGGTCGGGCGGGCAGGTCAACATGGCGCGCGCCACGCGGCGCACGCGGTTCTTGTCGTTGTCGTCGGTCAGGTATTCGACCGGGCTCTTGCCGTCCACGCGCGCCAGGAACAGGCCCGGCAGCAGCGACGCGGCGCGGGATTCGAGCGTCGCCGGCGCTTCCCATGCAACCCCGGCCAGGTACGCCGTCGCCAATACCTCGAAGCAATGCAGCAGTCGTGGCGCGGCGGCGGGCACCCACAGGCATTTGAGCAGGAGGTGGTTCAGGCAGAAGGCGAGGTCGAAGGCGGGATCGCCCCACCAGGCGCATTCCGCGTCCAGGAAGATCGGTCCATTCGGCCCGACCAGGATGTTCTTCGGACTGACATCGCCATGCACGAGGGTGAGCTTGGTCGCGGCCGTGCGCGTGGCCAGCGCCGCCAGCGCTGGGGCCAGATCCTTATGGATATTCCCGGTCGCCAACAGATAGGGCTCGAGCCTGATGGCATGGAACAGGGAATCGGTCGGGAAATCCGATGCGAGTTCCGGCCGCGCCGCCGCGGCCGCGTGGATACGGGCGATGCGACGACCGACCTCGCCGGCGAAGGCCGGGTCCGCGTCGCCATCCCGCAGCTGGGCCTTCCACACCGGATGCCCTTCCGGCGAAAGCCACTGCATGGCCAGCGTGCCCGTTGCCTCATCCTGGCCAAGCAAGGCGGGGGCGGAACCCGGGGCGGCCTCCGCCGCGCGGGCGAGCCAGCGCGCTTCGTAGCGATTGCGGATCACCGGCGCGCGCCAATCGGCGGCGACCTTCAGCTTTGGCAGCGCGCGCTTGACGCAGACCTCCCGGCCGTCGGGCAGCAGGACGTGCCAGATGTCGGACGACACACCGCCGGCCAGGGGCGTGCCGGATGCCTGCGCATCCCGGCCGAGCAGCCCCATCGCACGCAGGCCGGCAGTCATTTCTGCAGGTACGTCTTCCATCCCGACCGACGGTAGCGCACCCGATCCATCGGGCATACCGGCGGGTGAAACTCCATTCGAAGGTTCACGGCGCGGGTATTCCGTTGCGAAGTCGGTTCGGTTTGAGCGCATGGCATCGAATGATTCCCACCCGTCCGCGTTCTGCATTAGCGTCGCGCCACAGGGAGAATTGGCCACTCATCATCCATCAATGGAGGCCGCATGTCTGTCAGCCGTCGTTCCGTCTTTGCGCTTGCCGGGGCGGGTTTTGCTGCGCCCCGCCTGGCTTCGGCGCAGGGGACCAACGTCCTGCGCTTCATCCCGCAGATCGATCTGGCCTTTCTCGATCCGCATTTCACAACCGCCTACGTCACGCGCGGCCACGGGCACATGGTGTTCGACACGCTGTATGGCTGCGACGCGAATTTCCGGCCCTCGCCGCAGATGGTGTCAGGCCACACCACCGAGAATGACGGCAAGCTGTGGACGCTGACGCTACGCGACGGCCTGCTGTGGCATGACGGGGAGAAGGTGACGGCGCGCGATTGCGTCGCGTCCATCCGCCGATGGGCCAAGCGGGATGCGCTGGGCGGGGCGCTGATGGATGCGACCGATGAACTGACCGCGCCGGACGATCGCACGATCAGATTCCGGCTCAAGCGGCCATTCCCGCTGCTGCCGGATGCGCTGGGCAAGGTAACATCGCCGATGCCGGCGATGATGCCCGAACGCCTGGCCAATACCGACCCGTTCACGCAGATCACCGAGATGGTGGGCTCTGGCCCGTTCCGCTTCGTCGCGAGCGAACGCGTAGCCGGGTCGCGCAATGTCTATGTGAAGTTCGACCAGTATGTGCCGCGCGCAGATGGGCCGATGGAATGGAATGCCGGGCCCAAGCGCGTGCATTTCGATCGTGTCGAATGGACCACGATCCCGGATGCGGCGACCAAGGTGGCGGCGCTTCAGCGCGGGGAGCAGGATTGGTGGGAAAACCCGACCCACGACCTGCTGCCGCTGCTGCGGCGCAACCGCCAGATCAGCATCGTGCAGAACAACCCGACCGGGTCGCTGAACATGATGCGGCCCAATCACCTCCAGCCGCCCTTCAACAACCCGGCGATCCGCCGGGCCATGATGCATGCCTTCAGCCAGACGGACTTCGTGCAGTCGATCGTCGGCGACGACCCTTCGATGTTCCATGTGCCGCACGGGATGTTCTGCCCCAACACGCCTATGGCCAGCGAGGCCGGGTTGGAACCGCTGAAAGGCCCGCGGGACCTGGCCGGCGCGCGGGAGATGCTGAAGCAGGCCGGCTACGCCAATGAGAAGGTCGCGATCCTGGCCGCCACCGACTACGCCCAGTTCAAGGCGATCGGGGAGGTCATGGCCGATGTGATGGGCCGCATCGGGATGAATGTGGACTATATCGCCACCGACTGGGGCACCATGTTGTCGCGGCGCAACAATCGCGGCCCGGTGGATCAGGGCGGCTGGTCCTGCTTCAACACCGGCTGGGAAGGGGTGGACCACATGGACCCCGCCAACCATTACGCGATCCGCGGCAATGGCGATCAGCCATCCGGCTGGCCGGGCTGGTGCGTGAGCCCGAAGCTTGAGGAACTGCGCATGGCCTGGTTCGCGGCGCCGAACCTCGCCGCCCAGCAGGAGGTCTGCCGCCAGATGCAGCTGCAATGCATGGTGGATGTACCGTCCATCCCGCTTGGCCAATACATGCAGCCGACGGCCTTCCGGACCAACGTCGTGGGGGTGCAGAAGGGGTTCCCGACCTTTTGGAACGTGCGGAAGACGTAGCCTCCTGCCTCAGTTGCCGGCGCGGCAATCCGGCAGCTTGGCTGCGCGCTGCTGCGCTGCGCATGGCGGGCGGTCTGGGCGCGGTCGCGCCCAGCGCTCCAGGACCGCGGCGTGGCCGCGATCCGAAAAGGGGTCGCCATGGGCAGGAACGGACGGTTCCGTGGTAGCCTGCCCGTGCCGGGTGGAGACTGCATACAACCGGCGACGCCGCCCGGTGCGAGGCTCCGCGGGTCGTGCTATGCTGCTCCTTTCCAGTGAGACGCCGGCGGACGAGGCATGAGCAAGGACGAGTTGGACATTCCCGAACATCTTCGACCCGACCCCACGGAATGGTCCTTCGACATCGGTGACGCCCTGGCGCGCATCGTGACGCTGCGCAGCCATGTTCCGGCCGATGCCTTCACCTCCCGTTCCCTGGGTACGGATCGGGAAGGCAGTGGCGTGGTCATCCGCGACGGGCTGGTGCTGACCATTGGCTACCTGGTCACGGAATCCGAGGCGATCTGGATAACCACCGCGGATGGCCGCGTGGTGCCGGGGCACACCCTGGCGGTGGACCAGGAAACCGGATTCGGCCTGGTGCAGGCCTTGGGCAAGCTGGGGGTCGCGCCGATGGAACTCGGCGACAGCGAGACATTGCGCATCGGCGCGCCGGTCATGCTGGGCGCCGGCGGCGGTCGGTCGCAGGCGATCAGCGGCAAGCTGATCGCGCGCCAGCCCTTCGCCGGCTACTGGGAATATCTCATCGAGGACGCATTGTTCACCGCCCCGGCGCATCCGTCCTGGGGTGGGGCCGGGCTGATCGGCCCGGACGGGAAGCTCATGGGCATCGGATCGCTGGTATTGCAGCAGGGGGAAGAAGGGCGTCGGCTCGACCTGAACATGGTGGTGCCGGTGCACAGGTTGTTCCCGGTGCTGGACGACCTCGTCACATTGGGGCGGGTGAACCGGCCACCGCGGCCCTGGCTGGGGCTTTATGCGACGGAAGATGATGAGGGGGTGGCGATCGCCTCGCTCGCACCGCGCGGCCCGGCCGAGAGCTGCGGCGTGCGCAGCGGCGATCGGGTGCTGTCGGTGGATGGCGTGGTGGTCACCGACCTTGCGGAGATGTGGCGCGCCGTCTGGGCCTGTGGGGATGCCGGGGCGACGGTGAAGCTGAAGCTCGGCCGGCAGCGCGGGTCACGCGAGGTGGCGGTGATCTCGGCCGACCGGACAGCCTTCCTCAAGCATCCCCGGATGCACTGACATGGCTGGCGTGCTGGTGGTCTAGCCCGGGCAGGGGGAACAGCACTGGCAGCCTCAGCCGGCCAATGGCTGGGTCGAATTGCTGACCTCGCCGCGCTTTGCCGGCGCGCCGGCGGGACTCTCCGCGGGCATCCAGGAACTGCCGCCGCTGGGCAAGATTCGCGAGCACGCGCACCCGGCACAGACCGAGATCTTCTGGATCATGGAAGGGCAAGCGCTGGCCCGGCTGGATGGCGTGGTGCGGCGCATCACCGCCGGCACCTTCATGGTCGCCCCACCCCATGCGCGCCACGGCTTCATCAATGACGGTGGCGGCCCGTACCGCATGCTGTGGATGCTGGCGCCGGCCGGGCTTGAGGATTTCTTCGTGGCCATCGGCAAGCCCAGATCCGCGGATGGCCCGGACCCGACGCCCTATCCGCGCCCGGCCGATACAGGGACCATAGAGCTGTCGACGGTCTTCGAGACGCTGGACCCGCCGCCCGCGGCGCCCTGGGACACCGCGCCGATCACCGACCCCGCGGTGCTGGAGACGATCCGCCGCGAGGCGATCTAGCGCCGGGCTTGCGCCGCCCCCCGCTTCGGGCCGAACATCCGCGTCATAACAAGGCGGGCACTGACCCGCCGCATTCGCGGAGGGAACGACATGACCCGTGGCATCACGCGGCGCACGGCGCTGGCGGCCGGCGCCGGCTTGCTGGCGGCACCGCCCATCGTGCGGGAAGCGAACGCGCAATCCGCCTTCGACTGGAAGCGATTCTCCGGAGAGCGCATTGAGGTCAGCCTGACCGCCAATCCGCGCAGCCAGATCCTGATCCAGAACCAGCGTGAGTTCGAGGACATGACCGGCATCCGCGTCGGGGCCGAGGCGATCCCCGAACAGCAGCACCGGCAGAAATTCGCCATCGAATTCGCCTCCGGCCGGCCATCCTTCGATGTGGTCGGCATCAGCCTGCATGTGAACAAGCGCCAGGTCGGCAAGGCGCGGTGGTGCACCGACATCAAGGCGCTGATGGCCGACCCGACCATCACCGCGCCGGATTTTGACTTCGCGGATTTCGGCGCCGGCGCGGTGGAATATTCCACCCAGTCGGATGGGCGGATGGATACCCTGCCGGAATTCACTGACTACTTCATCCTGTACTACAACAAGGAATTGCTGGCGGCGAAGAACATCGCCCCGCCGGCGACCTTCGACGACATGTATGAAAGCGCGCGGCGGCTGAACGACACGTCGCGCCAGATCTACGGCAACGTCGGGCGCGGCCTGCGGAACGCCAATGTCGTGCTGTATTCGTCCTTCCTGCTCGGCACCCAGCAGCGGGATTTCCTGGACGCGCAGCGCCGGTTGATCAGCGATACGCCCGACGCGATCTGGGCCGGCGAATTCTACAAGAAGCTGCTGCGGGATTGCTCGCCGCCCGGCGTGTCCGGGTTCAACTGGAACGAGGCGCAGACCACCTTCATGCAGGGCCGCGCGGCGTTCTGGCTGGATGGCGTGGGCTTCGCCGCACCGCTGGAGGACCGCACGCGGTCGCGCGTCGCGGGCAAGGTCGGCTATGCCGTGGTGCCGCGTGGGCCGGCGCATCATCATTGCGCGATGTTCGGCACCGCCTTCGGCATCGCCGAACAGTCGCGCAAGAAGGGCGCGTCCTGGATGTACCTGCAATGGGCATCGGGCAAGGCGAACCAGCTACGCTATCTGACATCCGGGGCGGGGTCGCCGGCGCGCACCTCGGCCTATCGGAACGAGGAAGCGATCAGCCAATCGCGCTTCTCACGCGAATTCTTCAACACGCTGATCGAAAGCGCGCGCATCAGCCGCCCTGGCCTGCCGGAAATCGTCCCGGTCACCGAATTTCGCGACACGCTCGGCGCGGCGCTGACCAGCACGATCGGCGGCGCGGATGTGGCGACGGAATTGCGCCGCGCCACGGAAGCCTTCCGCCCCGTCCTTGAACAATCCGAACGTGCGAGCTGAAGCGATGGCAGGCAGCACGGCCACGCTGGACGGCGCGGCGGCGGCGGCGGTCACGCCCCGCCGCCGGAACAATTATGCCCGCCGTTACTGGTGGTTCGTGGTGCCCTGCGGGGTGGTGGTGCTCGGCACCATCATCTTCCCCTGGATATTCACCATCTACATGTCGATGCACGACTTCAAGTTGGGCGGCGAACGCGAATGGGTCGGCCACGCCAATTACGTGAAGCTCGTGACCGATGAGCGCTTCCTGTATTCGATTCTGCGCACGCTGTATTTCACCGCGCTCTCGGTGGTGATCCCGATGGTGCTGGGGCTGCTCGCGGCGCTGGCCTTCGCGCGCAAGTTCCCGATGCGCGGTCTCGCACGGACCATCTTCATCCTGCCGATGATGGCGACGCCTGTTGCTGTCGCGCTGGTCTGGACCATGATGTTCCACCCGCAACTCGGCGTGTTGAACTGGCTGCTGCAACAGGTTGGGCTGCCGCCGTCGATGTGGGTCTATGCGCCGGACACCGTCATCCCCACGCTGGTGATGGTCGAGGTGTGGCACTGGACGCCGCTGGTGATGCTGATCCTGCTTGGTGGGTTGGCGTCATTGCCGATCGATCCGTATGAGGCGGCGAAGATCGACGGCGCCACGCCGTTCCAGTCCTTCTGGCACATCACACTGCCGCTGCTGGCACCCTTCCTGGTGGTGGCGCTGATCATCCGCACCATCGATGCGCTGAAGGCCTTCGACACCATCTACGTCATCACGCAGGGCGGGCCGGGCACGGCCAGCGAGACCATCAACATCTTCCTCTATCTTCAGGCCTTCGCTTACTACAACCTCGGCTACGCATCCGCGGTGGTGGTGGTGTTCTTCTCCATCATCATCATGCTGGCGATGGTACTGCTGTGGACCCGGGCACGGGTGAAGGCGTCCGGATGATGCGGAAGATCAATCGCATCGCCGGGAACATCGGCTTCGGCTTCGGCGTGCTGATGCTGGTGGCCCCGGCCATCACCGTCTTCCTGTGGATGCTGTCGCTGTCGCTAAAGAATGAGCTGGACAACACCGACTACCCGCCGGTCTTCATCCCCAACCCCCCGGTGTTCGACAATTTCGCCGAGGTGTTCGAGCGCAACAACTTCCTGAAATACGCCATCAATTCCGTCATCGTGTCCTTCACGGCGACGGGCCTCGCCATCCTGCTCGGCGTGCCGGCGGGATACGGGATCGCCAAGATGAAGGCGACCAAGGCGGCGGTCGTCATCCTGATCGCCCGCATCACGCCGGGCCTGTCCTACCTGATTCCGCTGTTCCTGCTGTTCCAGTGGATCGGGCTGACCGGCACCCTGGCGCCCATCATCATCACCCACCTGGTCATCACCGTGCCCATCGTGGTGTGGATCATGATGGGCTTCTTCGAAGGGCTGCCGGCCGAATTGGAAGAAGCGGCGCTGGTCGATGGCGCGACCATCTGGCAGGCCTTCCGTCATGTGGCCATGCCGCTTGCCAAGCCAGGGATCACCGTGGCGACCATCCTCGCCTTCATCTTTTCCTGGAACAACTTCATCTTCGCCATGGTGCTGGCGGGACGGGAGACGCGGACGCTGCCCGTCGCCGTCAACAACATGCTGACCTTCGAGCAGATCTCCTGGGGGCCGTTGTCAGCCGCGGCGTTGCTGGTGACCGCACCGGTGCTGCTGCTGACCCTGCTGGCGCAGAAGCAGATCGTCGAAGGACTGACCGCCGGTGGCGTGAAGGGCGGTTGATACGCGCCGTGCTGCGCTGCGACATGACTTCGGCGTGCAGCAAACCTCGATTCCGGTTGCGCGCCGCCGCGCAGGGGCCAAATCTCTCGCTGGAAACCAAGCCGGCGAAGGCCGGACCAAGGGAGGACGCCGATGACAGAGACCGTCGCCATGATGGTGAATGGTCGCGCCGCGACCGTCACCGTCGATGACCCGCAAATGCCGCTGCTCTATGCCCTGCGCAACGATCTCGGGCTGACCGGCCCGCATTACGGCTGCGGGCTCAGCCAATGTGGCGCCTGCACCGTACATGTGGATGGCAACGCGGTGCGATCCTGCCAGATGCCGGTCGCCGATGCCGCGGGCAAGACCATCCTGACCTTGGAGGGCCTCGGCACAGCCGAGCGGCCCCACCCCCTGCAAGCCGCCTTCATCGCCGAACAGGCGGTGCAATGCGGCTACTGCGCCAATGGCATGATCATGGAAAGCGCCGCCTTCCTCGCGAAGACGCCACGCCCCACCGAAGCGCAGGTCCGTGATGCGCTGGTCAACAACATCTGCCGCTGCGGTACGCATCCGCGGGTCGTCGCGGCCGTGATGCGCGCGTCGCGCGGCTGAGGGGAGGGGACGTCATGAATGCGATCACGAGCCGCCGCTCCCTGCTCCAGGCCGGCGGCGCCATGCTGGTGGCCTTTCAGATCGGCCTGCGCCCGCGCGATGCCGCGGCCTGGACCGACAAGGCCGTCGCCGCCGATGAGGTGGCGGCCTTTCTGTCTATCGACGCGCAAGGCGCGGTGACGGTGTTCATCGGCAAGGTCGATATGGGCACCGGCGTCCGCACCGGCTTCATGCAGATCGCCGCCGAGGAACTCGACGTTCCCATGGCGCGCATCCGCGTCGTCGAGGGCGATACCGCGCTGACGCCGGACCAGGGGCCGACTTATGGGTCCCTGTCCATCCAAAATGGCGGCGTGGCGCTGCGGGCGGCCTGCGCCACGGCGCGGCGGGAATTGCTGACCATGGCAGCGGACCGGCTCGGCGCGCCGGTCGGTTCCTTGCAGGTGACGGAAGGTGCGGTCAGCGGCGGCGGGCGAAGCGTGACCTATGCCGACCTCGTCGGCGGCCGGGCCTTCACGCTGAAGGTCGATGCCAATGCGCCGATCAAGCCGCCCGAGGCGCGGCGGATCGTCGGGCGTACCGTGCCGCGCGTGGATATCCCGGACAAGGTCTTCGGGCGCTTCCAGTATGTCCATGACTTCCGTCTGCCCGGCATGCTGCACGGCCGCCCGGTGCGGCCGCCGGCGATGGGTTCGACGGCCGAGGCCGTCGATGAAGCCAGCATCCGCGACATCCCCGGCGTTGTGCGTGTGATCCACCAGGGCGCCTTCGTCGGCGTGGTCGCGGAAACCGAATGGGCGGCGATCCGGGCTGCGCAACAGTTGCGCGTGCGCTGGTCCGACTGGGCCGGCCTGCCCGACCAGGCGCGAATCTGGGCGCATGTGCGCGCCACGCCGGTCGCGCAGGTGCAGGTGACGCTCGATCGCGGCAACCCCGCCGGGGCCATCCAGGGCGCGGCGCGGCGGGTCGCGGCGACGTATGATTTCGCGATCCACTCCCACGCCTCGATGGGGCCATCCTGTGCGGTGGCGGAATTCCGCGACGGGCGGCTGACCACCTGGAGCGCCAGCCAGGCGACGCACAACCTGCGCAAGCAGCTCGGCATGATGCTCGGCATGAACATCGAGCAGGTCCGCTGCATCTACATGGAAGGTGCCGGCTGCTACGGCCGCAATGGGCATGAGGATGCCGCCGCCGATGCCGCGCTGCTGGCGCGCGCGGTGGGTCGCCCGGTGCGTGTGCAGTGGATGCGGCAGGACGAGCATGGCTGGGACCCGAAGGGCCCGCCGCACCTGGTGGATCTGCGCGCGGGCCTCGACGCCCAGGGCAATATCGTGGGCTGGGAGGCGGATGCCTTCATCCCCAAGGGCGCCGGCGGCAATGTCGACCTGACCGCGGCGGAACTCGGCGGCCTGCCGCGCGAGAACCAGATCCATCCCGGCAACATCATCCACAACCTCGCGCTGCCCTATGCCTTCCCGTCGATCAAGACGACCTGCCATCGGCTGGACACCACGCCGTTCCGGCCATCCTGGATCCGCACGCCGGGGCGGATGCAGAACACCTATGCGAATGAGGCGTTCCTCGATGAATGCGCCGCCGCGGCCGGCGCCGATCCTGTGGAATACCGGCTGCGCGTGATGCCCGCCGACGACCCGCGTGGGCGGGAGGTGCTCGAACGCGTCGCGCGACTGGCGAATTGGCAGACGCGGCCATCCCCGCAGCGCGACCGGACCGGCGATATCCTGCGCGGTCGCGGCGTCACCTATGTGAAGTACGAACTTGTCCGCACCTATGTCGCGGCGGTGGCGGAGGTGGAGGTGAACCGCCGTACCGGAGACATCCGTGTGACGCGGTTCTTCTGCGCGCATGATTGCGGGCAGATGATCAATCCCGACGGCGTGAAGTCGCAGGTGGAAGGCAACATCATCCATACCCTGTCGCGCACTCTGAAGGAGGAACTGACATACGACCGTTCCACCGTGACGAGCCGCGACTGGGGATCGTACCAGGTCATCACCTTCCCCGAGGTGCCGGAGATGGTGATCGAGCTGATCGACCGACCGGCCGAACGGCCCTGGGGCGCGGGCGAACCGGCGGCGGCGATCGTACCGTCCGCGGTGACCAACGCGATCTTCGACGCGACCGGCGCAAGGCTGCGGTCGGTGCCGTTCACCGCCGCGAAGATGCGCGCGGCGTTGCAGGGCGCGTAACAATTCGGGGCGGCGCTGGACGCCAGCGCCGCCCCGCGCGACATTCCCGGCACTCATATCCCTGGAGCAGTCGGCCATGCGGAACACCGAAGACATCTGGCGCCTTGTCGATGCGAAGGCACCTGACGCGATTGGCCTCGCCGACCGGGTCTGGGGCATGCCGGAACTGTGCTACGCCGAAGTGAAGTCCTGCGCCGAGCACACCGCCTTGCTGGAACAGCACGGCTTCCGTGTCACGAAGGACATCGCCGGCATCCCGACCGCCGTGATGGGAGAGGCGGGGGAGGGCGGTCCGGTCATCGCGATCCTCGGCGAATACGATGCGCTGCCGGGTCTTTCCAACGAAGCCGGCGTCGCCGAGCACAAGCCCCTGCCCGGCGACGGGTCGGGCCATGGTTGCGGGCACAACCTGCTGGGCGCGGCGTCGCTGCTCGCCGCATCCGCCGTGAAGGACTGGCTCGCCGAGAACGGCATCAAGGCGCGCGTGCGCTATTACGGCTGCCCGGCAGAAGAAGGCGGCGCGGCCAAGGGCTTCATGGTCCGCTCCGGCGCCTTCGACGATGTGGACATGGCGATCTGCTGGCATCCGGCCGCCTTCACCGGCGTGAATGAAGCGGTGTCGCTGGCCAATACCCGCATTGACTTCACCTTCACTGGCCGGTCGTCGCATGCGGCCGCCGCGCCGGAGCTCGGGCGTTCGGCGCTGGACGCGGTCGAACTGATGAATGTCGGCGTCAACTACATGCGCGAGCACATGCCGTCGGACGCGCGCATCCACTACGCCTATCTCGACGCCGGCGGGATCGCGCCGAATGTCGTGCAGGGTTCGGCCACCGTGCGCTACCTGATCCGGGCGCGGGACCTGGTGGGGCTGAACCAGCTGGTCGCTCGCGTGCGCAAGATCGGCGATGGCGCGGCGCTGATGACCGAGACATCCGTGAAGACCAAGGTCGTCTCCGCGGTGTCGAACCTGTTGGCGAACACGCCGCTGGAACAGGCGATGTACGACAACATGCAGCGCCTCGGCGCGCCGCAATTCGACGATGCCGACCGCGCCTATGCGCGTGAGATCCAAAAGACCTTGTCGGATGAGGACATCGCCGCCGCCTTCACCCGCCATGGGCTGAAGGTCGATCGGAACAAGCCGCTATGCGACGAGATCGTTCCCCTGGATGCGCGGGGCAAGGGCGGCGTTGGCTCCACCGATGTGGGCGACGTGTCCTGGGCGGTGCCGACGGTGCAGGCGCGGGGCGCGACCTATGCCATCGGCACGCCGGGGCATTCGTGGCAGCTGACGGCGCAGGGCAAGTCGGGCATTGCGCATAAGGGCCTGGTGCATGTCGCCAAGATCATGGCCGGCACGGCGGTGGACGCCATCACCAACCCGGAATTGCTGGCGGCGGCCAAGGCGGATCACAAGGCGCGCACGGATGTGCATCCGTATGTCTGCCCGCTGCCGGACGATGTGAAACCGCCGATCAAGATGTCGGCCGGCTGATCACACATCACGCCCGCGGCCAATGATGCCGCGGGCGCCGGGTTATGGGAGACGGTGATGGCTTCAGGAAAGGTCGCGCTCGTCACGGCGGGTGGCAGCGGCATGGGCGCGGGGGCTGCCCGGCGCCTCGCCGCCGATGGGTTCGCGATGGCGATCCTCTCCTCCTCGGGCAAGGGGGAGGCGTTGGCCGAGGAGCTGGGCGGCATCGGCGTGACCGGCTCGAACCAGTCCAACGATGACCTGAAGCGGCTGGTCGATGCCGCCATGGCGCGCTGGGGACGCATCGACGTGCTGGTGAACAGTGCCGGCCATGGCCCGCGCGGTCCGGTGCTGGACCTGACGGATGAGGACTGGCATCGCGGCCTGGACGTGTACTTCATGAACGTGGTGCGGCCGGTGCGGCTGGTCGCCCCCATCATGGTCGCGCAGAAGGGCGGGGCGATCGTCAACATCTCCACCTTCGCGACCTTCGAGCCCGACCCGGCCTTCCCGACCTCGGGCGTATTCCGCGCGGGGCTGGCGGCCTATACGAAGCTGTTCGCGGACAAGTACGCGGCAGACAATGTGCGGATGAACAACGTCCTGCCCGGCTTCATCGACAGCCTGCCGGTGCGTGCAGAACGGCTGCCCTCCATCCCCATGGGGCGCTATGGGCGCGTCGAGGAAGTCGCGGCGACGGTGGCGTTCCTGGCATCCGAGGGTGGCGGGTACATCACCGGGCAGAACCTGCGCGTGGATGGCGGGATTACGCGGTCCGTCTAGTCAATCGGAGTTGCCTGAGGATGCTCATCGCGCCATCGTGGTGAGGCATTCGTGATTTGCGGAGGCAGTAGAGAACAAATATAGAACAAACACCATGCCCCGCAGCCTCCGTGAACGCCTTGCGATCCTCTCCGATGCCGCGAAGTACGACGCATCCTGCGCGTCGAGCGGCACGGTAAAGCGTGATTCCGCGTCGGGTGGGCTGGGGTCGACGGAAGGCAGCGGCATCTGCCACGCCTACGCGCCGGATGGACGCTGCATCTCGCTGTTGAAGATCCTGCTGACCAATTTCTGCGTCTATGACTGCGCCTATTGCATCAACCGTTCGTCGAGCAATGTGGAGCGCGCCCGATTCACGCCGGAGGAGGTGGTCTGGCTGACGCTGGAATTCTATCGGCGCAACTATATCGAGGGCCTGTTCCTGTCGTCCGGCATCGTGCGCTCCTCGGACCACACCATGGAACAGATGGTGCGCGTTGCGCGCGACCTGCGCACGACACATGGATTCAACGGCTACATCCACCTGAAGACCATCCCGGAAGCCTCGCCCGCGCTGATCGAGGAAGCCGGCCGCTATGCGGATCGCCTTTCGATCAACATCGAACTGCCCACCGATGCCGGCATCGCCGCCTTCGCACCCGAAAAGCGGCCCGACGGCATCCGCCGCGCCATGGCAGGCGTGCGTCTGCACATCGAGGATGCCGCCGAACCGACTTTGCGCACCAAGACGCGGCGTCGCTTCGCGCCGGCCGGGCAATCGACGCAGATGATCATCGGCGCAGACGGCGCGAGCGACGCAACGATACTGGCCGCCAGCGCGCGGCTTTACGGGGGCTACAGGCTGAAGCGGGTGTATTATTCGGCCTTCAGCCCAATCCCTGACGCCTCCGCACAACTGCCCCCCGTGAAGCCGCCGCTGTTGCGGGAACACCGGCTCTACCAGGCGGATTGGCTCTACCGCTTCTATGGCTTTTCGATCGAGGAGGTCACCGCGTCGGGGGCGGATGGCATGCTCGACCTCGACATCGACCCCAAGCTTGCCTGGGCGCTGGCACATCGCGGTCGATTCCCCGTCGATGTGAATGCGGCGCCGCGAGAGATGCTGCTGCGCGTGCCGGGCTTCGGGACGCGCACGGTCGATGCCGTGATCGCATCACGGCGGCACCGTCGGCTGCGGCTCGATGACCTCGCCCGGCTGCGCGTGCCTCTGCGCAAGGCGCGGCCCTATATCGTCGCGGAAGGATGGACGCCTGTTCGCTTGCTCGACCGCTCGGATCTCGCCGCGCTGGTCGCGCCGCAGGCCCGGCAGTTGTCCCTGCTGTGATGCACATCGTGGCTCTGCAGGGACGCGGGGATCTCCTCGAATGGCGGGATGCGGCGCGGCGCCTGTTTGTGGCGGGACTGGCGCCCGAACAGCTCGATTGGCGCATTGCCGGTGAGGGCGGGCTGTTCGGGGCCCAGCCACTGCCGCCGCTTCCGGCGACCCGACCCGCGCCGCGCGTCCCGCGGGCCTTCCTCGACATTGCGGAGACGGTGGTCTGCCACGCCGATGCCGGTCGCTTCGCGCTGCTCTACCGCCTGCTGTTTCGCCTGCAGGACGACGGCACGCTGTTGAGCATGGCGGCCGATGTCGATGTGGCCGCTGCTTGGCGCATGACGAAGGCGGTCCGTCGCGATTGCCACAAGATGACGGCCTTCGTCCGCTTCCGTGAGGCGCCTGAGGGTGCGCGCCGCCGCTTCGTGGCCTGGTTCGAGCCGGACCACCATATCGTTGCCCGCACTGCGCCGTTCTTCGCACGGCGCTTCGCCGACATGGACTGGATGATCCTGACGCCGAAGGGCTCCGCCGCCCTTGATGATGGCGCACTGACCATCTCGGATGCGCCGGCGGCGAAGCCGGATCTCGAGGATCCGACCGACGCACTGTGGCTGACCTACTACGCCTCCATCTTCAATCCCGCCCGGTTGAAGGTGAAAGCGATGCAGTCGGAGATGCCGAGGAAATACTGGCGGAACCTGCCGGAAGCCGCGTTGATCCCGGACCTGATCGCCGGCGCCCCGGCGCGCGTCGCGGCGATGGCGCAACAGCAGGCTCACATCCCGCCTGTCTTTCATGATCGCATCCAGGCTCGGCGTGCATGGGACCAGAGGGACGTAAGCCCGCCGCCGGGCACGATGGCCGCGTTGCGCGAGGCTGCTCGGTCCTGCACGCGCTGTCCGCTGCACTGCGCCGCGACGCAGACAGTGTTCGGTGAGGGCCCCGATTCGGCGGCGTTGATGATCGTCGGCGAGCAGCCCGGCGACCGTGAGGATCTGGCGGGTCGCCCGTTCGTCGGTCCCGCCGGCGACGTGTTCGATCGGTCGATCAGCGAGGCGGGCATCGACCGCGCGGCGATCTACGTCACCAACGCTGTGAAGCACTTCAAGCATGAACCGCGCGGCAAGCGGCGCCTGCACAAAACACCCGATGCCGGGGAGATCGAGCATTGCCGTTGGTGGTTGGACCAGGAGATCGCACTTGTGAAGCCAAAGCTGGTGGTCGCGATGGGCGCGACCGCTCTGTTCGCGCTGACCGGGGAGAAGGGGCGGCTGTCGGACCTGCGCGGCCAGAGGCTGCGGTTGGAGGGAGGCCGCGAGCTGCTCGTTACCGTGCATCCAGCCTATCTGCTGCGCTTGCCCGATGCCGAGCGCGCCGCTGCTGAGACGGCTGGGTTTCGCGCCGACCTCGCGGAGGCCCGCCGGCGTCTCGCGCAGTTGCGAGAGACGCCAATCGCGCCCCCAGTGCCCGCGTGGATGGAGCCGGCGCCAGGCGGTGCATAGAGCGCTTTGCGCCAGACCGTGCGGGGAAAGGCGCTCTATGCCCTTGTTTGAGCCAGCATCTTTACGCGTCTGACTGATTTCAATCAGACGCGATCTGCTCAGGTGAGCCAACGCCTCGGCGACGGAGGCTGGTTCAGCTTTTCCCGGCGTAGGACTTCGCCATACCCTCGCCAGGATCGGCCTGCGGCCCATAGGGCATGATCGGATAACGCAGCCCGGCCTTGGACAGACCCAGCAACCCTTCCACCGCGGTGGCGAGGTCGGCCGGGGGCAGGGCCATCAGCATCTCGTCATCCGCCACGCCGCCGTATCGGCGTTCGGCGTAGCACGGGATGGACAGGGACGGCGCGCGGTCGCGCAGCGCCTTGCCCCATGAATCGGCGCAGGCGCTCTCCCCGGTCACGGAGAAGTCGAAACGCTTGTACGACTTCCATTGCAGCCCATTGATGAACAGGATCATCTGCGCCGGATTGGCGTAGAACAGGCAGATATCCGGCGGGTCCAGCCGCGCCGACCGCAACGGGGAAACGGCGAGGCCCGAATACAGCGCCGGCACGCGGGGCATCTGTGCCTGGTGCAGGGCGGCGGCCTCACGGTTCTCGAACCACACGCCTTCGAACTTACGGCCCGACAGATACAGTTCCGAGGGTTCGTTCAGCCCGATCACGCCGCCGCAATTGGACAGGCCTGGGACGTTGGCGGTGGTGATGCCCATGGTGAAGCCGGCGATACGCGCCTGCGTCACGAGCTGGCAGGTCGAAAAGGTCTTGCCTGGCGTCGGGCGGCGAAGGCCTGGGACCTTCGCCATCTCCTGTTCATCGGTGAACAGCTTCATGCCGATCGGGAAGGTCCGCAGGCGCAGCAATTCGGTCAGTTGCTGGGCCAGGGACGCAATGTGTTTCGCATCGAGCGCGGGCGCCTCGGCGACATCATTCATGGATGGTTCCTCCTGCCCGCGATGATGCGCTGTCGGGGGCTGGAGGCAAAGATGGCTGTAGCCGCGAACCGACGGCTTCGACCCCATCGGCACGGGGGATCAAAGCAGATCGCGCCTGACTGGAACCAGTCAGGCGCGTGAGGAGGCTCGATCAACCAAAGGCGTAGAGAGTCTAGCCGGCTGGCGCGGCCTCGCGTGCCGCGGCCATCGCTGCGTAGGGGCAGCCCTGCCCGCGGCGGTGACGGCGCACTTCGGCGGCGTAATGGCCGGGCTTGTGGTCCTCGACCGTCGCCGGGCCGACGACGTGTTCACGATACAGGTCCCATTCCGCGTTGCCCCACTGGGTGAAGGCGTCGGTCGTGGTCGCCGAGTTCATCACCGCATCGGCATAGGCGAATTGCGGGACGGGCTGGACCTGCAGGATGGGGCGCAGCTGGTTGATCTCGACCGGCGTGTCGGTGCGCGTCATGCGAATGTTGGTGAAGAGCGGGCCGAACCATTTGTCGAATTCAACGACGCCTTCGTATTGCTCATAGGCGGCCGGGCGCGGCAGGTTGGCGGGCGCACGCGACAGCAGAGACCAGCCGGGCGCGGTGCGCACGAACAGGCCGGTCCACATCTGCACGACGCCAGGTTCCGGCAAGCCGGTCAGGAAGGGGGGGGAGAAGCCGCGGATGTCCTCCGGCACCTCCTCATCGAAGCGGGCACGGAAATGCGGGTACTGCACGGCGCCGAGGCCGAGCGGCATCCATTCATGCTCCAGCTCCTCGCAGGTCCACAAAATCTCGTGGCCATCCCACATCAGGGAGAAATCAAGCGGAGCCGTGACGTGCCAGCCGAAGCCGGCCGCGGTGGTGACCGCATCGCAGTAGCGGAACGCGCGCGTGGGCAGGATGCCGAGGCCCGAGCGGTCGGCGCGCTGAGGCGCCGGGATCCCGGGGATCAGGCTGTGGAACGCGACGATCGGAGTGCGGTCCTGGGACATGGCGTGGGTCCTTGGTGGCGCGCGGATGTGGACAGGGCCTGGGGCTCCCGTTGCGGGAGCCCCTAGCTCCGGGGGTCAGCCGCGACGCAGGCCGGCGCCGGTGCGGACGGTGCCCTTGTCGGCGACGGAGGCCTTCGGGGTGCGCAGGCCGGCGCCGATGCGGACGGTGCCCTTGTCGGCGACGGAGGCCTTGGGGGTGCGCAGGCCGGCGCCGATGCGGACGGTGCCCTTGTCGGCGACGGAGGCCTTCGGGGTGCGCAGGCCGGCGCCGATGCGGACGGTGCCCTTGTCGGCGACGGAGGCCGGGGTGCGCAGGCCGGCGCCGGTGCGGACGGTGCCCTTGTCGGCGACGGAGGCCTTTGGGGTGCGCAGGCCGGCGCCGATGCGGACGGTGCCCTTGTCGGCGACGGAGGCCTTGGGGGTGCGCAGGCCGGCGCCGATGCGGACGGTGCCCTTGTCGGCGACGGAGGCCTTGGGGGTGCGCAGGCCGGCGCCGATGCGGACGGTGCCCCTGTCGGCGACGGAAGCCTTCGGGGTGCGCAGGCCGGCGCCGGTGCGGACGGTGCCCTTGTCGGCGACGGAAGCCTTCGGGGTGCGCAGGCCGGCGCCGGTGCGAACCTTGCCGGAGTCGAGGACCGTTGAATTGATCGCCATGATGGGTCTCCAATTTGGATTGAGGCCGTTCGGCTCGGCCAGACCTCATCAACTTGACGTTGATCTATGGCGAAGACAAGTAAACATTCCTACTTGTCAGTGTTTTTATTCCCGATATACTTTATGTATAGGAAAGTGGTCAGGGTGAATTGATGCTTTGTTGTTCAAAGACCTTGACCATGACTCAAACCAACGAGAGTTTCATGCGACTCTAACGTCGTTAACGCGTAATTAACGGAGCAGTTTACAACCTTCGCGGGAAAATCCCTGCGGGTTGGTTGCCGTTCCTGCCCTTCCGTCTCGTGGCCGCGATCCTGGCATCTGTGCCACAGCGCCCGTCCCAGTGGCGCCGCCGTTTGCCAGAATCCGATTAGGGCGGTTGGTGAAAGCCGGATGGCACGTTATGACAGCGTGATCATGTCTGACTTCGCCGTTCGCTCCAGCAAGGACAGCAGACCTTTCGGCACGCCCGATCCTGCGGACGTCCCAATGGTTGTGCGGCCTGTTATTCGCCTCCGGATCGCCATGCTGGGACGCATGGACGTGCGCGCGGTCACAGGCGAACCACTGCTGCCGCGCTCGCGAAAGACACGAGCGGTGCTGGCTGTGCTCGCTCTGGAAGCGCCAGGCTTGGTGTCGCGCCAGCGCCTGGCCGATTTGCTGTGGAGCCGCCGCGGGGAAGAACAGGCTCGTGGATCGCTGCGCCAGGCCCTTCATGAATTGCAGGAAGCCTTTGGCCCCGAAGGCCGCGGCCTCATCGTGGCGACACGTGAAACCGTCGCGCTGAACGATGAAGCCGTCTGGATCGACGCCCGGGCGCTGCCCGCCCTGGCACGCGATCGGGTCGAAGCCCTCAACCTTCTGCAGGCCGACCTGCTCTCCGACCTGGACGGGTTGGATGATGCCTTCGACACGTGGCTGGGCGAACAGCGGCGTCGCCTGCGCGACATCGCGCTGGAAGCCGCGAGCAGCCGGCTGGCCGCGGCCACCACCGCCGAGGGCCGGGCACAGGAAGCACGCCGCGTGCTGTCGATCGATCCGGCCCAGGAGCCCGTCTGGCGGATCATGATCCGCGCGGAAGCCGAGCGCGGCGATCGCGGTGCCGCCTTCGCCGCCTGGGAAGAATGCCGTCGCGTCTTCGCGGAACGCTTCCGCAGCGCGCCATCGCCGGAGACAGCCGCCCTGGCGGAGTCCCTGCGCGGGGAGGTCGCCGCGACTCCGCAGCCGCCGCCACGCCGCACCACTTTGCGCGGCGCTCGCCTGGGCGTTCTGCCCTTCAAGATGCTGGGCGATGAGGCGGACCAGGAAGTCTCCCTCGGCCTCGCGGGTGAAATAACCGCGGCGCTCGCACGTTTCCGGTGGCTGGTGCTCGTCGATTCGGCCTCGGTCGCGGCGGTCGAACGGCAGGAAAGGCCGGAAGGCGCTCTCGACCTCGACTTCACCCTGTCGGGCACGGTGCAGCGCGCCTCCGGGCGCGTGCGTATCACCTTGCGTCTGACCGACCACCGCCCACCCGAAGCCGTGGTCTGGGCCGAGCGTTTCGACCGCGATGCCGGCGACCTGTTGACGCTGCAGGATGAAATCGCCGCGGAAGTCGTCGCGCGCGTCGATCCCGAGATCCTGATGATCGAGGCGAATCGCGCAGCGTCCCGTCATTCGGTGATGGCGACCGCCTATGACCTGATGCTGCGCGCCATCCCGGCGATCTATCGGCTCGACCGCGAATCCTATGAACTTGCCGGGTCGATGCTGACCGAAGCGACGAAGCTCGAACCGGACTATGCCCCCGCATTCGCCTGGCTGGCCTATTGGCACCTGTTCCTGGTCGGGCAGGGCTGGGCGACCAACGATGCCGATGTGCTGGCGAAAAGCGAGGAACTGGCGTCACGCGCCGTGGCGCTCGACCCATCTGACGCGCAGGGCCTGGCGATTTTGGGCCATGTGCGCGCCTTCCTCCATCACCGCGTGGCCGAGGCGGTATCGCTGTACGAACGTGCGCTCGCGCTTAACCCGAATCTGCCGATGGCGTGGGTCTTTTCCGCCCTGGCACTGTCCTATCGGGGCGACCATGAGGAAGCGCTTCGGCGCTGCGAACGATACAAGCGCCTCGCACCGTTGCACCCGCACGCCTTCTTCTTTGATTCCGCGCAGCTCGTGCCCTTGCTGATGACGCATCGCTACAAGGAAGTGGACGTCGCCGCCCGCAACGTGACGGCGCTGCATTCCGGGTTCAGCTTCCCCTACAAGGCCTGGCTTTCGGCGCTCGGCCATCTGGGGGATACCGCCGAGGCGGCCAAGGTGCGCCACCACCTGTCGGTCATCGAACCCGACTTCAATCTGGCCAAGGCGACCGAACGCGCGCCGATGCAGCAGCCCGCGGACCTTGCCCACTACGTCGCCGGTCTGCGCCTGGCCGGATTGGTGTAGCGCGGCACCCCGCCGCGCCGAACATGGCGCGGTCGGGAAGAACAGTCTTCCAGGTGCTCAGGCGGGGCGGATGCTGTCGCCCGGCCGGATCGTACCGCCCCTGACGATCACGCAGTTCAAGCCGCTACGATGGATCAGCGGTTTGAACACCTTCTTGCCCAGCAGGTCTTCCAGGTACTGGCACGGCACGTTCAGCCGGGCGCCATGCAACACCACCTCGCCCACACGGAAGTCGCGGCCGACCAGATGGTTCAGCGGGACACCCCCGGTCGTGAGGTTGCGCCGCGTCTCGTGCGGCGGCAGGTCGAGGCCATGGTCGCGGGCCAGCGCGTCCAGGGCCTCGATCTCGATCAGCGTCACCTGCCGGTCGACATTGGGCTTGTGGCTGTACGTCCCGCGCGCGGTGGCATAGCGGTCGCCCTCGATGCCCACGCCCTCGATCAGCCGCGCCGCATCCATCTCCACCATCGGGGCGGAGGCCTGCGGCGCGATGTGCACGGCAAGCAGCACGCCGGTGAAATCGTAGGTGGTCATTTCAGCAACTCCGCGGCCGCCCGGGTCAGCGCGCCATCGACATTCCACAGCGATTCGAGCACGCGGAAATGATCCGCGCCGGGGATCGGAATGAGCGGACCGGGCGCCTGGGCCTCGGCGCGGACACGGTGGAACACGCGCGATTGTCGCCGCAGTTCCGGCAGTTCCGCACCGCCATAGGCAATCGCGATCGGCTTGCCCACGACAGGCCGGCGGATGGGCGACAGGTCGGCGATCTCGGCCTCCGTCAGCCGCAGCTTTTCATCAAGGTAGGTGTCCCGGATCGGGCCGAGTTCAAACACGCCCGACATCGCGACCGCCGCCGTCACCGACGGATGTTCCGCCGCGAGCGCCGCAAGGTGCCCGCCCGCCGACCAGCCCGTGACGACGATCGGTCCGGCGATGCCATGCGCGGGGCCATCGGTCGCGAGCCAGTCGAGCGCCCGGCTGATCTGCCAGGCGATGGTCGTCAGCGATGCGTCGGGTGCCAGGGTGTAGCCTGGCAGCGCCGCGGACCATCCCATGGCTTTGGCACCCTGGGCGAGGATGGCGAAATCCTCGCGCCGGTTGCGCTGCCAGTAGCCGCCATGGATGAAGACCATGCATGGCGCGGTGGGATCCACGCCAGGGAACAGGTCCCACTTCTCGCGCTCGGCGGTGCCATAGGCGAGGTCGAGATGCTCCGCATGCGCCGCGCGGAACGCGGCGGACAGCGTGTTGCGCGCGGCGACCTGCTGCGCGCTGTCGGCCACCATGCCGGTGTTGTTGTAGGCGTCGTCCCGCGCTTTCTGCGGCCAACCGCTCCAGCCCTCGGCGAGGGGAAAGGGCGTCGTCACGGCGTGATCACCCGCACCGGCGCGCCGGCGTTGAAGGCGGCGATCGCCTCGACCGTGCCGGCGTAATAGGCGCGGTAGTTCTGCTGGGTGACGTAGCCCAGATGCGGCGTCAGGACCGTGTTGGGCGCGGACAGGATCGGGTGGTCCTTGGGCAGCGGCTCGATGTCGAACACGTCGATGCCCGCGCCGGCGATGGTGCCGGCCTTCAACGCCGCGATCAGCGCGTCCTGGTCGATCAGCGGTCCGCGCGATGTGTTCACGATGAAGGCGGTCGGCTTCATCTGCGCGAGGTCGCCCGCCCCGATGATGCCGCGCGACCGGTCCGACAGGATCAGGTGAAGCGTGACCACGTCGGCGGTCGCCAGCAGGGTCGCCTTGTCCACGCGCGTCACGCCCACCTCGGCCGCGCGTTCCTCGGTGAGGTTCTGACTCCAGGCCACCACCTTCATGCCCATGGCGAGGCCCACCTTCGCGGCGCGGGCGCCGAGTTTGCCGAGCCCGACGACGCCAAGCGTGCGCCCTTCGGTCCCCCAGCCCACCGAGGTCTGCCACTGGCCCGCCCGCAGCGCCGCTTGCTGGGCCGGCAGGTCGCGCATCAGGTTCAGGATCAGGCCCCAGGTGATATCCGTCGTGGGATCGCCCGAGGACGCCGTGCCGCAGAACACGATGCCCTTCTCCGCGCAGGCCGCCGCGTCGATCGACCGGTTGCGCGCCGCGGTGGTGATCAGCAGGCGCAGGTTCGGCAGCGCCTCGATCAATGCGCGCGGGAAAGCAGTGCGCTCGCGCATCGCAAGGATTGCGTCGAAGGGCGCGAGCCGCTGCACCAGCGCGTCGCGATCGGTGATGGTGTCGCGGAACACTGTGATGTCGATGCCAGGCAGGTCCGACCACGGCCCCATGGCCATCGCCACGCCCTGGTAGTCGTCGAGAATGGCAAGGCGCTTCACCGGCGCGGGGGTCTGGGTCATCGGGCGTCTCCTGTTCGTGGCGTCTGCGGCGGGCTGCGTTCACGGTCGTTCATGCATCGCGCTCCAGGGCTGTGTCCGTCGCGCGATTCCGACTTTTCGGTGATTCCACCCCAAGTCATCCCGCTCTAATTCGCCCCGTCCCGCCCGCCGCGCAAGGCGCGCAGCGCGTTGAGGATGACCGCGACGTCGATCGCTTCCTGCAGCAACGCGCCTTGGATGGGGGTGAGATGGCCGAGTGCGGCGGCCACCATCCCCGCGGCCGACAGCCCGATGCCCGCGGCCACGCTTTGCCGGGCGATATGCAGGGTGCGTCGCGCGATGCGGATCGCCTGGGCCAGCCGGTCCAGCCGATCGACCAGCAGCACCGCATCGGCGGCCTCGCTGCTGGCGGCGGCCCCCCGCGCGCCCATGGCGATGCCGATGGTGGCAGCGGCCAGCGCCGGTGCGTCGTTGACGCCATCACCGATCATCATGACCGGCCCCGCGCTGCCTTCCGCGTGCACCGTCGCGACCTTGCCTTCCGGCGTGCAGCCGGCGACCACGGCGTCGAGGCCAAGCGCCCGCCCGACCGCCTGTGCCGGTGCCTCGGCATCGCCCGACAGCAGGACGATGCGCCCGATACCGGCGCGGCGCATATCCGCCAGCATGGCCGGCGCGTCTGGTCGGATCGGGTCCTCGAAGACCAGCACGCCGGCAGGCGCGCCATCGATGCCGATGAAGACCAGCGCTGCGCCGGGCGACTGGTTCGGCGGCACCGCGGGGGCTGGGCCGCCGATGGTGCTGGCGACGAATCCAGCGCTGCCGATCACCACCTGACGGCCGTCGACCAGCCCGGCAATGCCCTCGCCTGGCGCCTCATGCACCATGATGGGCGTGGACAGCCACAGGCCGCGCGCCGTCGCCGCATCGACCAGCGCCTGCGCCAGCACATGGCCCGAGGCCTGGTCGAGCGCAGCGGCAAGGCGGAGCAGCTCCTCCTCCGGCATACCGTTTTGCGGCAGGATCGCGGCGAGGTGCGCGCGGCCAACGGTCAGCGTGCCAGTCTTGTCGAGCAACAGCACGCGCGTGCGGGCCATCGCCTCGAGCGCGCCGCCGCTCTTCACCAGCACACCGGCGCCGGCCGCGCGCGACAGCCCCGCGATGATGGCCACCGGCACCGCGAGGATCAGCGGGCACGGCGTGGCCACCACCAAGACGGACAGGCCGCGCACCGCATCGCCTGTCGCGGCCCAGGCCCCCCCGGCCAGCAGCACGGTGAAGCCAAGGAACCAGAGCGACCAACGATCGGCCAGCCGCGCCATCGGCGCCTTGCTCGCCTGGGCGGCCTCCACCAACCGGACGATGCCGGCATAGGTGCTTTCCGCGGCGCGGCGGGTCGCCAGCAGGTCGAAGGCTTCCCCGGCATTGACGCTGCCGGACATCGCCGGTTCGCCTCGCGCGATGCGTTGCGGCAACGGTTCCCCGGTCAGGGCCGAGACATCGAGGACGGCGGCGACGGCGTCGATGCTGCCATCGACCGGCACCACCGCACCGCGGGCGATCAACAGCCGATCGCCCGGCGCTATGGCATCGAGCGGCACGTCCTCGAGACCCCGGGCACCGTGGCGCATAGCACTGCGCGGCACGCGCGACAGCAGCGCCGTCATCTCGGCCCGCGCATGCTGGCGGGCACGGGCTTCGAGGAACTCGCCGCCGGCATACATCAGCGCCACCACGGCGGCGGCGAGGTATTCGCCCAGCAGAAGCGCACCGCCCATCGACAAGGCGGCGATCAGGTCCAGGCCGAATTCGCCGCGGCGGATGCCGTGCCACAGGTCTCGCAGCAGCGCAGCGAGCACGGGCAGCGTGGCGACGGCAAACAGCCAATCCACAGCATCGCCGCCGAACAGCACCGGCAGCAGCCCCGCCGCCAGTCCCGCCGCGGCGACGGCCAGCAGCAGGACACGGCGGGGGGCTTCGTCACGCATCAGGTCGGGCCGGGCAGGGTGATCCGGGCGAGCGCCGTGCGCAGCAGGTCGGGCAGGGGCGTCGTCTGCTTCTGCGTCGCGCGGTCCACATAGACATGGACGAAATGACCCTCCGCGCTCGCCACATCCTCATCATCGCGAAAGATCGCGATCTCGTAGCGCACCGAGGTATTGCCCGCGCGGCCGCAGCGCAGCGCCGCGGTGATGGTGTCGGGGAAAGCGATCGGCGCGAAATACCGGCACTGGGTTTCGACCACCAGGCCGATCACCGGTGCCGTCGGGATATGCAGGAAGCCGCAATCGATCAGAAAGCGCGCGACCACCGTATCAAACCAGGAATAATACGTGACGTTGTTGACGTGCCCATAGACGTCATTGTCCATCCAGCGGGTCGGGATCGCCAGGAAGAAGCGATAATCGGCGCGGGTGCCGCGATCGGCCGCCATGATCAGCCCCCCAGCGCGCGCGTGACGATGGCTTCGTCCACGCATTCCTCGAAGGATGGCGCGCCGGTCAGGATGCCGGCGGTGGTCATGGCGCGGCGCAGCTGTTCGAAGGCGGCGCGCGGGAAATGTGGCGTCGGCGACCACAGGCCGACGCCCTGGTATCGCGCGAGCGATGTCGTCAGTGCCGGTACCTGCACATCGGGGAACAGCGGCGCGATGGTGGCGGCGATCTCCTCCGGCGCGGCCTGGGCGATCCAGCGCAGCGCGGCGGCCATGGCGCGGATCATCGCCTCGAACTCCGCCCCACGGTCGGCGATGCGTGCTTCCGTGGCGTAGAAGGCGGTATAGGCGGATGGGCCACGATCGGCCGCGCGGTACCAGACCGCCCCGCCCCGGGCCTCGGCAAGGGCCGCGTGCGGTTCGAAGGCCTGCGCCACATCCAGCTCGCCTGCCAGGACCGCGGCGATGTTGTCCGCCATGGCACGGTCGGCGACGCGGTCCAGCGCGTGAGGGTCCACCCCAGCCTGGCGCAGATCATCCTGAAGGCACCACCAGGGGGTCGGGACCTCGCTGACCGACCCGAAGCGAAGCCGCGGCAGCTCGGCCAGGGTGAAGCCGGGGTTCGGCCCGCGACCGATCAGCAGGAAGGGGTCTTTCATCACCACCGCGCAGAAGGACCGCAGCGGGCAGGACGGATCGCGGTCGCGCAGCATCATCGGGCGCATCGGTCCCGACCAGGCGATATCGGCCGCACCCGACAGCAGGTTCTCCGCCGCCTTGGTGGGGTCCCCGGCGGTCAGGCGACGGACCTCCACGCCCTCGGCGGTAAACAGGCCGCGCGCCTCGGCCACATAGAAGGGTGCGTAGAAGACCGCACGAAACGGCTCGTTCAGGGTGATCGGGTTCAAGGGAGGCCTCCGCGACAGGCGTCCATCCTGCGAGATGCGTCCCCGCCTCGCCAGCCCCGCCGATTCGCCCCTGGCGCGGCCTGCGAACTTCGCGCCATAACCCCTTGCCCCGGCAGGGGAGCCGAAAGGCAACCTTCGCCGGGACACCCCGTCACGCTATATCTGGTGTCTGTCGGCGCCTTCGGACACAATCCGTATGGTTTCGACCATCAGACGAACCTTCTCGGGAGCCTCATGTCCGCCGCGCCTCGGCCCGAAAATTCGCCCCGACTGGAACCGTTCCGCTTGCGCGGGGCGAACTTCAACCTGCTTGTCCTGCGGCTGCTCGATCCGCGGCCGGAGGCCGTCGTGCCGGCGATCGGCGACCAGTTCCGTCGCGCACCGGGTTTCCTGCGCTTCGCACCGGTCGTGCTGGGCCTCGATGACATCACGCTGCCGGCCCATGAGGTCGATTTCGCCGGGCTGATCGCCGGGCTGCGCGAGTTGACGATCGTGCCGATCGGCACCACGGGCGGTTCGCCGGAGTTGCGCAACGCGGCCATGTCGCTGGGCCTGCCGCAGGTGCGTTCGGTCGGTGGACGCGAGGAGGAGGTGCCGCTGGTGGCCGCGCCGCCGGCGGTCACGCCGGCAGCCGAACCCGCCGCGCCCCCACCGCCGCCACCCGGCACCGCGCGCCCGACGATGATCGTGGATCAGGCGGTGCGCGCGGGTCAGCGGGTCTATGCCGCCGGTGGCGACCTGATCGTCAACGCGACGGTCAATGCGGGCGGCGAGGTGATCGCCGACGGCAACATCCATGTCTATGGCGCGCTGCGCGGGCGGGCCATCGCCGGGGGCGGCAACAATGCGGAGGCGCGGGTCTTCGCACAGAATTTTGACCCGGAGCTGATCTCGATCGCCGGCTATTACGCCGTGCGGGACGGTCTGACGGGGGCGCCGATCGGCAAGGCGGTGCAGGTGCGGCTGACCGGCGAGCGCATGCGCTTCGACCCGATCGGCTGATGTGAATTGGTGATGTCGGCGACGGCCCGCTGCGCGGCAGCGGACCGAGGGGCGCCGGCACAGGGATTGAATTGAGGAGGCAGGGGACATGGCACAGGTCGTCGTCGTCACATCGGGCAAGGGGGGCGTGGGCAAGACCACATCCTCGGCAGCCTTCGCGACCGGCCTCGCGCAGCGGGGCAAGAAGACCGTCGTCATCGATTTCGACGTCGGGCTGCGGAACCTCGACCTCATCATGGGGGTCGAGCGGCGGGTGGTGTTCGACATCGTCAACGTTATCAGCGGCGAGGCGCGGCTGAACCAGGCCCTGATCCGCGACAAGCGCGTCGATACGCTGTCGATCCTTCCCGCCAGCCAGACGCGCGACAAGGACGCGCTGACCAAGGACGGCGTGCAGAAGATCATCGAGGAACTGGCCAAGGATTTCGACTACATCCTGTGCGACAGCCCCGCCGGCATCGAGAAGGGCGCGCTGCTCGCGCTGTACTTCGCGGACCAGGCGATCGTCGTAACCAACCCGGAAGTGTCGTCGGTGCGCGATTCCGACCGCATCCTCGGTGTGCTCCAGTCCAAGTCCAAGCGCGCCGAGGACAAGCGCGACCCGGTCAAGGAGCACCTGCTGGTCACGCGCTTCGACCCCGCCCGCGTCGAGCGCGGCGAGATGCTGAAGCTCGAGGATATCCAGGAAATCCTGTCGATCCCGCTGCTCGGCGTGATCCCGGAAAGCGAGAGCGTGCTGAAGGCATCCAACACCGGCACGCCGGTCATCATGGATGCCGAGAGCATGGCCGGCCAAGCCTATGCCGACGCCGTCGCACGCTTCCTCGGTGAGGAGAAGCCCCACCGCTTCATCGAGGCGGAGAAGAAAGGCATCTTCAAGCGTCTGTTCGGTGGGAGGGCGGCGTGATGAGCTGGCTCGACCTGTTTCGCGGCCGCCGGCAGGAAGCGCCGGCCAGTGCGTCCGCCGCCAAGGAGCGCCTGCAGATCGTGCTGGCGCATGAACGCATCGGCCGGACGCGGGAGGATTTCCTGCCGAAGTTGCAGATGGAACTGGTGGCGGTCGTCGCGCGCTATGTCTCCATCGATCCCGGCAAGGTGAATGTGAATCTCGACCGCGGCGGGGACATGTCCACGCTGGCGATCGAGATCGAATTGCCGGCACCGGCCGCGATGCGGATGGCCGCGCAGGCGCGCTGAGCGCCCGGCTTGCCCTGACGTGTGCCTCGCGTAACCTGATCCTTTCAGGTTGGGGGATCGCGGCATGGCATACGAGGGCATTCGGGCGCATCGCCCGCTGATCATGGGCCGTCGCGGCGCGGTGGCCACCAACCATCCGGTCGCGACGGCCGCGGGCCTGGACGTGTTGCGCGCCGGCGGTTCGGCTGCGGATGCAGCGGTGGCCGTGTCGCTGACCCTGGGCGTCGTCGAGCCGCATATGTCGGGCCTTGGCGGCGATGGCTTCTATCACCATTGGTCGGCGAAGACCGGGCGCGCGGAAACCTTCGCGGGCACCGGCCAGGCTCCTGCAGCGGCCACCGTTGCGCGGTATCGTGCCGAAGGCGGCATTCCGATCGATGGACCATTGTCCATACAGACCCCGGGCAAGGTTGCGGGCCTCGCCGCGCTGCATGCCGCGCATGGTGCGAAGAGCTGGGGTGCGCTGTTCGGCCCGGCGGTCGAAGCGGCGCGCGATGGTTTCGCGGCGACCCACGCGCTGCGCCATTTCTGCGGCGAAAACCGCCGCCGGATCGGCGCCGACCCGACCAGCAGCGCAATCTTCCTGCCCGGCGGTGCGCCGCTGACGGTGGGTGCGCTGGTGGTGCAGCCGGCGCTGGCCGCGACATTGCAGCGCCTGGCCGCCGAAGGTGCGGAGGATTTCTTTCGCGGCGCCCTGGCGCGCGACATTGCGGACGACATGGCAACGATCGGTGCGCTTGTGGCCGGCGGTGACCTCGCCGCGGTGAAGCCGCTGCTGGCGCCGCCCATCGGCATCGCCTGGCGTGGCTTCGAGGTGCGGCAGACCCCGCAACCCTCGATGGGCTTCGCCATGCTCCAGATGCTGCGCATCATCGAAAAGGCCGACCTCGAATCCATGGGCTGGGGCAGCGCCGCGCTGCTGCACCTGATGATCGAAGCCAAGAAGCGCGCCTTCCTTGACCGCGAGGCAGAGGCCGGCCGCGACGTTCCGGATTTCACAACGCTGCTGTCGGACGTGCGCGCGGCCTCGCACGCGGCGGCAATCGGCGAACGTGCCGCGCATCTTCCCGTGCGAGCCATGGCCGAAGCCGACACCACGTATTTCTGTGTCGTCGATGCGGAGGGCAACACCGTCTCGGCGATCCAGTCGATCAATGGTGCCTTTGGGTCGGGCGTGACTGGGTCGCGCACCGGCATCCTGCTGAACAACCGCATGACCTATTGGCATCTCGATGACGGGCACGCCAATGCGCTCGCCCCCGGGCGGCGCGTGCGCCACACGATGAACGCGCCGATGGTGATGAAGGATGGCAAACCCTGGATGGCCTTCGGCACGCCGGGCGCGGATCATCAGGTGCAGGTGAATTTCCAGGTGCTGGTGTCCTGCGCCGTGTTCGGCATGGACCCGCAGCAGGCGCTGGAGGCGCCGCGCTGGACATCGTCTCAGCCCGGACAGGAATCCAACTACCCACATGGCGGGGAGGATGTCGTCACCATCGAGCGCGGCTTCGGGGAGGCCGCCATCGCCGGCCTGCGCGAGCGTGGGCACCAGGTGAAGGTGGTCGGTGACCTCGAAGGTGCATGCAGCGTCGAGGCGATCCGTGTCCTCGACAATGGTATCCGCATGGCCGGGTCCGACCCGCGACGGGATGGCTGGGCGGCGGCCTATTGATGATGCAGGGCTTGCGGCGGCGCACAAGGGCTGCCTAGGCTGGCATCGGGATGCTTCGATTTTTTCTTCGCCGCTTTGCGGTCGCGGTGGCCGTTGCCTTGACGGTTCTCACGCTTGCCTTCCTGCTGACGCGGGTGTCGGGCGATCTTGCCATTTCGATCGCCGGGCCGAACGCGACCGCCGAGGATGTCGAATCCATCCGGCAGGCCTATGGGCTGAACCGGCCGGTCTGGGTGCAGTATTTCGACTGGCTCGGCCGCGCCGTGCAGGGCGACTTCGGCGAGAGCTACTTCTTCCGTGACCGCGTCGCCAACCTCATCGCGGCGCGCATGCCGGTCACCATCACGCTCGGCCTGGTCGGGCTGGCGGTGGCGTTGGTGGTGTCACTGCCGCTGGGCATCCTGGCCGCCGTGCGCGAAGGATCATGGGTCGATCGGGCGGTCGGGCTGGTCGCGATGATCGGCCAGGCGATGCCCTCCTTCTGGCTTGGTCTGGTGCTGATGATCGTGTTCGGGCTGCAGCTCGCCTGGCTGCCGATCTCCGGCGTGGATACCTGGGATGGCTACATCTTGCCCGGCATCGTGCTGGCGTTCTCGGCCATACCGTCCCTGACGCGGCTGACGCGCTCGGGCATGATCGAGGCGCTGTCGTCGGACTACATCCGCACCGCGCGCGCCAAGGGGCTGACGCGGCTGTCGATCCTGGTCAAGCACGGTTTTCGAAACGCGGCGATCCCGGTGGTGTCGATCGCGGCGGTGCAGTTGGGCTTCATGCTGGGTGGGTCAGTGGTGATCGAGACCGTCTTCGCGCTGCACGGCGTCGGCTTCCTGGCGTGGGAGAGCATCAGCAAGAACGACTTCCCCGTGGTGCAGGCGGTCGTGCTGGTGCTCGCCATCATCTATATCGGGCTGACCCTGCTGGCGGACCTGCTGAACGCGCTGCTCGATCCGCGGCTGCGCACCGCATGAGCGCGGCCGTGATGCCCGCCGGGCGCGGCGCGAAGCTGCTCCGCAATCCGGGCTTCGTCATCGGAGCGCTGATCGTCGGCCTCGCCACGGTGATCGCGGTGATCGCACCGTGGATCGTCCCCTACGACCCCTTCGCCATCGATCTGCAACGGCGCCTCGTGCCGCCATCCTTCATGGAGGGCGGAAGTTCGCTGAATTTCCTCGGCACCGACCAGCTCGGGCGCGACTATTTCTCGCGGCTGATCTACGGCACGCGCATCTCGATGGTGATCGGGGTGCTGACGGTCATCACCTCGGGCATCATCGGCATCACCATGGGGGTGCTGGGCGGCTTCTATGGCGGCAAGATCGACGATTTCGTGGTGTTCTGCATCACCACGCGGCTGTCGATCCCGGCGGTGCTGGTCGCACTCGCCGTCGCCGCACTGCGCGGGTCGTCCTTCATGCTGGTGGTGCTGGTGCTCGGCTTCCTGCTGTGGGACCGCTTTGCCGTCGTGGCGCGATCCACCACTATGCAGATCCGCAACCTGGATTACGTCTCGGCCGCCTGGTGCGCCGGTGCATCGCAATGGTGGGTGCTGACGCGCGAAGTGTTGCCCAACATCGCCACGCATCTGGCCGTGGTGGCGACGCTGGAGATGGCGCTGGCCATCCTGCTGGAAGCCGCGTTGTCCTTCCTGGGCCTTGGCGTGCCGCCGCCGCTGCCGTCCTGGGGGCTGATGATCAGCGAGGCCAAGGAATACATGTTCTTCGAACCCTGGGTAATCATGATCCCCGGTGCCGCGCTGTTCGTGCTGGTGCTGGGGGTGAATTTCCTGGGCGATGCATTGCGGGACATGATGGGCACGGATCTGTCGCGATGACGGCGTTGCTGGAAGTGCGCGACCTGCGCGTGACGATCGGCAGCACGGCCGCCGTGCGCGGCGCCTCCATCACCGTGAACAAGGGGGAGACCCACTGCCTGGTCGGTGAATCCGGTTGCGGCAAGTCGATCAGCGCCCTGTCCGTGATGGGCCTGCTGCCGCGCGGGTCGAAGCGAGAGACCACGGCGCTGCGTTTCGCCGGCGAGGAGATCGGCACCTACGGCGAAAAGCAGATGGAGCGCCTGCGCGGGGATCGCATGGCGATGATCTTCCAGGAACCGATGACCAGCCTGAACCCGGCCTATACGGTCGGGTCACAGATGACCGAGGTGCTGCGCCGCCATCGTGGCACGCCGCGCGCGCAGGCGGTGGACCGCGCGGCGGAACTGCTGGCACTGGTGGGGATCACCGCGCCGGGCCTGCGGCTCGGGCAGTTTCCGCATCAATTGTCGGGCGGGCTGCGCCAGCGTGTGATGATCGCGATGGCGCTGATGTGCGACCCGGAACTGCTGATCGCGGACGAACCGACGACGGCGCTCGATGTCACCGTACAGGCGCAGATCCTACGGCTGCTGGCGACGCTGCAGAAGGATCTCGGCCTGGGCATCCTGCTGATCACGCATGACCTTGGGGTCGTGGCGCGCATCGCGGACCGCGTCTCTGTCATGTATGCGGGGGAGGTGGTTGAAAGCGCACCGACCGCCGCGCTCTTCGCCGATCCCGAACACCCCTATACGCGCGGTCTGCTGACCTGCGTGCCGGTGCCGGGCAAGGTGAAGCGCGGCGAACCTCTGGGCAGCATTCCCGGCGTCGTGCCGCGCGTCACGCCAGGCTTCACCGGCTGCGGCTTCCGGGACCGCTGTTCCCAGGCCCATGCCGCCTGTGCCGGCACCATTCCGCGCCAGGCCGTGGCGGATGGGCATGAATTGCTCTGCACCCTCTCCCCCGGCTGGGGCCGGCAGGCCGCGGCATGACCGGCGCGCCCGCCATCGAGGTTCGTGGCCTGCGCCGCGAATTCCGCGTCCGCCAAGGTCTTTTCGCGCCACCAAAGCAGGTGATCGCGGTCGATGACGTGTCCTTCGCCGTCCCGGCCGGCAGCGTGCTTGGCGTGGTGGGGGAAAGCGGCTGCGGCAAATCGACGCTCGCGCGACTGATCCTGGGTCTGCTGGAACCGACCGCGGGCGACGTGCTGGTCGATGGGCAGCGGCTGTCGGGGATGGACCGGCGCGCGCGGGCACGCCTGATCCAGCCGGTGTTCCAGGACCCCTTTGCCTCGCTGAATCCGAAGCGGCGGGTGCGCGATATCGTGGCGATGCCGCTGCTGGCCCAGGGGTCGATCGGTCGCGCCGAGATGGACCGCCGTGTCGATGAGGCGCTGGACCGCGTCGGCCTGTCCATCCACCAGGGCACCCGCGTTCCAGCACAGCTTTCGGGTGGCCAGCGGCAGCGCGTGGCGATCGCGCGCGCCCTGGTGCTGCGGCCGCGCATCGTGGTGTGCGACGAACCGACCTCGGCATTGGACGTGTCAGTGCAGGCGCAGATCCTAAACCTGCTGGCCGAACTTCGGACCGACCTTGGCCTGACCTACCTGTTCATCAGCCACAACCTCGCGGTGGTCGAACACATCGCGAGCGAGGTGGCCGTGATGTATCTCGGCCGCATCGTCGAACGGACGGAAAGCGAGAGCCTGTTTGCAGCGCCGCGGCATCCCTATACCCGCGCGCTGCTCGCTTCGGTGCTGACGCCCGAACCGGGGCTGGGCGTGCCGGATGTCGGGCTGGGCGACATCATGCCCGACCCGGCCAATATCCCGCCGGGATGTCGCTTCCATCCGCGCTGCCCCGTGGCGATCGGGATCTGTTCCACCGAGGCACCGAAGCCCGCGCATGGCGCCGCGGGCCTCGTGGAGTGTCACCTGGCCTGAGGCGCCAAACTTACGGCTGGAACTGACGCCCGGCGTCCGATGTCATGGAACGGATCGCGGGCGCACGGCACGACCGCCATCAACGCAAATACGACAACGCATGGCGCGCAAGCCAGGCACGCGGATGCGTGCTCTGGCGCGGCCGGCAAAGCGGCTCAACGGCCGCAGGGCATCACTTCCACTTCGCCAGATAGAACCGCGGCAGTTCATCCGGGAAGGTCGGGAATTCAAGCTGCCGTTGGAAGCCGAAGGTGCTGACATAAGTGTGCAGGGGGCACCAGTAGGCCTGTTCCGTCGCGCGCTTGATCGCGGCGTCATAGGCGGTCTTGCGCGCCTCTTCATCCGCCGTATTGCCGCCGGTCTCGACCAGGCGGATCATCTCGGCATCGCGGGCATAGTCATCGGCACCGCCGGCGAAATACACCGGCAGGATCGCCGAGACGTCGTTGATCGAATAGGATCCCCACGACGCCATCTGCATCGCCAATTCGCCGCGCTGCGACCGCTGGATCTGCGCGGCCACCTGCATCAGGTTCAGCCGCGCCCGGATGCCCACGGCCTGGAGGTAGTTCTGCACGGCCTCCGACCACTGGCGCGGCTGGACATAGGATGTCAGCTCGATGTCGAAGCCATCGGGGTAGCCTGCCTCGGCCAGCAGGGCGCGCGACTTTGCCACATCGTAATTGTAGGTGACGGCGGCATCGCCATTGCAGCCGAACTGCGAGGGAAAGCACGGCGCGGGCGGCACGCGCGACCCGCCGCCGACGAGGCGTTCTGCGATCGCCGTGCGGTCCAGCGCATGCCACACCGCCTGGCGCACCTTCAGCTTCGTCATCGGGTTGTCCGCCCCGCTGCGGCCCGCTGCATCGAGGTTGAGGAACCCGACCCGCATCGATTCCTGCCGTGTCGCCTGCAGGTAGGGCAGGCGGCTGACATTGGCGACCTGATCCGGGTTCATGTTCCAGATCCAGTCCACGCGCTGGCCAAGCAACTCGGTCAGTTCCGTGGCCGCATCGCCGATGTAGCGCACCACCAGCTTCTGGATGGCAGGGCGCCCCTTTGGCCCGCCTTCATAGTAGTCGGCGAAGCGTTCGAACTCGACGCCGGAGGCGACGTCGTTGCGGGTGAAGCGGTACGGCCCCGTGCCGATCGGCAGGCGGGAGAAGCCATCCGCACCAAGCCTTTCGCGCGTCGCCTTCGGCCACATCGGGGTGACGAGGGCGAGATATTCCAGCGCCGCCGGCGTCGGCCGCTTCATGGTCAGCCGGACGGTGTTCTCGCCCGTCTTCTCCGCGCCTTCGATCCAGGCGTAGTTCGACGGGGTTGCGACGCGCGTGGCCGGGTTGGCGACGGTGTTGATGGTATAGACGACGTCATCGGCGCCGAAGGCGCTGCCGTCATGGAACTTCACGCCACTGCGCAGCGTGAAATCCAGCGTCTTGCTGTCCACCCAGGTCCAGGCCGTGGCCAGCGCGGGGACGATCCGGAAGGTCGCCGGGTCCCGATGCACCAGCCCGTCCATCGCCTGGTGGCCAAGGATGAGACCGGTGCGCTGGCTGTTGAAATACGGATCAACATTGGGCACCGCGTCGCGGAAGGCGATGCGAAGCGTATTGGCGCTGCGCTGTGCCGCTGCGGGGCGCGCCAGAAATCCAGGCGCGGCCAGCGCGCCGGCTGTTGCCGCGATCCCGAGTGTGCGACGTCCGATGGTCATGTTCGTGGTCTCCCGTTGCCTGGCGGTGAGCCTAGGGACTTCGCGCCCGCCCCGGCAAGCCGCGACTTGCGCTGGCGTCCGGCGCACGGCCAAATCCCTGGCCACGGGAGCACGCGATGCGGACACAGGTCGGGATCATCGGGGCAGGGCCGGCGGGGCTTCTTCTCGCACAGATGCTCCATCAGCGCGGCATTGACAGCATCGTCCTGGAAGCGCGGTCGCGCGCGCATGTCGAAAGCCGCATCCGCGCCGGGCTGCTCGAACAGGGTTCGGTCGAGACGCTGACGCAGGCCGGCGTCGCCGAGCGCCTGCTCCGCGAAGGGCTGGTCCATCGCGGCCTTGAACTGCGCTTTGGCGGGCAGGGGCATCGCGTCGATCTCGCCGGCCTGACCGGTGGCAAGGTGGTGACCATCTACGGCCAGCAGGAAGCGGTGAAGGACATGATCGCCATCCGCCTCGCCGCCGGCCTGCCGCTGCATTTCGACGTGGAGGATGTCGCGGTCCATGACCTCGCCTCGCCCCGCCCCCGGATCACCTTCCGGCAGGACGGGCAGGACCGGGTGATCGATTGCGACGTCATCGCGGGGTGCGACGGCTTCCACGGCATCTGCCGGCCCTCGATCCCGCCCACCGACCTGATCGCCTTCGACCGCATCTATCCCTTTGCGTGGCTCGGCATCCTCGCGCAGGCGCGGCCGATGTCGGAGGAACTGATCTATGCGCGCCACACCGATGGTTTCGCGCTGGCGACGATGCGCAGCCACAGCATCAGCCGGCTGTATCTGCAATGCGCGGCGGATGAGGATGTGTCGGCCTGGTCCGATGACCGCATCTGGTCCGCGCTGCGCAAGCGCCTCGGTGACGGCGTGCAGGAAGGCCCCATTCTGCAGAAGGGCGTCACCGCCATGCGGTCATTCGTCGCGGAACCGATGCGCCATGGCAGGCTGTTCCTCGCCGGTGACGCCGCGCATATCGTCCCGCCGACTGGCGCTAAGGGCATGAACCTCGCCATCGCCGATGTGCGCGTGCTGGTGCGCGCGCTCGAAGCCTTCTTCGCCGGGCGGGGGGAGGCACTGATGGACCGCTACTCCGCCACGTGCCTCGATCGGGTGTGGAAGGTGCAGCGGTTCTCCTGGTGGATGACGCAGTTGCTGCATCGCCAGGGCGACGGGTTCGACGAGCGGGTCAGGATCGCCGAACTCGACTACCTCACCGGCTCCGCGGCGGCGTTGACGACTCTGGCCGAGAACTACGTCGGGCTGCCCTACGCCGATTGAGCGAGGATCGCCTCGACGACAAGCTGCACGTCCAGGGCTTCACGCAGCGTTGCCAGATGGTGCGGCTCCCCCCGCGTCATCGCCGCGACGCCGTCGAGCTGCCGCTTCAGCACCATCGGCCGCATGCGTTCATTCGGCAGGGCGTCCGGCGCTGCGGCCCAGTCGCCATCGGCCCCGCGACGTTCGGCGAAGGACCAGTCGCGTAGGCGGATCGCGCCGACCGGCCCTTCTAGCACCCAGGCATTGTGGTCATCCGCCAGCGTCGTGCCGACGCCACCCGACAGGGTCACGGGCACGCCGCCGGCCGTCATCCGGGCGGCGATCGCCGTCTCGGCGCGGCCTGGTGCCGCGAAGCTGGCGCGGGCGGCTTCCAATACCAGCGGCCCAAGGTGGCGACGGGTGAGGAACAGGAAATGGGAGACCACCTCCCGTGTGAAACCGCCCTGCTGCGGCTTGTCGAGCCAGCCATGGGCATCCCGCTGCCAGGACCGCGGCCAGGCGGCGAAGGCTGCGGTGATGGACAATTCTCGCGGGGCGCCGACCGCGCCTTCCGCGCGCCAGGCGGCCAGCTGCGCCACGGCCGGCGAGGATGCCATCGGGAAATTCACCGCGCCGCGTGCGCCGGCGGCCTCGGCGGCTTCGACGAAGGCACGCGCCTCGGCCGGATCGACGGCCAGTGGTTTCTCCAGGAACACCGCCTTGCCCGCCGCGAAACCTGCCTTGGCGTGTACCAGGTGGAAGGCCGGCGGGGCGGCGACGTAGAGGCAGTCGCAGGCGGCGATCACCGCATCCGGCCCGCTGAGCATCGGAACGCCGGGGACTGCGGCGGCCAGTCGCGTCGCGGCATCGGGCGAGGGGTCCCACACGCCGACGAGCCTGACCTGGTCATGGTCCGCCGCGAAGCGGGCGAGGCGTTCGCCCATGATGCCGAAGCCGATGATGCCAAGGCCGATCCGTTCCGCCATGTGCCGATCCTTCCGCGCTGTCGCGCCCATATCGCCGGTTGGCCGGCCGCGGTCTATCCTCCGCCGCGAAGTCGATGGAGGAACGCATGACCGAGACGCCGGTGCTGCTGACGCGCGAAGGCGCAGTTGCGCGACTGACGCTCAATCGCCCCGAACGGCGCAATGCGATGAACAATGCGATGGGGGATGCGCTTGACGCGGCGCTCGATGCGTTGTCGCGCGACACGCAAACGCGCGTGGTCATCCTGTCCGGCGCCGGCGGACATTTCTGTGCGGGGCTGGACCTGACGGAAGTCGGCGCCAGCGGCGCGACCGATGCGGAACGCCTCGTCGCGCAGCAGGCGCGCAACCAGCGGACCGGGCAGCGCTTCGTGCGGTTGTCGAACCTCCCGCAGATCGTCATTGCCGCGATCCAGGGGTCGGCGCATGCGGGCGGGCTGGGCTGGGTGTGCTCGTCTGATTTCGCCATCGCCACGGCCGATGCGCGCTTCTGCGCGCCGGAGGTGCGGCGCGGCCTGGTGCCGGCGCAGATCCTGCCCTGGCTGGTGCGCCGCATGGGCCGGTCGGCCGCGATGCGCATGACGCTGCGGGCCGATGTGATCGATGCGGCCGAGGCCGGGCGGCTCGGCTTGGTGCATCAGGTCGTGCCGGATGCGGCGGCGCTGGAGGCCGCGGTCGCGGCGATCATCGGCGACATTCGCCAGGGCGCGCCGATGGCGCTGGCTGCGACGAAGGCCTTGATCGCAGCCCTTGGACCGCTCTCGCCGGATGGCTACGCCGAAGCCGGCGCGCAGGCTTTCGCGACATGCGCCGCCGGCCCGGAAGCCAAGGAAGGCATCGCGGCCTTCAAGGAGAAGCGCGCGGCGCGCTGGGCAACCTGATCAGCGCCGCAGCGAGACCCCCACAAGCGCCGCGACGATCACGAGCTGGGCGGCCACCAGCAGCATCGGCAGCGCCCAACTGCCGGTGAGCGTGACCGCCAGTGAAAATGCCGATGGCCCGGCGACATAGGCCAGGAAGACGAACAGGGTGCTGCCGGACGTCACATCGCTGACGCGGTCCGGCGGCGACACCCGCGCGACCTCGGCGAGGGATATTCCGTTCCAGGACGCGCCGACAAAGCCGGCCAGCCCGCACAACCCCATCAGCGCGGCCGATGGCGCGCCCACCGGCAGCAGCGCCAGCGCCGCGACCGAGGCGGCCGCGACGAAGGCCTGCACCACCAGGTTGCGCGTCGCGTTGCCGGTGCGATCGGCGATCCAGCCCAGCAGGATGCGCGCGACCACGCCTGCCACCTGCATCACCGCGAAGGTGCCGCCGGCCTGCACCAGCCCCATGCCGCGCGTCTCGACAAGCCAGGTGACGGTGAAGGAGAACAGGCAGCCCTGGCACAGCGCGAAGGACACCGACAGCGCGACCAGCTTCGGCAGCAGCGGGTCGATCCGCAGGGCCGCGATGGGCGCGGCGATGCTGTGCGGGGAGAAGACGTCGCGCAGCCCGACCTTGCGCGCCGGGTCGCGTTCGGCATCGAGCACATCGCGCAGCGGCTGGATCGCCGCCGCCGCGACCAGGGCCGTCGCCACGGCGACCAGCAATGCCGTCGGCCAGCCCGCCGCCGCCGCGATCGGTGCCGCGATCAGCCCCGCCATCGCGCCGCCCAGCGGCGCCCCCGCCTGCTTGACGGAGAAGATCAGCGTGCGGTGGTCCCTCGGTGCCGTTGCCGCCAGGATGCGGCTGCCGGCGGGCGGGGAGGGACCATAGCCGATCCCCAGCAGCAGCGAGGCCAGAGCCAAGGCCGCCACCGTGCCGAAGCCCGCGATCAGCATCGCGGCCGCGCAGATGGCAGCCCCCGCCTGCAATGTGCGCACCGGCCCCAGCCGTGCCAGGATCGGCCCGCCCAGCAGCAGGAACAACACCGTCCCGAATGCCGCGAGCGAGGAGAAATTCCCGACGCGCTCGGGCGCCAGGCCCGCGCTTGCCGTGATCAAAGGCGCCAATACCGGCAGGGTCTGCGTCATGAAGGAGGCGACCGACTGCATCAGCAGCGTCGCACCAAGAGCCGCGATCCATGGCGCCATGCGCGACAGCCTATGCGCCTCGCGCGCGCCCGTTAAGCCCGCCCGGCGGCTTGCCATGGTGGCTTTCGGAGCCGAGCATCCGCACCACGACACAAGGTGAGGAAACGACCATGGCGGCGAGCGCCGGACGCATCGGATTCATCGGACTGGGCATGATGGGACTGCCCATGGCGCGCAGCCTGATCGCACGCGGCTTCCGCGTGCTGGCCTGCGATACCGCCGATGCCGCGCGCGTCGCATTGGCCGAGGGCAGCGCCGACGGCGTCGCAACCTTCGCCGAAAGCCCGGCCGCGGTGGCTGCCGGTGCCGATGTCATCGTGCTGATGCTGCCCAACAGCCGCATCATCGCGTCGGTGATGGAAGGCCCGGACGGGCTGCTCGGCGCGCTGCGCCCGGGGATGCTGGTGATCGACATGAGTTCGTCGGAGCCCGCGGAGACTCGGCGCCTGGCCGCGCTTGCCGCGGCGCGGGGCGCGGCGATGGTCGATGCGCCGGTGTCGGGTTCCGTCACCAAGGCCAAGGCCGGCACGCTGGCCATCATGGTCGGCGGCGACAATACCGCCTTCGCGCAGGCCGAACCCGTGCTGAAGGGCATGGGGGAGGCGATCATCCGTACCGGCGATGTCGGCAGCGCGCATGCGATGAAGGCGCTGAACAACTTCGTCTATGCGGCCGGGCTGCTCGCGACCGCCGAGGCGCTGCGGATGGGAGAGGCGCTCGGCGTCGATCTCGGCATCCTGACCGATGTGATGAACGCATCGTCGGGCCGCAACATCGCCACCGAGACCAAGGCGCGGCAGGAGATCATCAACGGCCGCTACGCCGGGGGCTTCCAACTGGGGCTGATGCGCAAGGACCTCGACGTCGCGGGCAGCATCGCCGAGGCGACGGGGATCGAATCGCCGTCGCTTGCGCTGTGCCGCACGCTGTGGAAGGACGCGGTCGAACGCTTCGGCCCGGGCGTGGACAATACCGAGATCCATCGCTTCCTCGGGTCCCGGACGCCAGGGTGAGCACGAGGACAACGACCATGATGCAACGACGCACCCTTCTGGCCGGTGGCGCCGGCCTGCTTGCCGCACCTGCGCTGGCGCAGCCCGCCTGGCCGGATCGCCCAATCCGCCTTGTGGTGGCCTTCCCTGCCGGCAGCGTGACGGACACACTGATGCGCCATCTCGCGGAACCGCTGACGCGCGAACTCGGCCAGCCGGTGATCGTGGACAACCGCCCCGGCGGCAATGGCGTCGTCGGCACCGAAAGCGCCGCGCGCGCCGCGCCGGACGGCCATACCTGGTGCGTGCTGTCGGTGACCAATGGTGCGCTCAACACCTATACGGTGCGCCGGCTTCCCTACGACCCGATGCGCGACTTCGCGCCGATCGGCTTCGTGGCGGAGACAGCGTATCTGCTGGTGGTGCCGGCGGCATCCCCGACGCGCGACCTGCGTGGGCTGATCGACCATGCCAAGGCATCGCGCACGCCACTGACCTTCAGCCACGGCAATTCCTCCGCGCTGATCGCTTCGGCAACGCTGGCGCGGCTGGCGGGGGTGGAGATGACCGCGGTGCCGTATCGCGGCGGACCGGAGGCGCTGACCGATGTGATCGCCGGGCGCATCGACAGCACCTTCACCGATTTCGCCGCCGGCATGCCGCAGGTGCGCGAAGGCAAGGTGCGCGCCATCGCGGTGACCTCCGCGCAGCCCTTCGCCCTGGCGCCGGACATACCGACCGTGGCCTCCGTCCTGCCGGACTTTGCCTTCGATGTCTGGTTCGGCATGGCGGTGCCCGCGGCGACGCCGGCGCCCATCATCGCGCGGGCCAATGCGGCGATGAACAAGGTGTTGGGGGATTCGGAACTGCGTGAACGTGTCGCGCGGCTGGGCTACGCCCCGCGCGGCAGCGAGCCGGAGGCCTTCCGCGACTTCCTGCGCAACCAGATCGCCGTGCTGTCCCAGCGTGCGCGTGAGGCGGGGCTGGAACAGCAATAGGCGCCCAGCGGGGCACCTGCGCATCGCATCGACGATGCGCAGGTCGGATGTGCGCCGCTACTGCAATGCCGCCCGATAGCGTTCGAGCATCTGCACGCCTTCCGGCCCGGCGCGCTGCGTCCATTCGCGCGTCTGGGTTTCACCGATGGCACGCAGTTCGGTCATCATCTGCGCGCTCGGCTGGGGCAGTTCCATGCCGTGGGTCCGCAGCCTTTCGGCCATGGTGACCTCGGCTTCCTGGGCCATGATGCGCCCGCGGGCGCCGGCCCGTTCGGCGGCGTCGAGCACCGCCTGGCGCGTGGGCGCGTCCAGTGCGGCCAGGGCGCGACTGTTGACGAACACCGCATTGCGCGTGCGCATGCCGCCGACATTGTACCAGTAGCGCGTGAAGTCCCAGATGCTGACGCTGTTGCCGGTCTGCGCCGAGGTGAACATGGATTGGATCACATTGGTGGCGAAGGCCTGGCTGACCTCGGCCGCCTGCACGGTCACCGGCGTCGCGCCCATCAGTTCGGCCATGCGCGCGGTGACGGTGTTGTAGGCGCGGAAGCGCGTGCCGCGCAGCTCGGTGACGCTGGTGATCGGGGTGCGGGTGTAGAAGCCCTGGGCATCCCAGTGCACGACGTACAGCAGCGTCAGCCCCTGGCGTTCGAATCGCGCACGGATATAGGGGTCGCTGACGCGCGCCAGCGCATCGGCCTGCGGCCAAGTGTAGGCGAGGAAGGGGACGCCATCGACCTCGAAGAAGGGGTCCTCATTGGCATAGGCCGACAGCAGGATCTCGCCAAGTTGAACCTGACCGGTCTGCACCCCGCGCTTGATCGCCGCCATTGCCAGCAGGGACGCGTTGTTATGCAGCTGGATGCTGAGCCGCCCGCCCGCATTCTCCTCCACGTCGCGGATGAAGGCCCGGATGTTGAGCGTGTGGAAATTCTCGGCATAGGGCGTCGCCATGACCCAGCGTGTCTGGGCGGCGGCAGGTGCGGCCCAGGCAAGGCCAAGGCTAAGGGCGGCGGCGAAAAGGCGCTTCATCGGTGACTCCCGGTCAAGATGCGGCGCCGTGTTGCGTCGGCCCGTTATGTCGGGCTCTGCCTCCAGAGTGAGGCTTTCACAGCGCAGGTGCAGGCGCAAGGACATCGCGCCTGGCAACCGGGATCCCGGGGCGGCGCCTACTCGAAGATCGCGACCGCGCGGATCGGGCTCGCCGTGCCACCGCGGATCTTCAGCGGGAAGCCGATGAAGCGGAACCGCCCGCGCCCGATGAGTTTGTCGAGGTTTGCCAGGCATTCCATGTGGGTGATGCCGCGATCGGCGCAGGCCATATGCGCCTGGAAGTTGGCTTCGCCCTCGGGGGCGGGGCTGACGGCCTCGACGCCGAACATGCCGATGCCCTGGTCGGCCAGCCAATGGATGGCAGGCAGCGACAGCCCGGGAAAGTCATGCTGGTAACCGGGCTTGCCGAGCAGCCTTTCATTCGTCGCCATCCACACCAGCACGGTGTCTCCAGGCCGGATGGTCTGCCCGCTGGCGGCGACGGCCGACTGCACTTCTTCCAGCGTCGCGGCGGTCTTCAAGGGCACATGCGACAGGTCGATGCAGAAGCCGCTGGTGTAGAATTTCTCGAGCGGCACCTCGTCGATCGACGCCGCGCCCGGTCGCGGGTCGAAATGCACCGGGGCATCGACATGCGTGCCAGCATGGTCGGAAAAGGCGATCGACAGCGCCTTGGAACTGAAGGTGGTGTTGCCGGCGACCTTCTTTTCCGCATGGTCGTTCCATACCGTCATCACCACCGGCGGATGGCTGGGATGCGTCTGGGTGCGGTGGAAAATCTCTCGGCTGAGATCGACGATCTCCATGGGTCGTTTCCTTATGACGGGGCGTCGCAGAGGTAGCGACGGACAGGGTAAGGCTGCGCCGCCAGGGCCGGACAGAAGGACGCGACGACCGGCTCCAGCCTGTCGAACAGGTCCTTGTAGGTGGCGTTCAGCGCCTCCAGCCTCTCGCGGGCGGCTTCGGCTTCCACCGCCAATCGCGCGAGGTCGATCGTCAGCAGCCGCCGGTCCTGCACCACGAAACGACCGCCGATCATCACGTGGCGCACGCCGGTGCCGTCTTCCACATGCACCATCTGGTTCACCGACCAATGATGCGGGATCCAGTTGATAGCGGCGAGATCGAGAAAAACGATATCCGCCTTCATCCCCGGCGCGATCGCCCCGATGTCCGAGAAGCCCAACGCCTTGGCGGAACCGCGCGTCGCCGCGTGATAGACCTCCTCGACGCTCGCCCAGGCCGCGGGGTCGGGCGTCCGCACCTTCGACAGCAAGGAGGCGGCGCGCATCGCCTCGTACATGTTTTGATTGTCGGACGAACTCGACCCGTCGGTGCCGATGCCGATGGTGACCCCGATATCGAGTGCCCGGCGCAGGGGGAACATCCCGTTGCCCAGCTTCATATTGCTGCCGGGGTTGTGCGCCACCGCGCCGCCCGCGTCGCGCAGCCGCTTCAAGTCGTCATCGTCCAGCCAGACGCCATGCGCCGCGGTGAAATCCGGCCCCACGAGGCCGAGCGCATCCATATGCGCGAGCAGCGTCCTGCCATAGCGCTGGACGCCGACCAGCGCCTGGACCTTGCTCTCGCCGACATGACTGTGCAGGCCGACGCCGAAGCTGCGCGCCAGGTCACGACAGCCGCACAGGAACGCGTCCGAGCAATGATGCGGGATCGTCGGTGCGACCGCCGCACGGATGTCCTTCGACCCCCAGCGCCAGCCGGCAAGGACGCCGCGCATCCCCTCCAGCGTGCGTTCGAAGGCGGGCAGGCGCATCCCGTCCACCTGCGCACGCAACGCATCGGGCAGGGCATCGCGCAGGCCGGGTATCGCCTCATAGACCGTGCGGTCGGCGACCATCGGCGCGATGACCGCGCGCATGCCGATCCCGGCATAGGCCTCGGCCACCGCATCGAGACCCTCGGCGGTGGGCAGCGGGAACTCGGCATAGAGGTCATAGGCCGCGGTGCAGCCTTTCAAGACCAGCTCGGCCGCATTGATCTGCGCCGACAGCTTCTTGTCCTGCAACGCGCGCCCGCCGCCGATCCAGGGGGAGGCGGCGAGCAGCAGTTCCAATGTCCAACGATCGCCGGTGCCGCGGGCGAGCGCGCCGTGCCCATGCGTATGCGCGTTGATCAGGCCCGGATGCAGCAGGCAGCCGGCGGCATCGACGATGCGCGCATTGGCCGGGGCATCCATCGCATGGCCGACGGCGCGGATGACGCCGTCCTCGACCAGGATGTCGGCGGGTTCCGCGCGCGGCCTGGCGGGGTCCGCGAGGCGGCCGCCGCGGATGACGATGAAGCCTGGTTCGATCTCCGCCACGCCCGTGCTCCCCTGTCGTGTTCAGGTCAGATGTTGGCACCCTTCAGCGCCGCGATCACCGCATCCGTCACCTGCGCCGTCGTCGCGGTGCCGCCGAGGTCGGGCGTCAGCACATCGCCGCGCGCCGTCACCGCCTCCACCGCGCGCATCAGGCGCTGCGCGGCGGCGGCTTCGCCCAGGTGTTCCAGCATCATCGAAGCGGTCCAGAACGACCCGAGCGGATTGGCGATGCCCTTGCCGGTGATGTCGAAGGCCGACCCATGAATGGGTTCGAACATCGACGGCCGGCGCCGCTGCGGGTCGATGTTGCCGGTCGCACCGATGCCCAGCGAACCCGCCAGCGCCGAGGCGAGGTCGGACAGGATATCCGCATGCAGGTTGGTCGCCACGACCGTGTCGATGGTGCCGGGCTTCATCACCATCCGCGCGGTCATGGCATCGACTAGCATCTTCTCGACCGTCAACGCCGGGTACTGCGCGGTGACGGAGGCGCAGACCTCGTCCCACATCACCATGCCGTGGCGCTGGGCGTTGGATTTCGTCACCACCGTCAGATGCTTGCGCGGGCGCGACATGGCGATCTCGCAGGCATGGCGGCAGATGCGGGCGACACCCTCGCGCGTGAAGATGGCGACATCCATCGCCACTTCGATCGGGTGCCCGCGATGGGCGCGGCCGCCGACGCCGGCATATTCGCCCTCGGAGTTCTCGCGCACGATCACCCAGTCGATCTGCTTGCCGAGGTCCTCGCGCAATGGCCCCACCACGCCGGGCAGCAATTTGGTCGGGCGGACATTGGCGTATTGGTCGAAGCCCTGGCAGATCGCCAGGCGCAATTCCCACAGGGTGATGTGGTCGGGGATGTCCGGCGCGCCGACAGCGCCGAAGAAGATGGCGTCGAAGCCTTCCAGCGCCTTCAGCCCGTCATCGGGCATCATCTTCCCGGTGGCGCGATACATCGCGCTGCCCCAGTCGAAGGATTCGAAGGCGAAGGAAAAGCCGCCCTGCGCCTCGGCCACCGCCGAGAGCACGCGGCAGCCGGCGTCGATCACCTCGGGTCCGATGCCGTCGCCCCCGATGGCGGCGATCCTGTGCTGACGCATGCGCTGTTCCTCCTGCTTGCGACGCTGTGGTGCCCTGCGATGCGCGTGGGCGTCAACGGCGCAGGCGCAGATCGGCGCCGCGCGCGCGCCAGCCGGCCTCGATGGCGTCGAGGTCTGTCAGCCCCGCCGGATTGGCGCGGGATGGGCGGGTGTGCTGGCCGGGTTCGGCTTGCACGCGCCACAGCGCCAGCAGGCGGGACAATTCATCCAGCGGATCGGTGTGGTCGTCCACGCGCAGGTTGATGTCGGCGAAGTCCTCGGTGGTGGTGACCATCAACGCGGCGGATTGGCGGCCGCGCTTGTCGCCCCCAGCGGCCTGGCCGGCATGCAGGGCGGCCATCAGGCGTTCAGGGAAGGGCAGGTCGGTGCGCGTGGCGAAGACTGTGGCGGTGTCGTCCAGAACCTTTCCGTTGGCCAGCATGTTGCCGGCGATGGAGAAGCCATAGCCGGCCAGCGACCCGCACCATTCCACGCAATTCGCGCCGGTATGCGCGGCCACGCGGCCGTGGGCATCCACCACATGGATCTGGCGCAGCCCCGCACCCTCATCGCCCGCCAGGGCCGAAGCCAGCGCCAGTTCCGGCGACAGGCCGCGTGCCAGCGCATCCAGCACGACGGGGCCGAGGTAGCGGTTGCTCAACGATTGCGTGGAGACCGCACCCACACCCGCGCGCAGAAAGGGGCAGGCCGCGCCGACCGCCAGGTTGCAGGTGGTGACGGCCGCGGCGAAGGCGCCGGTGGCGGTGTCATGGGCGACGATGGACCAGGTCATGGCGATGCGCTCCGCGGTTCGGCCACCAGCATGGCGCGTCGCGCGGCAGTTGACAGCAGGGGTCGGCGCCGCCGATGACAATGGCAACGAAATCGGGAGGACTCATCACATGACCATGCTGTTGCCCCGCCGTGCCCTCGGTGGGCTTGCCTTGGCCCTGGCCGCGCCCGGCCTGGCACGCGCGCAAGGTGACTGGCCGACCGGCCAAGTACGCCTGGTCGTGCCCTTCGGTGCCGGCGGCGCGGTGGACACCCTTTCGCGCATCGTCGCCAATGCCTTCGGCCCGGCCGCCAACGGGCAGACCTTGGTGGTCGAGAACCGATCAGGCGCCGGCGGCAGCATCGCGGGCCAGTTGGTCGCGCAAAGCCGCCCGGATGGTGCGACGCTGATGATGGCGGACCTTGGCGCCAATGCGATTGGCAAGGTGCTGCAACCCAACCTCGCCTATGACCCGGTGACCTCTTTCACGCCTATCATCCATCTGGTGAACCTGCCGATCGTGGTGATCGTGCGGGCGGAATCGAATGTCCGCACGCTGGCCGACCTGATCGCGCTGGCGCGCAGCCGGCCTGATGGCATCACCTATGCCTCGCCGGGCGTGGGACATGTCACGCATCTGGCCGCCGAGTTGCTGGCGCGCCGTGCGGGGGTCAAGTTCACCGCAGTGCACTACCGGTCCGGCTCGGATGTGATGCGGAGCCTGCTGGCGGATGAGACGCAGTTCACCTTCCCGTCGGTGTCCACGGCGCTGCCCTTCATCCGCGACGGCAAGGCGCGCGCGCTGGCGATCGGCACCTCCCGCCCGGTGCCCGCCCTGCCGGGCATTCCGCCGGTATCGGCCACCTATCCAGGGTTCGAGGCGATGACCTGGCACGGCATTGAGGGACCTGCGGGGATGGAGCCTGCGCTGACCAATCGAATCAACGCCGTGTTCCGCGCCATCATGGCCAACCCCGAGGTCAAGAGTACGGTCGAGACGCGGCAGGCGGCGGAGGTCATCGCCGGCACTCCGGCGGAATTTGCCAAGCTGATCGCTGACGACGTGGCAAAATGGACCCCGGTGATTCGCGAGGGCAACATCCGCGCCGAATAGAATCGGCACCAATACCCCGCGGTCCAGGGGCACGTCTGCCCCTGGCGGTGTGAGGTCTGGAGAGGGGCGGCGCCCCTCTCCAGCTGTCAGCAGCCGAGTTGTTCGGCCAGTTCCTCGAACGACCCCGCAATCGCATCCCAATCCTCGTCCGCGCGCAGATCGGTCGCCTGGTCCTTGCCATGTTCGTTGGCGCGCAACACGAAGGCGGTTTTCAGCCCCGCCTTGCGGGCGGCGGCGAGGTCTCCGTTATGTGCTGCCACCAGCGCGACCTGGCCGGGTTCCAGGCCGAGAATTTCTGCCGTGCGGGTATAGGCCTCGCGCTGCGGCTTGTAGGCTTGCGCGGCTTCGGCGCCGAGGATGGCGTCCCAGGGGATGCCGGCGCGCTTGGCCATATTCGCCAGCAGCAGGATGTTGCCGTTGGACAATGGCGCGAGGAAATGCTTCGGCCGAAGCCGCAGCAGGCCGGGGATGGCATCGGGCCAAGGGTCGAGCCGATGCCAGGCGCGGTTCAGCCAATCGCGCTCTGCCTCATCCGCGGTGATGTCGTGGTCGGCCAGCAGCGCATCCAGGTTTTCCCGGTGCAGCACGTCCAGCCGCGTGAAGGGGCGCGCGCCGGATCGCACCGCTTCCATCGCCGGTTGGTATTTCCGCCGCCAGGAATCGGCGAAGGCCAGCGGGTCGATGTCGTCGCGCTTGTGCCGCGCGAGGAAGCTGCGCGCATCGCGCGCGATGCCGTTCCGCCAATCCACGACGGTCCCGAAGGTGTCGAAGACCAGCGCCTGGACGCCAGGAAGGGCGGTCATTCCGCGGCCCTCGCGGGCTGGGGCTGGGCCCATCGCTGTTCGAAATCCCACACTTCGGGGAAGCCCATCAATTCCGTCATCCTCTTGAAGCCGTAGGATTCGCCGATGGCGATGCTGTCGCCATGCTGCTTGAGGTGGCCATAGACGCGCTCCATCGCCGCGGCCATCGCCAGGAAGCCGACGGCCGGATAGATGGCGATGGCGTAGCCGATCTCCTCCAGCGTCTTCGCCGGCAGGATCGGCGTGCGGCCGCCTTCCACCATGTTCGCCAGCAGCGGGCGTTGGATGGCCTTGCCGATGGCGCGCATCTCGGCCTCGCTTTCGGGGCTTTCGATGAACACCACATCGGCGCCGGCATCGCCGAACATCTGGCCGCGACGGATCGCTTCATCCAGACCCAGCGTGGTGCGTGCATCGGTGCGCGCGACAATCAGGAAGTCGGGGCTTTTGCGGGCCTCGGCGGCGACCTTGATCTTCAGCACCATCTCCTCGGCGGGGATGACGCGGCGGCCTGGGGTGTGACCGCATTTCTTGGGCATTTCCTGGTCCTCGAGCTGGATGCCCGAGATGCCGGCGGCCTCATAGCCCATCACCGTGTGGCGCACGTTGAGCAGCCCACCATAGCCGGTATCGGCATCGGCGATGATCGGCGTGGTCACGCCGCGCGCCATCTGCCCCATGCGGGCGACCATGTCGGCATAGGTAGCGATGCCCGCATCCGGCACGCCCAGATGCGAGGCGACCGTGCCGAAGCCGGTGCCGTAGAGACAGTCGAACCCCATGCCGTCGGCGACCTTGGCCGAGATCATGTCGAAGATGCCGGGTGCGACGATGAATTTCTTCTGTCGAAAGGCTTGGCGAAGGGCCGGGTTGGCCATCGACGTGGCTCCTGTTGTTGCGGACGGATGTGGCCAGCCTGGGCGGCGGTTACTCCCGGGCGCGACATTCCCCCGCCGCGACGGCGCTGTAAACCTGCGCCGCTGGCATCCTGCGCCGATCCACGCCAGCATTGCCGCCACCGTATTGAAAGGTCGAAGATCATGCCTGCCAGCGACATCGCCGCCATCGAAGCCGTGCTGCAGACCTATTTCGACGGGCTGCATGAAGGCGATACCGCAAAGCTCGAAGCCGCATTCCATCCCTGCGCGCATCTGTATTCCGAAAAGGATGGCGCGGTGACCGACCTGGCGCGGGAAGAATGGTTCGCCTGGGTGAAGGCGCGCGACAATCCCAAGGCCAAGGGCCTGGCGCGCGACGACCGGGTCCTGATGATCGACCAGTCCGGTCCGGAATGCGCGGTCGCCAAGGTGGCGTGCCAGATTCCGCCACGCTACTTCACCGACTACCTGGTCTTCCTCAAGACCGCGCAGGGCTGGAAGATCGTCAGCAAGGTGTTCCGGGCGGATGTCCGCGAATAGACGTCGATGCCATTGGCCGCGCCGCGCGCTACGCCGCGCAGGCCGCGGCGATGGCGCTGGTGTCGTAGTATTCGCGGAATTCCGCCACCTGGCCGTCGCGCAGGCGCAGGACATCCACCTTGTCCAGTACCTGCTCGATGCCGCTGCGGTGGAAGCGGGCGCGCACCGTCGCCGTGACGGCCGCATTGTCGCCATCGACGATGACCTGGCCGATCCGGTAGTCGAGGATCTCGCATTCCGCGGCCAGCGCGGCGAAATATGCCGCCACGCCATCCCGCCCGACACGCGCGCCGCACCAGGGCGCGCAGGCTTCCTCGCCGGACACCCACCGCACATCATCGGCGAGCGCGTCCATCACGAAGGGCATGTCGCCGCCGAGATAGGCCGCATAGATCGCCTCTACGCGCGCGCGGGTGCTGACGGTCGCCTGGTCGGCCATGGCACGATCCCTCCATCGTTCGGATGGCGGAAGATCATGCCATGGGCGGCGCTGGATCAAGCCAAATCGATCAATCGACCCGTGCACCCGATGCGCGGACGATCGGCACCCATTTTTCGATCTCCGAGGCGATGAAGGCGCGCGTTGCGTCCGGCGTCATGCCTTCGGGGATGGTGTTGCCCAGCGCGATGAGCCGGTCGCGGACTTCAGGGGTCTTCAGGACCTCGGCGATCTGTTCATACAGGAACTGCCGGATCGGCGCGGGCGTACCGAGCGTGGTGGACCACGGAGTCCAGGTGGTGGCCTGGAAGTCGGGCAGCCCGGCCTCGGCCGAGGTTGGGACGTCGGGGATCATCGCCGATCGCTGCGGCGTGGCGATCACCAGTCCGCGTACCTGGCCTGTGCGGATCGGTTCGGTGACGAAGGAAATGGTGTCCGCCTGGAAGGATGTCCGCCCCGCCAGAAGATCCTGGAATGCGGGGGCCGAGCCGCGATAGGGCACATGCTGAGCCTGCACGCGCATCAGATGCAGCATCAGCGCCGCCGCGATGTGCCCCGTGGTGCCGTTGCCCGACGACCCGAAGTCGAACCGCCCCGGATTGGCCGCGACCTGCTGGCGGAACTCGGCCAGCGTGCGCGCCGGGAAGTTGTTGTTTACGACAAGCACGATCGCCGAATGGCTGGAGATGGTGACGTGGTCCACCCCGGTCAGCGGATGCACCCGCAACCGGTCGCCATACAGCCCGACATTGAGCGTATGGGACCCCAAGGCGCCGACCAGCATGGTGTAGCCATCCGGCGGGGTCTGCGCGACGGTTTCGAAGGCGACGGTGCCGCCGCCGGACGGGCGGTTCTCCACCACGAATTGCTGGCCGAGGCGTTGCGACAGCCCGGACGCGACCAGCCGCGCGTTGATGTCGGCATTGCCGCCGGGGGCCAACGCCACGACAATTCTGACCGGTCGGTTCGGGTAATCGGTGCCGGGTGCGCGCGGCTGCGCCAATGCCGGCCATGCGGCGAGCGCGAACGCGGCGCCGAGAAGCGTCCTGCGGATCATTCTTGTGTCTCCCTGTTATGCAATTGTGTGTTCTAGGACGCCGACGCGCTCGACCTCCATCCGCAGCCGGTCGCCCGGCTTCAGATAGCGTGGCGGATCGCGGAAGTGCCCGACCCCGGCCGGCGTGCCGGTGGCGATCACGTCGCCCGGTTCCAGCGTAATGTAGCGGCTGATGAAGGCGATCAGCGTGGCGACGGGGAAGATCAGGTCCCGCGTGTTGCCGTGCTGCACTTCCTCATCGTTCAGCCAGCAGCGCAGGTCGAGCGCCCAGGGTTCCCCCACTTCATCGGCGGTGGCAAGGCACGGCCCCATAGGGCAGAAGCCATCCATCCCCTTTGCGAAGGATGTCATGGCCAGCGGCACGTCGAACTGGAATTCGCGCGCGCTGACGTCGTCGAGCACGGTGTAGCCTGCGACATGGTCGAGGGCGACGCCCTCGCTGACATTGCGGGCGCGCTTGCCGATCACGACGGCGAGTTCCACTTCCCAATCCGGTTTCTTTACTGCCGGGGGGATGACCACCGCAGCACCCGGCCCGACCACCGAAGACGCCGGCTTCATGAATATGCGCGGCTGTTCCAGCTTCGGCCCGCCGGTCTCCTTCGCGTGATCGGCGTAGTTGCGACCAACGCCGAGGATCTTGCCCGGCTTCAACGGCGCCAACAGGCGCACCGACGCGACCGGCGCGCGCAGCGCCGCATTCTCGCCACGCGCGGCGAAGGCGATCGCACGCGCGGCGGCGACCATCGCACCCTCATCGCTGATCAGCGTCACCATGTCGGTGGGGATCACGCTGTCCGCTGTGTCGGCTTCCCCCGCCGCGCGCATCGCCACCGACAGGGCAGGGCGCAGCAGCACCACGTCATCGCCCACCAGCCCACCCAGCGCCGTGCCTTCAACCGTGACCAGCCTCATGCCGCAAGCGCCGCATAATCGAGATTGGCCATCACCTGGACACGCAGGATGAAGCGTGGTTCGTCCGGGCCGTAATCGGCCACCGCGTTGTGCAGCGTGCCGATATTGTCCCACATCAGCACGTCGCCTTCGTTCCACTCATGCTCGTGGAAGAACTTCTCCTGCGCCTGATGGCGGAACAAGTAGTCGAGCAGCGCATCGGATTCCGCGCGGTCCATGCCTTCCACGAACATCGCGTAGCCGGAATTGCAATACAGCACGCGCTTGCCCGTGATCGGGTGCACACGGACCATCGGCTGCGACACCGGCGGCTTCTTGGCGCGCTGTTCGGGTGTGAGCGGCCCGCGGATGGATCCGGGGCGCACGCGCATCATGTCCCAGAACTTGGTGAAGTCATGGATGGCGGTGCGGCCTTCGATGCGCTGCTTCACCTCGGGCGGAAGGTCATCGTAGGCGGCGTGCATGTTGCGGAACTGGGTGCAGCCGATGGGCTTGCCGTCGCGCCGCGGGACGCGCTTGGCATGCAGCACGTTCGCCAGCGCGATCTCCTTCGAATAGGACATGTCCGTGTGCCACCCCTGGCCGGCGTCCGACAGGCCCAATGGTTTGCCGGCATCGTCCTTCATGTTGGACAAGTGCATCACCTCGGGGTGGCCCTCGGCGTGGAAGAGGTTGGCGACATTGACCTCCAATTCGCCGAAGCGGGACCCGAAGGCCGACAGCGCCGGCGCGTCCAGATCCTGGCCGGGGAAACACAGGACGCCGTACTGGCCCAGCGCGCGCAACAGGGTCCGGAAGTCGTCGGGTGACAGGCTGCGCGACAGGTCGATCCCCTCGACACGCGCGCCCAGCCCGGCATTGTTCGGGGTGATCCTCATGGGAAGTTCCTCGGCCTTGATTGGGTCGGAGGGTGCGATGCCCGCGCGTACCCGTCAACGCGGCCCGGGCTTCCACGACGGCGCAGGCCGGGGCAGCATGGCAGCCATGGAATCTGCAACAGAAACGCCGCGCATCGCCGTGATCGGCGGCGGCATTGTCGGCCTGTGCGTGGCCTGGCACCTGGCGAAACGCGGCCTGCGGCCGATCGTGCTGGATGCGCGGAAGGCGCATGCCGCGTCATCGGGCAATGCGGGTGCGATCAGCCATGGGTCGGTCGCGCCGCTGGCGATGCCGGGCGTGCTGCGCCAGGTCCCGAAGATGATGGTGGACCGTGCGGGCGCGTTGCATATCCCGCTGCGCTACTGGCTGAAGGCCGCACCCTGGCTGGCGCGGTTCGTCGCATCGGCGCGGCCGGCACAGGTCGAGGCAGCGGCCAACGCCCTGGGTTCGCTGTTCTTCGGCACCCTCGAACGCCACAAGGAAATCCTGCTCGCCGAGGGCGCCACCGACCTCATCCACGAAGCCGGGCAGATGTACCTGTATCGGGATGACGCGCAGATGGCGAAGGACGCCGCCTCGCTCGAATTGCGCCGCCGGCATGGGCTGCGGATGGAGGTGCTGGATCGCGCTGCGCTCGCCGCGCTCGAACCCGCCGTGTCGCAGGCCTATACGCGCGCGGTTTTGTTGCCCGATCACGGATCCTGCGTGAATCCCGCGCGGCTGACGGAAGTCGTCGCGGCCGGCGTGCGCCGCCTGGGCGGTGACATCCGCGAGGTGGAGGTTAGGTCCATCCGCCTCGATGGCCGCCGTGCGGCGGGGGTCGTGACGGATGAAGGATTGATCCCGGCGGACCAGGTGGTGCTCGCCGCCGGCGCCTGGTCGGCACGGTTGCTCGAGCCGCTCGGCATCAAGGTGCCGTTGGAGACCCAGCGCGGCTACCATGTGATGCTGCCCGATGCGGGGGTCACGGTCGGGCGCGTGCTGTCGCCCGCCGACCGCAAGGTCTTCATTTCCCCGATGGAGGACGGGCTGCGCGTGGCCGGTTCGGTCGAGATCGCCGGCCTGGACGCGCCACCGAACGAGGCGCGCGCGGAATTGCTGCTGAATGACCTCCGCGCGGTCTTCCCCGATGTGCAAACCCAGGGCGCCAGGACCTGGATGGGCCATCGCCCCTGCCTGCCGGACAGCGTGCCGGTTCTGGGCCCGCTCAAGGCCTGGGACGGAATCTGGTGCGCCTTTGGCCACGGCCATCTGGGCCTGACCGGGTCGGCACCGACAGGCGCGTTGATCGGCGCCGCGATCGCCGGGGAGAAGCCGAATTTCGACTTCGCACCCTTCAGCGCCGAACGGTTTGGCTGAAGCGAATTACGTCCGCGACAGCTGCCAGGCCACCAGCATCGCGATGGCCGCCGGCACGGCGAAGTTCACCAGCAGGATCGGCAGTTCCTGCATGACCGTATAGCCCGCCCGCGTCACCCCGACCCACATGTTGATGATCGCGACGATCAGCCAGGCCGCGACGAAAGCCCGCGCGCCGGTCGCCGACCCGCCCAGTCCATGGCCCCACAACCAGCCGAACAGCACGAACACACCCAGCAGCAGCACGCCGCCCAGCATCACCAGCACCATATGCATCGTGCGCGAACTCCTTGCCTTGCGCGGGTGACGTTACCGTATGGCGTTCACGCCGCCAGCCGCAGGATCGCCTCCAGATCCGCGGCATCGCGCACCGGGCGTGGGTTGGTGGCGATGGGCGCATCGCCGGTCCAACGCGCTGCAAGGCCTGGGATCTCCGCCGCCGTGATGGCCTGCTCCGAAAGTCGCGTCGGCAGCCCCAGGGCGCGCACGAAGTCCTCGATCGCCGGGCCGGCTTCCTCGGCGCCGAAGATGGCGGCGAGGTCGCGCTGGCGCGCCCCGTTCACCGCGGCGTTCCATCGCATCACCGCATGCAGCATCAGGCAGGATGTGATGCCATGTGGGACGCCGCGCGCCGCACCCAGGATATAGCCCAGCCCATGGCTCGCCCCCACGGGCACGCCCGACCAGCCGCCCATCACCGAAAGCCAGGCCGCCTGCTGGCAGGCCGCACGGGCCGCGACGTCGCCGGGGTCTCGCCGGACGCGCGGCAGGTTTTCCGCCAGCATCACCATGGCCTGTCGCGACACGGCGTCGGAGAAGGGCTGCGGCGCGGTCGAACACCAGCGTTCCGCGGCATGGTCCAGGGCGCGGATGCCCGAGGAGAGGAACAGCTCCGGGGGTGTCTCCTGGGTCGCGGCCGGGTCCAGCAACACCGCGCGCGGCACCATCCACGGATCGAGCGCGCGATACTTCCGCCCCGCCGCAATGTCGGTATACCCCCCATGGGGCGCGAATTCGGCGGCCGAAAGCGTGGTCGGCACGGCGACGATCCGCGGCGTGGGCGCAGCGCCATCCCACGCCCCCGGCGACGCGCCGCGCGATGCCGCCGCGCCGATCAGCGTCCCGGCATCGGTGATACCGCGCCAGACCGCCAGGCAGGCAACCTTCGACCCGTCGATCACCGACCCGCCGCCGAGCGCGACGAGCAGGTCAGCTTCCTGGTCACGCAGCAGCGTGGCGAGTGCGAGCACGTCCTCGACCGGGCTATGCGCCCGCATGGCGGAGAAGACGCCCACCAGCCGATCGCCGATGGCGGCCTTCGCGCTCGCGACCAAGGCGCCGCCGGCCAGGGACCTGGTGGTGACCAGCACGATGCGCGCGGCATCGGACACCTCGCGCGGCAGCGCCTCGGTGAGGGATGGGCCGTGATGCACGCGCCCCTGGGCTGGCCATTGATGCAGATGCGAGGCCATCCGACCCTCCCCATGCTTGCCGCGTAGGATGGGACGGGTGGCTATGCCTCGGCAACTACTGCGCGGCGGCGAGCGCCGTCTGTCGTGGCGGTACGAGGTGCTTCACGCGGGGCAGGACCTCCGATTGCAAAAGCCCCAGTGAAGTCTGCCACGCGCCGGGACTTTCGACATAGTCGAAGCCGAAGACCAGCAATTGCCCGAAACCGCCGACGTCGTTGTAGATGCGCTCGATCTTCTCGGCGACCGTCTTCGGGCTGCCGATGATCCAGTTGTGATGCGCGCAATAATCCACCGTCACGTCGGAATCCGGCACCTCTGGGCTGTGCTTGAGGTAATCCTTGAAGCCGAACTGCGCGAGCAGTTGCAGGAAGTATTCCCCCATCATCCGGCCCATATGCGACCCGACCGACAGCCGCCAGGCTTCCTCATCGGTCTCGGCGACGAAGATCTCGCGCACCAGACGCCAGTCGCCCCGCCAGGGCGTGCGGCCCGATTTGCGCGCGCCGCTCTCGACGCTGTCCCAGTGGCTTTTGACATAGGCGGGGTTGAGGTTCAGCGACATCGGCAGGTAGCCGCGTTCGCCCGCCAGTTTCAGCGTGTCGGAATTCTTCGACAGCCCGGCGACGCCAATCGGCGGATGCGGTGCCTGCAATGGTTTGATGTGGGGCTTCAGGAACCCGAACATCGTATCCGGCTTGTCCACCTTCCAATACGTGCCGTCATGGTGCCATGGACCATCCTCGGTCCACATCTTCAGTATGATATCGAGCGCCTCACGCGTCATGTCGCGGTTCTGGCCTGACATGCCATCGACATTGAACATGGCCCAGTCAGACGGCAGGCCCGATGCCGCGATGCCGAAGTTCAACCGCCCTTCGGACAGGTGGTCGAGCATCGCGACGCGGTTCGCCAGTTCCGCCGGGTGGTGATAAGGCAGCAGGAAGCCGCCGGGGCCGATCCGCAACCGCTTGGTTTGCATCAGCGCCTGCGCGATCAGCAGATCGGGCGCGGGGTGCGGTTCCCAGGGTGCGGTGTGGTGCTCGCCGATCCAGGCTTCGGTGAAGCCCATCTCGTCCAGCCAGCGCAGCACTTGCAGGTCCCAGTCATGGCCCGCCTTCAAGCCACGCTCGGGCGGGTGGGACGGCATGGCGAAATAGCCGAATTCCATCGGTCGTATCCTCCATTCCGGTTGCTCCGGATGGAGGGATGATCCGACGCGGTCGCGGCAATGTGCAACCTTAAAGCGGGGGTGGCGGCATCACAGCCCGTGGACCGTGCAGGTGGCGGTCGTTACGGTCCCTTCGCGCGCAAGACGCAATGCCGGGACCAAAAGAACTCGGAGGAAGCCATGCCAACAGGACATCGTCGCGACATGCTGGCCGGCGCGGCAGCGCTCGTCGGCGTCGCACTCATCGCCGGAGAAGCCTCGGCGCAGGACCAGGCCGCGGTCGCGAGCGCGGTGGATGCGCTGACCAAGGCCATGCTGGAGGTGGATCGCGAGAAGCTCCTGGCCCTGACCGCCGAGCAGCTCAGCTACGGCCATTCGGCCGGCAGGATCGAGAACCGCCAGCAATTCGTCGACTACCTGGTGTCGCGCGCCAGCGCCTTCCGCAAGATCGAGCTCAGTGACCAGACGATCGGCATGGTGGGCAACACTGCGATCGTGCGCCACCTGTTCGTGGGCGAGACCGCGAACCCGCAGGGGCAGGTCAGCCCGGTGCGGATCGGCGTACTACAAGTTTGGCAGAAGCCTGGCGCCAACTGGCAGCTGCTGGCGCGGCAGGCCTATCGGCTTTGATGGCGTGGGGCGGGCAGAGCGCCCGCCCCATCCGGTTCAGCGCATCGGCCAAGCGTACATCAGCCCGCCATCGGTCCACAGCCGGTTCAGCCCGCGTTCCAGGCCGATCGGCGTGTTCGGGCCCAGCGTACGCTCGAACAACTCGCCGTAATTCCCGATGGCGCGGATCGCGTTATAGGCCCAGGCCGGGTCCAGCTTGATGGCATTGGACAGCAGCGGGTCGGCGCCCAGCAGGCGGCGGATTTCCGGGTTGGTGCTGGTGCGACGCAGTTCCTCGGCATTCGCCGCGGTCACGCCGAGTTCCTCGGCATTGATCAGCGCGGTGATCGTCCAGCGGATCACGTCGAACCATTCCTGGTCGTCGCGCCGAACCACGGGGCCGTAGGGCTCCTTCGAGAAACGCTGCGGCAGGATCACAAAGTCATCCGGCCGGGTGAACTGGCTGCGCAGGGCCGCCAACTGGGTCGCATCCGTCCCGATCGCATCGCAGCGCCCGGCCTGGAGTGCAGCCGCGTTGTCCTGCATGCGTTCCTGCAACACCGGCGTGAAGCGCAGATTGTTGGTGCGGAACCAGTCGGTCGTCACCAGTTCGTTGGTCGTGCCGGGGGACAGGCAGATGGTCATGCCGTCCATTTCCTTCGGGTCGGTGATGTTCACATCGCGCCGCACCATGAAGCCGTGGCCGTCATACAGGTTCACCGTGGTCAGCCGCAGCCCGATCGCGGTGTCGCGCGTCATCGACAAGGTGGTCTGGCGGATCAGCACGTCGATCTCGCCCGATTGCAGGGCGGTGAAGCGCTGGACCGCGGTCAGTGGCACGAAGCGCACCTTGGTCGGGTCCCCCAGCACCGCGGCGGCCACGGCGCGGCAGAGATCCGCATCCATGCCGCGCCATACGCCTTGGCTGTCGGGCAGGGAGAAACCCGCGACGCCCACATTCACGCCGCAGGCCAGCACGCCGCGGCTTTTCACGCCATCGAGCGTGGCCCCGGCCATGGCCGGCCCGCCCAGCGCAAGCGCGATGCCGGCGGCAGCGCCGGCAATCCATCGTGTGACATTCATTGTTGCGTTTCTCCTGTGCGGCCGGATGTGGCCGCGGTCGTGCCGAGGTGACTACTCCGTCGCGAGGAACCGCGTGAAGTCCGGCTTGCGCTTTTCCTGGAAGGCGGCAACGGCTTCGGCCGCCTCCGGCCCGCGCAGAAGGGCGCCGAAGCGGGCGAATTCCTCGGTCATATGGGCCGAAAGGCGGGCTTCCTCGGCCTGGCGCAGCAGCCGCTTGGTGGTCGCCAGCGCACCGGGCGGCTTCGCGGCGAGCTTGCGCGCCACAGCCTCGGCGGTGGCGAGAAGGTCGCCGGTGGGCACCACCGTAGTGACGATGCCGGCGCGCAGCGCGGTTGCGGGGGTGAAGGCCTCGGCCATCATCAGCAATTCATTGGCCAGCAACTGCCCGCCGCGCTGCGCGACCAGCAGCGACGATCCGCCTTCCGGACACAGGCCGAGATCGACGAAGGGCATGCGGAACACCGCGTTTTCAGCTGCATAGACGAAGTCGCAATGCAGCAGCAGCGTGGTGCCGATGCCCACCGCATACCCCGCCACGGCCGCGACCACCGGCTTGGGGCACTGCCGCAGCGCGGCGAGGAAATCCCGCGCGGGGGAGGGGACCTCGACCGCCTGGTCTCCGCGCGCCTTGAAATCCCCGACGTCATTGCCGGAGGTGAAGCACTCCGCCCCGCCGGTGATCAGCACGGCGCGGATCGAGGGTGTCGTCGAGGCTTCGCGCAGCGCGTCGCCCATCGCCGCATACATCGCGCGGGTCAGGGCGTTCTTCTTGTCGGGCCGCGCGATGCGGATGGTTCGCAGCCCGTCCGCATCGGTGACGACGATCTCGGTCATGGTGTCCTCCGCCTGGTCTTCACACCATGATCGGCGGAAGCGCCTCCGCGATCCAGCGCGCAATCGCGGTCGCGCGTTCATCCTGGTGCGGCTGGGTGGTGATGGAAATGCCCAGCGGCATGCCGTCCACCGCCATGCGCGGCACCGTCACCACCGGGCAGCCGAGGCCCGAGGACGCCGTGTTCATAATGGGATTGCCCGTGGTGTGCAGGATGCGGTTGGACGACCCCCCCGTGTCGCCGGGCAGCGGCGCGGGGCCGCAGGCGGGCAGGCCGATGAAGGCATCGACCTCACCGGCCAGGGCGGCCTGGGCGCGACGCATCTCCTCCCGCTGCAACAGCCGCATCCGGTATTGCGGCAGCGTCACGGAACAGCCGAGTTCAAACCGCGCCTTCAGGCTGTCGGACAGCGCATCGGGGTTCTTCGCCATCATGTTGGCGACGGACCAGGCGCTTTCATAGGCGCAGACATCGGTCGCCAGCGCCATCGCACCCATGACGCGCTGCTCCAGCGCCTCGAGCAACGGGTGGTCCGTGCGGCGGAGGATGGACACGCCCTGTTCGCGCAGGGCGTCAAGCGCCTTGTCGAAGGCGGCGAGCGCAGCCGGTTCGGCGAGCGGCCAGCCTTCCGTCTCCAGTACCGCCAGGCGGCGCGGCCTGTAGGCGGGTGGCGGCGACTCTCCGGTGAAGTACAGCCCCGGCGCACCGGGGTCGCCGCCGACCCGCTTGGCGATTTCGACCGCCACCGCCCACATATCCTCGGCGGACCCGGCATGGATGCCGACGGTCGATTGGCTGAAGCCCTGGCGTTCGCCGCGGTTCAGCGCGCCCTGCGTCGGCTTCAGCGCCCAGTTCGCATTGAAGGAAGCCGGCCGGATCACGCTGCCCAGCACCTGCGTGCCGATCGCCACCGGCAGCATCTGCGCGCTGATCACCGCGCCGGAGCCCGATGACGAGCCCCCTGGTGTGCGCCGCAGGTCGAAGGGGTGGCGTGTCGGGCCCGGATGCGACATGCCCAGTTCGGTGGTGACCGTCTTGCCGACGATCACCGCCCCTGCCGCGCGCAACGCCTGCACCAGCGCGGAATCGCGACCCGGGCGATTACCCTTGTAGAAGGCGCTGCCCATCTCGGTCGGCATGTCGCGCGTTTCGAGCAGGTCCTTGATGCCGATCGGCATGCCGTCGATCGGGGACAAAGGCACGCCCGCCCGGTGTCGCGCGGTGCTGGCATCCGCTGCCTCGCGCGCGCCGTCCTCATTCAGGCTGGCGAAGGCCATCACCTGCGGCTCTCGTGCGGCGATCGTCTCCAGGCAGCGTTCAAGATAGGCACGCGGCGTGTCGTCCCCGGTCAGGAAGCCAGGCACGGCGTCATGGAACGTCAGCGGGCGGAAGGTCTCGGGCGAATAGGATTGCGGGGCGGGCAGGTCCATGCGGCGTCTCCTGGGGCTGGCGCGCATGCTCGCGTGCCGGCGATGCGCGGGCAAGGCTGACAGGCCGGCGCACATCCGCGACACTCCCCGCAATCATGAGGAGGAGACCGCCATGACACGGCGCGTGATGATGGTGACGGGCGGATCGCGCGGCATCGGTGCGGCGGTGGCTTTGCTGGCCGCACGGCGCGGATACGACTTGCTGCTGACCTATCGCAGCGAAACCGCGCGCGCCGAGGCGACCGCGCGTGCCTGCGAGGCCGAGGGCGCCCGCGTCGTGCTGGTGATGGGCGATGCCGGCGTCGAGAGCGACATCCTCGCCGCCTTCAACCGCTGTGACGAGACATTCGGCCGCATCGACGTGCTGGTGAACAACGCCGGCATCACTGGCCCGCGCAAACGCCTGGCAGATACGACCCTGGCCGACTGGACCTCGGTCTTCATGCCCAATGTGATCGGCGCCGCCCTGCATTGCCGTGAAGCGGTGCGCCGCATGTCCACGAAATCCGGCGGCAACGGTGGCGCCATCGTGAACGTCTCCTCCCGCGCCTCGGAGATCGGTGGCGGCGGGGAGTGGGTGCATTACGGCGCAAGCAAGGGCGCGGTGGACACGCTGACCTTGGGCCTCGCACGCGAAGTTGCGGCCGAGGGCATCCGCGTCAATGCCGTCAATCCCGGCCTGATCGACACCGAGATCCATGCCGCCGCCGGTGCGCCGGATCGCGTGGCGCGGCTTTCCTCGGGCGTGCCGATGGGCCGCGGCGGCAGCGCTGAGGAAGTCGCCGAGGCGATCCTGTTCCTGGCATCCGACGCGGCGTCCTATGTGAATGCCGCGCTTCTGCCGGTGGGCGGGGGGCGGTAGAACCCGTCGCGCCGCGCGGGGCTCAGACCGGTGGCCGTCCCGCCCTCATGCTGTGCCGAGCAGGAGGGCTCCGCCGGCCCGCTGACTCCGAGGTCGCGCGGGGCAGCATTCTCGCCCTTGTCCATTGCCGCCTTCGCGGCATCGGGGATGCGCGCCCTTGAATGGCCGAACAGCCCGGCGAGGTCTTCGCAGCACGGATCGAGGCGCCAACCCGCAAAGGGGCTTCGCCGGCGCCGGACTGGGCGCTACCGTCCCTGCATGACAACTGTCTATGGCATGGCGCCGTCCGGCAATTGCTGGAAGGTCACGCAGATCCTTCGGCTCACCGGCCAGCCGTTTCGCTGGGTCGAAGTGGACACCAATGGTGGCGAGACGCGCCGCCCCGAATTCCTGCGCCGCAACCCCTTCGGCAAGGTGCCGGTGCTGGAACTCGATGACGGCACGGTCCTGGTGGAATCCAACGCGATCCTCGCGCATGTCGCGGAAGGGACGCCCTGGCTGCCGCCTCCGGGCCTGCCGCGCACGCGCGTCTTCGAATGGCTGTTCTTCGAACAATACAGCCACGAGCCGTACATCGCCGTGGCGCGCAACATCCGTGCCTACCAGAAAAGCGCGGCGGATAATGCCGACCGCCTCGCGCGCTGCGACGAGGCGGGCGCGAAGGCGCTCGATGCCATGGAACATCGCCTCGGCGCGCATGACTGGCTGACGGATGCCGGGCCGACCATCGCGGACCTCGCGCTGTTCGCCTACACCCATATCGCCGATGAGGGTGGGTTCGACCTGCGCCGCTGGCCCGGCGTGGCGGCCTGGGTCGCGCGCGTCGCGGCGCTGCCCGGTATCGTCACGCTGCCGCGCAAGGCCGCGGCATGACCACGCGGCGGGCCGAGGCGATCGTCGTCGGAGGCGGGCTGGTCGGGGCGGCCATCGCGCTCGGGCTGCGCGACCAGGGAATCGATACGCTGCTGCTTGATGAGGGCGACATCGCCTTTCGCGCCTCGCGCGGCAATTTCGGCCTGGTCTGGGTGCAGTCGAAGGGCCTCGGCGCGCCGTGGTACCAGCGCTGGACGCGCAATTCGGCGGGGGCATGGCCCGCGCTCGCGGCCGATCTCGCCGCCCGCACCGGCATCGACACGGCCTTGCAGCAGCCAGGCGGTATCAGCCTGTGCCTCAGTGAGGCGGAGTTCGAGGACCGGTCGCGCCGCATGGCGCAGATGCGCGATGAAGCGGGCAATTTCGGGTTCGAGTACCGCATGATCCGCGCCGATGAACTGCGCGACATGCTGCCCGGCCTTGGGCCAACCGTCGCCGGGGGTTCCTTCACACCCTATGACGGTCATGCAGGCCCGCTGCCGCTGCTGCGCGCCCTGCATCGCGCCTTCACCGATGCGGGCGGCGCCTATATCCCCAATGCGAAGGTCGCCGGTGCTACCGCGGCACCGCATGATTTCCGTGTCGAGACCGCCGCGGGTGCGTTCGCCGCACCGCGCATCGTACTCGCCGCAGGGTTGGGCAATGCGGACCTTGCACCGATCTTCGGGCTGCAAGCGCCCGTGCGCCCGCAGAAGGGTCAGGTGCTGGTTACCGAACGTGCGCAGACCATCCTGCCCTTGCCCATGACCAGCATCCGCCAGACGGCCGAGGGCAGCATCATGATGGGCGAGAGCCAGGAGGAAGTCGGCTTCGACCTGACGCAGGCCACGCCCGTGATGGCGCAGATCGCCGAACGCGCGGTGCGCGCCTTCCCGTGGATCGCCGAGCTCAACATCGTGCGGGCCTGGTCGGCACTGCGCGTCATGGCGCCGGACGGCCTGCCGATCTACGACCAGTCCGAACGCTGCCCCGGCGCCTTCACGGCCAATTGCCATTCCGGCGTGACGCTCGCCGGGGCGCATGCGCGAGTGCTGGCGCCGATGATCGCGGCGGGCAGCCTTGATCCCAGTCTCCAACCCTTTTCCGCAAAGCGCTTCGATGTTCAGAACGCGGCCTGACGCCCGCCCGGCCACCATCGCGGTGTTCGTCGAAGATGCGACCGTGCTGGTGCCCGAAGGCGCCTCCGCGGCAGCGGCCGTGCTGCTCGCCGGCCATGCGGCGATCCGCGAGACCGCGGTCACCGGCAGCCCGCGCGGTCCGCTTTGCCTGATGGGCGTCTGCTTTGATTGCCTGGCCGAGATCGACGGCGTGCCGAACCGCCAGGCCTGCATGGTTCCGGCCGTCGCCGGCATGCGAATCGCGCGCCAGCGCGGCGCGCGGGCGGCGCGGCCATGAGGCAGCGCGGGTCAGCCCAGGGGGCGGAAGCGCTTGCTGGCCAGCATCGCCAGCAGGACGAAGACCAGCAGCAACATGCCTTGCACCGCCGCGAAGGGCGGTTCGCTCTGCGTCGGCGCCAGGTCGTGCGCCGCCGGGATCTTCAGGAAGGTCTGCACCACCGCCACGAAGGCATCGAGGTAGGTCGCCAGGACCACCGACAGCACATAGGTCACCCGCCATCGTCCGGCGAAACTGAACGTGTATCGGGCGAGCACCGCCGCGCCGAGTGCGATCAGCGACACCACGCCGAAGATGTGCGAGGGCAGGATGGCGTCGGCCTGGAACAGGAAGCCGGTGACGCTTGTGATGATCGCGGTGGCGAGGAACAGCGCGGCGAGCGCCGGCGCGTCGCGACCCTTAAGCATGCCGAGGATCACCCCGATTCCTGCAACAAGCGCGACGAGGCTGACGACGGTATGGAACCCGACCAGCGTCGTGACGTCGAACATCATGGTGGCATGTATCCCGGGGGCGGAATGACAGCCTGCGGGAGAGACCGGCGCGTGGCAATGGCGGCCGGCGACCGCGCATGATGGACCTCGCCATCATCGGCGCCGGGCCGGCAGGCATGGCGGCCGCGACCGAGGCGCGCTCACACGGATTGTCCGTGATCGTGGCCGATGAGAATGCCGCCCCCGGCGGCCAGGTCTTCCGCGCCGCCGAGGCCGCCTTACGCGACCCTGCCGTCGGACCCGAGATCGCACCTGCTATCCCGCTGATCGAAGCGTTCCGTGCCAGCGGAGCGATCTACCGACCCGCCACGACGCTGTGGCATCTTGATCCGGAGGCGGGCGCGATGAGCCTGTCCTCCGCAGGCCGATCGGAGACGGTCGCGGCACGCCGCATCATCCTCGCCACCGGCGCACAGGAACGCCCGGTGCCGATCCCCGGCTGGACCCTGCCGGGCGTCATGGGTGCCGGGGCGGCGCAGATTTTGTTGAAGACGGCAGGCGCGGTCCCGTCGGGACGGCTGGTGCTGGCGGGGCAGGGGCCGCTCGTCTGGTTGTTGGCCGTGCAACTCGCCCGCGCCGGCGCGCCGCCGTTGCTGCTTGAAACCCGATGCAACAGCATCGCCGCGGCAGTGATGCGGTCGGGCGGTGCGCTCTGGGCCGGGCGGCGTATGTTGATGAAGGGCGCCGCGCTGATCGCGCAGGCGCGCCGGGCCGGGGTTCGCGTCATCTCCGGCGTGCGCGGTCTGCGCGCCGAGGGCGGCGACAGGATCGAACGTGCGGTCTGGGAGGGCGGCTCCGCGCCCTGCGACACATTGCTGCTGCATGAAGGCGTAATCCCCGCCACGCAGGTCTCGCGTGCGATCGGCCTCGATCACATCTGGGACGTTGCGCAGGCGTGCTGGCGACCCGTGGTGGACAGCTACGGCGCCACATCGCTGGACCGTGTCGCGGTGACCGGCGACGGTGCGGGCATCGGCGGGTGGGAAGCCGCGGTCGCGGCCGGGCGCCTGGCCGGGCTGGACGCGGCGCGGCGCCTTGGCGTGCTCGGCGAAGATGCCTTCGCCGCGCGCGCCGCCGCATCATTGGCGGCGCGCCGGGCCGCCCTCGCGCTGCGGCCCTTCCTGGATGCGCTATATGCGCCGCCGGCCGACATCCTTCGCCCGGCTGACGCGACGATCGCCTGCCGGTGCGAGGAAGTGACCGCCGGCGCCATCCGTGCTGCTGCCCGACTCGGCGCGACAGGACCGAACCAGATCAAGGCGTATCTGCGCTGCGGGATGGGGGCCTGCCAGGGCAGGATCTGCGCGCCCACGGTCGCGGCGCTGGTCGCCGAAGTGCACGGCCTGGCGCCCGCTGAAATCCCGGCCCTGCGACCGCGAGCACCCTACAAGCCCATCACGGTCGGTGAACTGGCTGCGAAATGATCTCCGCGAATGCAGCTTCTGCGCAACAAGGTGTGACCTAGATGCGTCATCCTGCGCGGAATGATTGGCTTTTCTCGCGCGGCGTCCTAGGAAAGAGACATGCGCCGCGCATTTTTGCTCTCCATCCTGACCCTTCCCGTCCTGGCCCGCCTGCCGGCCGCCTTCGCACAGGGGGCCGATGCGTTGCCCGCCGCGTCGGATGCCGCGGTCGCGCGGCTGGCCGAGCGACTGGCACGGCTTGACGAGGACGGGCTGGACCCCCGCCATTACGGCATCCCGGCCGCATCGCGTGCCGAGACCATGCGCGGGGCGCAGGCGGCCATGATGGACCTGCTGCTCGGCCGCGTCGCGTCGCTGCGCGGCCGTGTCGACCTGAGGCGCGATCCGGCCGCGGTGCCCCTCGCGGCGTGGATGGCGGAACTCGCAGGATCACCGGAACCCGCCCAGGTGATCGACCGCGCCGCGGAGCTTTCACCAGATGCACGGCCGATCAAGGCCGAGCTGGCGCGGTACCGTGCGATCACGGCGGCCGGCGGATGGCCTCGCATCACCGGGGACCTGCAACGGACCTTGGAACCCGGCACCATGGATGCGGCCCGCGTGCCGCAGTTGCGCGCGCGCCTGGCCGCGACGGATGCTGCGGTTTCCGACCTTTTCAACCCTGTCTATGATCCGCCCTTACTCGACGCCGTGCGCCGGTTCCAGGACGCCGAGGGATTGGAGGCCGATGGCCGCGTCGGCGCCATCACCTGGGCCGCGTTGAACCAGTCGGCGGAGGGCAAGGCCACGCAGTTGCGAGTCGCCCTCGACATGCGGCGCGGCCAGCCCACCCGGGCGCAGGATCGCCGCATCGAGGTCAATATCCCGCATTACCGGCTGCAGTTGCTCGAAGGCGACCGCACTGCGCTCGACATGGCGGTCATCGTCGGTCGGCGGGACCGCCAGACGCCGATGCTGAACGTCCGCATGACCGCGCTGCAGTTCAACCCGCCCTGGGGTGTGCCGGACCGCAACGCGCGCGAGGACCTGTTGCCGCGCTTCCGCCGCGATCCGGCCGGGATGCAGGCGCGCGGGTACCGTCTGTTCGAACGTGTCGACGGCGAGGTGGTGCCGGTCGACGCCACAATGATCGACTTCAGCGCCTACAACCGGAACCATTTTCCGTATTTCATCCGCCAGGATGCCGGCGAGCGGAACGCCCTGGGCCAGATCAAGTTCGTGATGCCCAACAACGACGCGATCTACATGCATGACACGCCGGACCGGCATCTGTTCAGCCGCGGGCTACGGGCCTTTTCATCCGGATGCATCCGTCTTGAACGACCGATGGAGTTGCTTTCCGCGGCGCTGTCGGGCACAGCGGGCTGGGACCGGGCGCGGGCGGACCGCGCACTGGCCAGCCGTGCCACCTCCAGCGTGTCCCTCGCGCGATCGATACCGGTGCGGCTGCACTACACCACAGTCATCGTGGATGGAGGCAGAGTCATCATGCGCCCAGACATTTATGGCCTCGACGCCGAATACGCCCGCGCGCTGGATCGCGCGACGAACCAGCGCCTTGCTTCCGCGGAAGGGGGGGCGACGCGCGGGGCAGGGACACGCTGACCGTGGCGCGCCTGTTCCACCGTTTCGACTGCCCGTGCTGTGATCCCGCCGTCGCAAAGCGGCGGGAGGTGATTCGCGCGGGCTTCGGCGGTCTTCTTGCGCTTGCGGGCACCTCGATCGGCGCGCGGGCGCAGACCGCGGGTGCCGGTGGCGCGCGGACCATCCGCATCCGCCGCATGCAGACCGGGGAATCCTTCGAAGGCGTCTATTGGCGCAACGGCCGTTACGAACGCGACGCCCTGCGGCGACTCGACGTGGTGTTCCGCGACCCGTCGATGGACGAGACCACGCCGATGGACCCGCGCCTGTTCGACGTGTTGTTCACCGTCGCCCGCCACCTCGATTCCGATGAGTTCTATGAGGTGATCAGCGGATATCGCGCGCCCGAGACGAATGCGGCCCGGTCGCGCCAGTCGCGCCGCGTCTCCCGCGTGTCGCTGCACATGTCGGGCATGGCGGCGGATGTCCGGCTGCCGGGACGACAATCCATGGGCATCGCGCGCACGGCCGCGGATATGCAGATCGGCGGCGTTGGGCTGTATCGGCGGGACGGTTTCGTGCATTTGGACTGCGGGCCCGCGCGACGCTGGTGACCGGCCCGCCGCGCTCGTCAGCGATGTGCTGGAGCAGCGCGCCACCGCTCGCCTTGATCGCCGCTACGGTCGTTGGCTGCGACGCCGTCCGGATGATGGCGCAATGACCCGGCGCGCTGCAGGCCTGATCACCGGCCGATCGCCACGATCCGTTCCGCATTCGCGATCAGCGAGCGCCCAGCACCGCCGCGCAGGCCGCGGGCATCTGCGGCGGCGGTCCCGGTGGCCGTGGCGACGGGCGGCGCGCTTCCGGCGAGAACCACCACGCCAGCGTCGCGTCGCAACCATCGCCAGGCGGCGGCGGGGCAATGCCTCGGCATTCGGGCTGCCCCGCCGGGCACGACATGCGGATATGCATGTGCGAATCATGTCCGCGCCACGGCCTGACGCGCCGCAGCCAGGCCTGGCCGGAATGCCGGCGACACAGTTCCTGCTTGATCGCCGGGTTCACCAGCAACCGGTCCAGCCCCGGCATCTCCGCTGCCAAGCGGATGAGAGCCGCGTGCCGGTCGGTGAAGCGCGCGGGGTCAACGGCCGATCCATCCGGCAGCACCAGGGATACGACGGGGATGTTCTCGCGCTGTGCGGCCGGAACGCGCGGCTTGGGGTTCACGTCCAGCCAGATGTCGGCGTCGATCCCGGCCTGGTGGCTGGCATGGCCATAGGTCATGGGTCCGCCCCGCGGCTGCGACAGGTCGCCGATCCACAGATCGGGAAATCCCTGCGCCCGCGCCCGGCCGGCGAATTCCTGCACCCAGGCGACCATCGCCGGATGCCCCCAATGACGATTGCGCGACACCCGCACCGACTGCCAGCCGGGCCCATCATCGGGCAGTTCCACCGCGCCGGCGATGCAACCCAGGCCGGTGCTGCCGATGATCCGGACCGGCCCAGGCGCTGGAGTCGCCACCGCGCCCCAGGATTCCGCGCGTGAAATGCCCTGCGCCGCCGCGACGGCGGGTGCCAGCAGCGCCACGAGGACGCCAAGGAGTGCCTTGCCCATGCCCGATTGCTAAAGCAGATCAGTCCCGGGTGGAAACGCCCTGATCCATGACCGCGGCCGCCGGAGAATTGCCTTGCCCCGTTACCTCGTCACCGGCGGTGCCGGCTTCGTCGGCAGCCACGCCGTGCTCGCCTTGCTGGACCGGGGGGATGAGGTGGTCGTGCTCGACAACCTGACCCAGGGTCATCGGGCCGCGGTGCCGGCCGGGGTGACGCTGGTGGAAGCCGATCTCGGCGACTCGGCGCGAGTTGCGGAGGTCTTCGCCACCTGGCGCTTCGATGCCGTGCTGCACTTCGCCGCGCTTTCGATCGTTGGTGCCAGCATGCGCGAACCGCTGCACTACATCAGCGAGAACGTCGCCCATTCACTGCGCCTGGCGGATGCCGCCATCAAGGCTGGCTGCCTGCGCTTCGTGCTGTCATCGACGGCCGCGCTGTTCGGCAACCCGGACCGCGTGCCGATCGACGAGGAGTGCCGCATCGCCCCGTCCAACCCGTATGGCGACAGCAAGCGCATGGTCGAGGAAGGCCTCGCCTGGGCATCGCGCATCCATGGGCTGCGCTACGCTGCCCTGCGGTACTTCAATGCCGCCGGGTCCGACCCGGCCGGCCGCGCGGGGGAAGACCATGACCCCGAAACGCATCTGGTCCCGTTGGCGATCGACGCAGCCCTGGAACGTCGCCCGGCGCTGACCGTCTTCGGGGAGGACTACGCGACCCCCGACGGCACCTGCATCCGCGACTACGTGCATGTCACGGACCTCGCCCAGGCGCATATTGCCGCGTTGGAGCGGATCGAGACGCATGGGTCGTGCCGCTACAACATCGGCAGCGGCAACGGTGCTTCGGTTCGCGATGTGATCGCCGCGGTGGAACGCATCGGCGGGCGGAAGGTGCCGCACAGCATCGGTCCGCGACGGGCGGGCGACCCAGCCGTTCTCGTCGCCGCGAGCGACCGGCTGCGCGCGGAAACCGGCTGGCAGCCGCGGCACGGGTCGCTCGATGACATCGTGCGGACGGCGTGGGCCTGGCGGGAAGCGCACCCGCAGGGATACGCGGATCGCCCATGATACCACGCAGAGGAGCGATTCCTCTGCGTGGTCAGGACGAAGGTCGCGCCTGACGGGGCTCAGTCAGGCGCGCGAAGGCGTTGGTTATGATGCGCGGTCAGCTCTGGAAGCGAAACGCCCCGGACTGCGGTGCGCCGTCCGTGCCCGGCGCGGCGGCGGGCTCGGCAGGCGTCGCCTGCTGCTGCGCGCGCACCCGATCCTCGATCTGCTTGATCAGGTGGCCCATGCCGTTCACCATGGCGCTCAGCTGTGTCACCGGCACGCACAAGGTCGCGCAAGGCTGCGCCTTGCCATCAGTCCCAGTGACGGCCAGCGTGATGCGAGCGACGCCATGAGCGACCTGGGCTTCGATGACGCCATCGGCAAAGACGGTCGGGCGGTTGTCGGCCATGCTGGTCAAATCCTCATTGTTCGCGAAAGGCGCGGGTAAAACTGTCCCGGATCGGCTGGGTGATATAGCGGAGAAAGGACCGTTCGCCGATCTGGATCATCGCTTCCACCGGCATGCCAGGCACAAGCTGCACGCCCGGCAAATGCGCGAGCTGTTCGGGGTCAATCAGGACATTGGCGCGGTAGTAGGTGGCGCGCGTGCGTTCGTCGGTCGTCACGTCCTGCGCGACGAAGGTCACATGACCGTGCAGGTACGGCACCAACCTTTGCTTGAAGGCCGGGAGCCGGATTTCCGCCTGGAGGCCGACATGGACCACGTCGATGTCGAAGGGCTGGATATTCACCTCGGCAACCAGACGGTCCTGCAACGGCACCAGGTCCATCACCGGATCGCCAGGGCGCACCACGGCGCCGACCGTGAACAGGCGCAGGTTCAGCACCGTGCCGTCCTCGGGGGCGACGATGTCGCGGCGGACCGCGATATCCTGCGCGGCGCGCAGGCGTTCCTCGACCTCGCCGAGCCGGACGCGGATTTCCCGCCGCTCGGCCGCGACTTCCTGGCGGCGCTGGCCAACGATGCTGTCGATCGTGTTGCGCGCCTCGCTGATCGCTTGGCCGGCACGGTCAAGCTGCGCTTGCAGGTCCTCACCCTGGCCTTCCAGCGCCGCGGCGGAACGCTGCAGGGCGAGCAGCGTCGGCAGCCGTTGCAACCCCTGCTGCACCAGCGTCCGGGTCATCCCTTCTTCTTGGCGAATCAGTTCGAGCTGCGCGCGCTGGGACCGCAACTGGCCGGTGGCGCCCGCAATGATCGCGTCCTGTTGGCCAATCCGCGCTTCCTGAACGGAAATTTGGCTGACCAGGGCTGCGCGGCGGGCTTCGAACACCGCCGTCTGGCCAGCGATCGCATCCTGCGCGCGCGGTTCGGCCGCCTCGCGCAATTCGGCGGGGAAGGTGATGGTGCGTTCGTCGGCGAGTTCCGCCGCCAGTCGCACATCCTGCGCCATCAGCGCCCAGCGCTGACTGCGCAGGGTCTCGAGGTCGGTGCCGGCGCGGATGTCGTCCAGGCGCATCAGCACCTGTCCGGCACGCACCCGGTCGCCGTCGCGCACCAGGATGTCCCGCACGATACCGCCTTCGAGGTGCTGGATGGTGCGGCGAGTGCCTTCGACCTTGATCATGCCGGGCGCGATGGCGGCTTCGGACAGCGGCGCCAGCGACGACCAGGCGACGAAGGCACCGAAGAAGATCGTGATGGCGGCGAAGCCGAACAACGTCGTGCCACCGGTACGAGGCTGGGCCGACTGCTCCGGTTCCGCTGGCTTCGCGACGTTGATGGATGGCAGCCGGTCGACGCGCGGCACCACATCCTGGTTGGCGGCGGGCTGCGGCGGGGTGGGGTCGCTCATGCCTGCGCCTCCCTGATCTCGGGCCTCTCCGACGGGCCGGGGATGGGTGTGGGCTGGGCAGGCTTCATGATCTTCTTCAGCACTTCGGCCCGCGGGCCGAACATCTCAACGCCACCGTCACGCATCAGCAGAACCTTCTCGACGCCTTGCACCAGGACGGGACGATGCGACACCAGCACGACGGTGATCGCGCGGCGACGCAGTTCCTGCAGCGCGCGCAGCAATGCGGCCTCAGAATCACCGTCCAGGTTGGAATTGGGTTCATCCAGCACGATGAATTTCGGGTTGCCGAACATCGCGCGCGCCAGCCCGACCTGCTGGCGCTGGCCGCCCGACAGATGCTGGCCGCCCTCGCCGATCTCGGTCTCATAACCCTTCGGCAGGCGCAGGATCATCTCATGCGCGCCGGCGAGCTTCGCGGCGTCATACACCGCGTCAGGCTGGGATTCGGCCATGCGGGCGATGTTGTCGAAGACAGTGCCATCGAAGAGTTCGACATCCTGCGGCAGGTAGCCGACATGGCGACCGAAATCCTCCCGCTGCCAGGTATGGACATCCGCGCCATCGAGCCGGACGGCGCCGGAGGCGGGGGCGAGCGTGCCGGTCAGCAGCCGGATCAGCGTGGTCTTGCCAGCGGCCGAGGGACCGATCACGGCGAGGCTCTCCCCGGCTTCGAGCGAGAAGGCGACGCCCTTCACCACCGCAATGTTGGTCCCGGGAAAGCCGTAGCTGACGCGCTCCACCGCAAGCTTGCCGGTCGGGGCCGGCAACGGCAGGCCGGGCGGACGGAGCCGGGGCATCACCAGGAAGGCTTGCAGCCGCTTCCACGATTGCCGCGCCTGAACCAGTTGCTTCCACCCGCCGATCATCTGTTCGACCGGTGCCAGCGCCCGGCCCATGATGATGGACGCCGCGATCGAGGCGCCGGAGGTCAGTTCCTGCCCGAGCACGAGGTAGGCGCCGATCCCCAGGATGGCGATCTGCACGGCGAGGCGGAAGAACTTGGTCATGGCCAGCAGTGGCGCGGCGCGGTCCATGGCGCGGTTCATCGGCCCGGTCATCTCGACAACGCCGACCCGCCAGCGCGCCATCACGGCGGGCAGCATGCCCATGCTGTCGATCACCTCGGCATTGCGGACGATCGATTCCGCGCGCCGTTGCGTGGCCATCGAGGCCGTGTTCGCTTCCCGCAGCAGCTTCGATGTGGCCAGTTCGTTGAATACCGTCAGCCCCAGCAGCAGCACCGCGCCTACCAGCGCGATCACGCCGAGCAGCGGGTGCAGCATGAAGATGACCAGCAGGTAGATCGGCACCCAGGGCACGTCATACAGCGCCAAGGCCCCGGGCGAGCCGAGGAAGCCCCGGCAGACGCCCAGGTCGCGCAGCGCCTCCATCTTGTAGGCGCGACCGCGCAACTGGCTCTCGACCGCGCGGGCGAAGCCCTCGGGGGCGACCTTTTCCTCAACCCAGGCGCCCACCCGCTGCATGATCCGCGACCGGGCGGCCTCCAGCAACGCCAGCAGCCCGACCGCGGCAATGGCGATCAGGGTGAGGTAGAGCAGGGTGTTGAGGTTGCGCGTCGCCAGGACGCGGTCGAACACCTGCATCATGTAGATCGAGACGGTCAGTTGCAGGGCGTTGACCACGCCACTGAACATCCCGACCGAGATGAATTGTGCCCGACAGGCGGAGACAGCACGCGCCAGCGGCGTCTCGGTGGGCTTGCCCTCGCCAAGGAGGACCCTGGTATCAGTTGCCATCAGGCAGTGCCTTCGCTCGTCGATGCGGTCCGGGCCAGGCCGGGCCAAGTGTCAAAATCTGCCGTCATCCAGTCCTCGTCGCGCATTGATCGGGTTTGCATGGCGGCAGCGAAGGCGTCCTCTGGAACAGGTTGGCGCGCGAATATCGGGGGCGGGCCCAAGCGGGGCGCTGTGCGGTTGAACAGGCGCACCATATCACGACCTGATAGACGCATTGTGAATGACGCAAGGCATACGACATCGGCCGCGCCGATGAACCAGGAAAGAAGGGGGCGGGCGCCGATGGAACTGTACGTTGAGGAAAGGCAGGCTTCGGATCCCGCGGCTGGGCTGGAACTGACCATCCTGATGCCGTGCCTGAACGAGGCGGAGACGATCGGTGCCTGCGTCGGCAAGGCCATGGCGTACCTGGCACGCAGCGGCGTGGCGGGGGAGGTCGTCATCGCCGACAATGGCAGCACGGATGGTAGCCAGGCGATCGCCGAGGGCCTCGGCGCCCGTGTGGTGGCGGTCCCCACGCGCGGCTATGGCGCTGCCTTGATCGCGGGCATCGCGAACGCGCGCGGGCGCTACGTGATCATGGGTGATAGTGATGATTCCTACGATTTCACGGATCTCGACCCGTTCGTGGCCAAGCTGCGACAAGGCTTTGCCCTGGTGATGGGCAACCGCTTCCTGGGCGGGATCAAGCCAGGGGCGATGCCGCCGCTGCATCGCTACCTCGGCAACCCAGTGCTGTCGACTATCGGTAGAGTATTTTTCGGTGGTCCGGTACGAGATTTCCACTGTGGGTTGCGAGGATTCGATCGGGACGCAATCAGGAGTCTCGATTTGCGAGCACCAGGCATGGAATTCGCCTCCGAAATGGTCGTGAAGGCGACCGTGCAGGGGCTTCGTGTGACGGAGGTGCCGACCACCCTTTCCCCCGATGGGAGGTCGCGACCGCCGCATCTGCGGTCCTGGCGGGATGGCTGGCGGCACCTGCGTTTCCTGTTGGTCTTCTGCCCGCGCTGGCTGTTCCTGTATCCCGGCGCGGGGCTGTTTCTGGCGGGGTTCGTGGCGATGGCGGTGCTGCTGCCGGGGCCTTTACGGATGGGCGGCGTGACTTTCGACGTTCACACTATCTTGTACGGGTCCGGAGCCATGATCATGGGGTTCCAGGCGGTGCAGTTCTGGGTGTTCTCGCGAATCTACGGCGCCCAGCAGGGCGTGGTGCCCGAGGAAAAGCGGCTGACTGCGGCGCTTGAGCGCTTCGGACTGGAACCGGCACTGATCGTGGCGGTCCTGATGGTACTGCTGGGCCTCGCCCTGGGCATCGGCGCAGTGGCGATCTGGGGCGCCCAACGCTTCGGGCCGCTGGAAGGGATGGGGGCCATGCGTATGGCGATCGCGTCCGTCACCAGCATGGTCCTGGGGCTTCAATTGGCCTTCGGAGCATTCTTCGTGGCGCTGCTGGGAATGATGCGGTCCGATTGATCGGACGAGCGCGCCGTTCAGCCGTGCCCCGCGAAGGGAGCGAACGGCCGATATCGGCGTCTGCATTCAGCCGGCGGCGCGTCGCTTTCCGCTCAGGCGCGCTTGCGCTTGGCCACCGGGCGCGCGTCCTTCCCGGCCAGCAGCGGGGCGAGAAATCGCCCGGTATGGCTTTCCGCCACTGCGGCAATGTCCTCGGGCGTGCCCTCGGCGATCATGCGGCCGCCGCCTTCGCCGCCCTCGGGGCCAAGGTCCAGCACCCAATCCGCGGTCTTGATGACCTCCAGATTGTGCTCGATCACCACGACCGTGTTGCCCTGTTCGACCAGGGCGTGAAGGACTTCCAACAGTTTCCGCACATCCTCGAAATGCAGTCCGGTGGTCGGTTCGTCGAGGATGTAGAGCGTGCGGCCCGTCGCGCGGCGGGACAGTTCCTTGGACAGCTTGATGCGCTGCGCCTCACCGCCCGACAGGGTGGTGGCCTGCTGGCCGAGATGGATGTAGCCCAGCCCGACTTCCTTCAGCACACGCAGCTTGTCGCGGATGGACGGGACGGCGGAGAAGAACTCCACGCCCTCATCCACCGTCATGTCCAGCACGTCGGCGATCGACTTGCCGCGGAACTTCACTTCAAGCGTCTCACGGTTGTAGCGCTTGCCCTTGCAGGTATCGCAGGTGACATAGACGTCGGGCAGGAAGTGCATCTCGATCTTGATGAGGCCGTCGCCCTGGCAGGCCTCGCAGCGGCCGCCCTTGACGTTGAAACTGAAGCGGCCGGCTTTGTAGCCGCGGGCACGGCTGTCCGGCATTTCCGCGAACCAGTCGCGGATCGGGGCAAACAGGCCGGTATAGGTCGCGGGGTTGGAGCGCGGCGTGCGGCCGATCGGCGACTGGTCGATGTCGATGATCTTGTCGAGGTGTTCGAGACCCTCGATGCGCTCATGCGGGGCAGGGACCTCGGCCGCACCCATCAGCCGGCGGGACGCGGCCTTGTAGAGCGTCTCGATGACCAGCGTGGACTTGCCGCCACCGGACACGCCGGTGATGCAGGTGAAGGTACCGAGCGGCAGCGACGCCGTCAGGTTCTTCAGATTGTTGCCGGTGGCGCCAACCACGCGGAGTTGCTTCTTCTTGTCGATCTTGCGTCGCGTGGCGGGCACCTCGATCCGGCGGACGCCGGACAGATATTGTCCGGTGAGGCTGGCGGGGTTGGCCGCGACTTCGGCCGGCGTGCCCTGCGCGATGACATGGCCGCCGCCCTTGCCCGCTGCCGGGCCGATATCCACCAGATGATCGGCCTGGCGGATCGCGTCCTCGTCATGCTCGACGACCAGCACCGTGTTGCCCAGGTCGCGCAGCCGCCGCAGCGTGCCGAGCAGCCGTTCATTGTCGCGCTGATGCAGGCCGATCGAGGGTTCGTCCAGCACATACAACACGCCGGTGAGACCGGAACCGATCTGCGAGGCCAGTCGGATGCGCTGCGATTCACCGCCCGATAGCGTGGCCGATGCCCGGCTGAGGGAGAGGTAGTCCAGCCCGACATCGACCAGGAACTGCAACCGCTCCTCGATCTCGCGAAGGATGCGTCGCGCGATTTCCTGCCGCTGCGGCGTCAGAGTTTCCATCACCGTGGCGAACCAGTCGCGCGCGCGGCGGATCGACAATTCGGAGACTTCGCCGATGTGCTTGCCCGCGATCTTCACCGACAGCGCCTGCGGCTTCAGGCGGTAGCCGGTGCAGACCTGGCAGGGCTTCTGCGCCTGATAGCGGGACAGATCCTCGCGCACCCAGGGGTTGTCGGATTCCTTGAAGCGGCGCTGGAGGTTCGGGATGACGCCCTCGAACGCCTTCTTCACCTCATATGCGCGTAGCCCGTCCTTGTAGCGCAGGGTCACGACCTCATCGCCGGTGCCGTGCAGGATCGCCTTGCGCACGGCCTCGGGGATGTCCTGCCAGGGCGTGCTCATCGGAAACTTGAAGTGCTTGGCCAGACTGTCGAGCGTCTGGGTGTAGTAGGGCGATTGCGCGCCGGTCCATGGCGCGACGGCGCCATCCTTCAGCGAGACGTCATCCTGCGGCACCACAAGCTGCGGGTCGAAGAAGGTCTCGGTGCCCAGGCCATCGCAGGCCGGGCAGGCGCCATGCGGGGAGTTGAAGGAAAACAGCCGCGGCTCGATCTCCTCGATGGTGAAGCCGCTCACCGGGCAGGCGAATTTCGCGCTGAACACCGTCCGTTCCTGCGTATCGGCGTTCTCGGCATAGGCGATGCCGTCGGACAGGCCGAGCGCCGTCTCGAAGGAATCCGCCAGGCGTTGCGCAATGCCATCCCGCACCACGATACGGTCGATCACCGCCTCGATGTCGTGCTTCAGCTTCTTGTCGAGTTTCGGCGCGTCGCTGATTTGGTGCAGCGTGCCGTTGATCTTCACCCGTTCGAAGCCGCGGCGCTGGAGTTCCGCCAACTCCTTCTTGAATTCGCCCTTCTTGCCGCGCGCGATGGGGGCAAGCAGCAGCAGCCGCGTACCTGCTTCCATCGCCATGACGCGATCGACCATCTGGGAGACGGTCTGCGCCTCGATCGGCAGGCCTGTGGCCGGCGAATAGGGCACGCCCACTCGTGCCCACAACAGGCGCATGTAGTCGTGGATTTCCGTCACCGTGCCGACCGTCGAACGCGGATTGTGGCTCGTGGTCTTCTGTTCGATGGAAATGGCGGGCGACAGCCCTTCGATGCTGTCCACGTCCGGCTTCTGCATCAGTTGCAGGAACTGCCGGGCATAGGCAGACAGCGACTCGACGTAGCGGCGTTGGCCCTCGGCATAGATGGTGTCGAAGGCCAGCGACGACTTGCCCGACCCTGAAAGGCCGGTGACGACCGTCAGCTTGTCGCGCGGAATGTCGAGATCGACATCCTTCAAATTGTGCTGGCGCGCGCCGCGAATACGGATCTGGCCGGTCATGCGATAAGGCTCCGCCCGGGGCGCGGCGGGGCCGGCCGGGAATGTTCCGGTGATGTTCTCTTTACTATATGAGCCGGGATGCGCCCAAAGGGAAGGGGATGCTGCGATGCGGTGGGGGCGTCACCACCCGCCCGGGGCTGGCCGCGCGGTGCCAAAGCGGGTAAGGAAGGAGTTTGAAAATCGACGGGGAATCGGTCTTCTGATCCCCTCAGACCGCGGCGGAAATCAGCATGGCAGGCGTTAACAAGGCAATCATCCTCGGCCGGCTGGGCCGCGACCCGGAAGTCCGTAATTTCTCTAATGGCGGCAAGGTGGTGAACCTGCGTATCGCAACCTCCGAGCGATACAAGGACCGCGAAGGCAACCAGCAGGAACGCACGGAGTGGCACGCCGTGGCCATTTTCAACGAGAAGCTGGGTGAGATTGCCGAGAAATACCTCCGCAAAGGCAGCGAGGTGTATATCGAAGGCCAGATTGAAACCCGCAAATGGCAGGATCAGGCCGGGCAGGAACGCTACACGACCGAAATCGTGCTGCGCCAGTTCCGCGGCGAGTTGTCGCTGATCGGCGGGCGCGCCAGCGGTGGCGGGTCCTCGCCGGATGAAGGCGGGTATTCCGAACGCCCATCGGGCGGTGGCGGCGGCGCCTCCCGTGGTGGCTATGAAGGCGGTGGCGGGCGTTCGCCGGCCGCACCCCGCAGCGGCGGTGGCGGCGGCTGGGATTCGAAGAAGACCGACCTGGACGACGAAATCCCGTTCTGAACCATGCCCGGCGCCGCGGTTGACTGCCGCCGCCGCGCGGTGCCTATGACGCCCCAAACCAGAGCGCGCCCGCGTCGCGCGCCCCCATGACCGGATCGAGCCCAGCCGCGTGAGCGACCCCAGCACCCCTGGCGATATTCCCTCCGACACACAGCCCGTCGCGCTTGAGGAGGAGATGCGCCGCTCCTACCTCGATTACGCGATGAGCGTGATCGTCGCGCGCGCCCTGCCGGATGTGCGCGACGGGCTGAAGCCGGTGCATCGCCGCATCCTGTTCGCGATGCAGGAGGCCGGCTACACCGCCGATAAGCCGTACCGCAAATCGGCCCGCGTCGTCGGTGACGTGATGGGTAAGTATCACCCGCACGGTGACAGCTCGATCTACGACGCCATGGTTCGCATGGCGCAGCCCTTCTCCATGCGCGTGCCGCTCATCGACGGGCAGGGCAATTTCGGCTCGGTCGATGGCGATCCGCCGGCGGCGATGCGCTACACCGAAGCGCGGCTTGCGCCTTCGGCCATGGCGCTGCTGGAAGGCATCGACGAGGATACCGTCGATTTCCAGGCCAATTACGACGAAAGCGCGCATGAACCTCGCGTGCTGCCGGCCGCCTTCCCGAATCTGCTGGTGAACGGCGCGGGCGGCATCGCCGTGGGCATGGCGACCAACATCCCGCCGCACAACCCGACCGAGATCATCGACGCGACACTGGCGCTGGTCGCCAATAATGCGCTGACGCTTGAAGACATCATGCAGATCGTCCCCGGTCCGGACTTCCCGACCGGCGGGCTGATCCTGGGCCGGGCCGGCATCCGTTCGGCCTTCGAGACGGGTCGCGGTTCGATCCCGCTGCGTGCCCGCGCCGAGATCGAGGAGATGAAGGGCGGCCGCCACCTTATCGCCGTCACCGAGATCCCGTACCAGGTCAACAAATCCACGCTGCTGGAGAAGATCGCCGAACTGGTCCGCGCCAAGGCGATCGAGGGCATTTCCGACCTGCGCGACGAATCCGACCGTTCGGGCATGCGGATCGTCATCGAGCTGAAGCGCGACGCGACCGCCCAGGTCGTCCTGAACCAGCTGTACCGCATGACGCAGTTGCAGACGTCTTTCGCGGTGAATTTCCTGGCCCTGCACAATGGCCGCCCGCAGCAGATGGGTCTGCGCGACGCGCTGCTCGCCTTCATCGCCTTCCGCGAGGATGTGATCCTGCGGCGGTCGCGCCATCGCCTGTCCAAGGCGCGCGAACGCGGGCATCTGCTGATCGGCTTGGCCATCGCGGTGGCGAACATCGACGAGGTGATCCGCGTCATTCGCGCCAGCAGCGATGCGGCAACCGCCCGCGCCGCGCTGATGGACCGCGCCTGGCCGGCCGGCGATGTCGGCGTGCTGCTCGCGCTCGTCGATGACTACCGCAACGTCATCACGCCCGAAGGCACGGTCCGGCTGACCGAGGAACAGGCGCGCGGCATCCTGGAACTGCGCTTGCAGCGCCTGACGGGCCTGGAACGTGACAAGATCACGGGCGAGCTGGGCGAGGTCGGCGAGAAAATCCGCGACCTGCTCGACATCCTGGGCTCGCGTCCGCGCCGCATGGAGGTGATGGACGCCGAGCTGCGCGCGGTGCGCGAGAAGATCGCATCCCCGCGCATGACGCAGATCGTCGATCACGTCGCCGATGTCGATGATGAAAGCTTGATCGAACCGGGCACCATGGTGGTGACGCTAACGCGCGATGGCTACGTCAAGCGCACGCCGCTCGACACTTTCCGCGCCCAGCACAGGGGCGGGAAGGGGCGGACCGGCGCGGGCACGCGGGCGGATGACCTCGTGATCCGGTCTTTCGTCGCGCATACGCACCAGTTCGTGCTGTTCTTCACCAGCCGCGGCATCGCCTTCCGCGAGAAGGTCTGGCAACTGCCCGAGGGCGGTGCCACGGGTCGCGGCCGCTCATTGCGCCAGGTGCTCGCCTTGCAGGAAGGCGAGAGCGTGACGGCGGTGCTGCCGCTGCCGCTCGATGAGACCTTGTGGACCGGCCTGCACCTGATCTTTGCGACGCTTCAGGGCAATGTCCGGCGCAACCGGCTGTCCGATTTCAAGAATGTGCGCTCGTCCGGCCTGATCGCCATGAAGTTGGATGAACGCGACAGCCTGATCGGCGTGGCGACCTGCCGCGAAGGCGACGACGTGCTGCTGGCGACGCGCCGCGGCAAGGCGATCCGCTTCCAGGCCGAACCCGAGACGCTGCGGCTGTTTTCAGGCCGCGATTCAGATGGCGTGCGCGGCATCCGGCTGGCCGAGGGCGACGCTGTCATCGCGCTGTCCGTGCTGCGCCATGGCGACGCGACGCCGGATGAACGTGCGGCTTACCTCAAGGCCGCCGCCGCGCTTCGCCGCGCTGTCGGTGACGACGCCGATGCCGCCCCGGTCGAGGAGACCGACGAGCCGGTCGCCGACATCGCGCTGACGCCCGAGCGTTTCGCCGAACTGGCCGAGATCGACGAGACGATCCTTGCCGTGACCGATGGCGGCTTCGGCAAGCGCACATCGTCCCATGAATACCGCGTCACCGGCCGTGGCGGGCAGGGGATCAACGGCATCACCCTATCGAAGCGCACGGGGCAGGAGGTCGTTGCCACCTTCCCCGCGCGCCCGGGCGACCATCTGATGCTGGTCACCGATGGCGGTCAGCTCATTCGCATCCAGGCCGATGCGGTGCGCATTACCGGCCGGCAGGGCATGGGCGTGATGCTGATGCGCCTGGGTGACGGGGAGCGTGTGATCTCCTGCTTCCCCGTCGCCGATGACGATGACAGCGGCGACGAAGCCCCGCCCGAGGAAACGGCAGACAGCAATGACTGAACGGATCGCCCTGTATCCGGGCACTTTCGACCCTGTCACCAATGGGCACCTGGATGTCATCGGCCGCGCCGCCCGGCTCGTCGATCGTCTGGTGGTCGGCGTGGCCATCAATATCGGCAAGGGGCCGCTGTTCGACCTCGACGAACGGGTCGATCTGGTGAGCACGGAAGTCGCGCCGATCGCCGCGCGGACCGGCACGATCATCGAAGTCCGGCCCTTCGAGGGCCTGCTCGTTCAGTATGCGAAGGACATCGGCGCGCGGATGATCGTGCGCGGGCTGCGCGCGGTGTCCGACTTCGACTATGAATTCCAGATGGTCGGCATGAACCGCCGCCTGGACCAGGAGATCGAGACGGTATTCCTGATGGCGTCCGAGACCAACCAGTTCATCGCCTCCCGCCTCGTGAAGGAAATTGCGAAGCTGGGCGGCGATATCTCGAGCTTCGTGCCGAAGACGACGCTTGGCCGTACCTTGGCCAAGCTGCGCGCAACACCAGGTTGAAGGGAAACCAGCACATGGACCGCAGGACGCTTCTGGGCGGCAGCTTCGCCGCGATTGGCCTCGCCGCCTGTGCGCAGCAGGCCCCGGCACAGACCGCAGCACCGGCACCCGCCGCGGCGCCCGATCCGGAAAACACGCTGATCCTGGAACTTCCGGGTGGCCCCGTGACCATCCAGATGCTGCCGGACCTGGCTCCCAACCATGTCGCGCGGATCAAGACGCTGACGCGCCAGGGGTTCTACAACAACACGCCGTTCCATCGCGTGATGGAAGGCTTCATGGCCCAGGGCGGCGACCCCACCGGTACCGGCACGGGTGGATCGCCGCTGCCGGACCTGGCCGCCGAATTCAGCCCGGCGTCGCGCGCGCGCTTCGTCCGCGGCACCGTCGGCATGGCGCGCACATCCAACCCGAACAGCGCCAACAGCCAGTTCTTCATCATGTACGCCCCGAACCAGGGTCTCGATGGCCAATACACCATCTGGGGCCGCGTGATCTCCGGCATGGATGCCGTGGACCGGCTCAAGAAAGGCGCACCGGGTTCTGGCACCGTGACCAACCCCGACCGCATCCGCACCGCGCGCATCGCCGCGGATGCTCCTCGCTGACATATCGACGAAAGTACACACCATGAGCGACACCCCCGCCGCCGACCCCGAGAACACGCTGATCCTCGAAATCGAGCACGGCACCGTTACCATCGCCCTGCGCCCCGACCTCGCGCCCAAGCATGTCGAACAGATCAAGACGCTCGCGCGTCAGGGTTTCTATGACGGCATTTCCTTCCATCGCGTGATGGAAGGCTTCATGGCCCAGGGCGGCGACCCGACCGGCACCGGTTCGGGCGGGTCCGAACTGCCGGATATCGAGGCCGAGTTCAGCCAGCCCGGCACCGCGCGCTTCGTGCGCGGCACCTGCGGCATGGCGCGCACATCGAACCCGAACAGCGCGAACAGCCAGTTCTTCATCATGTTCGCCCCGGCGCCGAGCCTGGATGGCCAGTACACCATCTGGGGCCAGGTCACGTCCGGGATGGAGGCGATCGACAAGATCAAGCGCGGCGCCGGCGGGTCCGGCACGGTGCAGGGTCCTGACAAGATCCGCAGCCTGAAGGTGGCGGCCGACGTCGCTTGAGGCTATGAACCCGTCGCCGTGGCGATCCGGCGTGGGGTTTCAGGCGTGCCCGTAGCTCAGCCGGTAGAGCAACGGACTTTTAATCTGTAGGTCGTGGGTTCGAGTCCCACCGGGCACACCAGATTTTCTTTCATGGCGACGACACGGACATCAGGGCAGGTGAAACCGTGAACAGATTGCCGCCGCACCCCCCGCTGCCCCGCCATTACGACCAGGACACCAGGCGGGAGGGCTTCGTCCGGTCCCTGTTCGACCGTGGGGCCTCGGCCTATGACCAGATCGACGCGGTCTTCTCCTTCGGAACGGGGCCGCGCTATCGCCGCGACGCATTGCGCCGCAGCGGGTTGGCACAGGGCCAACGGATGCTCGATGTGGCGGTGGGCACCGGGCTGGTGGCGCGTGAAGCCCAGCGTGTCCTGCGCAACCCGGGCGACATCATCGGCCTCGATGCCAGCCTGGGCATGCTGAATGCGGCCCGGCGCAATCTGGTCGGTCCCTTGGTCCAGGCCCGGGCGGAGGCGATCCCCCTCGCGGATGGCAGCATCGATCTCATCACCGTCGGCTATGCGCTGCGGCATTTCTCCGATCTCAACCGGACATTCATCGAATTCCGCCGCGTGCTGCGGCCTGGCGGCCGGGTGCTGCTGCTGGAGATCGACCAGCCACAAAGCCGGGTGGGCCAGGCGGCCCTGCGCTTCTACCTCGGTGGCGTGGTGCCGGCCTTGTCACGCTGGGTCGGAGGCAGCCGGGATGCCCGGCAGATGATGCAGTATTTCTGGGACACCATCGCCGAATGCATCCCGCCCGAATCGATCGAGGGCGCGCTGGCCGGGGCAGGGTTCAGCGACGTGTCCTGCGACGTCCAGATCGGCGTCTTCCGGGCGTACCGGGCGTCGGCCTGACGTCAGCGGTCATCGATCGTTGCCGTGAGGCCATGCCGCCGATCCGGCAGCGTGACGACCTCCAGCCGATCCGCATGGTGGCGCATCAACACCATCGCGAGACCCGACACGAAGCCTGCCTCCTCGATATCGGCGTCCAGGTCCACCGCGGCTGACGCGGCCATCGCCTGCCCCTCCCACGCCAGGTCGATGTCCAGGCGCAATTCGTCGAAGCGCGCGCGCACCATCACCGCGCGCCCCGCTTCGACCACCAGCGGCGCGGCGTCGGCGAATTCCTCCAGCAGATGCGCCGCCTTGCCGACGACCTCGGCGCGCGCGCCGCAGGCCCGGCCGGTTTCGGTCAGGCATTCGACCAGCGCCTTGGGACCTTCATCAGGGTCCCAGCGCCATTCCGCCACGCGTGACGCACCGATGCGGAAGACCGCGTTCAGCAGCAGCGCCGCCGCCATGCCCAGCACCAGCCCCGACCCGATCGTGACCTGCACGTATTCGGGCATGGTGGCGTAGATGCCGGGAATTTCGCTGTAGGACAGGGCGATCAGCAGCGCGACGCCGATCGTCAGCGTCCGCCGCGCATCAAGCAGCCGCTGCGTGATGATCGTCATCCCCGACATCAGGATGTAGGACGCGGCATACAGCAGCACCGCCCCCAGCACCCCGCGCGGCACCGCCATTACCAGCGACGCCGCACCCGGGGTCAGGCCAAGCACGATCCAGCCGATTCCCGCCGCCACCGCGACGCGCCGTGCCGTGATGCCGGTCGCGGCCGCCAGCCCGACGCTGGCGGAATAGCAGTTCATGCCGATCACCCCGATCAGGCCGGCGACGACGTTGCCGATGCCATCCGCCATCATGCCGCTTTGCACGGTGCGAAAGTCGGTCCGCTTCCAGCCCGGATCATTGGTGCGCTGGCTGGCGACGACATCACCCATGACCCGCACCGCCGCGGCCAGGCCTCCGACCAGGAAGCCCGGCAGGTAGATCAGCGGCAGCGATGGGGCATCGAGAGGCCAGGCGATCACTGTCATGTGCGGGGTGGCCGGGTTCGCGACCAGCCCGGCCAGCAACATCGCCACATGCACGAGGCAGCCCGCGCCCAGCCCGATCAGCACCGCGACGGTCCGCAGCCGCGCGCTGCCCCACACCGCGACGCCCACCGTCACCAGCAGCGCGACGATCCCCGCCGGCAGGTTGCTCACGCCGCCCGCGCCCACCCCTTCCACACCCAGCACCAGCCGCAACGACAGCAGCCCCAGGATGATGCCGAGCACCGTCACCACCAGCCCGATGATCTCGGCCGGCAGGAAATCTCGGATGTGCTGGATGACGCGTGACAGCACGATGCTGGTCAGCCCCGCGACGATGGTCAGCCCCGCCACCGCGCCCAGCCCGCCATCACGCGCGGCGGCGAGGGCAGGGGGCAGGAAGATCGCGGTATAGACCGAAGGCAACAGGAACCCCGATCCGATCCCCCAGCGCCCGAGGCTTTGCAGCAGCGTGCCGATACCCAGCGCCACCATCGCCAGGCTGAGATACCGCGCGGTCGCTTGTTCATCCGCCCCCGCGGCATCGGCGACCAGCAACGGAAACACCAGTGTGACGGCACCCAGGCCGATATGCTGGAGCGCCGCGGGCAGCAGCACGCGCAGCGGCGGCCGGGCATCCAGACCATACAGTATCGCCATGACTGCGACCGCGCTCCGTGAACGGTTCCGTCCCGCGCCAATCCTTACGCCCGATTTGTTCAACAAGACGTAAGGGTCCGGTCGGTAGGCTCGCCCCAGGGAGCAGACCGCGTCCGTATGGATTCATGCGGCCGGTGAACTGCTCGCTCGTCAGCATGACGGCGGCTCCAGCCCTGGAGAACCGCCGTCATGCACCGGTTCGGGAATGGCCAAGATGCGCGTTGCCCTCTGCGTCAAGCGCGATCTGTTCGGCGTCATCGCCGCGCGCCGCTTCCTGGGCGCGCTCGGCGATGTGGCGGAGGTCGATGTCTTCTGCAGCACCAAGGTGCGTGCGGCCGAAGGCGACGTGGCGGGACTGCGCCTGCTCGGCACGCTCGAACGCGAATTCCCGATCGGCACACTGCAGGCGGCAACACCCGGCGAATGGGCCGGGGCGCCGGAAACCTGGCAACCGCTTGCCGATCTGTCGCGTGACGGCGGCGCAACCTCGCTGCTGGCCCATCGGCCGGACATCGTCGTGTCCATGCGCTTCAGCCTGATCTTTCCGCAGCGGGTGATCGACGCGGTGCCGCTGGGCATCGTCAACGTCCACCCCGGCCCGCTGCCCCGATATCGCGGGCTGTTCGCGCCGTTCTGGCAGGTGATGCACGACGAAGCGCAACTGGCCGCGAGCCTGCACATGGTCGATGCCGGCATCGACACCGGCCCGCTGCTCGCGGAACACCGCGTGCCGCGCGACGACCGCCGCTGCCTGCTGTGGCACATCGCCGAACTGTATCGTGGCGGGGCGACGCTAGCGGCCGCGGCCGTCCGCGCGGCGGCGGCGGGGCAGCCCCCCCGCGGGCGTCCGCAATCCGCCGGCGGGCAGTATTTCCGCATGCCCGACGCCGCCGCCTTCGACGTCTTCGCGCAGGGTCCGATGCCCCTGGTGACGGCGGCGGAATATCTTGACCTGCTGAATGAGGCGCTGCTCTCGACCGGCCAGCCCGCCGCCCTGGCCGCATGACGGGCCCGTCCTTCGCCACCCGCATCGCGCTGCTGCTGACCGCGCTGGCCGTGCTGGCCTGCATGCTGGTGACGGCGCTCAACACCCTGAAGTTCGAAAAGCTGCTGGTGGCGCAGCAGCAGCGCATCGTCGGCACCATCGGCGCGGATCTCGTCGATACCTTCGAACGCGGCATGATGATTGGCGTGCGGCTGGCCGATGTGCCGGCAGCGCAGGCGCTGGTGGACCGCGCCTTCGGGCGGGACCCCGATCTGCGCCGCATCACGCTGTCGGATGCCGGTGGGCGGATCCTGTTCGACACCGAACGGGTGCGTATCGGCGACGCCGCCGAGGCTGCCCTGCTTCCAGCGGGTCAGGCCCGACGGTACGCGCGGCGCGATGGCCTCGATTGGGTCGGCATGCCCGTGGTCAACAGCTTCGGACAGCGCGAGGGCAGCCTTCTGCTGGGCTACGGGCGCGCCGGCATCACTGACCGGCTGACCGCCATCGCGCTGGCGATGGCTGGCCCGGGGTTGGCCGCGCTGCTTGTCGGGCTGCCGTTGGGCTGGTTGGCGGTGTTCCTGGCGGCGCGGCCGACGCGCCGGCTTTTCGCGCATCTGGCCGCCTCGCTTTCAGACAGCGGGCAGGCCATGGGCCGCCATGGCGCGGTGCTGGATGACGCGGAACGCCGGCTGGAGGCGATCGCCGCCCGCGCCCCGGAACGCGCTGCATGACCGACGATGCCGGGCCGACCCTGCGCCGGCTGGTGCGCCATCTGTCATTCATAGCGGTGGCGGTGCTGCTTGGCACCGTTGCCGCGGTGTCGGTCGCAGCCCTCCACGCCTTCGATCGCGAAGTCCGCCCGGCCATGGAGCGCGAGGCGGCGGTGATCGGGGAGGTCGTCGCCAACCCGATCGAACGCGCGCTCGGCCTCGGCATTCCGCTGGAAGCCCTGGTGGGCGCGGAGGATTACCTCGCGGGGATGGCGGCCAGCCAGCCCGCGGTCGCTTATCTCGTGCTGACCGACCTGGCCGGCCGGCCGCGCGCGGCGGCCGGTCCGGCCGCGTCCGGCTTCCAGCCGATCGATGTCATCACCGCCGAAGGGCCGGGCAGCCGCGCCTTGCCCGGTATCGACGAGACAGCGCGGCCGGTCGCGGCGCCCGGTGGGCGTCCGCAGGGTTGGCTGCTGGTCGGGGTCGGCCGCGCGGCGGTCGATGACATCATCGTCGATACGCGCTGGGACCTCGCCATCGTGTTGCTCGTCGGCGTGCTGCTGGCGATGGAGGTGCTGCGGTTCGCGCTCGACCGCGGCGTCATCGCTCCACTCACGATGATCGAAGCCGTGGTACGGCGCCTGGACACCGGCGATTGCACAAGGCTGGCCGAGGCCGGCAGCGCCGATGAGGCAGGCCGCGTCGCGCGCGCGGCCAATGCGCTGGTACGGCGTCTCGGCGACCGCTGGGCGCATCTGCAATGGCTCGCCACCGAGGCCGCATCCACCGGCGCGGGCGCGGCGCGGGATGCGGCGGCGGTGATCGCCACGCTGGGCGACAGGCTGCGGTTCCGCGACGGCGGTGCGGTGGTGGATGCGGCGCCGCCCGCGGCCAGCGCAGCGCGCCTGCCGTTGTTCCTGTTCGTCGTCGCCGAACAACTCTCCACCTCCTTCATTCCGCTGCTCGGGCGTGACCTCGCGCGGGCAACGCGGGGCGGGTTCAGCCCGGACCTGCTCGCGGCCCTGCCGATCGCAGTCTTCGTGGCGGCGGTGGCCTTCGCGACGCCCTATGGCGGGCGGCTGACGGCGCGGCGTGGACCGCGTGACGCGGTGCTGGTGGGCGGCGGCGTCGCGGCCTTGGGGTATCTCGCTGCCGCACTGGCCGATGACGTGACGCAATTCGCATTGGCGCGGATGCTCTGCGGCATCGGCTATGCGGTGCTGACCATCGCCTGCCAGGCCCAGATGGCGATGGCGGCGCGGCAGGGGCGCCTGGCGCGGACGCTTGGCGGCTTCACCGGCGCGGTGATGACGGGCGCGGTGTGCGGCACCGCGATCGGTGCCGTGATCGCCGATCGTCTCGGCTATGGCGCGACCTTCCTGGCTTCCGCCGGGCTGGTGGTGGTGGTGCTGGGGCTGGCACTGCGGGCGATCCCACGGGGCATGACCGACCCCGTGGCAGCCGGGCAGGGCGTGGTCGCCGGCGCCCGGGCCGCTTTCGGCAATGCCCGGTTCACCGCCGTGCTGTTGCTGGCCGCGGTGCCTGCCAAGATCGTGCTGGCTGGGTTCATCTTCTACCTCGCGCCGCTCGCGCTGCGCGATGCGGGGCTGTCGCAGGCGGCGGTCGGTCGCAATGTCATGCTGTATGGGCTGTGCATGCTGCCGGCGATCGCGCTGGGCGGCTGGCTGGCGGACCGCGCGAGGATGGGTGGCGGGCTGATCTGGGGCGGCGCGGTGCTGAATGGCGGGGCGCTGCTGATGATCCCGCTGTTGCCGGAGGTCGCAGCGCTGCCCATCGCCATTGCGGTGACCGGTGCGGCGCAAGGCTTGGCTTCGGCGCCGATGCTGGCGGTCGTGGCCGGGATGCCGGGGCGATCGACACCGCTGCTGCTGTCCTTCCTGCGCCTGGGCGAACGGTTCGGCAGCGTGATCGGCCCGTTCGCCGCCGCGTGGCTGATGATGCGCGGCGATGCGGTCTGGGCGATGGGCGTGCTCGGCGGCGTGACGGCGTTGACCGGGATCGGATACGCGCTGGTGCAGCGCCGAGCGACCCGCGCCAATGCGGCGATCGCGTCATGATGCGCCGCCGGCCACTGATCGCCGCGATGACCCTGTCCGCACCCGGCGTCGCGCGGGCGCGATCCCGCCCGCGCATCCTGATGATGCTGTACCGTGGGTGGGAGGAAGCCTGCGACGGCTTCCGCGACTATCTCGCTTCGCGCCGGCGTGACGTGGAACTGGTCGTGGCCGATGCGGGGGAGGACCTGTCCCGCGTGCCCGACATGGTGCGTCAGGCGGAGGCGATGCGGCCGGACCTCGTGTATCTGTGGGGGACGACGCTGACCATGGCGGCGCTGGGGCCATGGGACGGGCACGACCCCGACCGCCATCTGACCGGCATGCCGGTGGTCTTCAACATCGTCACCGACCCGGTCCGCAACCGGGTCGTCCGCAGTCGCCCGGCACCCGGCAGGCCGGTGACCGGCACCGAATATATCGCCCCGGTCGCCGTTCAGCTTCGCGCCATGGACGCATACCGGCCGTTCCGCCAAGCCGCCGCGGTGTTCAATCCGCGCGAGCGCAATTCCGTCGTCACTATCGAGGAAATGTCCGAACTCCTCGCTGCGCGCGGTGGCGTGCTCGATGCGCTGCCGGTGCCGGTGGTGGATGGGCGCCTTCAGGCCGCCGCCATCCCCCGCCTGATCGCGGCGGCACGCGCGCGCGGCGCGGAATGGCTCTACATCCCGCCCGATACCTACCTCAACGACCAGCGGGCCGTGCTGACCGGGGCAGCACTGCACGAAGGCCTGCCAAGCTTCGCCGCGACCGAGCGATTCGTCGCCTTCGCCGATGCGCTGGCCGGGCTGGTCAGCCGGTATTACAGCGTCGGCGCCTTCACCGGCTTCAAGGCGGAACAGATCCTGTTCGGCGGCGTGCGGCCGGAGGCGATTCCGGTCGAGACGCTGTCACGCTTTTCATACCTGCTGCGGATGGACACCGCGCGGCGGCTGCGCGCCTATCCCCCCGTCGCGCTGCTGCGTATCGCCGAGCCGGTCTGATCCGCCGATGCTGTTGCGGACCCGCATCATCGCCCTCGCCGCCGCCATGGTGCCGGCCGTGGCCGCCGCCCTCGCCGTGCCGGCCTGGCTTCTGCTGGACGAGCGGGACGCCCGCATCGGCGAACTGACCGTCGCGCGCCAGGCCGCCGTCGTCTCCCGCGAGATCCAGCGCGCCGCCCAGCCGCTCACCGAAGCGGTGTGGCATGTCGCGGCCGATGTCACCCTCGCACGGGACGACAGGGCGGCGGCGCAGGCGCGGCTGCGCGCCCTGGCCGGTCCGGTCGAACGCATCGAGGTGATCGCGCGCGGCGGGCGCATCCTGCTCGCCGAACCACCCGCGGCAGCGGTCGAAGGCATGGTCGATGCCGCGGCGGTGTTGCGTGAATACGCGCCCGGAACCGGCAGTGCGGGGATTGAGCTGATGGACGGCGACGGGCTGCGGCTGGTGGCCTTCCTGCGCGACGGGCCGTCGCAGGTCATCGCCGCCGGTGTGGGCTTCGCGCCCACGCTGGAGGCGATCGGCGCCGCGCTGGGCGGGCAGGCGCTGGTTGCCGACCTCGCCGGGCGGCCGTTGTTGCCGCCCGAGGCCACCGGCGCCTGGCGCAGCATCGATGCCGTCGGAGCACGCGCCGCCACCATGCCGGTCGCCTATCGCGACGAGGGTCGCGCGATGCAGATCGTGCCCACCATGCTGCTCGGCAGCAGCGGCGTGCCGGTGGCGCGGTTGTTCGTGATGCAGGACGCGTCCCGCGCCGACCGCCAGCATGCGGTGGTGCTGCTGGTCTCGGGGCTGGTGCTGGTCGGCGTGATTCTCACCGCCGGCATCCTGCTGTACCGGATGCTGCGTGCGGCGCTGGAACCGCTGACCGACTTGGCCGCCGTACTGCGCGCGATCGCGGGTGGCGATCGGCTCGCCAGTGCGGCGGTGACCGCGCGCGATGACGAGATCGGCCAGATTGCCCGCGCGCTGGACGTCTTGCGCAGCAGCGGGATCGCGCTCGACCGGATGGAGACGCGCGACCGGCTGGCCCGCCGCCGCCACCTGGCGCTGATTGGCGGCGAACTGACACGGCTCGCCGCGGTGTTCGATGCCGCCGAACGCGATGGCGTGGCCGCCCTGCTGCGGCGGCTGGAACAGCAGGAAGGCGCTGGTGGCGCGGGCCTCGCCGAGGCATTCCAGAGCATGGTCGAAAGCGTGTTGCAGCGGCACGCGCGGCTGGAGGACCTGCTCGCCGAACGCACCCGCGACCTGGAGGTGGTGCGCCAGGCGCTCGACCAGCGCGTGCTGCTCGAACGCGTGGTGCAGGAGCTGGAGGTCGCGCGGCGGCTCCAACTGGAAAGCCTGCCATCGGTGTTCCCCGTCTCGCCGGCCTTCGAGATGCACGCGGCGATGTGGCCGGCCAAGGAAGTCGGCGGCGATTTCTACGATGTAGTGACGCTGGCCGACGGATCGGTGGCGATGATGGTGGGCGATGCGTCAGGCAAGGGCGTCGCGGCCGCTATTTTCGTGGCCATGACGCGCAGCCTGCTTCGCGCGGCGATGACGCGCGGTGCCAGCCCGGCCGAGGCGATGGCGCAGGCCAATGCCGCACTGGCCGCCGACAACCCGACGATGATGTTCGCCACCGCTTTCGTGGCAATCCTGGACCCGGCGACGGGCCGCCTACGCTACGCCAATGCCGGGCACAACCCGCCGCGCGTGGTCGATGCGGCGTCCCGCCAGCATCCGCTGGGCGGTGCGGACGGCATCGCGCTGGGCGTCGTCGAAGATTTTGTCTTCGACGATCGGGAGACCGTGCTGACGCCCGGCCAGACGCTGGTGTTGTTCACCGATGGCGTGACCGAGGCCGATCGGGCCGATGGCAGCCTGTTCGGCGACGACCGGCTCTCGGCTGCACTGGTGGCCCATGCGGGGACGCTTCCCACCGCGCTGGTCGGACACATCGCCACGGCGGTGGCCGGCTTCGCCGAGGGCTGCCCGCAGGCTGACGACATCACGCTGCTCTGCCTCGCCTATGCCGGCACCGCGCCGGCGCTGGCCGCATGAAAGGATCCGGTCGATGGACATCTTCACCCAGGCAATCGATGGCGTCGTGCTGCACCGGCTGAAGGGCCGGCTCGACAACAGCACGACCGGGACCGCGGAAGGCACGATCCTGGGCAGCTTCAGCACGCCCGCTTCGCGCGTGATCCTCGACATGCGCGACGTCGCCTATGTCTCCTCGGCCGGGCTGCGCGTGGTCCTGATGGCGGCCAAGCGGGCGAGGGCCTCCGATGGCCGTTTTGCCTTGTTTGGGCTGCCGGCTGCGGTGCAGGAGGTCTTCGACATCTCGGGATTTTCCAAGGTGCTTTCGATCGGCCTGGGGGAAGACGACGCCCGGCGCCTGGTCGGCGCTTGAGGCACCGCCATGGGTGTGCTCCAGCGCATCGACAGCGCCTGCGGGCGGGATGGCACCGAGATCGCGGCGGTGCTGCATCGGCTCGAAGACGCCTTGGCCGAAGCGGGATGCCCGCCGCCGCGCCGTGCTGCCTTCCTCGTCGTGGCGGAGGAGATGGTGACCAATGTGGCGCGGCATGCCTGGCCTGCCGACGAGCCGGCCGGCGTCTTCACCGTATCCGCCGCGATCCGGCGCGGGCTGGCGGGGATCGAGGTGTTGCTCGCGGTCGAGGATGACGGGGTTCCGTTCGATCCGACGGCCCGGCCGGTTCCCGATACCGAAGCGCCGATCGAGCGGCGCCTCGTCGGCGGCCTGGGCATCCATCTGGTCATGCAGATGACCGAATGGCAGTGCTATCGGCGTGACGCGGGGCGCAATCGCTTCGCCGTGGCCTGGCGATGCGCCGTGCCGCCGGGCTGACCCGGCGGCACGGATCGTTCAGCGTGCGCGGGTATAGGTCCGGTCGCGCGGGTCGATCAGGAAGGCCGAGTTCATCAGCCCTGGGATCTGCGGCGACACGGCCGAGACCACCGGCGGGCGCTGTGTCGCATCCGCCGCCGCGCCCTGTCGGATCAGGCTGATCCAGTGGCGGTAGACCAGCGCCGGCAGGTTGCGCGGATCGACCGTGAGCGCGCGCGCGAAGGCCTCGTCGGCCAGGTCGATCTTGCCGTCCGCCCAGTGGATCACGCCGCGCTGGACCTCGATATAGGCCGGGAAGGTCGGCAGGATCTGGCGCATGGGGATCTGGGAGGCCCGCGTCAGCTCGCGCTCCGCCAGGCGTAGGTCGCCTTGCAGCACGCCGACAAAGGACGCATTCAGGGCGTAGAAGGACCGGGCGGTGGCCAAGGCGCCTTCAATCGCATCGGCGCGGACAATCTCGGCCCGCGCCGCGGCGACATCACCGTCCAGCAGCGCCAGCACTGACACCAGGCTGTGCAACGCGGAACGCTCGACATCCGAATCCTGGCCCCAGTCGCGGCGCAGCAGCCGCTCGGCATGGGCGCGGATCGGCGCGACGGCGATGGCGGGGTCCTGCAACACGTCACGCAACTGCGCCAGGGTGACGCGGAACGGTGCGATCTCGGCGAAGGTGCTGACCGCGGCGTAGCGGATCAGCGCGACCGCGTCGCTGTCGTCGCGCGTGAAGGACAGGCGCTGCAGGGGGCGGCCTTCCTGCGCCACGATGGTTTCCATCACCAGCCCGTCGCCGCGCTGGATCACGGTCGCCGAAACGCGGATCGGCTCCAATCCGAACAGATCCTGCAGGGCCGCCGTGACCTCGGTGAGTTTCAGCGGCTCAGCCAATGCGCCGATCACTGTGCGGCGGGAGGAGACGCGCGGCACCGGGACGGGAACGCCCGATGGAATGGCCGCGATGCGCGACAGTTCCGTGATGAAGATTTCCTCGGCCGATTGGCGCGTCAGGCCAGATTGCTGCACCGTCGGCGGCAGGGCGATGCCCACCGCCATGGTGTTGGCGCTGATCACCGCATCGCCGGCGATCAGGCCGAACACGATGGCGGAGAGGAAGCCGATGGTCGCTAGTTCCATGCTGTCGTGCTCCTGGACGATCCAGCCGGCAGTCTCGGGCAGGCACCTTAAGTCGGGCTTTACGCCACGCCCCGCAGCGCAGGTTTCCTGACGCCCGCCGGGCCGCCGCCATAAGTCATTTCTCCATCTTGTTGCTGTCTCCTTCCGCCTCGGCACATCCACCGCAGCGGAGACGGTCCTTGTCCACCACCCTTGATGGCGCGCCTTCCAGGCCGCGAGTGGCCGAATGGCAGCGCTTCGCCGCGGGCGGCCTTGTCGTCGCAGGCATCGGCTTCGCCGCCGGGTTCGGCGTGGCGGCAATGCGGCCCGCCCCCGCAACGCTGATCGCGGGCCTCGCGATATCCGAGGCGAACCTCGCCGGCGTCACGGCGGACCTTGCCATTCGCATGGACCGTCTTGCGGAGGTCGAACGCAGCGTCGCGGCCCATCGCGGCCGCCTGGCGGAAACCGATGCGCTGGTGCGTGCGGGACTGGCGCTGCGCGATGCGCTGCGGGCGAGCGGGTCCTATGCCGGAGCCCTGGCCACGGTGCTGACGCTGCGCGGCGGTGAGGAAGCGCTGGCTCCGTGGCGGGCCGAGCTGGTGGCCAGGTCCGGCGGCGTGCCTGACCGGGTGGCGCTGGCGGCGGAACTCGATGCCATCGCGGCCAGCGTCCTCGCGCTGGGCGACGACGGCGCGGCGCCCTGGACCGCGCGGATGGTGACGTGGATCGGCGGGCTGATCCGCAGCGACAGCCGCGCCGCCATCCAGGATCGCCGCCGGGATGTGCTAACCGCGGCGCGGGATGCCGCCGCGCGCGGATCGCTGGCCGAGGCTGTCGCCGCGCTCGATATGCTGGACCCGGATGCGGCCGCGGCGATGGTGGATTGGGTCGAGGCGGCGCGGCGGCGCGTGGCGCTCGATGCCATGGCCGATCGCGTCGCGGCAGCCATGGCGGCCTACGCCTATCGCTGATCGTGGCCTGTCGCGGTGGCATGGTGCGATGCACGATATGTCGCACCGACGCCGCGCCATTCACGCCGGATAAACCAGTCCGGCGCGATAACCGAGATACCGGAATCACCCCGCCATCAAGGGTGGGCAACGCTCCAGGTCGGTACAGCATGACGGACGCCAACATCCTGATCACGCAGCAATCACGCAGTGCCGGCGATTCCTGGCGTCCCGCCGTGGCGGCCCGATGTCCGTGTCGGGTGCGGTGGCTCGGCAGCTTTGGAGCCGCGGCGGTACTGCTTGCGGGGCTCGTGGCCCTGCCGCCACGCGGACTGGCGCAGACAGTCGCGCCAGGCTCTCCCGCAGCGCGTTCGGCCGATGCCCGGCCGCCGGCGGCCAGCATCGACACGCGCCTGCGCCGGATCGAAGAAAGCATCGGCGGACTCGATGAACGGCTGCGCCGCGCGGAGGACCCGCCGGCCGGCATCGCAGCAGCTTCGACCGAACGTCTGACCCTGGCGCTGCTGCATCTGGAAACGGTGGTGGGGACCGGCCGGCCGTGGCTGCGCGAATGGCAATTGATCCTGGCGCTGGACGGCGCGGCAGTGGTCCCGCCGGTGTATCTGGAGGTGTTGGGCAGCCACGCATCGCGCGGGCTGCCCTCGGCCCGTGAGCTGACCGAACGGTTCGAGGCGCTGGCGCCGGCCATCGCCGCGCGGGCGGCGTCGGACCGCGAGCTTCTTGATCGCGGGATGGCCTTGGTGCGATCGACCATGGCGGGGATCGGGCTCGCTTCCCCCGCCGAACCGGGGATTGTGGAGACGGCACTGGCCAGCATCCGCGATCACCTGCGGCGCGACGAGCTAGCCGCCGCGCTGGCCGAAGTCGCCACGCTGGGCGAGGAACAGCAGGTCCTGCTGTCGGGGTGGCTGGCGCAACTGCGCGCACGGGTTGCGGTGGAACAGTCGCTGCAGGAGGCGATCCTCGCACTGCTGTCCGGCCGGGGGCGGCAGGGATGACGGCGATGCTGGGTCTGCTACCGCGCCTCAGCCGGCGCATCGCACTGTGCGGTGCGGTGATGGGCGGCGCCGCCGCGTGGTGTGCTGATGCGCGCGCCCAGGTCATGACGGGCATCCTGCGGGACCGGCTGACCATCGTCGCCGCGACGAATGCCGAACGGATCACCGCGCTTCTCGCGCAGGGCTTCGCGGAACGACACCCTGAAGTGCCCAGGCCGGAGATTCAGGGCCTCCCCACGTCACGCGCGGTGGAGATGTTCTGCGCCGGAACTGGGGTGGCGATGGCGGACATGCTGGTGACGACGCGGCGGCTATCCTCTGCCGCGCGTGACCTGTGTGCGGCCAATGGTGTCGAGGAAGCGGTCGAGCTGCGGCTCGGGCTGGGTGCCGCGGTGCTGGCCGTCCGGCGCGGCGATGCGCAGCCGAACCTGACCTCGCGCCAGGTCTATGAAGCATTGGCCGCCGAGACCGCGCCTGAACGCAGCTTCGAACGCAACCGGGCCACCACCTGGAACCAATTATCGGCAACCCTGCCGGCCGAACAGATCCGCTTCATGCTGCCCGCCACGGGGACCGGCCTGCGTGAGATCTTCGAAGATACCGTGCTGGAGGCAGGCTGCCGTCCCGTCCGCCAGATCCGCCTGATCTTCGAGGCTGACGTCCGGCGCGAGAAATGCGTCACGCTGCGCGCCGATGGCCGCGTCATCGAACTCGCCGCCGCCGAGATACCCGTGCGGCTGGTCGCCAGCCAGCGCGGCACCATCGCCGTCACATCCTTCGAGGAACTGACGCGCAGCGGCGGCAACCTGGTCGCCCTGCCGCTGGACGGCGTGCTGCCGACACGCGCCTCGATCGCGTCGCGTGACTACGAAGCGACGCGCCTCGTCTTTCTCTATGCCAAGCGCCAGCATGCGCGCAGCCGGGGCGGGGTGGGGGTGGTGCGCGGCATCGCCGAATTCCTCGCCGAAGCGAGCAGTGAGGCCGCAGTCGGGCCGGCGGGCTATCTCGGCCAGGCCGGGCTGGTGCCGCTGCCGACCGCCGAGCGCGTGGCGCAGCGCATCACGGCCGAACGCATGACCGTGATCCGCACGCGATGAAACCCCCCGCATCCGGAGCGATGAGAATGAGCCTGCGCCTCGCCGCCCATCTTCTTGTCCTGGCCGCGCTTTGGGCCGGGCCGACAGCCCCGGCATTGGCGCGTTCGGGCGTGACCGAACAGCCGCCGCAGCGTTCGGTCGTGACGCTGCCGCTGCAGGACCTGCCGCCGGCGGATACGCTGTTCGACCGGATGGGTCGCATGTGGGATGGCGTCTTCGGGCTGTTCTCCTCGGGCAGCGGTTCGGCCGCCCCGGTGCGACTGGGCGCGGATACGCTCCCGGGACGGGCGCAGCAGCGCGATGATTTCGTGACGCTGATGGAGGCCGCCGGCTATGGCCTGCGGGAGATCGAGACCTCGATCGGACTGATACCGTCCTCCCGGCTGACCTTTGGCCAGGCGCGGGAGCTGACCGATTCCGACCGCGAGGCGATTGAACGGCTTCTCGATCGCCATGCGCTGCGACAGGGCGGGCCATTGTCACGCGTGCAGCGCGCCATTGTCGGCGCCGTGCTCGGCGCTTCCGAGATCGGTGACTTCACAGTGGAGCGCGTCGAGATCGACCTCTATCCGCTGCCGCAGATCAAGCTGTCGCTGGTGCCGCGCGATGCGCCGATGTCCGCGGAGGCCGGCCGGCTGATGCGTTCGATCGACCGGTTGAGCGAGCGGATGCAGGCGCCCACGGCGCTGCATGGCGAAACGGAATTGCAGACACGACGTGGCGCACCACCGGTACGTGCCGTGGGTGTGCAGGTGATGCACTGAATCCGCGCAAAGCGCGCGGTACTCGAACAGCCGCCTCCAGAATAGAGGATCGACGATGTCCATGATGGAAGGACCCGACGCCGCGCGCTTCGGGGAATTGGTGCGGCTGCATACGCAGGGCCGCCGCTTCCTAGACCGGGAGGAGGAACGCCGGCTGCTTGAGGAAGGCGTCACGCGGTATCGTCTGCGGCTCGATGAAGCGCGGGGGATCGTGCGTTCCGCGGCGGCCGAGGGTGAGATGTCGCTCGAGCATGAGGTGAACGCCTCGGCGGCGCAGCTGCTCAAGACCCTCGCGGACCGGCGCAGCCGCATCGCGCGCAAGGATTTCGACAAGACGGTCGCCTTCTATCGTGCCCGCGCAGGGCGCAACCTGACATCGATGGACGCGCAGCGTCGCGTCAAACGGCTGATGGAGGAATCGGAGCTGAAGCCGGCCCGCAGCGGACGCATCATCCGCACGCGGCGCTGGTATCGCCAGATCGGCGAGTGACGACAGCCCCATTCTTCCTTCATCGGAGAGACAGCCATGGATTTCCTGATGGCGCAGGAGATCGCGGCCCTGCCGACCGCGATCGGTGCAATCGTGGCGATCGGCGTGCCGGCGCTGATCGCGATGTCCGTCGGGACGGTGATGTTCGCGGTGTTCACCCCGCAGGAACTCGCCGCCAACAGCTTGATCGGGTCGGTCAAGTTCAGTTTCGTTGTCGAGGTGTACGCGGTGGTCGCCGCGCTGACGCTGGTGGGCGGCTGGGACATCTACAAGACGTCCCGCGATACCCTGCAGAAGGAAAGCGGCGCGCTGTACATGCTGGCGCATGCCGTCGATACCTATGGTGGGGCAGACCACGCGGATACGCGGCTGCTGATGCGCGCGGCCATCCGTGGCTATGCCGAGGCGGTGGTCGCCTATGACTGGCCGCGCCTGGTGCATGGCGCGGGGACAGGCAGTTCGGATGAAGCCTTCACGCGGCTGTCGCGCGCCTTCTTCGATGCCGACCCTGTCACCCCGGCGCAGCAGGCGCTGGCGCAGAACACGGTGGCTTGGGTCGCGCAGGTCGCGGAAGCGCGAATCGATCGTCTGTCCGTCGGTACGCGGACCATATCGCTGCTGATCTGGACGCTGATCCTGACGGTATCGGTGTCGGTCCTGGTGTTCCAATGGTTCATCGGCAGCGGTAGCCAATGGGTCCATTACAGCATGGGTGCCGTGATCTCGATCATCGTCGGCAGCGTGCTGCTGGTGTCGCTGAAACTCGCATTTCCCTTCGTGGGGGACGATCCGCTGCTGTCGCCGCGGCCGTTCTTCCTGCTGATGGATATCCGCTAATGCGCGCGCCGGGTGCCGTACCGCCAGCGCTGCAACGCGAGCAGCAGCAGCAGGAATATCCAGAAGCTGAGATGCGCCGCGATCCACACCGCCAGATGCGCGGCATAGCCGATCAGCAACGCGATCCAGGTGGCGAGCGTGACGAAGGCCAGCAACGCGCGCAGGCGGTTCCAGCCCTGCCAGAATCGCAGGGCCGCGAAGCAACCCAGCGCGATGGTCGCGGCCGAACACCAGGCCGCGACGATCATCGGCGCGCTACCATCGCCGCGCAGGCCTGCCGCGAAAGCCGCGAAGGCCGTACCTTGCGGCAGCGCGTAATTGGCCAGGAAGTTCGGCAGATCGACCGTCCATGGCGAACCCTCGGCGAAGATCTGGCGGGGGGTGAAGGCGTCCAGATGCCCGGCACCGATCAGCAGCGTCGCGCCGCAGACCAGTCCCGCGAAGACGGCGCAGATGTGGAAGACCGGCACGGCCTCGGCATCGGGGGGCGCCAACAGGTTGAACTGTGCGGCGCCCAGCCGCATGGCCCCCAGCGCGATGGCCAGCGCCAGCAGCATCGCGGCGGCATCCAGGGCATAGGCAATCGTCGTCTCGGACACCCTGGCCGCTCTCGTTCCTGCTCGCCCAGCCTCCTAGCACGGATCGCTATATGCGGCGTTACCGCGCTGGCGCCGCTGCCTCTGCATGCACAAGGCCAGGCCGGTGCGATCGCCTTGGTCTTGCCGGATGGGCGCTGCCTGCTGCGGGTGACCACGCCGGACTCTCTGGCCGCCACGATGGCCGGGCTGGATCGCGCGTCCCAGGATGCCGCGGGCCTGATGCGCCGCATCGCCGCCGACGCGGCCGCCGCGCGCTTCGCCCCCGCGCGGGAGAAGGTGCCCGCCTTCAGCGCCTGGGCCTTCGATTGGGTTCAGTCCTACGTCCATTCCTTCCGCATGCTGGGGGCGATGCTGCGCGGGGTCGCCGACAGTGCGGCCGATGGCGACGTGGTTGAGGCAGACGCGCTGGTGCAGCGGATGGGCGCGCCGATGCGCGCGGCCTTCCACGACCGTGTCCTGGCCCCGGCCGGCCTGGCGGAAGGGCTGGCCGGCGATCTCGCCAATGCCGGCGCAATGCTCGAAGTGATCTGGGCGCGCGGCCTGGTCGATGCGACGCGCCCGATCCGTGACGCGCGGGCGGCCGCCGCCTCACCCGCGCCGCCCCGGCTCGACCTCCAGGCCGCGATCGCTGGGCTTGCGGTCGAAGTCGCGGAGGGCACCGGCGCCCTGGGCGGTGGCGTGGGGTCGGAACCCGGGTCCGATCCGACCTCCATCTTCGTCCATTCCATGCGGCCGATGGCCGCGCGGTTGAGCGCCGTGGCCCTGCGCGCCAGCGAGGCCGGTTCCTTGCTGGCCGCCGGCGGGGCGGTCGGCTTCGCTATGGGTGGTGCGACCGGCCTGGTGGTCGGCACCGCCAGCGGCGTCGGGCTGTACTGGGCGATCGACTGGGGTTTCAACCGGGTCGATGCGGCGCTGAACCGCAGCGACTTTGAGGCGCGGGCGCTCGACGCCATCGACCGTGCGGAGACAGCCTTCGTGGCCGCGCTGGATCGCGCGGCGACGGCAGCCATCACCCGCCGCCATCCGGGCGTGTCCGGCGCAGCGGTGGGCTGCCCGGCCGGACGCGGGGGGCGGTGACGTGCATTTCGATTGGAAAGGCGCGCTGGCGCGGGTCCTGTTCAGCCTGTTCATCGTCTTCGCCGTCTACAACCCCAGCGGCCGGTCGTATTGGCATTGGCTGTGGGACGGCCATGGTCATTTCTGGCCGAAGGTGACCGTCGGGTTGATGCTGCTGATGGTGCACGCGGCCATCATCGCCACGCTGTTCGGTGCGCTCGGGCGCCGTGGCGTGGCGCTGGTGACGGTCGCGGTGCTGTCGGCCTGGGTCACCGTCGCGCGGCTGACCGACCTGGACACCGTCAGCATGGAGGGCCTCGCCATCATGCCGCTCGGCGTCATCAGCCTTGTCTATGCCGCCGGGCTCTCCTGGTCGCTGATCCATCACCGCCTGGCCGGCATCACCCATGTCGAGGTGCTCAAATGACAGCCAATGTGAATGCGCCTTCGGTCGCCGATACCTTCGTCGTGTCCTGCATCGATCCACGCTTCGTGGAGGAACCGGCGCTGCTGCTGCGCGCGCTGGGTCGGGCCGGCCGGTACAGTGAAATGCGGATCGCCGGTGCCGCGCTGGCCGCCGTGAATGATGCGCAGCCCGCCTGGAGCACCGCGCTGTGGGACAACCTCGCGGCGTCGCGGCAACTGCATGGCGTGCGGCGGGTCACCTTCCTCAATCACCGCGACTGCGGGGCGGTGAATGCCTGGGCCGGGCGCAAGCTGTCGGCGAACCCGCAGGACGAGTTGCAGGTGCATACCGACTTGCTGAACCGCGCGGCCGCGGAGGTGCGCCGCCGTCACCCCGACATGGAGGTCGAGATCAAGCTGATGGACCTGGATGGGTCCGTGCAGATCCTGCCGTGTCAGCATTGCGCGCCACAAGGATTGCGCGCGGAGGCTGTCGCCCCGCCATCGCGTCCCGCCAATCCCGACGCCTTCGCCGAGCTGGTGCGGTTGCGCACGGCCCCCGGCGCGCAGCTTACGGAAGCGCAGGAACGCGATCTGCTGGCGACCGGCGTGCGGGAGCATGGCCTGACGGCCGCGGTGGCACGGCAGCTTCGCGCGCAGCATGGCGGGGCGGGCGGTGCCGCGGCCGAGCGCGACATCGAAGCCTTCCTGTCATCCCGCGCCGATGCGCGCGGGCGGATCGGCCGGTCGGATGTGACCGCGGCCGCGCGGCTGTATCGCCGCCTGGCCGGGGGCAGCGTCGCAGATCGGGACGCGCAGGCGCGGGCGGCGCGCGTCGCGTCCGGCGCCGGGCTGGAACCGCGGGCGGAAGGCGTCTGGCCATTCCGTTCCGAAGCATGGTTCCATCGGTTGACGGCGGCGCCTGCCTGAAGCGGATCGCGCCTGACTGGCCTCCAGCCAGGCGCGTGAGGATGCTCGATCAGGCAAGGGCGTAGAGCCATCTGCGCCAACGCGGTCTGACGCAGAACGCTTTAGCTGGGCGCGCGGGCCTGCGCTTCGGTGCACAGGCGCACCCGGTGTTCCAGATACGCGTCGCGCACCGCGTCGTAATCCGTGCCGGTCGGCTGCGCGGCATCGAAGTTCCGCGCCATGGCAAGGGCGGCGACATCGCTCAGCGCCTCGATGGCGATCAGCATCCCCAGGGACGGCACGGCGCCGACGAAGGGGATCACCATGGCGAAGATGATCACGTTGGACGCCGTGAGGTCGGCCAGCCCGTCGCGTGTCGTGCGCGGCCCCATCACCGGCAGGACGAAGAACGGCCCGGCCGAAACCCCGCGCACGCACAGCGCGGTGCCGATATCGATCAACGGCACATCGATGCCACGTTCCGTCGCGCGGTCCACATACCCGGCGTAGCCGGCGACCAGGTTGATGCCGACGCGCTGCAACTGCCGGCCCGCTAGGTCGTAGCGGCCGGTGATGGCATGCCCCATCGCGCTGAGCGGTTCATTGACCGTGTTATGCAGGACATTGAGCAGCCCGGTTTGCACGGAAGGTGGCAGGCGCAGCATGTCCGGCACGGCGTCGATCACCACCTGCGCGGCTTCCTCGATATCGTGGTTGAGGCTGAACACGGCGCGGTTGAAGCGTTCCCGCAGCGATTGTTCCTGCGCCAGCGCAGGCAGCGGCACCAGCAGCAGCGCGACGGCGACAGCGAAGGCGCGCTGGCGCGCGACCATGCACAGCAGCGCCGTCATGGCCGCACCGCCAGTTGCGCGCCGGATCGCAACGCGGCTTCGGACACGCAATGCAGCACTTTTACCAGGCGGCGGTTGTCGAACAGACTGAGCATGAATGCATTCTCGGCAAAGGCATCGCGAAGGTAGTGGCCACTGGGTTCGGGGCAGCCCGCATAGCTGAAGCGGAGGAACTGCACGAACAGCAGGGAGCGCACGAAATGCACGGCGGTCAGGTGGCGCAGCACGATCTCGCTCTCCATCTCCCGTTCAAGATGGAAGGCGAGGTTCACCAGGGTGAAGAAGATGCCGCGCCGCTGCAGGACCACCCGATCCTGATAGACGCTGATCCGCCCGCCGATGCCGTGAATGCGCATGAGGGGCTTTTCAGCCCCGCCGCCCGCCATGAAGCCACTCCCGCGATGCGGTGATTGGGCGCCACCGCAGCGCGCCCCAGGCCATTCTGGCACGAAAACCTTTACCAGAAGTTTCCAGCGATGCCATCCCGAACACGCCGGCTGATGCCGAAGTGATCGGCCCCCTGGACATCGCCGCCCGGTCGCTGGACCATGGGCCAATAGGGTAGGGGAACGGTGAAGATGGCGCGACGCAGCAAGGTCGTGGCGAATTTCGACGAGGCGGTGGCCGGGATCGCGGATGGCTCGACCATCGCCTTCGGGGGCTTCGCCCTGCCGGGCTCGCCCTTCAACCTGACCGCCGCATTGCTGCGGCAGGGGGCCAAGCGGCTGGTCTGCGTCGGAAACACCACAGGCGGCCCGCGAAAGCCGCGCAATCCCGACATCGGCATGCTGGTGGAAAACGGCCAGGTCGCCAAGGTGATCTGCTCCTTCACCGCGGCGCCACGCGCCTCGGATGTGCTGCCCTTCACGCCATACTACGAGCGCGGCGAGGTCGATGCCGAGACGGTGCCGCAGGGTACGCTGGCCGAACGCCTGCGCGCCGCCGGTGCCGGCATCCCGGCCTTCTACACGCCGACCGCCGTGGGCACCGAACTGGCCGAAGGCCGCGAGACGCGGGTCATCAATGGCCGCGAATATCTGTTGGAATACGCGCTGCCCTGCGATGTGGCGCTGCTGCGCTGCTATCAAGCCGATGAGGCCGGCAACCTTCGCTTCCGCCGCGCCCAGCGCAATTTCGGGCCGATCATGGCGATGGCATCCAAGCTGGTGATCGTCGAGGTCGAGGAACCCATTCTGCCCGCCGGCGCCATCGACCCCGACGACGTTCATGTGCCGGGCATCATCGTGCAGCGCCTGGTGCATATCCCACCCGCGCCCGATGCGATCTGGCCGACGCTGAAGGAGACCCGCTGATGCCCTGGTCCCGCACCCAGATCGCCGAACGCCTGGCGCGTGAGTTCGAGGATGGCTGGATCGTCAATCTCGGCGTCGGCATGCCCACGCTGATCACCGACGTGCCGCTCGGTGACCGCGCGGTGTTCTTCCATGCTGAGAACGGCGTCATCGGCTTCGGCCCCGTCGCGCCGGAGGGGCAGGAGGACATCCACCTGGTCGATGCCAGCCGCCGTTATGTCACCCTCCCGCCGGGGGCGGCGATGGTGGACCATGCCGACAGCTTCGCGCTGATCCGCAGCGGCCGCATCGATGTAACGGTGCTCGGGTCGTATGAATGCGCGGCGAACGGCGATTTTGCCAATTGGAAGACCAAGGGGTCCAAGGGCGGCGTCATCGGCGGGGCGATGGACCTCGCGGCCAATGCGAAGAACGTGTTCCTGATGATGGAACATCGCACGCGTGACGGGTCGCCCCGGTTGCTCGCCACCTGTTCGCTGCCGGTCACCGCGCGTGGGGTGGTCAAGCTCGTGGCTACCGACCTTGGCCTGTTCGCGCCGGCCGGGGACGCTTTCATCGTGCGTGACCTTGCCTCAGGCGTGTCGATCGACGACGTCCGCGCCGCAACGGCCGCCCCCGTAAAGGAATGAATCGGATGCATATCGACTACTACGCATCGCTGAATTCCCCCTGGACGCATCTGGGTGCGGCGCGGATCGAAGGGCTGGCGGCGCAGCATGGCGCGACCCTGCGGATATTCCCGGTTGATTTCGGGACGATCTTCGCCGGTTCCGGCGGTCTGCCGCTGCCCAAACGCTCACCGCAGCGCCAGGCGTACCGATTGCAGGAACTGGCGCGCTGGCGCGATGCCCTCGGCATCCCCATCACCACGCATCCCAGGCACTTCCCCCACAACGAACTGCCCGGCGCATCCTGTGTCATCGCGGTACGGGAGACGATCGGCGACGCGCCCGCCATTGCGCTGGCGCATCGCGTGCTGAAGGCGCTGTGGGAGGAGGAGAAGAACCCCGCCGACCCGTCCTTGCTCGCTGACCTGATCCGTGAGGTCGGGCTGGATGCGGACCAGGTGATGTCGCTGGGCGCCGATCCGCGCTGGCAGGACCGGCGCCTGGCAGACACCCAGGCCGCGCTCGACCGCGGCGTGTTCGGCGCACCCTGCTACGTCATCGGGGACGACATATTCTGGGGCCAGGACCGGTTGGAGTTCGTGGCGCGGCGTCTGGCGCGGGGCTGATACCCGACGCATCATGCGGGGCGAACCACCCGGGGGCCCCGCATGACCGACCTTCCCGCATTGCGCCGCACGGCGCTCGACTGGATCAGCGCCAATGAAGGCCGGATGTCCGCCTTCAATGAGCGGATCTGGAACTTCGCCGAACCCGCTTGGCGCGAGTACAAATCCGCCGCCGCCTATGTGGATTTCCTCCGCGCCGAGGGCTTCGAAGTCGAAGCCGGGTCGGGCGGCATGCCGACCGCCTTCGTCGCACGCTGGGGCAAGGGCGGGCCGCTGCTGGCCTCATTCTCCGAATACGATGCGGTGCCAGGCAATTGCCAGGCGGTGGTGCCGCGGCGCGAACCGCGCGCGGGCATGCACCCCTATGCTGCGGGGCATACCGATCCGCATTCGTCCCTGGGCACGGCGGCGCTGACCTCGATCCTCGCCGCCAAGGCGGCGCTGGAATCGTCGGGCACGCCCGGCCGGCTGGTGCTGTTCGGTGAACCGGCCGAGAAGGTCTGCGGATCGAAGCCCGTCCATGCCGCGAAGGGGTATTACGACGGGCTGGATGCGGCTGTCGTCTATCACCCGCACATGCAGAACACGGTGACGGCGGAAACCCAGTTCGGCGCCTATTGGTCCGCGATCATCACCTTCACCTGCGACAGCCCCGAGACCTGGATCGACAAGTCGCTGCTGCCGATCCGCGATGTCGGCCACGCCGCCGCCCGCGCCCCCGGCGCGACCGACGCGCTGTGCCTGATGTACACGACCACGAAATACACCAAGGAGGCGATGTTCCCCCACGCCGGCGCCTGGACGCTGAACGAGTTCATCATGCATGGGGGTGATGCGACGTCGGACAACCTCGCGCCGCGCTTCACGCAAATCCAGTATTCCTGGCGCACGCCATCCCTGCCGATGGCCCAGCAGATCGCCAATATCCTGATGGCCAATGCCCGGTCCGCCGCCGCGGCGACCGCCTGCACGGCGCATCTGCGCTGGGTGACCAAGACGCGCGTCGGCCTCGCCAACACGGTGCTGACCGATGCGACGTGGGAGAACCTGCAGCAGGTCGGACCGCCAGTCTATGGCGATGCTGCGAAGGCCTTCGCGCGGGATATCCAGTCCGGGCTTGGCTTGGCCCCGATGGACGACCCCTTCGCCGCCGCCAATACGAAGCTGTCCACGCCGGCGGAATTCGAAGCCGCGATGCGCCATTTCCTGCCGCCATGGCAGATGCATCTGTCAGCCGATGATTATGTCGAGTTCTGCTGGCATTGCCCGACGGTGCGGCTGCTGACCGCGCGCCCCCGGCTGCGCGCGCCGGATACCGATTTTGACTATCCCACCTGGTCGTACAATGCGCTGGGCGGGCTGCCGGCGGCGATCGACCCCGGGATGTTCGTGGCGGCGAAGACCATGGCGTTGACGCTGGTGGACCTGGCCGCCAAGCCGGGGTTGCTGGATGCGGCGCAGGCGGAATGGCGCGAGCGCACCGGCGGCGGCATGGGCGGATCGAAATGGGTGCCGCCGCTGCTGGACAAGGATTTCGCCGCGCCGGTCGATCTGCGCTGGCCGGAATATGCGACCACCGCGCGCGGCCAGGAGTGGTGCGTGCCGACGCCGCTCGAAGGTCTCGGCGCCGGGGAGCGTCTCTAGAAGGTTTGGCGCCAGCCCGTACTGGCGCCAAACGCTCTTTGCCCGTGTTTTATCAAACATCTTCGCGCGCCCGACTGATTCCAGTCAGGCGCGATCCGCGTCAGCCGCGTTCCACCCAGGCAACGGCGGCCCGTCCCGCCGCGCGGCCTGTGGCGAAGCAGGCCTGGAGAAGATAGCCGCCGGTCGGCGCTTCCCAGTCCAGCATTTCGCCGCAGGCGAAGATGCCGGGTTGGCGCGCCAGCATCAGCGTATCGTCCACCTCGCTCCAGGCCAGGCCGCCCGCTGATGAAATGGCGCGGGCGATGGGGAAGGGAGCGATCAGGCGGATCGGCACCGCCTTGACCAGACCCGCGAGGTCATCGCGCGGCGAACCTGCATGCAGCGCTTCCTGCACCAGAGCGATCGCGGCCGGCGCCAGGCCGCCCGCGCGGCGCAGGTGGTTCGACAATGACACCGCGCCAGGCTGGGCGCCGAGTTTCCGCGACAGATTCTCGCGCGTCATGTCCGGCCGCAGATCGACCAGCAGCGTCGCCGCGCCATCCGCCGCGATGGCGTCGCGCAACGGCGCCGACAGGGCATAGATCGCACCGCCTTCGATGCCCTGATCCGTCAGCAACGCTTCGCCACGTACCGTCATGCCGCCGAAGGTGAGCGCGATGCGTTTCAACGGCGCACCGGCGAAGCGCGCGCGCAGATGATCGGACCACGCCACGGCGAAGCCCATATTCGCGGCACGCAGCGGCACGATGGCGCTGCCCGGCAGCAGCCCGGGCCAGGCACCATCCGAGCCGAGCCTGGGCCAGGACGCACCGCCCAGCGCCAGCACCGTGGCGGCGGGCCGTTCCAGCCGCTCACCATCCGGCGTGGCGAAGCGCAGCGCGTCATCCGCCGCGAAGCCAAGCCAGCGATGCCGGGTGCGCAGCGCCACGCCGGCCGTGGCCAGCCGGGCCAGCCAGGCGCGCAACAGCGGCGACGCCTTCATCGCCTTGGGAAAGACCCGCCCTGAACTGCCGATGAAGGTCGGTTGCCCCAGCGCCTCGGACCAGGTGACCAGCGCATCCGGCGGAAACGCGCGGATGAACGGTTCAAGCCGCCCCCGCGCGGATCCGTAGCGGCCAAGCAGCGCGTCGAGCGGTTCCGAATGCGTCAGATTCAGCCCACCCCGCCCTGCAATGAGAAATTTCCGCGCGGGGGAGGGCATGTGGTCATAGACGGTGACGGCGGCGCCGGCCTCGGCCGCCGCTTCCGCCGCCATCAGCCCGGCTGGGCCGGCGCCAATGATCGCGACGCGCCGGACGCCTTCGGGGGCCTGGGTCGCGGTCAGACGGCGGTCCGTTCGAGCAACTCGATCGACACGTTCTCCGGCCCGCGCAGGAAGGCGATGCGCACGCCCGGGCGGATGGTGTTCGGTTCCATGGTGAAGGTCACGCCCTTCGCCTTCAGATCGGCCACCACGGCATCGATGCCGGTCACCGCCAGGCCGATATGTTCCAGACCCCGATACGGCGCGGATGGCGCCTCGCCGGTCGTCGGTTCGTTGATCGGGGCAATGAAGATCATCTGGCCACCGAGCTTGAAGTCGATGCGCTGGGGCGTGCGGATCACCTCGGCGCCGAAGACGCGTTCGTAGAAGGCGGCGGTCGCCTCGGGATCGGGGCTGCGCAGATGGATATGGTCGAAGGTGAAGGTCATGGCGTGTCTCCGGGATCAGGTGGCGCGGCTGTCGCGCAGCGCCGCGCGCGCGGCGTCGTCGTAGCCGAGTTCGGCCAGGATGGCATCGGTGTCCGCGCCGAGTTCGCGCGGGGGCGTATCCACGCGCGGCCCACCATGGGCGAAGCCGAAGGCCGCGACCGGGACGGAGACGCCGCCGTCCATGCCCGGCACAGCATCGAAGCGATGCGTCAGGCCGCGCTGGGCCAAATGCGGGTCGGCCAAGGCTTCATCCATGCGCCGGATGCGCCCGGCGGGGACGTGGCGGGATTGCAGGAAGGTTTCCCATTCCTCCGCCGTTCGGGTCAGCAGGATCTCGCGCAGCGCGGCCGCTTCATCCGCGCGATGCGTCACACGGTCCTCGTTGCGGGTCTTGGCCATTTCCGGCCGGCCCAGCGCCACCCACAGCCGCTTCTGCTGACGCAGGTTGGATGCGCCCAGCATCACCATCCCGTCCTTCGTCGTGTAGGCGGAATTGGTCGCGTATTCATGGTCGTTGCCGCGCGGCCGCGGCGGCTTGCCGGTACGGGCATGGGCGGTGACGTGGGACGCCATCATCATCATCGCCACATCCAGCATGGCGAGGTCGATGCGCTGGCCACGCCCGGTCTTCTCCCGCTGAAACAAGGCGGCGGACAGCGCGAAGGCGCCCATGGTGCCGGTGGCGTAGTCGATGGCAGGCGCGCCGAGTTTCAACGGGCTGACCTCGGCCGTGCCGGTGGCGGCCATGATGCCGGAACTGGCCTGGATCACATGGTCATAGCCGGTCTGCTCGCCGCGCGGGCCGCCCTGTCCGAAAGCGGAAATGGAACAATAGATCAGGCGCGGGTTCAGTGCCGACAGCGCCTCATACCCCAGGCCCAATGCCTCGAAGGCGCCGGGGCGGTAGTTCTCAACCAGGACATCGGCCTGGGCGACCAGGCGCAGGAACACCTCCCGCGCTGCCTCCTGCTTCAGATCGAGCGTCAGTGACCGCTTGTTCGACCCCTGGGTGAGGAAATACGTGCCCATGCCGGCGCGGTTGAGGTCCCAATCCGGCCCCTGGCCGCGGCTCTGGTCGGGGTCGGCGGGGTGCTCGACCTTGATGACATCGGCCCCCAGCAGCGCGAGCTGATACGCCGCGAATGGCCCGGCCAGCACATGCGTCGCATCGATGATGCGGATGCCGTCGAAGGGGCGTGACATCAGCCGAGGCTCACATTGTTGCGGCGGATCAGGGTGCCCCAGAAGTCCCGTTCCCGCGCGATATAGGCGCCAAACTCGGCGGGCGTCATGGGTTGCGCGACGGCGCCCTCGGCTTCAAGCCGGCCGGCGAAAGTCGCTTCGCCCAGGATGCGGTTGCAAGCCTCATTCAGCCGCGCGACCAGCGGTGCCGGCATGTTGGGCGGGCCGACGATGCCATACCATTGCAGCGCGTTGAATCCCGGCACGCCCTGGGAATCGATGGTTGGGATTTCCGGCGCACTCGGCAGTTTCTGGAGCGACGAGATACCCAGAGCCCGCAGCTGCCCCGCCCGCACCGGCGGCAGCGCTGGCGGGCCGCCGGTCATCGTCAGGTTGATGGTGCCGGCGATCAGGTCGGTCATCATCGGCCCGGTGCCGCGATAGGGCACATGGGTCATCTCGGTGCCTGTCGCCTCATTGAAGGCGACCATGGCGATATGCGCCGCGCTGCCATTGCCGCCGCTGCCATAGGTCAGCTCGCCCGGCTTGCTCTTCGCCAATGCGATCAGGGACTGCACATCACGCGCCGCCAGCCCGTTCGTCACCACCAGGAAATTCGCGACATTCGCCACCAGCGCGATCGGCGTGAACTGCGCGGTGTCGAAACTCAGGTTGCGATATAGCGCCGGGTTGCAGGCCAGCGTGCCGATATGGCCCATCATCAGCGTGTGGCCATCAGGCGCCGCGCGGAACACCTGTTCCGATCCCAGCGTGCCGCCGGCGCCCGGGCGATTGTCGATGATGAAGGGCTGGTTGAAGATTTCGCCGAGCCGCTGGCCCATGGCGCGGGCCAGGATGTCGGTCGATCCGCCGGGGGTGAAGGGCACCACCAGCCGCACCGGCTTGTCCGGCCAGGGCGCCTGCGCGCGGGCGATGGCGAAGGGGGCGAGGGTGGCGCCGGCAATCGCCGCGCGGCGGGTGAGGCTGGTCATGGCATTCCCTCGATCAGCACGCCTTCAGCGCGCAGCCTGTCGATTTCGTCCGGCGTCAGGCCGGCTTCGGCCAGCACGGCCGCGCCATCGGCGCCCAGGCGCGGGGCGGGGGCGCGGTCCGCCGCGACGCCACCGGAAAAGCGGTTCGGCGCGCCGATGGCCCAGGTCGCGCCCTCGGTGGGGTGGTCTTCCTCGCGCACCATGCCCACCGCGCGCAGATGGGGGTCGTCGATCAGCGATCCGATGGTGTTGTAGGGGGAGGCAGGAACATCCGCCCGGTCGAATATCTCCAGCCATTCCGCGGTGGTGCGGGCACCGAGCGACGTTGCACGGATGCGGAAGTACTCCTTGGTGTGCTGCACGCGCTGGGCGACCTTCGCGAAGCGCGGATCGACTTTAAGTTCCGGCCGCCCGATCGCGTCGAAGAAGCCATGCGCCTGCGCGTCTGTATTGGCGGACACACAGATGAAGCCGTCCTTGGTCGGCAGCGGCTTGCCGTCGGGGCTGAGCACGCGATGGTCGCCCGGCGGGCCGAGCGCTGGGCGGAATGACGCCGCGCCCAGATGTTCCTGCATGATGTAGGCGGCCATGTTCTCGAACATTGGCACTTCGATGGCCTCGCCCATGCCGGTCTTCTCGCGGCGATACAGCGCGAAGCCGATCATCTGCGCGGCGATCAGTCCGACCGTGTGGTCGGCAACGAGGAAGGGGACGTAGCGCGGGTCGCCGGTCGAGGCCTCGAAGGTGCCGGCCACGCCCGACACGCCCTGGATCACCGTGTCGTAGGCCGGGCGGCCGGCATACGGCCCGCCGGTGCCGAAGCCGGTGATGGAACAATGGATCAGCCTCGGCGCTTCCGCGCGCAGCGCCGCCGCATCGACGCCAAGCCGCGCCTGGGCATCGGGGCGAACATTGGTGACAAATACATCGACGCTCGCCGCCAGACGCCGCAGCGCCGCGATGCCGGCGGGCTTCTTGAGGTCGATGGCGATCGACTTCTTGCCGCGGTTGAAGTTGAGGAACTTCCCGTTCATCCCAGCGCTGCGCCCGCGCCCTGCCAAATGCCGCAGCAGGTCGCCGCCGGGCGCCTCGACCTTGATGACCTCGGCACCCTGTTCGCACAGGACATGGGTGCAGATCGGCCCCACCACGACGGCGGACAGATCCAGCACGCGGATTCCATCGAGCGGGCCGGTCATGCGATCCTCGCTGTGATGCGAATGGCCATGGCGCCGTCCGGGTTCTCGACCCACAGGGTCTGCTTGCCTTCGCCATCCGGCGCGCCGCCGCAGATGAAGGCCGGGCGGTCGCAGAACACCGGCTGCATGGTGCGGGCGTCGTATGCACGCACCTGCATCCCCGGCGCGCGGCGCAATGCGGCCTCGAACAGGAACAGCGTGCTGACGCTGCCATTCACAACCAGCGCGGGGTAGCCCTCCACATCGCGGGCGTAGTCGGCATCGTAATGGATGCGGTGGCCATTGAAGGCGATGGCCGAATACCGGAACAGCACCACCTGGTCGGGCTTCCAACGGTCGCGCCAGGCCGTGTTGGGCGTAGGGCCGGGCTTGTCGGATGGTGCCGGCGCGTTGCGCTTGGCTTCCAGATAGACGGTGTCCTGTTCCTCCACCGCCACCAGCCCGTTCGGGCCGGTGATGGTGTGGCGCAGCGTCACCAGGATCATCGCGCCCGACCGACCGACCTTGGGGGTGATGGCGGCGATTTCGGTCTCGCGTTCCAGCGTGTCCCCCACCCGCGGCGCGGCGTGATAGGTCAGGCGCCGCCCGCCAAGCATCCGGCGGGGCAGGGGGACGGGGGGTAGGAAATCGCCCTTCGTCGGGTGACCGTCCGGGCCGAGTTGCGATTGCGGCGCGGCGTCGTCGAACAGGATCGACAGCCAGTGGTTGGGCACCGGGGCGCCGCGGTCCAGCGCGATGTCGGTCCGGTCCGTCAGCGCGGCCATGCGGCGCACCAGCGGCGTCGCCATCTCATCCGCTACGCGGCGCTTGCGGCCCAGCCAGTCATGAATGTCGGTCATGCGAAACCGTAGAGCCGCGCGGGGTTGTCCACCAGCACGCGCCGCAGCGCGGCGTCATCCCCGAAATCGGGGAGCAGGTCCACGAGCTCCGCCTCATCCGGGTCCCAGCGCACATTCGGGTGCGGCCAGTCGGTGCCCCACAGCGTGCGGTCAGGGGCGACCTCGATCAATTTCCGCGCGAAGGGAATGGCATCGCGGAAGGGCGGGCCTTCGGCGGAAATGCGTTCGGACCCCGACACCTTCACCCAATAATTCGGGCGATGCAGCAGGTCGAGCAGGATGCGGAAGGGCGGCTGGTCCAGCCCATCCTGTGCTGGCGGGCGGCCCATATGGTCCACCACCACGGGCAGGCGGAATCCGCGGAACAGGGTTTCGAATTCCGGGATGTTCACGGCGTCGAGGTGCAGCACCAGGTGCCAGCCCATCTCGCCGATCCGGTCGGCCGTGCGCTGCACCAAGGCGAGGTCCGGCACGCCACCCAGATGCTTCACGAAGCCGAACCGCACCCCGCGCACGCCGCCATCATGCAGCGCCTGGTATTCCGCGTCGCCGAAGGTCGCATCCACCAGAGCCACGCCGCGATAGGTGGATGGATTGTCGGCGATGGCATCCAGCATCGCGCGATTATCGGCCTTGTACACCGAGGTCTGCACAATGACGCAGCGTTCCACGCCAAGCCGCGCGTGCAGCGCCAGTAGGTCGGCCTTGTTGCGCTCGGGCGGCGTGTAGGGCGCGCCCTTCGCCACCGGGAAGCGGTCGAACGGCCCCCAGACATGCACATGCGTGTCGCAGGTGCCGGGCGGCAGTTGGTAGGTCGGGCGTCGCATCGCGTCAGCCTTTTGGGAAGTCGTATAGGCGGGCGGGCGTGTCGGTCAGGATTTTGCGCCGCAGCGTCGGGTCGGTTGTCCAGTCGAGGAACACTTCCAGCAGTCGCTTTGCATCCGGGCGCCCGCCATCGGGGCGCGGATGCGGCCAGTCGGTGCCCCAGACCAGCGCATCGGGGTTGGCGGCAACCAGCGCATCGTGGAACGGCTTGGCGTCGATGTAGTCCGGCTTCACCGCGCCCAGCCGGTAGGTGCCCGACAGTTTCGCCATGTAGCGTCCATCGCCGATGCCGCGCACCAGTGCCTGGAATCCGGGATCGTTGGTGCCGTGGCTGTGATGGAGCCGCCCCATGTGATCGACCACGATCGGCACCGGCACCAGCGCCAGGTGCGATTCCAGTTCCGGCAGATGGCGCGCATCGATCCACAATTGCAGATGCCAGCCGAGTTCTTCCATCACTGGGAAGAACGGCTCGATCTCCTCCAGCCGGACGCCGCCATGATAGGCTGCCTGCCCATCGCGCCGATATTCATTGGCGCGCAACCCGCGAATGCCGTCGCGGTGCATCGCGCGCAGCGTTTCGGGCGTCGCCTCCCGCCCCACGACGGCCACGCCGCGCAGCCGATCCGGCGCGCGGCGCAGCGCATCCAGCGTGCAGGCGTTGTCGCGGTCATAGGCCGAGGGCTGCACGATGACGCCGCGATCCAGCCCAAGCTCATCCAGCAGCGCCAGGTAGTCTTCGAGCGTCTCGTCCTCCGGCGTGTAGGAGCGCGGTTCGGCATAGGGGAACTTCGCCGCCGGGCCGAAGATATGGCAGTGGCAGTCGGTCGCACCGGGCGGGGTTTCGCGCGTCTGGTCCGGCGCCGGTTCAGGCAGCGTGTCGGGCGCGCTCATTCCGGCTTGATATCCGCGGCGCGGGCGGCAATTCGCGATTTTTCGAGATCGCCTGCGATATAGGCCGCGAAGCCTTCCGGCGTGGCCAGCGCGCCGGTCGCGGCCTCGCCACCCAGGGCTTGCATGCGAGCGCGGAAATCCGGCTCGGCGACGATTGCCGCCATCGCCGTGCCGAGCTTGCGCATCACCTCCGGCGGCGTGCCTGCCGGTGCAAGCAGCCCCACGTAGGATCCGGCGGTGAAGCCCGGCACGCCCTGTTCGATCATGGTCGGCACGTCTGGCAGCGCCGATTGCCGCTCGGCCGAAGCGATGGCGACGACACGGCCCTCGCCGTCGCGATGCAGTTGCAGGCCGGTCGAGAGTTCGGTGAAGAGCATCGGCAGGTTGCCGGCGAGGAAATCCGGCACCGTCGCGCCCGCGCCGCGATAGGGGATGTGCAGCAATCGCGCCCCGGTCGCCGCCTTGAAGGATTCGAGCGACAGATGCGTCGCGCTGGCGACCCCCGCGGTGCCGATTCCGATCCCTTCGCCTGGCGCGGCGCGGGACGCCGCGACCACGTCGGCGACCGTCCGGTATGGCGCATTGGCCTGCACCACCAGGCAATGCGGCACCTGCATGGCCATGGCAATCGGTGCGAAGTCCTTCGGCGCGTCATAGGGCAGGCGGGCTTGGACCACCGGGTTCACGCTGAGTGGCCCGTTCGACCCAATCAGAAGCGTGTACCCATCGGGGCGCGCGCGGGCGACGGCTTCGGCGCCGATGGAACCGCCCGCGCCGGGGCGGTTTTCGACCACCACCGGCTGGCCCAGCTTCTCCTGCAGGCGCGGCTGCAGCACGCGACCGATGATGTCGGCATTGCCGCCGGCGGCGAAGGGGACGATGACCCGGATCGGCCGGTCCGGCCATGCGGCCTGGGCGCGTGCTTCACCGGCGGCGAGGATGGTGGCGGCGGCCAGCGCCTGGCGGCGGCTGAGCATGCGGATGTTTCTCCGGGCGTTGCTTGGACGCACCCAGGTATCGCACGCCCGCCGAAGCCGTCAAAGCAGGCGGACGGGCACCGCGACGGACCCCTGCATCAGCCGCCGCGCTGAGCGGAACACAACCGCACTTTCCGCGAACCAGCCATCGCCGTCGCGCCGCACCTCCGCACCCACGGACAGCACGCCGGATGGGTTGGCGACGCGCACCTCATCATCGCGCGTATGCCCGGCGACCTGCTGCGGCAGCGAACCCGCAATCCGGCAGGCGACGCCCAGAGCCATGCCCCCGGTCAGCGGCACCGCGCGATGGGCGCGTTCCATCGAGATCATCCGCACCGCGATGTCATGGCTCGCCGCCGGGGTCTCCCGCCCATCCAGCGCGCGATACGCGGCGGGGGCGGCAACCACTGCCACTTTCGGGATGGCGAGCGGCGCGGCATCGGTTGTTGCACACAACCCCATCCGCACTGCCGCCAGCCGCCGCAGCGCATCCAGCAGCGCCATGGTGGCCGGATTCGCCTCGATCACGTCCGGGCTTTCGGTGCCGGTCAGGCCGAGTTCGGCGGCATCGAGGAAGACGCAGGCATTGGCGGCGTCGATCATCGTCGCGCGATACGTCCGTCCGCTGTATTCCAGCACGTCCTGCGCGTTGCCGGTCGGCAGCAACGCTCCCGTGGCGCCACCGCCCGGCGACAGGAAATCCAGCCGGATGCGCGCGCCGGTGCCGGCCACGCCGGCCATGGTGAAATCGCCCTCGGTCGCCGCGCGCCGGCCGCGCACCAGGAAACGAGCATGGATGATGCGCTTGGTATTGACCTGGTGGATGCGGACCAGCGCTTCCCCATCCGAAGCCCGCACCAGCCCTTCATCCACTGCGAAGGGGCCGACGGCGGAGGACAGATTGCCGCAGTTGCTCGACCAATCCACCAGCGGCCGGTCCACCGCGACTTGGGCGAAGGTGTAGTCCACATCGGCATCCAGATGCGTCGGCGGGCCGATGATGACCGCCTTGGAGAGCGACGAAATCCCACCGCCCATTCCATCCAGCTGCCGCCCATATGGGTCTGGGCTGCCGAGCACCGACAGGAAGATAGCATCCTGCTTCGCGCGATCCTGCGGCAGGTCCTTGGCGTGGAAGAACACGCCCTTCGAGGAACCGCCGCGATGAAAGACGGCGGGGATGAAGGCCTGGTCCATGTGACGGGTCCTCGGTTCGGCGCTACAATGGGCGACAGTCGTGGCCAGGAAGGGAATGCCCATGCTCGATCGATCCGCCAAGGGCGTTTTCGTCATCGCCCCCACCCCGTTCTTGCCGGACGGGTCGCTCGACCTGCCCAGTACCGACCGGATGACCGATGCCTTCATCGCGGCCGGCGCGTCGGGCATGACCATCCTGGGCGTGATGGGCGAAGCCCCGAAGCTGACGGAGGCGGAGAGCCTGACCTTCGTCGATCGCGTGCTGAAGCGCGTGGCGGGGCGCATACCGGTCGTGGTCGGCGCCTCGGCCCCCGGCTTCGCGCAGATGAAGGCGATCGCCCGCGGGTCGATGGACCTCGGCGCGGCCGGCATCATGGTCTCACCATCCCCGGGGCTGAAGGGCGACGAGGCGCTGGTGTCCTACATCGCCCAGGCGGTGGACGTGGTGAATGCGCCCTTCGTGCTGCAGGATTATCCGCAGCTCACCGGCATCACCATGACGGCCGCGATGATCGCGCGCATGGCGCAGGACCAGCGTATCGTGATGCTGAAGGCCGAGGATTGGCCAGGCCTCGACAAGCTGACCGCCGTGCGGCGCCTGGAAGCCGAGGGCAAGATGCCGCGCGTCTCCATCCTGGGCGGCGTCGGCGGGCAGTTCCTGCCGGAGGAACTCGCGCGCGGCGCCGATGGTATCATGACCGGCTATGCCTATCCCGAGATGCTGGTGAAGGTCTGCGCTCTGATGGCCGCGGGCCAGCGCGACGCGGCACAGGACCTGTTCGATGTGCACCTGCCGCTGATCCGCACGGAGGTGCAGCCTGGCCTGGGCCTGGCGATCCGCAAATATGTGCTGAAGAAGCGCGGCATCATCGCCCATGACACCCTGCGCGCGCCGGGGCCGAAACTGTCGAAGGAGACCGCGGGGGAATTGGATTACCTGATGGGGCGGCTTGAACGGCGCGAAGCGCTGCTGGCGGCCTGAACCTTCTGGAAATCTCATGCTGGCTCCCGGATACTCGACCGCAATCGAGACCGGGATCCTCTTGATGCTGCGATCATGCCTGCGCTTGATAGTTGTCCTGGGCCTTGTTCTGTTGACGCCGCACCCCGGCCACACGCAGCCCGAACCCAATGGCCGGCCGACGCGCCCGCCGGGCTGGGAATACCGCCCCTCGCCGGGCAATGAGGCACCGGCCTTCGCCTTCGACCCTTGTCCCGGCTGCGGGTATCACGACTCCGCTTATGTCGCGATCCGCTGCGAGTCCGGGAAGGCGCCGGCCATGACCCTGAATCCGAACGACCAGGGTGGACGGCTCACGCGCCTTGAAGGCCAGCAGGTGGTGATGGAACTGGTCATCGATGGTGTCCGCTACGGCTTCCGCATGCTGGTGGAGGTGGGGCCGACTGGGCCGATCATGGAAACCACCGTGCCGTCCGAACACCCGATGTTCCAGACGCTGGCCGATGGAAACCGGGCGGTGCTGAACGGGCCTGGTGGGGCGCTCTCCATGCCGCTGCGCGGTTCGGATGCGGCGATCCGGCGATGGGCAGATGCGTGCAATGCGCAGGTGGCAGCGCCGCCGCCGCCCGCACCGCCTGCCGGTGGGATCGCTTCGCTGGGGCCTACGCCGCCAGGTAAGGGCGAGGCGGCCATGGCGCCGCCCGCTCCCGTGGCGGCGACACCTGTTGTCCCGGAAGTGGCGCTTCGTGCACGTGTCGATGCGTTCCTGGCGCGGCACTACGATGGGATTCGACGCAGCGGCTATACGATCCGCCTGGTCGATCTCAATGACGATGGCAGTCCCGAAGCCCTCGTCGAATTCGTCTTCGAATCAGGACAGTGTGGTGCGGCAAACTGTCCGTTGGAGATCCTCGACCTCTCCGGCCCGTCGCCCCGCCAGATGTTCGATGGCGTCGCGATCGAGGCCAACCCACGCCCGTTGAACAGCCGAACCGGTGGCTGGCGCGACATCCGGCTGGCCGATGGCAGCACGCTGCGCTGGGGAGGCGGGCGATATCACCGATAGGCCTTGGGGCCACGGCTGGAGAGGAACGCGCTATCCGGCCCGTCCCATCACCCGGCGGATCGCGAAGGATGACTGGATGCGCGCAACCCCCGGCAGCCGCGACAACTGCTCCTTGTGGATGCGTTCGTAATCCGCCGCGTCGCGCGCCTCCACCCGCAGCAGATAATCGGACATGCCCGTCATCAGATAGCACTCGCACACTTCGGGCAGCCGACGCGTGGCGACCTCGAAGCGCGAGAGATGTTCCTCCGTCTGGCGCTCAAGCGTGATCTGCACGATCACCGTCACGGTCTCCCGCGCATCGGGTTCGTCGATGATGGCGGTGTAGCCACGGATCACGCCGCTGCGTTCCAAAAGCCGCAAACGGCGCAGGCAGGCGGATTGGGACAGGCCCACCGCCTCGGCCAAGGCGGCATTGGTGATCCGCCCATCCTGGCGAAGGGCGCGAAGGATGCGCAGGTCCGTGTCATCGAGGTTTGGCATGATCTGCGGGAATTTCGCTGAATCTGCGGCTGCAGACCAGAGGTATGGTGAAATCTGCGGCTGATTGGCAGCACATGCGACCCTAAACCGTCACACCATTGCACCATCGTTCCACAGCGGGTGCCCCATGCGCGTCATCGTCCTCGGCAGCGGCGTCGTCGGCGTCACCAGCGCCTGGTATCTGGCGCGCGCAGGACATGAGGTCACGGTACTCGACCGCCAGACCGCGGCGGGAATGGAGACGTCCTTCGCCAATGCCGGCCAGCTCTCCTATGGGTATTCCGCCCCCTGGGCCGGCCCCGGCATTCCGATCAAGGCGCTGAAATGGATGATGATGCGCCATCGCCCGCTGGTGCTGTGGCCGCGCGCGGATCGCCGGCTCTACACTTGGCTCGCGCAGATGCTGGCGAATTGCACCGAGGCCGCCTATCGCGTGAACAAGACTCGCATGGTCCGCCTGGCCGAATATTCGCGCGACTGCCTCGCCGACCTGCGGCGGGAAACCGACATCGCCTATGACGGGCGTTCGATGGGCACGCTGCAGCTGTTCCGCACGCAGAAGCAGCTGGACCATGTGGGCGACGACACCGCTGTCCTCGACACCTTCAAGGTGCCGTATGACGTACTGGACCCCGCGGGCTGCATCGATGCCGAACCCGCTCTGCGCAACGTGCAGGGCAAGTTCGTCGGCGGTCTGCGCCTGCCCGGCGATGAGACCGGTGACGCGCACATCTTCACCCAGCGCCTGGCCGCCATGGCCGAGGCGATCGGCGTCACCTTCCGCTACGGCGTGACCGTCCGTGGCCTGCAATCCGAGGGGGACCGCATCACCGGCGTGGTCACCGACACCGGCGTCGAAACCGCCGACAGCTACGTCATCGCCCTCGGCAGCTTCACGCCGGAACTGCTCGCACCGCTGAACCTGCGCGTGCCGGTCTATCCGGTGAAGGGCTACTCCCTGACCATCCCGATCCGTGACGAAGCCGGCGCCCCGATCTCCACCGTGATGGATGAAACCTTCAAGGTTGCCATCACGCGCCTGGGCGACCGCATCCGCGTGGGCGGCACAGCGGAACTCGCCGGCTTTTCCCTGCAACTGCGCAAGCCACGGCGGGAGACGCTGGAACATTCGGTCACCGACCTGTTCCCCAAGGGCGGCAACATCGCCGAGGCATCCTTCTGGACCGGCCTGCGCCCGATGACGCCCGACGGCACGCCGGTCGTCGGCGCCACGCGCTTCCGCAACATGCACCTCAACACCGGGCACGGCACGCTGGGCTGGACCATGGCCTGCGGCTCAGGCCGCCTGCTGGCGGACATCGTCACCGGGAAGAAGCCGGAAATCGAAAGCGCCGATCTTTCCCTGGCCCGCTACGCCGCCGCCTGACCGGGGCGGGGTTGGAAGCCGCGCCGATCCGCGCCACCCTGCGGCATTCGCCACGGGAGACAAACGCCATGCCCAAGATCGCCATCCACGTCGAATTCCGCCCCCACCCAGGCAGCCACGCCGCTTTCGACACGCTGATCCGCGAACACGCCCGCCTGACTCAGGCCGAAGAACCCGGCTGCGAGCGCTTCGACGTGCTGCAGCCGATGAACGCCGACGGCAGCAAGGACGAAAGCCGCATCATGCTGGTCGAAGTCTATACCGACAAAGCCGCGGTGAAGGCGCATACGCAAAACCCGCGCATGCCGCTGGTGCGCGAAGCCTATACGCCGCTGATCGCGGAACGCATCCTGACGATGTGCGAGATGTAGAAAGGCAAGGTCGGGGGAGAGAACTCCCCCGATCCCCCTCCTTTTTTTGTCAATTTAGTGCGTGATGGCCGGAGGTCTGAATCACTCGCTCTAACGAGTGCGCAGCAGCAGGCGTCGGGCGCGCTGCACCACCGGCAGGTCGATCATCTGGCCTTCGAAGGCGACCGCACCACGACCTTCCGCCAAGGCCACATCAAAGGCCGCGATCAGGCGGCGGGCACGCTCCACCTCCGCCGGGGACGGGCCGTATTCCTCATTGATGATCGGCACCTGCGCCGGATGAATGCAGGCCTGGCACGCAAAGCCCAGCGCGCGAGACCGCTTCAGCGATGCCCGATACGCCGCCAGATCCGAGAAATCCGCGAACGGCCCAACCGACCCCAGCGGCTGGATGCGCGCCGCCCGCGCCGCCGCCACCACCATCATCGCATACACATACAGCATGTCGCCGCTCGGCACGGCTTCCAACTCGGTGGACAAATCCTCCGCACCAATGCCCAGCGCCACCACGCGCGGATCGGCGGCCGCGATCGCACCCAGCAACGGCAAGGCATCCGGCGTTTCGACAATCGCCGCAAAGCGGGTATGGCCGATGACCATGCCCTGCGCGGCCTCCCGCGCAGCCACCACCTCTGACAACAGGCGGATGTGTTCCGGCCCCATCACCTTCGGCAGCATCAGCGTGCCCACCGAAGGCATCACCGCCGCCGCGATGTCCGGCACAGCGAGATCCAGCGCACGGTTGATGCGCACCGCCACCTCGGCCCCAGCCTGGCCAACCGTCGCGGCCGCCGCAGGCAGCGCGGCCCGTGCGGCGGGCTTGTCGCCGGGCGGGATGGAGTCCTCAAGATCGAGGATCACGACATCGGCCCCGCGGGTATGCGCCTTGGCGACGAATTTCTCGCCCGTCGCGGGCACGAACATCAACGACCGCCAGGTCGCCGGCAATGCGCGGGTCATGCGAAGGTCAGCTCCAGCTTGGCGCAGAGGTTGCCGTCCTTATCGGCCGCCCAGCATTCCATCTTGCCATCGGCGGGCGCGGCGCCGCACAGCGCGACGGTGTCCCCCACCCAAAGCGGGCGGGCGAGCCGCGCGGTGAAGCCGGTGATACGGCCAGGAACGCGCTTCAGTGCGGCATCGAGCATCAACTGCATCGTCAGCCCGCCATTCTGCACCGTGGCGGCGTAGCCTTCCTCATCCCGCGCATAATCCGCGTCGTAATGGATGCGATGCGCATTCCAGGTGACCGACGAATACCGGAACACCAGCGGGGAGGAGAGCAACACCGTCTCCTTCCACGCCGCACCTTCGGGCGCCGCGACCGGCGGCGTGGCGGCGGTCGGCTGGCCTGGCGGCGGCGCCTCGCGATACATCGCGTCGAATTCATCAACCGCGACGGTGCGGCCTTCGCATTCGATGACGTGGCGCATGGTCAGGATCGCCATGCGGCCGGTGCGGCCGATCTTGGGCAGCACCTGCGCCACGATGGCGCGCTTGGTTGCCGGCGTGCCGATGCGCAGGGATTCGTTGATCGTCACGCGACGACCGGCACCCATGCGTCGCGGCAGCGGGATCGGCGGCAGGAACACGCCCTTGTTGGGGTGCCCGTCCGGGCCGATGTCGGACTGCTTCGCGATGTCAGGGAAGAACATGGTGAACCAGTGCGGCGGCAACGCATCGCCCTGCTTCAGCGAAGCGGGGTCGATGTCGAGCATGCCCGCGATGCGGCGCGCGGAGGACAGGCCGATCTCGTCCTCCACGATGCGCTCGCGGCCCACCCAGGATTGCAGCGCCGCGATCGCGGCTTCGAATTCGGCGTCGGTCGTCATCAGTTCATCGCATCCCAGCAGGCACGGGTCAGTCGTCCGGCGGTCGAATAGGCGGCGGTGTAGCCCGGCAGCCCATCGGGCAGCACATCCGGCACGCCGTCGAGATAGGTGGTGATGATGAAGCGCGGCGCATCGTTCTTGTACACCACGCCGGCATCCATCCGCCCGCGCGGCCCGCGCCCGGTCTTGTTCGCAACCTTGGTCTTGGCCGGCAGCAGGGACGGGATCAGGTTGCGCAGCCGCTGCCAGGACAGGATGTCGAGCCCCAGCCGAACCAGCTCGGGCGTCGCGCCGAGATGCGCGGCGGCGGCGGCATCGCCCGCCCCCTTCACCATCTTGTCGAGCAACACGCCCTGGTCGCGCGCCGTGGTACTCGCCACGGCGTCGATCGGGTGGTGCCAGGGCAGTCCCGGCGGCGGGAAGTTCACGCGATGCGTCGTCCCCGTCATGCCGATGCCCTGGCACCAGGCATTCAATTCATCGCGGTCGAGACGCTCCAGCACGATCTGCGTGCAGACATTGTCCGAGGTGATGATCATGTTCACAAAGGCGTCGCGCAGCGGAATCACGCAACCCGGCGACATGTACTGGTAGGTGCCGCTGTCCACGCCTTCCTGAAGCCGCGCCTCGATGGTGCAGGGCTCGTCGAGCTTCAGCTTGCCTTGATGCACCTTCGACAGCGCATGCATCAGGATCGAGGTCTTGCGCGTGCTGGCGGAGGGCGTGACGACATCGCCGCCCCGGTCCGCCTCGGCGCCGGTCTTGAGATCCTTCACATACCAGGTGGTGTCAAAGGGTTGTGCGTCGCAGATCGCATTCATCCGCGCGACGAGGTCTTGCATGGGCGTTCCTCCTGAAGCGCGGAGGCTAATCCCGCTTCCGCGGCGTGGCCAGGGCGGGGCCGCCGCGATAGCCTGCGCGCAAGCAATCGGAGGAAGCCCCATGCGGACGGATATCAGGTGCGTCGCGGTGATCGGCGCGGGAACCATCGGAGCATCCTGGGCGGCATATTTCCTCAGCCGCGGATTGACCGTGGCGGTCAGCGACCCATCCCCCGGCGCGCCCGACCTGCTGCGGCGGATGATCGACACGGCTTGGCCGACGCTGATGCGCCTGGGTGGGCGTCCGGATGCGGACCCGGCGGCCTGGACCTTCCATGCGGACCCCGTGGCGGCATTGGGCGGTGCCGATTTCGTGCAGGAGAACGCACCGGAACGGCTTGAGATCAAGCAGGACCTTCTCCAGCGCATTGATGCCGCATTGCCACCCGATGTGGTGATCGCCTCCTCGACCTCGGGCCTGCTGGCGTCTCGGCTGTCGGAACGCTGTGCGCATCCCGGGCGTGTCGTGATCGGCCATCCGTTCAACCCGCCGCACCTGATCCCGCTGGTCGAGGTGGTGGGCGGTGCCAAGGGCAGCCCCGAGGCGGTCGCCGCCGCAATGGGTTTCTACCGGTCCATCGGCAAGCACCCGATCGAGATCCGCAAGGAGGTGCCGGGCCACCTCGCCAATCGCCTGCAAGCGGCGCTGTGGCGCGAAGCGGTGCATCTTGTCGCCGAAGGCGTCGCCACTGTCGCCGATGTCGATGCGGCGATCAGCGAGGGGCCGGGCCTGCGCTGGGCGCTGATGGGACCGCACACCACCTTTCATCTGGCGGGTGGGGAAGGGGGCATGGAGCATTTCCTGCACCACCTCATGCCGGCGGTCACGTCCTGGTGGGACGACCTCGGCGACCCGGCGGTCGATGCGGTGGTGCAGCAAATGCTAGTCGAGGGCGTGGCAGACGGCACGGATGGGGCGAGCACGGCCGAACTCGCGCGCCGGCGCGATGCGGCGCTGGTGCGCATCCTTGAGGCACGCGCACAGGATCAGCAGGCGTGCACATAGTATCCACCGGAGTCGCGATAGGCGACGGCGCTGAGGCCGCGGCGGCGCGCTTCGCCGGCAGCCTCGGTGGCGCGCTGCATCGTCGGGAAGGGTCCGGCCACCTGGCAGCCCGCCTGGGCGGGCAGCACCAGGGATGCAGGATTGGCCGTCGCCAGGTGGATCGCCACGCCGGATGGGTTGGCGCCGACCAGCCCCATCAGGGCCGCGGTCACGAACGCGGCGATGTTCGGTCGGGCATGGCTCATGCTGGCCTCCGTGCGGCGCGGTGGTGGCCGGGCCGGGCATCGGCAGCCGCCGGGACACGCCGCACGACAGGATGCGCGGCGGTGCCGGGCCTGTCCGTGCCGTGCGTCACGTCACGATCATTCGCCCTGGCTGGCGCAGCGCCAAGCGACTGCGCCTTGATCAGCCCCAGGATGCGCCACGGCCAAAGCCGTGCAGGTCGGCGCCGCAGCCGCAACGAGCCCGGCCGAATTCAGCGCCCCGCCCGCACCAGCCGCCCTGGCAGCGCCCCGGTCGCTTCACCGCCGCGATAGGTCACCGCCCCCGCAACCACGGTGGCGACATACCCCCGCGCCCGTTGCAGCAACCGCCGCCCCCCCGCTGGCAGATCCCCCACCATGCGTGGTGCGTCGAGGCCGAGCGTTGCCATATCGAACACATTCACATCCGCCCGCAGTCCCGGCTTCAGCACACCCCGGTCGGCCAGCCCTGCCGCGCGTGCGGTGTCCGATGTCAGCCGGCGGACGATCTCGGGCAGCGCGAAGACCTGCTCCTTCGCATCGCGTGCCCAGTAGGCGAGCAGAAAGGTCGGGAATGACCCATCCGAGATGAACCCGACATGCGCCCCGCCATCCGACAGCCCCGCGATGGCATTGGGATGCCGCAGGCATTCCGCGCTGGCCGACAGGGTGTAATCGGCGAAGTTGGTCAGCGGCGCGAAGATGAAGCCGGCCCCGTCATCGGCGGTGAGCAGGTCATAGGCGACCTCCTCCGCGCTGCGCCCCTGCCGCGCGGCGATGGCGGCGATCGAACTGTCCTGCGGTGGCGCATAGTCCGGCGGGTCGCCAAAGGGGAACATCCGTTCGAAGCCAAGACGCGTGATCAGCGGGAAATTCGACCCGGAAACCCGATCCTCCGACAGGATCGCGGCGCGCAGGGCGGGGTCGCGCATCGCCTGTGCCCGCGCCGGCGCCGGCAGATGCGCCACGGATTTATAGGACACGCAGCCGGAAAACGGGTTCTGGCTGCCCTGCAGGCCCAGAAGAATGCCGATCGGCCGCGGCGGGAACACCGGGCGGATCGGCAGGCCATCGGCCGCCGCCGTGTCGGACAGCGCCAGCAATTCCTTCCACGCCTCGGTCCGGTCATGCCGCGCGGTCAGGGAGAACACGACCTTCTGCCCGGTTTCCTCCACGACACGGCGGACCATGGCGAATTCCGTCGCCGGGTCGGGCGTGTTCCAGTCGGACACCAGCTCCAGCAGGCCACCGCCACCCTCGCGCAGGCCGAAGGCCAGGCCGCGCAACTCCTCCTCCTGCGCGCGCAGCGTCGGGGTCGGGTCGCCCTTCAGGGTCTTGTGGCTGATGGTGCGGGATGTCGAGACGCCGAAGGCGCCGGCGCGCACCGCCTCGGCGGTCATGGCCCGCATCGCGGCGATATCGGCCTGGTTCGCGTTCTCCAGCGCCAGGGCGCGTTCGCCCATCACATGCACACGCACCGCGCCATGGGGCAGCAGGGCGCAGATATCGATGTCGCGCGGCCGCGCATCCAGCGCATCGAGATATTCGGGGAAGGTCTCCCACCGCCAATCCAGGCCCTCATGCAGGATCGGGCCGGGGATGTCCTCGACGCCCTCCATCAGCTCGATCAGCTTGTCGCGGTCGGCTTCCCGGCAGGGGGCGAAGCCGACGCCGCAATTGCCCATCACCGCGGTCGTCACGCCATGCCAGGCTGAGGGTGCGAGGTGGGAATCCCACACGGCCTGACCATCATAATGGGTGTGGATGTCGACGAAGCCGGGGCTGACGATCCGTCCGCGCGCGTCGATCTCCTCGCGCCCACGGGCCGCGACGCGGCCGATTTCGGTAATGCGGCCACCCTGGATGGCGATATCGGCCTCGTAGGGCGCGGCCCCCGTGCCATCGACAACCGTGCCGCCGCGGATCACCAGATCAGCCATGTCGTTGCGTTCCCTTCCCGATGAGCCGAAGACTAGGCCCCGAGCGCGACCGGCTCAACCGACACGGCGCCGCCCGCCGGGAAGCGTGTTCCGGTCCAATGCGGACCAGGTTGAGCACGCTTGGCGCCGAGGACGCGGGATCGGCCTGCGTTCAGCGTGACGGCCAGCCCGTTGGACCGCGGATTGCATCGGGCGGCGTATCCATGGGAAGCATCCCTAACCTCGGCCAGGCAGCACCATGTCCATTCACGTCGCCCTGACGCATCGCACGACCTACCGCTATGACCGGCCCGCCTCGCTGGGGCCGCAGACGGTCCGGCTGCGACCGGCGCCGCACAGCCGGACCCCCGTGCTGTCCTACAGCCTGACCATCGAGCCCCAGCCCCACTTCCTGAACTGGCAGCAGGACCCGCAGGGCAATTTCCTGGCCCGAATCGTGTTCCCCGAGCGGGTGACGCATTTCGACGTGACGGTGGACCTCGTCGCCGACATGGCGACCATCAACCCCTTCGACTTCTTCCTGGAGCCCGAAGCCGAGACCTGGCCTTTCGCCTATGACGTCGGCCTGGAACAGGAACTGGCCCCGTTCCGCCGCATCGATCCTTCGGGCGGGCCGTTGCTCGATGGTCTGCTGGCCCAGGTGCCGCGCACCGAACAGCACACCATCGACATGCTGGTGGCGCTGAACCAGATGGTCCAGTCGCGCATCGCCTATGTCGTGCGCATGGAGCCCGGCGTCTGGTCACCCGACAAGACGCTGTCGGAAGGCAAGGGATCCTGCCGCGACAGCGCCTGGCTTTTGGTGCAGTTGCTCCGCCGGCTGGGCTTCGCGGCGCGCTTCGTCTCCGGCTACCTGATCCAGCTGGTGGCCGACCAGAAGCCGGTGGACGGCCCGGAAGGCCCAACCTCCGACTTCACCGACCTGCATGCCTGGGCCGAGGTCTATCTGCCCGGCGCTGGCTGGATCGGGTTCGATGCCACCTCCGGCCTGATGACCGGGGAAGGGCATATCCCGCTCGCCGCCACGCCGGAACCGCAATCGGCCGCGGCGATCTCCGGCGCGCTGGAGGATGTGAAGACCGAATTCGGCTTCGAGATGCATGTCCGGCGCGTGTTCGAAACGCCGCGCGTCACGAAGCCCTATGCGCCCGGCCAATGGGATGCGATCCGCGCGGCGGGCGATGCGGTGGACCGCAAGCTCAAGGCGCTAGGCATGCGCCTCACCATGGGCGGGGAACCCACCTTCGTCGCGGCATCGGATCGCGACGCGGCGGAATGGAACACCGATGCGCTGGGTCCGACCAAGCGCGCCTATGCCGGGCGGCTGATCCGCCGGCTCGTCAAGCTGTGGTCGCCCGGATCGGTCCTGACCACCAACATGGGCAAGCATTACCCCGGCGAGCAGCTGCCGCGCTGGGCGTTGCATTCCCATTGGCGGACCGATGGGGAGCCCGTGTGGCGCGATGCCAGCCTGCTCGCATCCGACGACGACAAGGACAATGCGACCGCGGCCGACGCGGCGCGCTTCGCACGGCTGCTGGCCGAACGCCTCCAGGTCGATCCCGGCCTGGTGCAGGGCGCGCATGAGGACATCCACTACTACCTGTGGAAGGAACAGCGCCTGCCGGCCAATGTCGTGGTCGAGGACGCGAAGCTCGGCGACGAGATGGAGCGCAAGCGGCTGACGCGGGTCTTCGCGCAGGGCCTGTCGTCGGAGGTCGGCTCGATCCTGCCGATCCGCCGCGTGCTGCAGGATGGCGTCCGGCGCTGGCAGTCCGGCCGCTGGTTCCTTCGGGGCGAGCACCTGTTCCTGGTGCCCGGCGACAGTCCGATCGGGCTGCGGCTCCCACTTGCCTCGCTGCCGTGGATGTCGCCGGAAGATGCCCGCCGCGTGCAGGAACACGAGGCCGACCCCTTCGCCTGGCGCGATGACCTGCCGCCACATGACGCGCTGATGGCCAACCGAGCGCTTCGCGCCCAGCGGGAGCATGAACCGCTGCCCCAGCGCGCCCTGCTCGCACCCCGGCCGGGTGAGGGGACGGCATCTTCGATCGAGGATTTCCGGCCGCAGCCGCAGGAAATCCCGGTGGTGGGCGAATCCGACGCCAGCGCGGTGCGCACCGCGCTGGCCGTCGAATCGCGCGACGGCATCCTGCATATCTTCTTCCCGCCGCTGTTTGCGGGCGAGGATTGGCTGGAGATGGTCGCGGCCGTCGAGGCCACCGCGGCCGAGATGGGCCGCAAGGTGGTGCTGGAAGGCTATCTGCCGCCATCCGATCCGCGGATCATGAATTTCTCGGTCACCCCTGACCCGGGCGTGATCGAGGTCAACATCCATCCCGCCACCAGCTGGGGCGATATCGTCGAGCGCACCGGACAGCTTTATGAGGAAGCCCGCCAGGAAGGCCTCGCCGCCGAGAAGTTCATGACCGATGGCCGCCATGTCGGCACCGGTGGCGGCAACCATGTGGTGATGGGCGGGGAAACGGCGGCCGAAAGCCCCTTCCTGCGCCGTCCCGACTTGCTGAAGTCGCTGGTCGGCTTCTGGCACAACCATCCTTCGCTCTCGTACCTGTTCTCCGGCCTTTTCATCGGCCCGACCAGCCAGCATCCGCGTATCGACGAAGCGCGGATGGATGCGCTCAATGAACTCGAGATCGCCTTTTCCAAGGTTCATGCCTGGCAGGAAGTGCCGCCCTGGATGACCGACCGCCTGTTCCGCAACCTGCTGGCGGACATGACCGGCAATACGCACCGCACCGAATTCTGCATTGACAAGATGTATGATCCGGGCAGTTCGTCCGGCCGCCGCGGCCTGGTGGAGTTCCGCGGCTTTGAAATGCCGCCGCACGCCGAAATGTCTACCGTGCAGATGCTGCTGATGCGCGCCGCACTCGCCGCCTTCTGGGAACGTCCCTATGAACGGCGCCTGGTGCGGTGGGGGACGCGGCTGAACGACCAGTTCATGCTGCCGCATTACTGCGAGCAGGATTTCCGCGACGCCATCGACGAACTGCGCAACATGGGCGCGCCGATCGATCCGGACTGGTTCGCCCCGCATCTGGCATTCCGCTTTCCGGTGATCGGGGAGGTCGCGGTTCGCGACATCGGCCTGGAACTGCGCCACGCGCTGGAACCTTGGCATGTTCTGGCCGAGGACCAGACCGCCGGCGGCACCGCGCGGTACGTGGACAGCAGCGCCGAGCGCGTCCAGGCCCGGGTGACGAACTGGGTGGCCGACCGCCATCTCCTCGCGGTCAATGGCGTCGCCGTGCCGCTGCGCGCGACGGAGCGGGCGGGGGAGTACCTCGCCGGCATCCGCTTCAAGGCGTGGAATCCGCCATCGTCCCTGCACCCCACCATCCGGCCGCAGACGCCGCTGGTGCTGGATGTATTCGACCGCTGGAACGGACGCAGCCTCGGCGGCCTGACCTATCACGTCGTGCATCCGGGCGGTCGCAGCTATGATCGGTATCCGGTGAACGCGAACGAGGCCGAGGCGCGCCGGCGATCCCGCTTCTTCCCGGTCGGGCACACGCCGGGGCCGATGGCGCCGCCGGAACCGCTGCCGGGCCTCGAGCTGCCCTTCACCCTAGACCTCAGACGACATGGCTGACCTCGGCGTGGTTCCGCCCATCGACGAGATGGTCGATGGGCGCGGTGGGGTGCGGGCCCATTGGCGCCAGCTGCTTGGTATCATGGGCGGCATGGGGGAAGGCGCGCTGGCCAATCGCGCCAAGCGCCTGGACCGGGCCTTCGAGGATGAGGGCATCGCCGGCGTCCTGCCCGGTGCCAAGCGTGACGCCGCCTGGCGCTGCGATCCCTTGCCGATGCTGCTGCCAGCCGCGGAATTCGCCGCGCTCGAGGCCGGCATCGTGCAGCGCGCGCGTCTGCTGGAAGCCGTGCTCGCCGATCTCTACGGCCCCCAGGACCTGCTGTCCGAAGGACTGGTGCCGCCCGAACTGGTCTTCGCCAATCCAGGCTTCCTGCGCGCGTGCCGAAGCAAGGGTGCTGCGCCCGTCCAGCCGCTCCTGCATCTTTATGCCGTCGATCTGGTGCGCGGGCCTGATGGGTATTGGCGCGTGCTGGCCGACCGCACCTCGGCGCCCGCCGGGGCTGGGATGGCACGGGAGAACCGCCGTCTGCTCGGCCGCGTGATGCCGGAGGCCTTCCGCGGTGCGCAGGTGCGCTCGATGCGCCCGTTCTTCGATCTCTGGCAGGATGCGTTGCAGCGCCTTGCCCCGCCCGAGGTCGGCGACCCGGCTGTGGCCCTGCTGACCCGAGGCACCCAGGCGCCCCGCTGGTTCGAGGACATGATGCTGTCGCGCGAATTGTCCTGCGCGCTGGTCGAATGCGGCGACCTGACGGTGCGCGGTGGCGTTCTGTACCTCAAGACCCTGCAAGGGCTGCAGCGCGTCGATGTGCTGCTGTCGCGCGTCGATGGCGCCAGGCTGGATCCGCTGGAGATGTCCGGGTCCGCCACCTCCGGCGTGCCGGGCCTGCTGGACGCCGCACGCAACGGCGCGGTGCGAATCCTGAACGCGCCCGGCGCCGCGCTTGCCGAGGCGCCGGCGCTGGCCGCCTTCCTCCCGGCCTTGGCCAGGCGACTGCTTGGCGAACCGCTGGCGCTGCCATCGGTCGAGACGCTGTGGCTTGGTACCGAGGGTGCCGCGGCGCGAATCGCGCGGGAGGATGGCTGGCTGCTGCGCCGCGCGACCGACGGATCCATGCCCGCCGCCGCCCATGCCGACGCCACGGCGCGCGATGCCGCCGCGACGCCGGCTGCCTTCGTGGCGGCACGCGTGCCGCCGGCCTCCCTGGTGCCCTGCGTCATGGAGGGCGGCTTGGAGCCGCGTCCGCTCGTGCTGCGGATGTTCGCCATCTTCGATGGCAGCGACTGGCGCGTGATGCCGGGCGGGCTTGCGCGGATCGGGGAATCCGGCCCGCTGGGCGGCGCGCTGCCGCCGCAGGGCTTGTCGAAGGATGTCTGGGTGATCGCGGATGAGGGCGGCGACATCATCGGCCCGGCGCCCGCGCATCTGCCCCCGCTGCCGATCCGGCGCATGCATGGCGCGCTGCCGTCCCGCGTTGCCGACAACCTGTTCTGGCTGGGCCGGTACACCGAAAGGCTGGAACGGGCCGCGCGGCTGGTGCGGGCGACGCAGACGCGGATCTCGCGCGGCGTGGTGCTGCCGCGGGAGGCTGCGGAAGTCGCAGCGCTGGCGCGATGCCTGGCCCATGCGGGCTTCACCGGCGCTGATGAAGTGGCCGGTTCGGCTGCCGCGCAGGGCCTGCCCAGCGTCATCGCGCTGGCCCTGCGCGAGGATGGTGCGGTGATGCACCTCGCCGACCGCATCGCCGCGCTGACCGCGATGGTGCGCGACCGGCTGACCGCCGACATGTATGCGACCTTCACCCTGACGCTCCGCGCCGCGCGGGCGGAGATGCAGGCGGCGGGTGACAATCTGGAAGCGATCAGCCGCGCGATGATCGCCGTGCTGCGCTTTGCCACCGCGGTCGCCGGAGTTGCTGCAGAAAGCATGGTGCGCGGCGGGGCCTGGCTGTTCCTCGACCTTGGGCGGCGCGTCGAACGCGCGCAGGCGATCGCGTCGGAGGTCGGTTTCGCGCTGGATGGACCGCCGTCGCGCATCGAGGGCGGGCTGCGGCTGATGCTCGAACTCTGCGACAGCGTCATCACCTACCGCAGTCGGTATCTGACCGTGCTGCAGCCGGCGCCGGCGCTCGACCTGGTGCTGGCGGACGGGTCCAATCCGCGCGCCCTCGCATTCCAGTTGGAAGCGATCAGCCGCAGCCTGTCGGAAGTCGCCACCGCCGAAGATGGCGCCTTGCCTGACGAGGCGGCGTCGCTGCTCGCCGATGCCGAGGCGATGGTCGCCGAACTGGTCGAGGCATCCGACCAGGCGATCGCCGCCGCCGGCCTGCCGCCACGACTGGAGGCGATGGCCAACCGGATCGCGGCGCTGTCGGATGCGGTGACGCGGCGGTATTTCGCGCTGCTGCCGGCGGCCCAGACGCTCGGGCTGGAAGGCGCCCAACCGGCGCTGCGGGGTGCGGCGTGATCTACCGCCTGCGCCACGTCACCACCTATGCCTATGCGCATTCCGTCGATCTCGCCGCGCATCTGTTGCTGCTGACGCCGCGCGCGCTGCCGTACCAGAACGTGGTGCGCAGCACGCTGGCGGTCACGCCGACGCCATCGCATGTGACGGAGGCGGCCGACCATTTCGGCAATGCCGCGACACGCATCTTCATCGACGTGCCGCATGAACGCTTCGAGGTTATTGCCGAGGCGTTGGTCGAGGTCCGCTTCCCCGATCCGCCTTCGGCCGCCCTGACGCCGACATGGGAGGATGTCGTGGCCACCGCGCAGCGCAGCGAGGCGGCCGAATTCACCTTCCCCAGCCACCTCGCGCCGATCGTCCCGGCCGCGACCGGGTATGCCGCGGCATCCTTTCCCGCCGGTCGGCCCGTTCTGGTGGGGCTGCTGGAACTGATGGGCCGCATCCGCCGCGACTTCACCTACAAGCCCGGCGTCACCGGCAACCACACCCAGGTGGTGGAGGTGCTGCGCGACCGGCGCGGCGTCTGCCAGGATTTCGCGCATGTCATGCTGGCCGGGCTGCGTGGGCTTGGCCTGCCGGCGCGCTATGTCTCGGGTTACGTGCGCACCCGGCCGCAGCCGGGCCAGGTGGCGCGCCGCGGTGCCGACCAGTCCCACGCCTGGGTGGAAGCCTGGATGGGGGAGGGGTTCGGCTGGGTGGGTCTTGACCCTACCAACGACATCGTCACGCGGGACGAACATGTGGTGCTCGCCTGGGGCCGTGATTTCATCGATGTCAGCCCGCTGAGCGGTGTCATCCTGGGCGGCGGCGACCACCGTCTGCGGGTGGGCGTGGATCTTGAGGAAGCCGAGGCGTCCGCGTCGGCCTGACACCCTGCCCGCAGCGGCGGCAGGGGTGCCTTGTCGCCGCGCAGAGACGTCGCGTGACACGCGATGCGTGCCGCGCAAGCGGTTGACGCGGCGGACGCGCACGTTGAAGTTTGGTAACGCGTTCCCGGAGACCCGCCATGAACATCGTCAGCCCGCCCGCCGCCATGCGCGGCATCACCGAGGAAGAATGGCAGGTACGTTGCGACCTCGCGGCGCTGTACCGACTGGTGGCGCATTTCCGGATGACGGATTTCATCTACACGCATATCAGCGCGCGGCTGCCGGGTCCCGATCACCATTTCCTGATCAACAAGTACGGCGTGCTGTTCCATGAAATGCGCGCCTCGGACCTCGTGAAGATCGACCTGGACGGCAATGTCGTCGAGGAAGGGGCTGAATCCAAGCCGGTCAACGCCGCCGGCTTTACCATCCATTCCGCCATCCACATGGCGCGCGAGGATGCCGCCGTCGTCATCCACACCCATACCGAGGCCGGCATCGCCGTCTCCGCGCAGCGCCAGGGGCTTCTGCCGATCAGCCAGCATGCGCTGAAATTCTACGGCCACCTTGCCTATCACGACTATGAAGGCATCGCGCTCGACCTCGAGGAACGCGACCGGCTGGTGCAGGACCTCGGCACACACAACGCGATGATCCTGCGCAACCACGGGCTTCTGGTCTGCGGTCAACACGTCGCGGAGGCCTTCCTCAACATCTACTACCTGGAGCGCGCCTGCCAGGCGCAGATCTCCGCCATGTCGGGCGGTGCGGAGCTGGTGATCCCCCCGGAATCGGTGCGCCAACACACGGCGGGGCAGTTCAACCGGCCGAACAAGGGGCAGGAGGGCTTCACAATGGCCTGGACGGCGGCGCTGCGGCTGATCGAGGATGGAAAGCCGGATTATCGTTCGTGACCGCTGACACGCTGATTGCCGGCGGGCGCATCTTTCGCGGCCTGGCCGGCGGCTTCACCGATGCCGTCGCGCTGAAGGACGGCATGGTCCTCGCGGTTGGTGACGAGGCGATCGCCGCCGCCGGACCCGGCACGCATCGGATCGACCTCGCCGGCCGCGTTGCCATCCCGGCCTTCAACGAAGCGCATATGCACCTGCTGCCCTATGGCCTCGGCCTCGCGCATGTGAATTTGCGCGCTGAGGAAGTGCGGACGCTCGATGAGGTGCTGCGCCGCATCTCGACCGCAGCGAAGGCGGCGCCGAAGGGCGCCTGGGTGATCGGGCGCGGCTACGATCATGGCGAACTCGATGTTGGCCGCCATCCGACCGCGGCTGAACTGGACACCGCCGCGCCGGACAACCCGGTCTATATCGTGCGCACCTGTGGCCATATGGGCGTGGCGAACAATACGGCGCTGAAGCTCGCCGGCGTCGGCCACAATACGCCCGACCCCGAAGGCGGCGTGATCGAGCGCAAGGGTGGCATGCTGACCGGGCTGTTCCTGGAGCGCGCCCAGCGGCTGGTGAAGAACGCCGTGCCGCAGCCTGACCAGGCGCGCATGGTCGATGCCATCGAAGCCGCTTGCAAGCATCTCGCCTCGCTCGGCTTCGCCTCCGCCACCGACATGAATGTCGGCATGACGGCGGGCATGGCGGAAGTGACGGCCTATGAGACGGCGAAAGCCGATGGCCGCCTGCCGCTGCGGATGTGGCAGGTGCTCGCGGGCAACCCCGAGGGCATCGCGCAGGATGCCTGGGCGGCCGGTCTGCGTCCGATGCAGGGCGATGACAGCCTGCGCTGGGGTGCGGTGAAGGTCTTCGCCGATGGTTCGGCCGGTGGCCTGACGGCCGCGTTCTTCGAGCCCTACCTCGCCTCGGCGGGGGGAGGGACGGGCGTGTTCACCTTCCCCGACGACAAGATCCATGCGTTGCTGAAGCTGTATCATGAGCAAGGCTGGCAGCTCGACATCCACGCCATCGGCGATGCGGCGATCGAACAGGTGCTGCTTGGCATGGAAGCCGCCGACAGCCAGGCCCATCCCTTCGGCGCGCGCCGCCACCGCATCGAACACTGTGGCTTCGTCACGCGCGACCAGCGGCGGCGGATGAAGGCGCGCGGCATCCTGCCGGTGCCGCAGCCGGTCTTCATGTATGAATTCGGCGACCTTTATGTGAAGAACCTCGGCCCGGATCGGTCGATGCACGCCTATCCGATGAAGACCTGGCTGGATGACGGTGCGCATCCGGCGGCCTCATCCGATTGCCCGGTCTCCACCGTCGATCCCTTCATCAACCTGTTCACCATGGTCACCCGCAAGACCAACAAGGGTACGGTGATGGGGCCGGAGGAGCGGCTTACCGTCGCCGAGGCGATTCATTGCTACACTTGGTGCGGCGCCTACACGCAATTCGCCGAGGATCGCCGCGGCACGCTGGAACCCGGCATGCAGGCGGACATCGCCGTGCTGTCCGCCGACATCTTCGACATCGCGCCCGAGGCGATCCTGACGACTCAGGCCGACATCACGCTGCGCGACGGCCAGCCGATCTTCGACCGCCACGGGGAGATGGCCGCCGCCGTCGTGGCGCAGTGACGCCGCCATGCTGAGGCATGCCCTGCACCGATTGATGCTCGCCATTCCGGTGATGTTCGGGGTGGTGCTGATCGGCTTTCTGCTGATGCAGGTGGTGCCGACCGATCCGGCGACGGTGCGCGCCGGGCCGAACGCAACGCCCGATGTAATCGCCGAGATCCGCGCCGATCTGGGCCTCGACCAGCCGCTGTATGTCCAGTTCGGGCTCTATGTCTGGCGGCTGCTGCATGGCGACCTCGGCACGTCGATCATCAACAACGTTCCCGTGGTGCAGGAACTGGGCGCGACGATCGGACCAACCTTCGAACTGATGGTGGCCAGCCTGTTCTGGTCCATCCCGCTCGGCATCCTGCTTGGCACGCTGGCGGGGTATTGGCGCGGATCGGTGCTGGATCGCGCTATCATGGCGCTGTCGGTCGCCGGCGTTTCCGTACCGGTGTTCTTCGTCGGCCTCGTGCTGATCTGGTTTGTCGGATTCCAGTGGCAGTTGCTGCCCTTCACCGGGCGCGCCGGGCCGTTCTGGACGGCTGATGGCGCGCTGTCGCTGATCCTGCCCGCCCTCACCCTGGGCGGCGTCTTCATCGGCCCGGTGGCGCGCATGACTCGCACCGCCGTGCTCGATGTCCTATCGGCCGACCACGTGCGGACGGCGCGCGCGAAAGGTCTTCCGGAACGGCTCGTCGTGCTTCGCCATGCGCTGCGCAACGCGCTGGTGCCGGTGGTCACGCTGGTCGGGTTGCAGATCGGTTTCCTGCTCGGCGGCGCGGTGGTGACGGAGACGGTGTTCTCCTGGCCCGGCGTCGGGCGGCTTGCGGTCGGCGCCATCCTCTCCTCCGATTTTCCCATGGCGCAGGGGACCATCATCGTGCTGTCGCTCGGCTTCATCCTGGTGAACCTCGCCGTGGACGTGATCTATGCCGCGCTCGACCCGCGGGTGCGCGCGGCATGAGCGCGGCCACCGACACCACAGACCAGCCGGTGGCACCGCCACGCCCCGGCCTGCTGTCGCGCCTGCTGCGCGATCCCGGCGCGGCGATCAGTCTGGTGATGGTCATCCTGCTGATCGGTGCCGCGGTCTTCGCCCCGTGGCTGGCGCCGACCGATCCCTATGACAACGACCTGACCAAGGCGATGCAGCCGCCGGGCAGTGAGGGCCTGCCGCTCGGCGCCGATGCCCAGGGGCGGGACCTGATCACGCGGCTGCTGTTCGGATTGCGGGTGTCGCTGTCGATGGGCTTCGCCGCGGTGGCGATCGGCGGCAGCATCGGGGCGGTGCTGGGCTTCCTCGCCGCCTTCTACCAACGCTGGCTGGATGGGCCGATCATGCGGCTGATGGACATGCTGCTGTCCTTTCCCGCCATCCTCGTGGGCCTCGCCATCGCCGCGATCTTCGGGCCGGGCCTCGTGTCCGTCGTCATCGCGCTGTCCGTCGCCACCGTGCCGCTGATGGCGCGCATCGTGCGCGGATCCGCGCTGGTGGTGATGCGGCTCGACTTCATCGAGGCCGCGCGCGCAACGGGCATGACCGACGGGCGGCTGATCTTCCGGCACCTGGCGCCGAATTGCCTGTCGGCGATCTTCGTCTTCGTCACGCTGCGCTTCGGTCAGGTGATCCTGCTCGGCTCGGCGCTGTCCTTCCTCGGCCTCGGGGCGCAGCCACCGATCCCCGAACTGGGTGCGATGGCTTCCGAAGGGCGCAACTTCCTGTTCTTCGCACCGCATATCGCGGTGGTGCCCTGCGCGGTCATCTTCCTGATCGTGCTGGCCTTCAACGTGCTGGGCGATGCGCTGCGCGACGCGCTCGACCCGCGCCTCCGATTCTGACGCAACGACAATGACCGGGAGACTGACCATGATCAGGACGACGATAGGCGCCGCGGCGCTGGCGCTCGCCGCCGCGCTTCCGATGCAGCAGGCGGCCGCCCAGGCCAATCCGCGCAACACGTTGCAGATCCTGCGCGCCCTGGATTCCGACAATTACGACCCGCCGCGTTCGACCGCACGCGCCGCCAGCGAAGTGCTCTATATGATGAGCGACACGCTGGTCTCCCTGGATTGGGACATGGCGACCGTCCGCCCGGGTCTCGCCGAGCGCTGGTCGGTCAGCGAGGACGGCAAGACCTACACCTTCCATCTGCGCCGCGACGTCACGTTCTGCGACGGCAAGCCATTCACGGCGCGCGACGTGGTCTTCACCATCAATCGCTGGCTGGACCCCGCCACGCGGTCCCCGGTGCGCTGGCGCGCCGGGCCGGTGAAGGAAATCCGCGCCGTCGACGATTATACCGTCGAGTATGAGCTGACCGCCCCCTATGGCGAATTGCTGTATCAGCTGTCGCTGTCCTTCGCGTCCATCGTCGACCAGGCGACGGTCGAGCGCCTGGGCCCGAATTTCGGCGTGCAGGGCTTCAACGGCACGGGCCCATATTGCTGGGTGTCCTGGACACCACGCCAGGACATGGTCCTGCAGCGCCACCCCCGCTACAATTGGGGTCCGCCGATCTACCAGAATCCCGCCCCGCAGGTGGACCGCGTGGTGTGGCGCCTGATCCCGGAAAGCCAGACGCGAATTGCCGCATTGCAGACCGGGCAGGGGGACATCACCCAGTACATCCCGCACATCGCCGTGCAGCAGCTGCGCCGGATGCCCAATATCCGCATGTCCACGCAGGAAAGCTACTTCTGGGACTATTTCATCGGCTTCAAGGTGGACAAGCCGGTGGTCAGCGACCCGGTGATCCGCCGGGCCATCAACCTCGGCGTAAACCGCCCGGCGCTGGTGCAGGCCACCTTCTTCGGCGCGGCGACACCGATGCGCGGCTACCTGAACCCCAATGTCTCCGGCTATGATTCCGCGGCCTCCGAGCTGGTTCCGCAATTCAATGCCGATGAGGCGCGCCGCGTGCTCGATGCCGGCGGCTGGGTGGCGGGGTCCGATGGGGTGCGGGTGAAGGACGGCCAGCGCGCGACCTTCGTCGTGTATGGCAGCCAGGGCGAAGCGAACCGCCAGATGCTGGAATCGATGCAGGCGGATCTGCGCCGCATCGGCATCGAGATGCGCATCCAGCTGTGGGACGGCACCGTCGTATGGGGCCGGCTGGCCACACAGGAATTCGATGCCTTCATCATGTCCTACCCCTATGTGACGGCGTCGGACGCCTTCTCGCTGTACTTCGCGAGCCAGAACCGCCCCACCCCGAACCGCATGAACTGGGTTGATGCGACGACGGATGAAGCCCTGGTGCAGTCGCGCACCGCGGTGGATCCGGCCGTGCGAGCGGAAGCGATCGCGCGTGCGCAACGCATCATCGCCGAGAACAATGTCTGGCTGCCGCTCGCGCATGAACAGCTCTGGGTCGCTTCGGCCCAACGGGTCGAAGGCGTGCGCGCACACGGCATCTACGGTGCGGCGCTCTACAAGGGCCTCGACATCCGTTTGACGCGCTGAGGGCGGACGCATCATGGCAACCACCCTCATCAAGAATGCCGAACTCGTCGTCGCCTGGGACGCAACCGAAAAGGCGCATACCTATGCGCCCGACACAGATGTCGCCTTCACCGACGGCCGGCTGACCTTCGTCGGCCGCGGCTATGAAGGCACGGCCGACAGCGTGATCGAAGGCCGCGGGCTGATGGTCATGCCCGGCCTCGTCAACATCCACTCCCACCCGTCGAGCGAGCCGCTGAACAAGGGCTTCCTCGATGAGATCGGCTCGCCCGGCCTGTATAATTCGTCCCTGTACGAATACATGCCGATCTTCCGCGCCGATGCGGAAGCGGTGCCGAGTTGCGTCCGCGTCGCCCTGTCCGAGCTGCTGCTGTCGGGCGTGACGACGCTGGCCGACCTGTCGATGGCGCATCCCGGCTGGCTTGACCTGCTGGCCGAAGCCGGCATGCGCGTCTGCATCGCGCCGATGTTCCGGTCGGCGCGGTGGTTCACCAAGAACGGCCATGTCGTCGAATACGAATGGGACGAGAAGGCCGGCGAGAAGGCGATGGAGGAAGCCCTTCGCCTCGTCGAACGCGCCGAGCAGCATGAATCCGGACGGCTGTTCGGCATGGTCGTCCCCGCGCAGATCGACACCTGCGCGGCCGGCCTGCTGAAGGAAAGCAACCAGGAAGCCAAGGCGCGGGGCCTGTCCTGGCAGATCCATGCCGCGCAATCCGTGGTCGAGTTCCACGAGATCACCCGCCGCCATGGCATGACGCCGATCGGCTGGCTCGATTCGATGGGGCTGCTCGGCGAACGCTCAATCATTGGGCATGGCATCTTCCTCGACGACCATCCCTCGACGCCCTGGCACACCAAGAACGACCTCAACCGCCTGGCCGAGACCGGTACCACCGTCGCCCATTGCCCGACCGTCTTCGCGCGGCGCGGCATCGCGATGAAGGATGTCGGCCGCTACATCCGTCGCGGCGTCAATATCGGGATCGGCACCGACACCTATCCGCACAACATGCTCGATGAGATGCGGCTGGCCGCGCATATCGCGCGCACCCAGGCGGGCGACCCGCGCACCATGACCACGACGGACCTGTTCAACGCCGCGACGATCGGCGGGGCGCAGGCGCTGGGGCGCGATGACATCGGGCGGATCGCGGTGGGCTGCAAGGCGGATTTCTCGCTGGTGGACATCACCCATCCGATGATCCGGCCGGCCTACGACCCCGTTCGCAGCCTGATCTACGCCGCGGGGGATCGTGCGCTGAAGGCGGTCTATGTCGATGGCAACAAGGTGGTCGAGGACGGCGAGGTGCTGACCATGGACTACCGCCAGGCGGCGGCGCATCTGCATGAGGCGCAGAAGCGCATCGTCGGGCGCGTGCCGCAGCAGGATTGGGCGCATCGCAGCGCGGAGAAGATCGCGCCGCCGACCTTCCGGTGGTCGTGATCCTGGTGGCGCGTATTGGAGGGGCCTTGCACCTCCAAGCCACCCCACCAAAGGCCAACTGGCCTGTGGGATGCGGTTACCTGGTGCCGGACGTTTTCTTGCGCACGATGCACGATCGGATGATCTCGATGCCTGAAGCGCCGAGCGCCAAGTTGAGGTTTCCAAAGGCCTTAAGCCTTTGGTGGGGTGGCTTGGAGGGGCAAAGCCCCTCCAATGCAGCGCGCGCATCATGACCGACCTCCTCAACATCCAGGGCCTGCGCACCACCTTCCGCACCCATGGCGGGGAGATTGCCGCGGTCGATGGCGTGGACCTGTCCGTCCCGCTCGGCCGCACGCTCGGCATCGTCGGTGAATCCGGCTGCGGCAAATCCGTCCTGTCGCTGTCGGTGATGCGTCTCGTCGCGCATCCCGGCCGCGTTGCCGCCGGCTCCGTCATGCTGGGTGGCCGCGACCTGCTGAAGCTGTCCAATGCCGACATGCGCGACGTCCGCGGCAGCGAGGTCGCGATGATCTTCCAGGAACCAATGACCAGCCTCAATCCGGTCCATACGGTCGGATTCCAGATCACCGAGGCGATGCGCGCCCATGACAGCGGCGCCTCCAACGCCGAACTGAAGACCCGTGCCATCGATGCCCTGAAGCGCGTGCGCATCCCGGCGCCCGAACGGCGCTTCGGCGAATACCCGCACCAGCTTTCGGGCGGGATGCGTCAGCGCGTGATGATCGCCATGGCGCTGGCCTGCAGCCCGAAGCTGCTGATCGCGGACGAGCCGACCACCGCGCTGGACGTCACGGTGCAGGCGCAGATCTTGGACCTGCTGCGCGACCTGCAGCAGGAGACCGGCATGTCGATCATTCTCATCACCCACGACCTCGGCGTGGTTGCCGAAATGGCCGATGAGGTGGCGGTGATGTATGCCGGCCGCGTCGTTGAACGCGCCCCCGCGGCGGCGTTGTTTGCCGACCCGATGCACCCCTACACGCTGGGCCTGCTCGGTTCCGTGCCACGCCTCGATGAGGACCGCGAGACGCTGCTCGCCATCGAGGGTTCGGTGCCGCCGCCCTTCGCGCTGCCCAAGGGCTGCCGCTTTCACCCGCGCTGCCCCTTCGCTGCGCCGGAATGCAAGACGGACCAGCCGCCGCTGCGGATGGTCGCCGAGGGCCACCAGGCAGCCTGCATCCGCGCCCCTGTCGAGGCCTTTGCCGCATGACCGAACCGCTGCTGGAGGTGACCGGCCTCGCCAAGCATTATCCCGTGCGGGAAGGACTGATCCTGGCCCGGCAGGTCGGCCTCGTGCGCGCTGTCGATGGCGTGTCCTTCACGGTGAACCGTGGCGAGACGCTGGCCCTGGTCGGGGAATCCGGCTGCGGCAAATCCACCACCGCGCGGCTGGTGCTTCGGTTGATCGAACCCTCCGCCGGGACGATCAGTTTCGAAGGCGTCGATGTCACCCGCAGCAAGGGTGCCGCGCAGCGCGGGATGCGCCGGCGCATGCAGATCGTCTTCCAGGATCCCTATGCCAGTCTCAATCCGCGACTCACGGTCGCGGAGACCATCGCCGAACCCATGGCGGTGCACGACATTGGCGATACCGCGTCGCGCCGCGCGCGGGTCGAGGAGCTGCTCGGCCTGGTCGGGCTGCGGCCCTTCCATGCGGATCGCTATCCGCATGAATTCTCCGGCGGCCAGCGCCAGCGCATCGGCATCGCGCGCGCATTGTCGGTGCAGCCGGACCTGGTGGTATGCGATGAACCGGTGTCGGCCTTGGACGTGTCCATCCAGGCGCAGGTGGTGAATCTGCTGAAGGACCTCCAGCGCCGCTTCGGTCTTGCGTACCTGTTTATCGCGCATGACCTGGCGGTGGTGAAGCACGTCGCCGACCGCGTCGCGGTGATGTATCTCGGCCAGATCGTGGAGACCGCCGCCAAGGCTGACTTGTTCACCCGACCCCGGCACCCGTACACGCGCGCGCTGCTCGCCGCGATCCCGCACCCCGATCCGAAGCGGCGGGGGCAGGTCAAGCCGCTTGGCGGTGACGTGCCAAGCCCGATGAACCCGCCCTCGGGCTGCCGCTTCCACACCCGTTGCCCCTTCGTCCAGGACCGCTGCCGGACCGAAGCGCCCGCGCTGCGCCCGATGGGCAAAGGCCATGAAGCCGCCTGCCACTTCGCCGAGACGTTGCCCGATGCCGGCCTGGATTTCGCCGGTGGGCTGTCGGATGTCGCGGCGATGCGCCTCGCGCTCTATGCCCGGCAGCGCGCAGCGTGATCGGCGCCATCCCCGCGGCCTGACCGTGGCGCCACCGGTCCCTTGAGCGCCTGTCGCCACCAGAACTGGTGGTTCCACACCCGGAAACTTGTGCTCAAACTGCGGAGCCGCAGCAGGGAGAAGCAGCATGGCGGATATCCTCGTCGTCGGGGCAGGTCCGGTCGGCCTGACCATGGCCAGCGAACTCGCGCGTCATGGCGTGCGCTGCCGGATCATCGACAAGGCGGACAAGCCTTTGCCCTATTGTCGCGCCATCGGTGTCACGCCCCGCACGCTCGAACTTTGGGAGACCATGGGCATCGCGCAGGAGGCGATCGATGCCGGGTTGTGGCTGACCGGCATGCGCTCCTTCATTGCCGGCCGTCCGCCCTTCGATACGCTGAGCAACCTGTCAGACCTGCCCTATGCCGGTCTCGGCCTTCCGCAATACGAAACCGAGCGATTGCTGACGCGCCATCTCGCACGCCAGGGCATCACCATTGAGCGCGGCGTCGCGCTCGATGCCCTGCAACAGGATGCCGATGGCGTTGCGGTCACGCTCAATGGCCAATCCCAGCGCTTCAGCCATGTCATCGGATGCGATGGCGCGCACAGCGCCGTGCGCCATGCCCTCGGCATCGCCTTCGAAGGCGAGGCGATGCCCGCGACCTTCATGCTGGGCGACGTCCATATGGCGATGGATCTGCCCTACGGCATGGCCCTGCGCGCCGTTCGTCCGCGGGAGGACGCGCCGCCCGAGCTCTTCGTCGCCATCCCGTTGCCCGAGCCGGGTCGCTATCGTGTCTCGATGATCGCGCCGGAGACCCTCGCCGCCGGCGCCACCGGCGACCACGGCATCCAGGCGGAGATGAAGGGCCCGGACCTCGCCGCCCTGCAGGCCGTGGCGAACGACCTGCTGCCCGATCCCCCGACGCTGTCGGACCTGCGCTGGTCGTCCCTCTTCCGCATCAGCATGCGCCTCGCGGCGCGCTATCGTGACGGGCGCGTCTTTATCGCCGGTGACGCTGCGCATATCCATCCGCCAACCGGCGGACAGGGGATGAACACCGGCATCCAGGATGCCTGCAACCTTGCCTGGAAACTGGCCGCCGTGCTGGCCGGCCGCGCGCCGGCCGCGTTGCTCGACAGCTATGAGGCCGAACGGCGCCCGGTCGGTGCCGATGTCGTCGCCAGGACACTGGCCGCCTCGATCAATTTCGGGCGCGAAGGCGGTGCCAAGCCGGACCGGCTGGAGGATACCCAGATCCTGGTGAATTACCGCGACAGTGCGTGGGTGCGTGACGATGGCGGCGCGGCCGGCCCGCAGGCGGGGGATCGCGCGCCGGATGCAAGCGGCCTGCGGCGCCACGGCGTGGGCTTCCCGTTGCGCCTGTTCGACGTCCTGCGTGGCACGGAACCGGTGCTGCTGGTGCATGGTCATGCCGGCGCACTGCCGCGCATCGCCGGGCTGCGCGTGGTCGTCGTCAGCGCGTCGGCCATGGAGGATCGGTATGGCGCCACAATGCTGCATGACGCGGCGGGGGAATTCGCCGCGGCCTATGGCGACAGCGCCTGGCTTGTGCGGCCGGATGGCTACGTCGCCTGGCGCGGACCTTCGGCCGATCACCCCGGCCTGACCGACAGTCTTGGCCGGGTGTTCGGCCTGGCCTGACGGCCCGCGCGCCACCGCACGCCGGCCCTGGCACCGGCGTGCGCGAGGACCGGATGGCGCCGCCGCGGGCGGTTTGACAAGACCGCGGCGCGATACCGACACTGGTTCCAAGCAATCCGACGGAGGAAACAGTGTCCAGAATCGTCCCAGGCCCGATCCGACGGCGTGCCTTGCTCGCCATCGCGTCTGGCACTGTCGCTGCGCCCGCCATCGCGCAGGCGCCGTGGCCGAACCGGCCTGTCCGCATCATGGTGGGTTTTCCAGCCGGCGGCACGACCGATATCCTCGGCCGCATCGCCGGGCAGATCCTGCAGGAATCGCTTGGCCAGCCGGTGGTGATCGAGAACCGCCCCGGCGCCGGCTCCAACATCGCCGCGCAAGCGGTGCTGCGCGCCCCGGCCGATGGCTACACGCTGCTGCTGGGTTCGCCAGGCACCAACGCCATCAACCCACATCTCTATGCCAATGCCGGCTACGATCCGCTGAAGGATTTCCTGCCGATCAGCCAGATCGCGGAAGTGCCGAACCTGATCGCCGCGCATCCGGACATCGGCGCCCGCGATGCGGCGGCGCTGATCGCGCTCGCGAAATCGCGCACGCTGTCCTATGGCGAGACGAGCATCGGCGGGTCGACGCACCTTGCCGCCGAGTTGTTCCGCCTGATGGGTGGGTTCGAGGCGACGCACGTCTCCTATCGCGGTTCATCCCCGATGATGGTGGACCTGCTGCCGGGCCGCATCGATTTCGGCACCGACAACCTGCCATCCATCATGCCGCATATCCGCTCCGGCGCGCTGGTGCCGATCGGCGTCACCTCAGCCGAACGCTGGCCGGCAAACCCCGACATCCCAGCCATCGCCGAGACCTTGCCAGGCTATGAGGTCACCGCCTGGTTCGGCTTGGTCGCCCCGCGCGGCACGCCGCCAGAGATCATCGCGCGGGTCAACGCGGCTCTGCGCGCCGGGCTCGAAAAACCGGAGACGGTGGCGCGCTTGGCCGAACTCGGCGCGCGCCCGCTGCCAGGGACGCCCGAGGTCTATCAGGCGCGCAATGAACGTGAATTCGTCCGCCTCGGCGATCTGATCCGCCGTGTCGGCATCCGTGCGGAATAGGAGCAGCATATGGCACGCATCGGTTTCGTCGGGCTTGGCCGCATGGGCGCGCATATGGCGCGCAACCTGCTGAAGGCGGGGCATGAGGTCGTGGTGTTCGACATCGTGCAGGCGGCGGTCGATGCCGTCGTCGCATCGGGGGCCAAGGCGGCATTTTCCTCCGCCGCCGCGGCGCAGGATGCGGATGTGGTGATCACCATGCTGCCGGCTGGCGAGCAGGTCCGCGACGCCTGGCTGGGGCAGGGCGGCCTGGCCAAGGCTTCACGCGCCGATGCGCTGCTGATGGATTGCTCGACCATCGACGTCGCGACGGCGCGCGAGGTCGCGGCGGCGTCCGGGCGACCCTTCCTCGACGCGCCGGTCTCGGGTGGCGTCATGGGGGCCGAAGCCGGCACGCTGACCTTCATGGTCGGCGGTGATGCGGAAGCGGTCGAACGCGCAAAGCCGATCCTGGGTGCGATGGGCAAGACCATCGTCCATTGCGGCGATGCCGGCGCGGGGCAGGTGGCGAAGCTGTGCAACAACATGATGCTCGCCGCGACCATGGCGGTGACGTCGGAAGCCTTCGTGATGGCTGAACGGCTCGGCCTGCCGGCGCAGGCGCTGTATGATGTGTGTTCCAAATCCACCGCGATGTCCTGGGCGCTGAACAATTCCTGCCCGGTGCCCGGCCCGGTGCCGACCAGTGCCGCCAACCGGGACTTCGCGCCCGGCTTCACCGCGGCGCTGATGCGCAAGGATCTGGGCCTGGCGCAGCAGGCGGCGAAGGATGCGGGGGTGGATGCGAAGGTCGGCGCGCTGACGCTGTCCCTGTTCGACCGGTTCGTCGAAAGCGGCGGCGCCAACAAGGATTTCTCCGGGATCATTACGATGATCCGTGAAGGTAAGTGACGATGACGACGAGTTTTGTTTCGCCGCGACTGCTGATGATCGGCGGCGGCGCTGTCGGCAAGCTCCCCGAGGTCCTGGCGCAGTTCGGATTCTCCAGGCCACTGGTGGTGACCGACCCGTGGATGGTCTCCTCCGGCACGGTGGACAAGGCGCTGGCGCCGTTGCGCGCGGCGGGCATCACCGCCGGCGTGTTCTCCGAAACCGTGCCCGACCCGACAGACACCGTGATCGAAGCCGGCGTCGCCGCGATGAAGGCCGGCGACTACGATTGCCTCATCGGTTTCGGTGGTGGCTCGCCGATGGATACCGCCAAGGCCATGGCGATCCTCGGCGCCGCCCCGCCGGGCGCCAAGATGCGGGACTTCAAGGTGCCGGCGCAGGCCAATCGCGGCGCGCTGCCCGTCATCGGCATCCCCACCACCGCGGGCACCGGCAGCGAGGCGACGCGTTTCACCGTCATCACCGATACCGAGCGTGACGAGAAGATGCTGATCGCCGGGCTTGGCGCGCTGCCGCTCGCTGCCGTGGTGGATTACGAACTGACCTTCACCCTGCCGGCGCGCATCACCGCCGATACCGGCATCGACAGCCTGACGCATGCGCTGGAGGCCTTCGTCTCCAAGCGTGCGAATGACGAGGCGGATGAATACGCGCTGCGGGCAATGCGTCTGATCGCGCCGAACCTGCGCACCGTCTATGGCGAACCCGGCAACAAGCAGGCACGCGCCGCGATGATGAAGGGTGCGACGCTGGCCGGCATCGCCTTCAGCAATTCGTCCGTCGCGCTGGTGCATGGCATGTCGCGCCCGATCGGCGCGCATTTCCATGTGCCGCACGGGTTGTCCAACGCGATGCTGCTGCCGGCCGTCACGGAATACAGCCTGAACGCGGCCCTGCCGCGTTACGCCGAAGCGGCGCGCGCGATGGGCGTGGCGACGTCAGCCGAGGGTGACCAATCGGCGGCGGCGAAGCTGCTGCAGGAATTGCGCGACCTCAATCGCGACCTCGCCGTGCCGACGCCGGCCGCCTATGGCATCGACCCGGCGCAATGGGATGCGCTGCTGCCGACCATGGCGGACCAGGCGCTCGCCTCCGGCAGCCCGGCCAACAACCCCGCGGTGCCGGACGCAGCGGCGATCCTGGGCCTGTATCGCCGCGCCTGGTCGGGCTGATCTACTCCAGCCGGATGTCGAGCGCGCGCACCAGCGGTGTCCAGCGCGCGCGCTCGGCCGCCAGGAAGGCGGCGGTCTCGGCCGGACCCAGCCGCATCGGCAGAGCCGCCAGGGCGCGATATCGCTCCATGGTCGCGGGCACGGCCAGAGCTTCCCCCGCGACCGCCGCGATGCGCTGCGCCGCGGGCAGGGGCATCTGAGCCGGGCCGAGCAGCCCGTACCAATTGCCCGCCTCCATCGGCTGGCCCAGTTCGGTCAGCGTCGGCAGGTCGGGCAGCAGCGGGATGCGCGTCGCCGCACCCGCGGCCAGCAGCTTCGCCCGCCCGTCCCGTGCCGCGGCCTCGCCGGCGCCGGCCGTCAGGAACATCACATCCACCTGCCCCCCGAGCAGCGCCGTGCCGGCCGGGGCGGAGCCGGTAAAGGGGACATGCAGCAATTCGATGCCGGCCTGCCGTGCCAGCATCTCCATCGCCAGATGCGCCGTGCTGCCGATCCCCCAGGAGGCATAGCTCACCGACCCCGGCGCGGCCTTGGCGCGGGCGATCAGCGCCGCCAGCGTGTCCACCTCCAGCCCTGGCCGCCGGATCAGAACGAAGGGCGCGCCAGCGAAGATCGTGACCGGCGTGAAGTCCCGCTGCGGGTCATAGGGCAGGCGCGGATAGATCAGCGGGTTGATCGCATGCGTCTCGGCATTGGCGAGGATGAGCGTGTGGCCATCCGGCGCCGCGCGGGCGACCGCCTGTGTGCCCAGCGCGCCATTGGCTCCGCCCCGGTTCTCGACGACCACCGGCTGGCCCAATGCAGCGCCCATGGCCGGTGCCAGGACCCGTATCGAAAGGTCGGCCAGCCCGCCCGCATTCCACGGCACGACCACGCGCACCGCCTGGTCGGGGAATGCTGCCAGCGCCGGTGCGGCGAAGGGCAGGGCGGCGGCCGCGCCCAACATGGCGCGGCGTGTCAGGGGGTGAGGCATGGTGGCGATTCTCCCGATGCGCCGACTGATGCGGCGTTGCGGTGGCCAGCATCACATGGGAGTCGCCGCGGGGCCAATGCCCCGGCGGGAATCAGGCCGCCGGTGCCTTTGCCGGCTTGTGCGCCACGGCGCCGGTCCCATCGCCATCCCGACGCATCCGGTTGCGTCCCGTGAACAGCACGATCGGCGCGGCGATGAACACCGACGACCCGGCCGAGATAACGATGCCGACCACCATGACCCAGGCGAAACCCGACAGCGTATCACCGCCGAACAGCGCCAGCGGCACGGCCGACAGCAGCAGCGTCATCGACGTGCCGAGCGAGCGGTTCATCGTCTCGTTGATCGACAAATCCACCAGCTGATCGAGCGGCATGGTCTTGAATTTGCGCAGATTCTCCCGCATCCGGTCGAACACCACGACCTTGTCGTTCGCCGAAAAGCCGATGACGGTCAGGATGCCGGCGATGGTGGTCAGGTTGAACTCGACCTGGAACAGAACCATGAAGCCGATGGTCTTGGTGGCATCCAGCACCAGGGTGGTGATGGCGGCGACGCCGAACTGCCATTCGAAGCGGATCCAGATGTAGATCAGCATGGCGATGAACGACAGGCCGAGCGCCATCAGCCCGCCGATGAACAATTCATTCGACACGCGATTGCCGACTGCTTCCACGCGCAGGATCCGGGTGCCGGGTGCCACCTGTTCCAGCGCGTCGCGCACCTTGTTGACCGATGCCTGGATCGCGCCCTCGTCGCCCTGGGCGGGCAGGCGGATGGCGTAGGTCGAGGCATCGCCGAATTGCAGGATGGTCGCGTCGCCGAGATCGAGCGCGCCGACCGACGACCGCAGCGCCGCGATGTCCCCCGCCTGGGGCGTGCGGACCTCCATCTCGATGCCGCCCTGGAAGTCGATGCCCTTTTCAAGTCCCGGATAAAAGGCGAGGCCGACCGAAGCGGTGGACAGCACCGCGGAGATGATCAGGCCCGTACGAGCCGCGCGCATGAACGGGATGCGCGTGCCATCGGGGAAGATGCGGAACAGCGGGCGGCGCAGGCGTTCGTACAAGGACAGGCCGGGCCGCTGGAACACCGGCAATTCCTTGGGCCGCGTCGCGCGGTACCACCAGGAGGTGAACAGGCGCGTCAGCACCGTCGCGGTCCACATCTGCACGATGGTGCCGATGGCGACCGTGACCGCGAAGCCCTTCACCGTGCCGGATCCGAAGCCATACAGGCAGGCCATCGCGATCAGGTTGGTCAGGTTCGAATCCAGGATGGTGCCGGACGCCTTGGTATATCCGGCCTCCAGCGCGCTGATCGGCGTTCGCCCGTTGCGGACTTCCTCGCGGATGCGTTCGTTGATCAGGATATTGGCGTCGAGCGCGGTGCCGAGCGTCAGCACGATGCCGGCGATGCCCGGCAGGGTCAGCGTGGCTTCCAGCAGCGTCATCCCGGCGATTACCAGGATGAGGTTGAACGCCAGCGCGATATTGGCGAACCAGCCCAGCAGGCCATAGGCAAAGCCCATGTAGATGAAGACGAACAGCGTGCCGGCCCCGAGCGCATAGGCACCGGCGCGAATGGCATCGGCGCCAAGCTCAGGCCCGACGGTGCGTTCCTCGACCACGGTCAGCGGCGCGGGCAGGGCACCGGCGCGCAGCAATACGGCGAGGTCGTTGGCGGTGCGCGCGGTGAAGGAGCCGCTGATCTGCCCCTGTCCGCCGGTGATGGGTTCGCGGATCACCGGGGCGGTGATCACCTTGTCGTCCAGCACGACCGCGAAGGGGCGCCCGACATTCTCCCGCGTGATCTGGGCGAAGCGGCGGGTACCGACGGAATCGAACTGGAAGTTCACCACCCATTCGCCGTTGCGGCTGTCCTGGCCGGCGCGGGCGTTGGTGAGGTTCGCGCCATCTACCTCGACCCGGCGGCGCACTGCATAGCGTTCGCCTTCGCGCTCACCGGGCAGGAACATCACTCCCGGCGGCGGGGTTGCCGCCATGGCGGCGGCTTCGTCGACTAGATGGAAGGTCATGCGGGCGGTGCGGCCCAGCAGGTCCTTGATACGGTTGGGGTCCTCGATGCCCGGCAGCGTGACCAGGATGCGCGATTGGCCCTGGCGGGCGATCAGCGCTTCCGCCACGCCGGTCTCATCGATTCGGCGACGCACGATCTCGATGGATTGCTCGACGGCGCTGGTGGCCTTGGCGCGCAGGCCGGCCTCGGTCAGCGTCGCCCAGATTTGGCCATCCGGGGCGCTGGTGACCTCGAGGTCGGGGACGGAAAGCCCGGTGGGCAATTGCACCGGGCTGGCGAGTTCGCGCAGCGCGGTGACGGCGAGAGGCACCTGCGCCGTGTCGAGCACGCGCAGCCCCATCCGGCGGTTCGCCGGGTCGGATGCCAGGTTCACGTACCGCACATTGCCGGCGCGCAGGCGCGTGCGCGCCCCTTCGATCATGCTGTCGAGGCGTTCGCGCACAACGGTGTTGAGATCGACCTCGAGCAACAGGTACGACCCGCCGCGCAGATCGAGCCCGAGGCTGATCTGCCGGGCCGGGAACCAGCCCGGAAAGGCCGAGCGTGGCGCCAGGTTCAACAGGGTGACGAGAGTCCCGACGAGGCAGACCGCCAGGATCACGGCGGTCTTCCAACGCGCGAAATGTAGCATGGGTAACGGAAACCCCAGGTTTTCAGGCGCCGGACAATGGCGACGGGGGGCAGGCGATGCAACCCTGCCGGCGGCCTGACGACGGAAGGGCGTCGTCATCGCGCCCATGGCCCGATTGCGCAAGGCTTATCCGGCCGTTCCGGTGTCGTTCCGTGACGGGGCCATGCGGGCCGTGCCGCGCTCTGCTAGAACCCCGGCATGATCGCCCGTGATGAACCTCTCGCCCTTGCCATTCTTGGCGTTGGGCATTTCGGCCGCTTCCATGCCCTCAAGGCGGCGGCCAATCCGCGGGTCCGGCTCGTCGGCCTGGCCGATGCGGATCCCGCCCGTGCCGCCCATGTGGCGGCGGAGGTCGGCACCCGGGCCATGACGCCCGAAGCCGCGATCGCCGCCGCGGATGCGCTCATCATCGCCGCGCCCACGCGCTTCCATCATGACCTTGCCATGGCCGCGCTGGCCGCGGGGCGGCATCTGTTCATCGAAAAGCCAATCGCGGCAACGCTGGAACAGGCGGATGCGGTGATCGCGGCGGCCCGGGGCCGCGTGCTCCAGGTCGGGCATATCGAGCGCTTTTCCGCCGCCTTCCGTGCTGTGGTGGAAGCGGAGTCGGGCGGCCGGTCCCTGTCGTGGGACGCGATCCGCGTCGCGCCGTTCCGGCCCCGCAGCCTGGACGTGTCCGTGGTGCTGGACCTGATGATCCATGACATCGACATGGTCCTGACCTTGGCCGGCGAAGACCCCGAGGCCATCGAGGCGGTCGGTTCGGCCGTCGCGTCGGAACGGCCGGATTTCGCCGTGGCGCGGTTGCAATTCTCCGGCGGGCGGGCGGCGGTCATCACGGCGTCGCGGGTGTCGCTCGCGATGGAACGCCGCCTGCGCGTTCTGGGCACGGAAGGGGAGATGAGCGTGAACTTCCTCGATCGCTCGCTTGCCGTGTTGCGTCGTGGCGGGGCCGAACCGGTGGCGGCCATGCCGGGTTCGGGCATCGACCGCGCGACCTGGACCGACCATGACAGCCTGGAAGCCGAACAGGGCGCGTTCGTCGCCGCGTGCCTGGACGGCGCGCCGGTTGTGGTGGACGGTGCGGCCGGACGGCGGGCGCTGAAGGTGGCGCTTGCTGTGGAGGCCGCGATCGGCGGCGCGTAAGAGGAAACGACATTCATGGACAAGCCTCGCATCGCCATCGTGGGCGCCGGCGCGGTCGGGGCCTATGCAGGGTCCTATATGGCCCAGGCGGGCCACGACGTGACCTTCATCGATCCCTGGCCCGAGCATGTCGAGGCGATGCGTTCGCGCGGCCTGACCATCGAGCATCTGAAAGACGTGGCGCCCTTCACCGTGCCGGTGCAGGCGATCCACCTGACGGAATTGCAGTCCTTCGCCAAGCAGAAGCCGGTCGATATCGCCTTCATCTGCATGAAGTCCTACGACACCGCCTGGGCCACGGCGATGATCGCGCAGTACCTCGCGCCCGGCGGCTACGTCGTGTCGCTGCAGAACTGCATCAATGAGGAAGTGATCGCGGGCATTGTCGGCTGGGGCCGCGTGCTGGGCGCGATTGCGTCACTGATCACCGTGGAACTGTCTGCGCCGGCGCTGGTGAAGCGCGCGGCGGGCAAGTCGGGCGCCTCGCACACGGTGTATCGCGTGGGTGAACCGCATGGGCGGATCTCGCCGCGCGCGGAATACATCACGTCGCTGGTCGCGCTGTCGGACTCCGCGCTGACCACGAACAATCTGTGGGGCGAGCGCTGGTCGAAGCTGGTGGCGAACGTGATGGGCAACGGCATCGCCGCCGCGACCGGGCTGCTGGCCAAGGAAGCGACGGCGGATGATGCCATTCGCGCCTTCGCCGCGCGGCTGGGGTCCGAGGCCATCCGCGTCGGCCAGGCGCTGGGCTATGACCTCGAGGAAATCCTGCACCTCGACGCCGAGATCATCGCGAAAGCGGGCGAGGGCGATGACGCTGCCCGTGCCGCCTATGACGCGCAGCGGCTGGCCGACACGCAGAAGCCCGGTGGCGGGGCGCATCGCGCCTCGATGGGCCAGGACATGATGAAGGGCCGGCGCACCGAAATCGAATACCTCAACGGTTTCGTCGTCGCGCGCGGGGCGGAGATCGGCATCGCCGCGCCGGCCAATGCGGCGCTGACGGACATCGTGAAGCGCGTCGAACGCGGCGATGTCGCCGCATCGCCTGATCTGATCCGTGGGCTGCGGTTGAACTGATCCGCAGCGGCCGGGCGCCACGCGGCGTCCGGCCACTTCCCCAGCGGATTGACGCCCGCCACCCTTCCCAACAGAGTCGGCGCAACCGATCGGGAAGGAATGTCCAGATGCCAGCGACAGCCGGCGAAGCCTTGCGCAACATCGTGCGTGAAAAGCTCGCGCGCGATGAGGTTGTCGCCTCGATGACCGTGCGCCTCGTGCGCGGGATCGAGATTGCGCAAATCGCCGCCAGTGCGGGCTTCGACAGCCTGTATGTCGATATGGAACATGGGCCGCTCACGCTCGACATGACGGGGCAGGTCTGCATGGCCGCACTCGCCGCCGGCATCACGCCGCTGGTGCGCGTGCCGGCGCTATCACCGGAATTCGTCGGGCGCGTCCTTGATGCCGGCGCACTCGGCATCATCGCGCCGCATGTGCATTCGGCCGACGAGGCGCATCGTGTTGTCGAGATGGCGAAATTCCCGCCGCTGGGTCATCGCTCGGCCGCGGGTCACCTGCCGCAATTCGGCTTCAAGGCCTATCCGGCGAAGGACGCCAACCCGGTCCTGGATGCCGCGACCATGGTGATCCCGATGGTGGAATCGGTCGATGCGCTGGACAAGGTCGAGGAGATCGCCGCCGTCGAAGGGGTGGACATGATCCTGGTCGGCACCAACGACCTGACGGCCGAAATGGGCATACCCGGCGAATTCGACCATCCGCGCGTGCGCGACGCCTACAAGCGGATCATCGCGGCGTGCCGTGGCCGCGGCAAGCATGTCGGCATCGGTGGCTTGGCCTCGCGCCCCGATCTGGTGGCAGAGATCGTCGGCATGGGCGCGCGCTATGTCTCGACGGGCACCGACCTGGGCTTCCTTGCCGAAGCCTGTGCGGCAAAGGCAAAGCAGGTGCATGCGCTGACCGGGGGCGTACGGGCATGACGACGCGGCGGACGCTGACTTTCGGCGCGGCCGCCCTGGGCGTGACGCGCCCGGCATCGGCGCAGACGCGCGATTGGCCCGACCGTCCGGTGCGCGTCATCGTGCCCTTCGCCCCGGCCGGGGCGACGGACCTGTCCGGGCGGCTGCTCGCCGAGCGATACCAGGCGCTGCTGGGCCAGTCCTTCGTTGTCGAGAACCGCGCCGGCGCCGCCGGGATCATCGGTGTCGAATTGGCGATGCGCAGCCCGCCGGATGGCTACACGCTGCTGCTGGGCACCATCAGCACCCATGCGATGAATGTTCCGCTGTATCGCAACCGACTGCCCTATGACCCGCTGCGGGACTTCGTGCCGGTCACGCGGCTGACCGGCGGCGCCAGCGCGATCCTGGTGCATCCCTCCATCCCCGTGACCGATGTGAAGGGCCTGATCGACTATCTGAAGGCGCGGCCGGGCGAATTGAACTATGGCTCGGGCGGCAACGGCACCACCACGCATTTGGGTGCGGAGATGTTCAAGCATCTGGCCGGTGTGGATGTCGTCCATGTGCCGTTCCGCGCGCCGACACAGGCGACGGTGGCGCTGGCCGCGGGCCAGGTGCAGATGATGGTCGATACGCTGGTCGCCACGCGCCCGCTGGTGCGCGAAGGCCGGTTGCGGATGCTGGCGGTGTCCTCCACGCAACGTCTGCCGGACATGCCCGACCTGCCGACGGTGGCCGAGACGTTGCCCGGCTTCGAATTGAATGGCTGGGGCGGCCTGTTCGTGCCCGCCGGCACGCCGCAACCGATCGTGGATCGGCTGGATGCGGTCACACGCGGCATCCTGGCCGAACCGGCGGTGATGGCGCGCATCGCATCGGCCGGTGGGGTGGTGGCGCCACTTCCGCAGGCGGAGTTCACGGCCTTCATCCAGCAGGAGATCGCGCGCTGGACGGCGGTGGTGCGCGCGGCGAACATCGTGCTCGATTGATGGCGCAGGCAGTGGGGTTCAAGGCATGAAGATCACGGTGATGGGTGCCGGCTCTGTCGGCTGCTACTATGGTGGGATGCTGGCCCGCTCTGGCATTGCGGTCACGCTGATCGGCCGCCCGCAGCATGTCGATGCCGTGACGCAACGCGGGTTGATCCTGGAGATCGGGCCGGATCGCTTCACCGTGCCCATGGCAGCCACGACCGAACCCGCCGGCGTGGCCGATGCCGATGTCGTGCTGTTCTGCGTGAAGTCCGGCGACACGGAAGCCGTGGGCCGGCAGATCGCACCGCATCTGCGCCCGGACGTCACCATCCTCAACCTGCAGAACGGCGTGGATAATGCCGACCGGCTGCGGCCCGTGGTGGGGCGGGAGGTCGTGCCCGTCGCCGTCTATGTCGCCACCGCCATGGCCGGGCCGGGGCATGTGAAGCATCACGGCCGCGGGGACCTGGTGATGGGCCCCAATGCGCGGGACGCCGACATCGTCGGGCGCTTCGGCGCGGCGGGGATACCGACGCAGATCTCAGCCAATGCGATGGACGCGCTGTGGGGCAAGCTGATCGTCAACTGCGCCTACAACGCGCTGTCGGGGCTGACGCAGCGCCCGTACGGCCAGCTGGTGGCGATGGAGGGTGTGACGGAGGTCATGACCGACATCGTCGCCGAATGCATCGCGGTGGCGCGGGCTTCGGGCGTGACGGTGGCGCCTGACACGCTCGCTTCGGTGCTGGGCCTGGCCGCGACCATGGCGGGCCAGAAATCCTCGACCGCGCAGGACATGGCGCTGGGCAAGCCGACCGAGATCGACCACCTCAACGGCTTCGTGATCCGCCGTGGTGCCGCGCTCGGCATCCCCACCCCGGTCAACCGGGTGCTGCATACGCTGGTCAAGGCGGTCACCGCGCCCGTCTGACCGACCGATCGGTCGGGCCGCTGGAGCGTTTTCTTGAGCGAGCATCTTCACGCGCCTGACTTAAGTCCAGTCAGGCGCGATCTGCTCTATTGCCAGCGCCCCGGCCGCGCGCGACCCTCGCCCCAACACACCCATGGGGAAGGGAACCGATATGCACAATCCGATGGATCTGACCGGCCGCACCATCATCGTCACCGGCACGGGGCAGGGGATCGGCCGGGCCATCTCACAGCTCGTGCTCGACCTTGGCGGCAATCTGGTCATGGTCGAACGCAACCCGGAGACCTTCGCCGATGTGTCGAAGGCGCTGGGCGGCAACCATACGCTCGCCATCCAGGGCGATGTGACGGATGAGGTGTTCTGCGCCCGCGTCGTCGATGATGCCGTGGCGCATTTCGGCGCGGTGCATGGCCTGGTGAACAATGCCGGCATCACCCGCCCCGCGATGATCGAGAAGATGACCGTCCCGCAATGGCAGGCGGTGATCGACGTGAACCTGACCGCCGTGCACCTGATGCAGCAGGCCGTCGGCCGTCACATGATCTCCCGCGCGCGGGCTGGCGACACGGTCGCGGGTGCGATCGTCAACATCTCCTCCACCGCCGGCAAGCGTGGGTCGATCGGCCAGGTGAACTACGCGGCGGCCAAAGCGGGCGTGCTGGGCATCACCATGACCGGCGCGCTGGAATGGGCGCGGTATGGCATTCGCGTAAATTCCGTGGGCTTCGGCACGGTCGAGACTCCGATGACCGAGACCGTGCGGTCCGATCGTTTCCGCGAACGCACCTTGGCGCGCATTCCGCTGGGGCGCATCGCCACGCCTGCCGAGGTCGCGCCGCTGATCTGCTTCCTGCTGTCGGATGCGTCGTCCTTCGTGACGGGGCAGAACTGGCTGGAGGATGGCGGCAGCATCACGCACGTCTGAAGAAGGGCGGGGGAGGAACACCTCCCCCGAATCCCCCACCGGTTTTTGTCGTTTGGCGCCGACCTTCGGCTCTCGGCGCCAAGTGCCAGAAAAAGGAGGGGGTTCGGGGGAGTTCTCTCCCCCGACCTTCCTTCCCCTTCCCAACACCATCACATCAATATATCCTTATATGGCGTTGGTCCCGCGCAAGCGGGCGCAAGAGGGAACGCCGTGCGCGGGGGCAGCCCCGCAAGTCGGCGGCTGCCCCAGCAACTGTCGGCGGTGAGCCGCCGGCCCTTCCGCAGTTCCATCTGCGGGCCACTGCGCGGACAACCGTGCGGGAAGGCGGGCCGGTGGCGGTGACCCGCGAGCCAGGAGACCTGCCGGCGCCGCCGACCCGCCTTTGACGCGCGGGCAGCGCCACCCTTTTGCTGCCGGGCTGGGTGCACCGGGGGCGGAGACGCTCGCGATGACCATCGCAGCCACGCTTGGTTACCCCCGCATCGGCCCGCGCCGCGAATGGAAGGCCGCGCTTGAGGCGCATTGGGCCGGCACGCTCGACGCGCCGGGCCTGGATGCCGCCGGTGCGGCGCTCCGCAGCCGCGCCCGCGCCACGCAGCGCGGTGCGGGCATCGGGCACATCGCCTCGGCCGATTTCGCGCTTTACGACCATGTCCTAGAAACCGCCGCTGCCCTCGGCGCGATCCCCGATCGGTATGGCTGGGATGGGCAGGGGCCGGCGAGCCTCGCGACCATCTTCGCCATGGCGCGCGGCACCCGCGGCGCGACGGCTGGCCACGCCGAGGCGCCGGCGATGGAAATGACCAAGTGGTTTGACACCAACTACCACTACCTGGTGCCGCGCATTTCGGCCGCGACGCGGTTTCGCCTGCTGCAGAACCGTTGGGCTGATGCGGTTGCCGAGGGCCTCGCGGAGAATTGCCGCACTCGTCCCGTGCTGCTGGGCCCGGTGTCGTTCCTGTTGCTGTCCAAGATGGATGACGGGACCACCCCGCCGCTCAGCCTGCTGGAGGGCCTGCTGCCGGCCTATGAGGCCGCGTTGCGCGGCATTGCCGAGGCCGGCGCGTCGTGGGTCCAGATTGACGAGCCCTGCCTGGTCACCGATTTGCCCGCCGGCGCGGCGGCGGCCTATGCGCTGGCCTTTCGCCGCCTCGCGGATGCCGCGCCGGGCCTGAAGCTCCTGCTGGCGACGTATTTCGGCGGTTTGCGGGACAATCTGCCGATCGCTGCCACGCTTCCCGTCGATGGGCTGCATCTGGATCTGACGCGCGGGCGGGACGGTTTGGAACCGGCGCTGGATGCGCTGCCGCCCGATCGCTGGCTGTCGCTTGGCGTGGTCGATGGCCGCAACGTCTGGCGCAACGACCTGCGTGCGACGCTTGCCATGCTGCGCGACGTCCGCGCGCGGCGTGGCGACCGCCATCTCATGGTCGCACCATCCTGCTCGCTGCTGCATGTGCCGCATTCGCTGGCGCGGGAGGACGCGATGGACCCCGCCTTGAAGCGCCGGCTTGCCTTCGCCGATGAAAAGCTGGCCGAGGTCGCCGCGCTCGCACGCGGTCTCGATGAAGGCGATGGCGCGATCGCCGCGGCGCTCGTGGACTCCGACCGTGCCATGGCCGAATGGCGCGCGGACCCCCGGTTGCAGAACGTCAAGGCGGCCGCCGTGACGCCGGACATGGCGCAGCGCAAATCCGGCTATCCGCTGCGCGCCGCCGCACAGCAGCAGCGGCTCAACTTGCCGCCTTTCCCGGTGACCAGCATCGGATCCTTTCCGCAGACTGCGGAGGTCCGCCAGGCCCGTGCCGCCGCCGCGCGCGGGGCGATCAGCGCCGACGACTACGACACCCGCATGCGCGCCCTGACCGCCGAGGCCATCGCCTGGCAGGAGGCCGAGGGCGTCGATGTGCTCGTCCATGGCGAGTTCGAGCGCAACGACATGGTCAAGTATTTCGGCGAACGCCTGTCCGGCTATGCCTTCACCAAGCATGGCTGGGTGCAATCCTATGGCAGCCGCTGTGTCGCACCGCCGATCATCTGGGGGAATGTCTCGCGGCCCGAGCCGATGACGGTGGAATGGGCGCGCTATGCTCAGTCACTGACCGACAAGCCGGTGAAGGGAATGCTGACCGGCCCCGTGACCATGCTGTTCTGGGCCTTCGTGCGGGAGGACATCCCCCGTCGCGAGGTCTGCACCCAGATCGCGCTCGCCTTGCGCGAGGAGGTCGCGGACCTCGAACGCGCCGGCATCGCCATCATCCAGATCGACGAACCGGCCTTCCGCGAGGGCCTGCCGCTGCGCCGCGCCGACCAGGCGGACTACCTCGACTGGGCGGCCTTCTGTTTCCGGCTTTCGGCGTCGTCGGTGGCGGATGCGACGCAGATCCACACCCACATGTGCTACGCCGAGTTCAACGACATCATCGGCGCCATCGCGGAGATGGATGCCGATGTCATCTCGATCGAAACGACGCGCAGCCGCATGGAACTGCTCGGCGCCTTCACGCGGTTCGACTACCCCAACGCCATCGGGCCGGGCGTGTGGGACATCCACAGCCCCCGCGTGCCGGGGGCGGAGGAGATGACGGAGCTGCTGCGCCTGGCCACCGTGCATCTGCCGCGCGAACGGCTATGGGTGAATCCCGATTGCGGCTGCAAGACACGCGGCTGGGCCGAAGTGAAGCCCGCCATGCGGAACCTGGTTGCCGCGGCGCGGGTGTTGCGGGCCGAAGCGGTCTAGAGCCGAGAGCGCCTGGCTGGACTCAGCCAGGCGCGTGAAAATGCTCGCTTCAACGACGACCATGTCTGGCGGAAAAAGCTCGAGCCAGCGACGTGGTGGGAGGGAGAGGGGAAATGCACCTCTCCTTCCCACCGGTTCAGTCCTGTCGGTTCTCCTCGATCATCCTTAGCACGGCCTCGGCCGCGGCCTCCGATGGCAGCCCCTCGGGCGCGCGCAGCCGCGCCAACGCCTCGGCGAATCCGGTCCGCTGCGCGGCCGCCACGGCCGGGTCCAGCATCGGTCGCAGCAGGGCATCGGCCAGCGATTCCGGCGTGCAATCGTGCTGGATGCGTTCGGGCACCACTTCACGTTCCGCCAGCAGGTTCACCAGCGACGCATGCGGCACCTTCACCAGAAATCGCACGATCTGCGCCGTGATGGGATTCACGCGATAGCCCACGACATGCGGGATGCCCGCCACCGCCATTTCGAGCGACGAAGTGCCGGATTTGATCAGCCCCGCCCCCGATGAGTCCGCCACGGCGGCAAAGGCGTCGTGCTTCGCGTCATTGCCATCGACCAGGATCGGTGCGGCCGGCCAGTCGGCGGCCGCCGCGCGGACCGCCTCGGCCACGATGGGCGCGACGGGCAGTACGGGCCGCAGCCCGGGCAGACGCTGCGCCGCAATCCGCAACGCCGGCCCGAAGATCGGCAGCAGGCGCTGCGCCTCCATCCGCCGGCTGCCGGGCATGACGATCACCGGGCGTTCATCCGCACCCAGCGCATGCGTGCTGCGGAACCGCGCGGCATCGCCGCGGTCGGCGCCGCTCTCCAGCACCGGGTGTCCGACGAAGGTCACCGGGATGCCGGCATTGTCGAAAAAGACCGGCTCGAAGGGGAGCAGGCAGAGCATGCGGTCCACCTTCTCCCGCAGTTTCACGACGCGGCCTGGCCGCCACGCCCAGACCTGCGGGGCGACGTAATGCACCACGGGGATGCCCAGCGGCTTGACCCGTTCCGCGACGCGCAGCGTGAAGCCGGGGCTGTCGATCGTGACCAGCACATCCGGCCGGCGCGCGATGATGTCGGCGGTTGCCTGCGCCAGCAGCCGCTTCAGGCGGAACACCTTGGGCAGCACTTCCAGCAGGCCCATCAAGGCGAGCTCGCGATAGTCGAACAGGCTTGGCACGCCCTGTTCGGCCATGCGCGGCCCGCCGATGCCGGCGAATTGCAGGTCGGGCCGTCTTGCGCGCAGTGCCACGATCAGCCGCGCGCCGAGCACATCGCCCGAGGCTTCGCCGGCCACGATATGGATCAGCGTCATGCGAACACCGCCGCGATGGGTGTGGCAAAGGGTTGGCCGGGCCAGTCGCGATGGTTGCGCACCTGGCCATCCTCCCGCACCACGGCAAGGCGCGCGGGATCAAGCACGCAGAACACCCATTGATCCTGGTCGAGCGCCCCGCGCGCCAGCACGCCATCCTCGGGGAAGCCGCGATCGACCGGACCGAACACCGCCGCATGACCGCGGTTCACATCCAGCGCGGCGGACCACGGCGCCATGCCCACGGTGGGGGTGATGGCGACATAGCATTGGTTTTCCATCGCGCGTGCGGCGGCCCCGATGCGCACGCGGTTGAAGCCGTGCATCGTGTCGGTGCAGGACGGGGCAAGGATCAGCCATGCCCCCGCTTCCACCTGCGCGCGGACATGCTTGGGGAACTCCACGTCGTAGCAAACGGAGACGCCGATGCGTCCCCAGGGCGTATCGAACACCCGCGGCTCGGCACCGCGCGAAATGCCCCAGCGTTCGGTCTCGAAGCGCGTCATGGCGTGCTTGTCCTGTCCCGCCATGCGGCCATCGGGGGTGATCAGTGGTGCGCGATTGACGATGCGACCATCCTCGTGCCGCAGCGGCAGGGTGCCCGGCAGCAGCCACACGCCCAGCCGCCGCGCGGCGTCGCGTATCGCCGCCAGGATCTCCGGTGCGGCGGCGACCATCGCGGCGAGTTCGCTCGCCTCATCGACGGGGCCAGCGCCGGCGAGCGCGGCGCCGAGTTCGACGCAGGCATATTCCGGCAGCACCAGGATATCCGCCTGGGCACGCCCCTGTTCGAGCCGCGCTTCCAACGCGCGCGCGAATGCGGCGACGGAAGCCGGACGGCCGACGCCATACTGCAACAGGCCCAAGCGCAGGGGCGTGTTCACAGCGGGTCCTTCATCCAGAAACCGAGCCTATGCGGCGTCTCGCTCTCATGGCCGACCTCCTTCCAATCGAAGACGACCGAGATGTCAGCGCGGCGCGCATAGCCGCGCTTGGCCCAGAAGGCATCGAGCGGGACATGGTTTCCTGGCCGGCGCGGGTCGTGGTCGTCACGCGTCACCGCGCAGAAGGCGGCCGCCGTCAGGCCCAGCGATCGCGCATGGGCCTCACGCAAGGCGAAGAACCGAACCCCGGCGCCGCGGCCGCGGTATTCCGGCAAAAGGACGCTCTCGCCGAAATAGCAGACGCGGCCGGGATCGAGGCCATGATCGCGGAAGGCGGCCTGCACGCGGGCCTGCGCTTCGGACATCGGCTGGCAGGTCGCGCAGCCCACCGCGCGATCGCCGTCGATGGCCGCGATCAATGCCGCTCCCGGGCTGTCGGCATAGGTGGCGAGGTACGTCGCCTCGTAGCCGGGGTCGCCATCGTACAGATACGGCCAATCGCGGAAGACCGTGCTGCGCAGCCCGGCCAGGCGGCCGATCCAGGCGCGCAGCGCGTCGCCGCGCAGCGTCTCGAAGCGAAGGGGGGCGGGCTGCATGCAAGATGCATAGAAGGCGGGCCGGCGGCGGGGAAGGGGGCCTACCTGTCCCGCACGACGCGGATGCCGGCGAAATTGTACCGATCCATCGCGGTGCCGCGCACCCGGTTGCCGGCGCGCACATACCAGGGCAGGTGGCTCCAGGAGCCCCCGCGCATGCCACGGCTGCCGCAATCGCCATAGACCCGCGCCGACCCGTCGGCGGGTTGCCCATCCAGGTTCGGGTTGAGGCAATCGCTGGTCCATTGCCAGACATTGCCCAGCATGTCGTACAGCCCGAAGCCGTTCGGCCGGAAACTGGCGACCGGCGCCGTGAAGACGTGCCGGTCATTGCAGCGGAAGCTGAACTGGGGCCGGCGATCCAGATTGAGCGCCTGGGCCAGCGAAAGATCCGCCACATTGCCGAAGGCGCAGGCCGGGGCTTGTGAATCGCCCCAGTAGCGCGACGTGACCGTGCCGGCCCGCGCGGCGTATTCCCATTCCGCCTCGCTCGGCAGGCGGTAGGGCTTTTCGGTCGTCTGCGCCAGCCACTGTGCATAGGCCTGGGCGTCCTCCCAACTGACGCAGACGACGGGATGGTCCTCCTTTTGCGGGAAGCCCGGATTGCGCCAGTCGAGCGTCGCATTCTCCTGATATTCGTAGGATGCGCCGTTGTTGACGAAGGCCCAGCAGCCCGACCCCGGCGAATGCCCCGTGGCGGCGACGAATGCGGCGAATTCGGCGACCGTGACGGCGCTGCGCGACATCGCGAGGCCAGACGCGATGGTGATGCGCCGCATCGGTTCGGATCGGCCGCGCAGGTCAAGCGGTACGCCCTCGCGATCTTCTTCGCCGCGCGGCACACCCATGGTGAATGTGCCCCCCGGCAGGGGCACCATCTCGGGGCAGGTCTCACAATCGCTGAAGTTGTGTGGGGCGACCTGCGCCGACGCATCGCCGAGCAATGGCATGATCAGCGCGAGCGCCGCCGCGAAAGGGATCTTGAACATCAAATGCTCCGACTTTGCGTCGAGCGTATCGCAGTCGGCCCCTGTAACGATATACGCAGCGGCAATTAGAATTGATCGATTTTCGTCGATTCGCGCGAAGCGGTTATGAAGGCATCCAGGCCTTCCTCTACAACCGCGCGTGGTAAATTGCGCAGTACCAGTGTCAGTCGCGACCGGCGGTCGTGGTCAACCGGCCAGGCCGCCAGCAATAGTGGCGGGTGGAACACGTGTTGCACGCCATGCACGATGACCGGGCGATCCCGACCCGCGATGTTCAGCATGCCCTTCACGCGCAGGATCGAATCACCACGCGTCAGCGCCAGCATCTCCAGCCATGCCGCCACGCCATCCCACGGCAGCGGCGCGTCGAACACCAGGCCGAAGGCCTCGATACCGGCGCCGTGGCGGTTCGGATCGTGATGATGGTGGTGGTGGTGGTGCCCGGCCTCGGCCGCCAGCCAGCCGGCGACGTCGGGGATGCGCCCGCTGGGGTCGAATCCGCCGGCATCGAGCAGCGCGGCAGGGGGTACATCCGCCCGCAGCAGTGGTGCCACGGGGTTGAGCGCAACCAGGCGCGCCGCCAGTGCCGCCACCGCATCGGGCGGTGCGAGGTCGGTCTTGGTCAGCACAAGCCGATCGGCCATCGCCACCTGCTTCACTGCTTCGACCTGGGTATCGAGCGTCGCCATCCCCGCCATGGCATCGACCAGCGTCACCACGCCGTCCAGCCGGAAGGCTGACAGCACCACCGGGTCGCTCATCAGCGTCTGGAGGATCGGCGCCGGGTCCGCGAGGCCGGTTGTCTCGACCACGACGCGGCGGATGTCGTGCCCCGCTTCGGCCCGCAGGGCGAGGTCACGCAGCACGCGCACCAAATCCCCCCGCACCGTGCAGCACAGGCAGCCCGCATTGAGCAACACGACGTCGTCGTCCAGCCGCTCGACCAGCAGGTGATCGAGGCCGATCTCACCGAATTCATTGATCAGCACGGCACTGCCGGCCATCTCCGGCGCCTTGAGCAGCCGGTTCAGCAGCGTGGTCTTGCCGGCGCCGAGGAAGCCGGTCAGCACCGTGACCGGAATCTTGCCGCGGGTCATGCGCCGTACAGCGTTTTCGGGTCGACCAGCGGGTCCGCGATCGTCGTGACCGCCCCATCGCGGATGGCATGGAAGAAGCAGTTGCGCCGGCCGGTGTGGCAGGCGACGCCATCCTGGTGGACGAGCGCCAGCAGCGTATCGCCATCACAGTCCAAGCGCAGATCCACCAGGCGCTGCTGCTGGCCGGAGGTCTCCCCCTTCCGCCACAGCCGCCCGCGTGATCGGGACCAGTAGCAGACCCGCCCTGTCGCCAGGGTCTCGGCCACGGCATCGGCGTTCATCCAGGCCATCATCAGCACCTCCCCGGTGTCGTGCTGCTGTGCGATGCAGGGGACGAGGCCCTGGACGTCGAAGCGTATGTCGGCGATCAGGCGGGCGGCGGCGTCGGGGGCGGTGTCGGTCATGGGTTGATGATATAATATCCCAAGGTGCCGGAAGCGAGGTGGTGGACATGGCCGAGGGTGCAACACGCGAGACCGCCCTGCGGGAGGCCGAGGCCGCCTGCCTGCGCCGCGGCGCGACGCTGACCCCGCTGCGCCGGCAGGTGCTGGAACTGGTGCTGGATTCGGAGGCCCCGGTCGGCGCCTATGCGCTGCTCGACCGGCTGAAGGCGTCGCGCCCGGGTGCCGCGCCGCCCACCGTCTATCGCGCACTCGATTTCCTGCTGGAGAACGGGCTCGTCCACAAGCTGGAGCGGCTGAACGCCTATGTCGGCTGCACCGATGCCGGGCACGCGCATGGTCACGACCATCACCACCACCCGCATCAGTTCCTGATCTGCCGCACCTGTGGTGCGACCACCGAGATCACGGACCACGCCGTGACGCATGCCATCGATGCCGCCGCCCGCCGCGCCGGCTTCGCGCTGGCGCAGGCAACGGTCGAGATCGAAGGGACCTGCGCGCGCTGCCTCGCCGCATAGGAACCGGCGGAGCGCAGCGCGCCCGTGCCGGCCCCGCCGATCGATCGCCGCGATGCGACGGGTCCTCCTGGCGCTGGACCGGCACACACGATCACGCGAGAATGAGCGCCCCGGCCCATGCCTGACGACGCGACACAGTCGCGTGCGCGGCGATGCACCCTGCCGACGGTGTCAGACACTTGGCCCAGCGTCCCGACGATGCGGCCGTGGCCCCGCCGGATTACGCTGCGTCATTGCAGCCGGCGGGTTTGATCCGTAACCATCCCTCGCGCGGCGACGCGGCGCCGCAGGCCATTCCCGGCTTCGGCAAGGAGGACAAAAGTCACCATGCATTCCATGACATTCACCCGGATGCTGCGGCGGGGCGGCGTTGCCCTGGCCCTCGCCGGTGCCATCGCCGCCTCGCCCGCGCTTGCCCAGGGGCAGGCCGCCGGCGGCGCACCGGCTGGCTTCACCACGGCCGACCTGGCCCGCTTGTGCGGCCCGGCCGCGGACAATGCGAACGCCATGGCGCTCCGCCCGGCTTGCTTCGCGGCGCTGGTCACCATCGGCCAGACGCACGCCATCTACACGACTGGCCAGCGCGCCCAGCGGCCGATCTTCTGCCTGCCGGAACAGACACCGACGCTGGACCGCGTCGCCGGGGACTTCGTGTCCTGGGCCGCGGCCAACCAGCAATATTCCGGCACCCGCGCCGCCGAGGGCGTGCTGCGCTTCGCCGCCGCCGCCTATCCCTGCCCGGCGGCCCCCGCCGCGCGCCGTCGTTGAACGGAAGGAGTAACGCCATGACCATGAAGAAGCCCTTCCGGATCGCTGCCGTGCTGGTGCTCGGCGCCGGCCTCACCGGCTGCGCCGGCATGAGCGAGACACAACGCGGTACCGCGACGGGGGCCGGCATCGGCGCCCTCGGCGGCGCGGCGCTTGGGTCGCTGTCAGGCAATGCCGGCTGGGGGGCGCTGATCGGCGCCGGCGTCGGCGGTGTGTCCGGCTACGCCATCAGCAACAATCGGCAGCGCTAGGGCTTTCCCCGGCGCGCGAATATTGGAGGGGCTTTGCCCCTCCAAGCCACCCCACCAGGAGGCAACGGCCTCCTGGACCGCGGGAAAAAAGTTGGGGTTTCCAAAGGCCTTAAGCCTTTGGTGGGGTGAGGTTTGGAGAGGGGCAAAGCCCCTCTCCAAGGTGTCACGCCCGTCCCCGCGCAGGGGACCGTTGCCGTTCCCTTCGACGTCGGTGGACACTGCGCGCGCGCCCGGAGTCGCCACCCGCACGACCGGGCCGCCACACGCGCGACGGAAGGGACAATTTCGACATGCGCTTCAAGACGATACTCACGGCGGCGGCGCTGGTCGCCGCGGCGCCGGCCATGGCGCAGTCGCCGCAGCCCACGCGCGGGTCGCACACCGCGACGGTGGCCGAACTGGCGACGCTGTGCGCCACGCCGGCAAGCGCGGCGAACTACGCCGAGGCGAATGGCCTATGCCGTGGCTTCATCGGCGGCTTCGCCCAGTACCACGCCGCGATGACCCAGCCCGGTACCCGTCACCGCCCGCTGTTCTGCGTGCCCGACCCGGCACCCAGCGGGGCACAGGCCGCGGCGGGTTTCGCCGCCTGGGCACAGGCCAATCCGCAATCAGCGAATGAACTCGCCGTGGACGGTCTGGCCCGTTGGCTGGTCGCCGCCTATCCCTGCCCGCAGCCTGCCACGCGCCGCGGCGCGCGCTGAAACGGAGAACCCAAGATGCGCAAGATGGTCCTTCTCCCCGCGGCCCTGGCCCTCGGCCTGGCCGGCTGCTCGGGTGATTCGATGACGCCTGCCGGGCGGGACGTGCTGATCGGTGGCGCCGGCGGCGCGCTGGCGGGCGCGGCGATCGGCTCCTTCAGCGCCAGCGCCGGGGTGGGCGCGCTGATCGGCGCCGGCGTCGGCGTGGTCGGCGGGTATCTGTGGAACCAGCACCAGGTTGCCGAGCGCCAGGCGGCGGAACGACGGCAACAGCAGCTCGACGCAGCGTATCAGCGCGGGGTGCAGTCAGGCGAACGACAGGCGCGCACGTCGAATTGACGTGCCCAGACGGGCGGCGGTCCACACCGCCGCCCGGAATGGCCGATGGGAGGGGCACACGCCGGCGCCCCTCCCATTCCTTCACTTCGGCAGCGTCGCCAGCCCCTGTTCGAGGTCGGCGATCAGATCGCCCACATCCTCCAGCCCGATATGGATGCGGACCGCGAAACCGCCGAGGTCGTCGCTGGTCGCCGTGCGGGTGATGAACCCTGTCGTCGGCAGCGCAAGGCTTTCATAGCCGCCCCAGGACGCGCCGATGCCGAACAGCGCCAAGCTGTCGATGAAGCCGAAGATCTGCGCCTCGGTGTAGTGCTTCTGGAACACCACGCCGAATAGTGAGCAGGACCCGGTGAAGTCGCGCTTGAACAGCGCGTGCTGCGGATGCGACGGCAGGCCCGGATGCAGCACACGCTGGACTTCCGGCCGGCCCTCGAACCAACGGGCGACCGCCAGGCCGCTGGCTTCCTGGTGCTTCAGCCGCACCGGCATGGTGCGCGCGCCGCGCAGCGCCAGCCAGCAATCGTCGGGGGCGGCGAAATGCCCCATCTGCCCGGCGGCGCTGCGGACGATCAGGTAGTCTTCCTCGGTATTTGTCGTGATGGAACCGAGCAGCACGTCCGAATGGCCGCCGACATACTTCGTCAGCGCCTGGATCGACACGTCCACGCCATGCTGGAACGGCATGAAGTTGTGAATGCCCCAGGTGTTGTCCATCAGCACCTTCGCACCACCGGCATGGGCGGCGCGCGCGATGGCCGGGATGTCCTGCAGCTCGAAGGTGTGGCTGCCGGGGCTCTCGGTATAGACGACCTTGGTGTTCGGCCGCATCAGGGCGGCGATCTCGGCTCCGCCGATGGTGGGGTCGTAGAAGGTCGTCTCGATGCCATAGGCGGTCATCAGCCCGGTGGCGATGTTGCGCCCGGGGCCATAGACGCTGTCGGGCATCAGGCAATGCTCGCCGGTCTTGAGATAGGCCATCAGCGGCACCGTGACGGCGGCGAGGCCGGTGCCCACCAGCACGCAGCGCGTGCCGCCCTCGATCTCGGCGATCACGTCCTCAAGCGCGTAATGCGTCGGACCGCCGGCGGTGCCGTAGGTCATCACGCGGTTGTAGCGGTCCTTCGAAAAATCCTTCCGCGACTGCGCGTTCGGCATCAGCACGGTGGACCCGCGATGCACCGCCGGGTTGACGAAGCCATGGGCGTGGGTGCCGGCGCGGCCGGCATGGGACATGCGGGTGGCGAAGCCCTGGGGCTTGCTGGAATTGTGGTCGGGCATGATCAGGCCGTCTTTTCCTTGGTTGTTTCCGGGCGGGACGCCCATTCGGTCCAGGACCCGTCATAGACGGCCGGTTCCGGCAGCCCTGCGCGTACCATGCCGAAGGCAAGGACGCAGGCCGTCACGCCCGATCCGCAACTCGTCACCACCGGCTTGCCGCCCGTGGCACCGGCCGCGGCGAACAGCGCACGAAGCGTGGCCGGGTCCTTCGCCTTGCCGTCCGGCCCGGCGATCTCGCTGACCGGGACATTGGCCGCACCGGGCATGTGGCCGGATGGCAGGCCGGCGCGCGGTTCCGGCGCGGTGCCGTCGAAGCGGCCCTTCGCGCGGGCATCGATGATCAGCGCGGACCCGTCGGCGACGATCCGCTTCACGTCGCCGATGCCCCGCAGCATCCCGGCCCGGAAATCAGGGACGAAGGTCGCGGGCGCCGGGGCAGGGGCCGCGCCGGTCTCGACCGCGCGACCTTCCTTCACCCAGGCGGGCAGGCCGCCATCCAGCACCGCGACCTTGTCGTGCCCGAACAGCCGCATCATCCACCAGCCGCGCGGCGAACCGCGCAGCCCGTGCTGGTCGTAGAACACCACGCGCTTGTCGTTCGATACGCCCAGCGCACCGACCATCCGCGAGAATTTCGCCGGCGTGGGGACCATGTGCGGCAGGTCGGTCTCGTCATCGGCGATCTTGTCGATGTCGAACAGCAGCGCGCCGGGGATGCGCGCGGCGCGATAGGCGTCGTGCTTGTTGCCCGCTTCGCCCGGCAGGAAAGTCGAGCAGTCGAACACCACCAGGTCCGGCTTGCCCAGTTCGGCCGCCAGCCATTCTGTGGAAACCAGCGATTCCATCGGCGTCACTCCCCCGCGAGGACCAGCGTCACGCGCCGGTTCGCCTTGCCCTTGTTTTCGATCTTCGCCACTTCGACACGGCCGATTTCCCCGGTCGCACGGACATGCGTGCCGCCGCAGGGCTGCAGGTCCACCGGCGCGGCCTCATCGCCGATCCGCACCAGGCGGATGCGCCCGGAACCGCGCGGCGGCTGCACCGACAGGGTGCGCACCAGCGTCGGGTTGGCGTCGAGTTCCGCATCGCTGATCCAGCGTTCGGAGATCGGGTGGTCCGCCGCGACCAGCGCCGCCAGCGCCTCGGTCAGGCTCTCCTTGGTCGGCGGGTCCGGCAGGTCGAAATCGAGCCGCGCCTTCTCCACCGCGATCTGCCCGCCGGTCACGCCGGCGCCGGGGATCAGGCTGCACAGCAGATGCATCGCGGTGTGCAGGCGCATGAAGCGGTGACGGCGGCCCCAATCCAGCTCGGCGGTCACCGTGGCACCGGGTTCCGGCAGCGCGGCGCCCGGCACGGGAACATGCAGCACGGTATCGTCGGGGCCTTTCACCGCCTCGCCTACCGCCATCTCCCCGCCGTCCCAGCGCAACACACCGGCATCGCCGGGCTGCCCGCCGGCACGCGCGTAGAACACGGTGCGATCGAGCACGACGCCTTCAGGCGCCGCGGAGACCACGTGCGCGGTGACCTGGCGGGCATAGGCATCGTCGCGATAGGCGAGTTCGGTCGGCATTCAGTCGGTCCAGTCCTTCAGCAGGGCGGTGCGGCGGCGGGCGAATTGCGCCAGGCACAACGCGCCGACCGCATTGGCCATGCGGTTGTCATCCAGCATGGCGATTGCGTCTTCGGCGTCCAGCACCACCAGTCTGATGTCCTCATCCTCGCTGGGCAGGCCGTGCGTGCCGGCATGGCCGGGCTCCGGCAGCCGCGTGCGGCCGAGATACAAGGTGATGGCCTCGTCGCAGAGGCCCTGGTTGATGATGTAGTGGCCGAGCCCGGCCATGCGGTCCGTTGCGAGGCCGGTCTCCTCGGCCAATTCGCGCCGCGCGGCTTCGAGCGGATCCTCGTCGGGCTCCAGCATCCCCGCGGCGCATTCGGTCATCACCGGGTCCAGGCCGGCGGCGAGGGCGGGCAGGCGGAACTGCTGGATCAGGGCGACGCGGTCGGCCCAGGGGTCCCAGGGCAGGACCGCGACCGACGCGCCCCGCCGCACCAGGTCCCAGGTCAGTATGCCACCGCCCGCCCCGTCGAAGCGGCGATGGCGGAAGCGGACACGTTGGATGGGGAAGCGCCCGTCCCACACCACCTCGTCCGAAAGGACGCTCAGGCCGGGAAAATCGGGGATGGGCTTCGCCTTGGGAGGTCTGGCGCTCATGGATGGCGGACCCTACCCTTGGCCGCCGGGTCCGTCCATGCATCGGGCTGGTGCGCGGCCCTCGTCGATCCACCCTGCAGCGCGGCGCAGGGACCGACGAGAGCCGGACGATTAAGGGCATGCCTGGGAAGGGACGCATAGCGTGATCGAGACCGGCCGGACGGCGCCGATGGATGAGGCGCAGCCCGACCAGCAGGCGCGTATGCGCGCCCGGCGGCGCGGCATCATCCTGTTGCTCATCGCCTCGGCGACCTTCGCGTTGTCGGCCGCCTTCGCCAAGGCGATCGGGACGCGCATCCCGGTCGCGGAGGTGATCCTGTTCCGCAACGCCTTCGCCATCCCGGCGCTGCTGCCGGTGGTGCTCGCCAGCGGCGGGCTGGCGGCGCTGGCCACCCGCAACCCGATGAGCCACGCCGCGCGCACGCTGTTCGGCATGATGGGCATGATCGGCGCCTTCTACGGCTACGTTCACCTGCCGATCGCCACCGTCACCGCGCTCGGTTTCACCATGCCGCTGTTCCTGACGATTCTGTCGGTGCCGCTGCTGAATGAACGCGTGGGCTGGCGGCGCGGCGCTGCGGTGCTGGTGGGCTTTCTCGGCGTGGTGCTGATGGTGCGCCCGGGCGGAGAGGGGATGCGCGGCGAGGGCCTGGCGGTGACGCTGTGCCTGCTGGGGGCGGTCGGCTGGGCGCTGGCGATGATCACCATCCGCCGGATGGGCGAAGCGGGGGAGAGCTCCGTCGCCATCGTCTTCTGGTTCACGGTCGGGTCGGCGGTGCTGGCGGGCATCGCGTCGATCCCGGTCTGGGTATGGCCGACGGCGGTGGAATGGGCGCTGCTGGCCGGGATCGGGCTGGTGTCGGCGCTGGCGCAGGTGCTGATGACCACCGCCTACCGCACCGGGGAGACGACGCTGCTGGCGCCATTCGAATATTCGGGGATCGTGTGGACCACGGCGCTCGGCGCATTCGTCTGGGCCGAACTGCCGGATGGATGGGACTTCGTCGGGATCGCGGTGCTGGTGGGGGCGGGGCTGTATATCTGGCACCGGGAGGTCGTGCTGGGCGTGCGGCGCTGAACCGCGTCGCGTCCCGATGCATCCCCTATGGATCAGACCTTTCCATGTGGCCGACGAGCAGGTCCCGGACGGCATCACGCCGCCTGTCCTGCAACCCCTGGCGCTCGAATTTCTGCGTATGCTCCAGCACGCGACGGTCGAAGTCGCTGAGCGGCAGGGCGCCGCAGTCGAGCCGCAAGCTGCTCGAAGCTCGGCCCGCGATCACCGCGCCGATATCGTCTATGACCTCGCCGAGCGCAGCGGCGAGCGCGGCAACGTCGCCCGGCGCCACCAGGCGCCCGAGCCCCGCGCAGATGTCGGGAAGGTTGTACGCCGCGAAGCCCACGGGAACGCAGCCGGCGCGGAGTGCCTCGACCACCGGCTTGCAGAAGCCTTCATGATAGGATGGGATCGCAAGCACATGGGATTGCTGGAGAAGGACGTCGCGTTCGACATCCGACACCTGGCCCAGATATTCCGCAGAAGGGCCCAGTTCCAACGTCGCCGCGCGCAATTGCGCGACATAATCGGGGCTTGAATAGGCTTCGTTGCCCGCCAATCGCAGGCGGAACGCCCGCGCGTGACTGCGGCTCAGCACATTCAGCGCCCGCAACAGCTCCAAAACCCCTTTCGATCGGACGAAGCGGCCGAGATACAGGATTTCGACCCGTTCCCCTCGCTTGCCGGCCAGCGACCTGCGCGCCGGCGCATCCACCACCAGGGGCATGACCGCGGTCGCCGCAGGGAGGATCCCGTTCTCACGCAATGCCGCCAGGTTGGTGGCGCTGTCGCCCCAAACGACGTCGGCGCGCTCAAGATTATGCATCTGGCGCATCGCATGTTCGGTGCCGAAGCCGACGGCGTTCTCGAGAAATTGCCGCGGCGTCACATTGTGGAATTGGACGACCTGCCGCGCGCGGCCATTGCCCACGAGAATCGCGTCGAACAGGGGATGGTGGATGCCGAAATGGTAGATCAGCAGGTCCGCATCGAGAAAGGCGCGGTTGCGCAGCATATCAGCCAATCCCGACACCTGCACCACCGGCAGATCCGGCACGGTGCACCAGGAGGTGATGAGTTGGACCTCGACATCCGGCATGCCCATCAGCATGCGGCAGGTATCGGCTGCGGCCGCCGAAATCGCATCGTGCGGGACGACCGCCGGAGCGATGACAACCACGTTACGCGCGGCGCGCGGCGGGTTTTGCACGGTCACGCTGCGACCCCTCGCTCCGTGGCCGGCGCCTCATGCGCCGCGACGTATCGCAGGAACGCGATGATCGCATCCGCGGCGCGCTCGGCGCTGAAGCGCGCTTCAAAGCGCTCCCGGCCTGCCGCGCCCAGGCGTTGCCGCAAGGCCGCATCGCCGAGCAGCTTTTCCAGGGCGTCGCGCAGGGAGGCAACGTCGCCCGGTTCGGCCAGAAGACCCGAGACGCCATCCTCCACGACCTCGATCATGCCGCCCGCGCGGCATCCGATCACCGCCTTCCCGAACATCATGCCCTCGACCAACATCAGGCCGAAGGATTCGAAGCGGGACGGCGTGACCAGGACGTCGCAGGCCCGGTAATAGCCGCGAAGGCTCGCGTCATCGACTTCGCCGCGGAAATGCACCCGGTCCAGGACGGGCTCCGCGGCCGGATCGGCCAGGAAGGCATCGCGATACGTCACGCCGCCGGGGCCGGGCAGGGCGGCATTCCCGACCACGTCCAGATGGACATGCGGATGACGCGCCAGCACGGTCTTGGCCGCTTCCAGCAGGATGTCGATGCCCTTGCGCGTCTCCAGCCGCCCGACAAACAGCAGGCGCTGGGTGCCTTCCGGCAAGGCTGGCGCCGGCGTCGCGGGCCAAGCCGTCCAATCATCCAGGCCAAGCGGGATATAGGACACGCGTTCGCCTTCGATGGTCACGTCATAGGCCTGGGCGATCTCCTCGGCGATCGCGCGGCTGATCGCCACGATGCCCTCGGCGCCTTCGAGCAGCCGGCGTTCCACCGCCAAAATCGGTCGCCCATAGGACGCCATGAACGCTTCATCCTGCGCCATGTGCGGATGGGTTTCGAGCCAAGAATGCATCGGTGTCTGCAGGACAATCGCATGCGGGATGCGACCATCTGCGAGGAAGGCGATCCCCTCGCAGTCCCAGATCGGCGTGCAGACGGCGGTGACCGGGGCACCACGCAGGCCGCGCACTTCGGCCAGCAGGCGTGTCGAATGCGCCCAGACATTGCCCGGCACCGCAAAGCCCGGGGGCTGCGGCACCGTCGCTTCGGCCGCCGGGGCGAGGCGATGCACCCAGACGCCATCCTCGAAATCGATCCGGTCATGCCCTTCATCGGAGGTGAGCACGTGAACATGGTGGCCCAGCGCCGCGACGGAGCGCGCGAACTGGTGCGTGTAGCGTGCCACTCCACCCATCCGGCCGGGCGGATAGTCCCGGCTGCAGAAGACAAAGCGGCTGCGCCCGCCTTCGGGCATCGGCCGCGGAAAGAGCTTCAACGCCCGTTCAGCGGGCATCGTCGCCGGGTCCAGCATGGCGCGTCGTCCCCGCAATCCGCGCTCCAGGCCGTCCTGCCATGCACGGTTGGCGTCCTCGCGGTATCGCCGCAGGTCGTCGGGCATCAGACGCCCTGCAATGACGAGTTGCTCGAAATTGCTCGTGTGGGTCGCGACGAAGGCGGTCATGTCCTCGATGGCGCGCGCGAGGGGGTAATGGCCCTTGTTGTTGACGATCGAGAAGTAGAGCTTGTTCTTCAGCACCGGATAGAAGACGCGCGTGACCCGGTCGGCGTTTCGGATCGAGCTCGCGAGCACCTTGTGGTGCACATAGGCGTGCGGAAGCTGGCGCACGATCCAGCCATCATCGACGATCCGGCAGCAGACATCGGTTTCGTCGAGGTAGTATTCATATTCCTCGTCAAAGCCGCCCACGCCGACCAGGGCGCTGCGGCGGAAGGCGGCGTTGGTGCCCTGGACGTAAGGGAAATTGAAGGAAAGCGGGAAATTGTAGTCATCGGCCGGGGTGCGCCTGCCCCATTCCGCAATGCCCAGACGATTGCACGCGGCATAGAGGTATTGCGGCCGGCAGCCGGTGTGATCCAGCACGATGCCGCCGGCGGCGCCCACCCGCGGGTCGTCGAAGGCAGCGACGATCTGTTCCAGCCAGGCAGGCTCGGGCAGGGCGTCATCGTCGATGAAGGCGATGATGTCGCCCGCCGCCTCGCGGATGCCGATGTTCCGCGAAACCGAGAGGTTGCACAGCGGGTTGTGCACAATGCGGACCGCGTCGGCCCATCGGGCGACGATGTCATGCGTGCCGTCCTGCGTCGGGCCCGTGACGACGACCACCTCGAAGCCCGGGCCATCGAGATGGCGCAGGCACCGTAGCGTGGTCTCGATGGCCTGGGCCCGGCCGTCCGTGCAAATGACGATGGAGACGGTCGCGGGGTGGCTGAATCCGGGCATGGCGGCTCCAGGGATCGGTGTCTGTGTGGTCAGCGCTTTTGCAGGCCGATATCGCAAAACAGTTGCTGCTGGAGAGCCAGGTAGGCGACGGTCCAGCCTCGGTTTACGCAGAATTCGTGGACGACGGGGACGACGCCGTAAGGCGCACCCGTGACGTGGTCCGTCATGATGTAGTCATTGAAGACAAGGAGCCCGCCGGGCGCGAGTTTGCGTGCCGCGACATCGGCATCCTTCAGGGCGCCTTCGTATGAATGGTCCCCGTCGATATAGATCATGTCGTAGCTGGCGTCGGGCATCTGGGCCAGCAGAAGCGAACTGTCCCCTTCGTGCAGATGCATGACCCCCGTCTGGATCGCGTCGCGGAACCGGTCCTCGTAATGCGCCTTGTGCGTCCGCCCACCCAGCCATTCGGTTGAGTGCTTTCCCCAGAAGAAGTCCACCTCATGCAGGCGAAATAGGTCGAAGGCATCGAAGCGCGATGGCTTCAACTTGTTCAGGATGACCTCGCTGTAGCCGCCCAGTGCCACGCCGATCTCGGCGACACGCCCGCCGGGCGGGATCTTGTCCAGTGCGGCCTCGCGGTCGGCGTAGAGCACCGCCCCGGCGACATGGTGCTGTGCGAGGGAGGGGAAGGCGCGCGGTTCATGCGCCATCGGCGGTGACGATACCTCTGTCGCATCCGACGCGAGGATCGTGGTGTCGCGCGCCGCCAGGGCGGCCTCGATCGCTCGGCTCCGCTCGGCCGCCTCGGTCGCGGTGTGCGGCAGCAGGATCAGGCGCTTGAGATAGCGTCCGATCGTGCTTGGGAAGCCCTCTGTCTCGTTCACCAATGTGCATCCCCTCGGATCCGGCACGTCAAGTCAGCCGGAGATTTCGCCAGATTTGCGTGCCGTCGATTTCGGTCATCAGGTCTATGCTTGATTTCGCGGCGTCGAAGGTAAAGCGCGCAGGCTTCTCGTTCTCCAGAACCCAGCCGGCGCCGCTCAAAATCTCCACCAGCTGGCCGTCGATGATGCGCGAATGCGTGCCGATGACCATGCGGCGGACCTTGGTGTTCAGGTCATTGATCGTGCCGGCGCAGAGTTTCGCCTCCCACCCCTGCACGTCAATGTGCAGCAGGTCCCACACGGGATGGTCTGCAAGTATCGTCGCCAGCGGCACGATCTTGACGTCGATGAAGTCTTTGACCGCGTGCGGACTATAGGCGGCATCGTCGAGGTCGATGCCGTCGGTACCCTCGCGGATGGGGCGTCCGCCGCTGGCATTCGCGGGATCGGCAATACGCGGCCAGCGGGCCTGGCCTCCCTCGACGCCGACCGCCGCGCAGTAGAGGCGTTGCTGGCCCGGTGGCACGCCGTTGTCGGCCATATGCTGCTGCATCAGCGCGAAGCGGCCCGGATCGGCCTCGACCCCAGTCAGATGAAAGTCGCGAATGCCGCGCAGTCGTGCCGCCGATGCCCCGGCGGCGATCCAGGGTCCGAAGCCAGCGCCGAGTTCAGCCATGACGAAGCGGCCATCGCCTACCTCGACCACGGCGCGCAGCAGCCCGATCCATTCGATCGCTTCGTAAAGGTCATGTGGGACAGGCCGCGGCGTCACCTCCCCATCGAAGCGCCTTGCGTCGTTCCACAACGCCGTGGTGCGGGTGCGCGTGCCGATGAAATCCGTCACCCAGCCGGGCGCCGCCTGCGGCCTGGCGTTGGCAAAGCTGTCGAAGACGCGCAGATCCTCCGCCCTGTATCCGCTGAAGATATCGATGCACCGCGCCTTACCTGTCGGCAGTGCAGCGGGTGCGGTGGCGACAAGCGTGGCTTCGAGCGCGTGAAGGCGCGTCACTGCCTCGGTCACGCGATGCGGCATCATCACCAGGCGATTGAGATATCGGAGCCCGCGCGTGGTCAGCGTGCCCCGCGCGTTCACGGCCGCTGCCCGGCGATCTCGAATTCATAGCACTTGCCGTTGCGGCGGCCGGTTTCGAGCACCGCCACGTCGCGAAACCCCGCCTCCTGCAACAGGGCCGTCAGGCTTGCCGGGGTGAACAGGTCGTAGTGGAAATCCCCTTCATAATCCTGCGCGCCGAACAGCACTTCGCGGAAATCGGCAAAGGGCATCTCGCCCGATGCGACTTTCGAGAGCATGGCCTGGCCGTCCGGCACGACGGCGCGGAAGGCACCACCCGCCCGCAGTAGGGAATGCCAATACGGCAGCAGGTTCCGGCGCAGCATCTCCTCGGGGAAATGCTCCAGGAAATGGGCTGACGCGATCTCGGAGACTGAATTCGGGCCGAAGGGCAGGTCATCCGCGGTAGCAATGATGTCCACGCCTGGGAGATCGCGCCGGTCGACGTTCAGATAACCGTCCAGCGCTATGTGCCCGCAGCCAAGGTTCAGCCGGATACCTCCGGGCGAGGCGCGCATGCTCTCAAGCTTCGTCGTATCGATCACGCGCGCTGCCGGCGCGCCACCGACCCCATCCGCTGACGCGGTGGATCCGCCGCGGCCGTAGCGCTGTTCGAACATCAGTTCGCGCCGGACGAATTCGATCCGCTCCCAGACGGACGTCAGGTCCGGCGCGCTTGGTTCCCGATCGGTGCGATCGCGGACCTCGCCGATTTCGCGGCGCGCGGCATGGATCTCCTGGCGCGCGGCACGCAAGGCGTCGCCGACGGCCTCGGCGTCCCGATCGACGCGATCGCGGAGTTCGCCAATTTCGGCGCGTGATGCCTGCAAGGTCTGGCCGAAGGCCTGCATCTCCCGATCGATGGAATCACGGAGATCACCGAGTTCACCGCGTGTCGATCGCAATGCATGGGCGAAAGCCTCCACGGAGCTGACAGCATTGAGGAAGGCAGGCGCCAGTTGCTGCCAGGCTCGTTCGGCCGGATCGGATCCCACCGGCGCGCTGACCTGCCCGACTTCAATCGCCGACACCCGGGTCTCAAGCGGTGCGAGGCGGCGCTCGATCCGGCCCCAGACGCGGTGCCAAACAGGATCGATCACTGGCCGCGCCGCATTTCGCAGTAAGCTGCGTACTGAGGTCATCACTGTTTCCACAACATGGAACCGGGGATTGCAACGAAGACAGTAGCATCCTGGTTTCATGCGGAAAAGTTGAATTCAATAAACTAAAGACAACGAATAATGGATCAAACCATGACCGCAATTATACGAACCAAATGCTGTTCTCAGTGGATCAATCACTCGCTTGGAAATCACCAAAATATTGGAGAATTCCAGGCAGAATGAATAGGCTCAATTTTGAGCGTTAGAGACGATAACGATCAGGGCGGCGAGAGAACCGCCGTCATTCACAAATCCCTGGTTCCGATATTTCGCGGTTCACCCGCCAGTCGGGCGCCGCGAGCCATGAACGACCGAGCGAACCGGATCACGTCAAACCCGCCAGGACGCGCAGCCTGCCTCGCATAATGGCCGCGCGCTGCGTCCGCGGCGGATCGGGGGCTCGGCCCCAGGTCTCCGCTCTATGCTTGTCGTTGACTCACCGCGGCGTCTCGGCCACCCGTTGCGGTGCAAGCATGGAGCGAATGACGATGGCCCCACAGGAAATCCGGATCCCCTTTCCGCTGGACATGATGGGCGACCTCGACACGACGCTGCGGTATGTCGAGGACAAGCATCTGGTCGGCCTCGACACGCCGGAGAAGCAGGCCGGATTTCACCCGCTGGCCGCCGCGATCCACGGCATCAAGGCCGCAATCCAGGCCTACCGCGCGAAGGCGGCCGAGGAAGCCATCTCGTTCGACCATATCCCCCTCGAGCGCAGCCATCTCGCGACGCTGATGGATTTCGCGCCGGACGACGTTGGCGCAGGGGACGCCTACCGCGCCGCGGGCAATGTTTCGGGTTGGCTGGACCGGGATATCTGACACCGTCGCGGTCGCGCCGCGATATCGGCGCGCCGCGACGGCTCACCGGCCCGACCGCCCGGTTGCCGCCTGACGCAACTCGGCGCTACAGCACCTTCTTGAACCAGACCCGGGCATGCCCCGGCGGCATGCCATCCAGCCGCCCGAACTCCTCATACCCGTTGCTTTCCCAGAAATGCGGCGCCTGGAATGAGAAGGTGTCGGTATAGGCGTTGGTGCAGCCACGCTCGCGCGCGATCGCCTCGGCCCGCTTCAGCAACTCCCCGCCATAGCGCTGCCCGCGCATCTCCGGGCTGAGCCACAGCCAGTCGATGAACAGCCACCCCCAAAAGGTGAGGCCAAGCAGCCCGCCAAGGGTCTTGCCATCACCATCCTGGACCAGCAGCGTCACTGGTTCGCGGTCATAGGGGCCGCCCATTTCCTGGTTGAAAGCGTGCAGGCCGCGCTGGATGGCGCCCACCGCCTCGAACTCCGGGGCCGCGTCCTCGACGATCTGGATGTCCGCGCGCACAGCCGTGCTCATCCGCCGAACCGCCCCCAAGCGGCGACGGCCACCGTCGCCAATCCGATCACCATATTCACCAGAACACCTTTCCGTATCGTATCAAGTGCGGCCGCCGCCGCCGGCCTGTCGCCGGCTTCCAGCGCCGCACGCATCCGCCGCCACGGTACCAACGCGACAAAAGCGAAAATGGCTGCCATCGCCAACCCCGTCGCATGCATGACATGGACATGCCAGATGCTGGCGCCGAACCCCCAATACCAGCCGAACAGCATCGCCCAGCCGGACAGGATCAGGATCGGCACCACGTGCCACAGCAGGCGGAAGAAGCGGCGGAACACGGCCGCCATCATCGCCAGGCGTTGCGGGCCTTCCAGCGCTTCATGCGCCGCAGGCCGCAGTACGGCCATGGCGAAGACCATACCGCCCACCCAGACGACCGCGCACAGCACATGCGCGACATACAACAGCGTTGCCATCTCAGCCCCGCTTCAGCGCTGAAAGCGCCGCCGCCAATGCCCGTGCCTCGCCGGCCGCCACGCCCTTCGGCGCCGATTCCACGGCACCCAGGCCCGCCATGAAGGCCTGCGCGAAGGCCGTCCGGTTGCCCAGCACGGGGTCGAGCAACGGCAGCCCGCGATCATGGATCATCGCGGTGATCTGTTCGCGCAGCTTGCCCGCCGCCGGCACGCGGTTCAGCACCAGCGCGACCTGGCGCCCTTCCTTCTTCGCCAGGTCCAGCGTGCCGTCCATCGACCACAGATCGGCCGCCGAAGGCTGCAACGGCACCAGCACCAGGTCGGCCGAACGGATCGCCACCCGCGCATCGGTGTCGTCATGCGGTGCGGTGTCCAGCAACACCACGTCCTGGTCCTTGCGCAGACGGTCGAGCACGCCAGGCACGCGCCAGCCCGAAGGCGCCTCGAAATGCAGCGGCCGCGCCTTGGGCGACCGGCCGCGCACCTCGTCCCAGCGCTGCAGGGAATGCTGCGGATCGACGTCCAGCAAGGCCACGCGCCGCCCTTCCTCGGCAAAGGCGGTGGCGAGGTTGGCGGCGATGGTGGATTTCCCCGCGCCGCCCTTGCGCTGCGCGACGGCGATGACGAAGGCCATGCGCGACTCCTGATGTTCGGCCAAGCATAGCAGGTCGCGCCGCGGAACAAGGCGGCAGATGCCTTGTTCCGCGCCACGGGGGCGCGGATGCTCGCGCCATGGACCGCCTTGCCCTGCTGACCCCCGACGAGATGGGCCGCGCCGACGCGGCCGCCATCGCATCCGGCATTCCCGGCGAAAGGCTGATGGAAGCCGCCGGCCGCGCCGTGGCCCGCGCCGCGATGCGCCGCTTCCGGCCCTGCCGGACCCTGGTGCTGGCGGGACCCGGCAACAATGGCGGCGATGGCTACGTCGCCGCGCGATTGCTGGAACAGGCCGGCTGGCCGGCCGCGGTGGCCGCCCTG
>JALHQB010000002.1 GCA_022842185.1 Acetobacteraceae bacterium
GCGGCGCCAGGGCGGGCGGCGGCGTGCGCGGGGCCTGTTCGCGCGGCAGCGGGCGGACCTCGATCTCCTTCAGCAATCCGCCGACGCCCATCGCCATGATGTCGCCGGACGTGACCTTCAGCCCCGCGAAGAGCCGTTGCAGGACCCAATCGAAGCCGTTCAACTTCGGGCTGCGCGCACAGCCGGGCAGCACCATGGCCGGGACGTCGCCAATCCGGCCCAGGCACAGCAGGTTGCCCGGATCCACCGGCATGCCGAAATGTTCGATGACGCCGCCGGCGCGCACGATCGCCGCTGGCCCGACATCGCGCCGGTCCACCACGGCCGAGGCACCGGCGATGAGCAGCAATTCCGCCCCGGCGCGCCTCAGACGGCCGAGCGCCTCGGCAACCGGGCCTTCCTCATGGCGGGCGCGCTCGGTGGGCAGCATGCTGCCGCACAGGGCTTCGACGCGGGTGGCGGTCGCTTCGACCGCGCCCTCCATCACGCTTTCCTTGTCCTTGATGCCGGGGATCTCGGTCAGCACCAGCCCGACCTTGAGCGGCCGGAAGGGATGGATGGAAAGGGTGGGGCCAGCGCGCCGCGCGACTGCATCGACCACGGACAGGACCGGGCCAGGCACCGCGAAGGGAATGATCTTGATGGTCGCCACCATCTCCTTGGCCGAGACCACGGTGTGGTTCGGCAAGGTGGCGACCGTGACGCTTTCGTCCACGCCATTGATGGCGTCGATCCGCTTGGTATCGAGCACCAGCAGGCCGGCGGTCTCGGCGAGAAGGTTCACCCGCCCCGTGGCGGCGCGCGACTTGGCGAGGTGCGCGGCCAGCAGCGCCTGCGCCAGGCGTTCGGCGGCCTCGTCCTCGGGCACGTCGCCGGCTTCCAGGCGGGCGGTGATCACCTCCCGCTTGCCGGCCTCGCGGATCGCGGCGATCGCCTCGTCGTCGAGCACCGTGCCCTTCTTCAGGACACGGCCTGTCAGGCGCAGCGAATGGGCGAGGATCGCGCCCTTGGCTTCATCGATCGGCGTGGGGCCGAAGATCATGCGGGGATGCCGATGCTGATGCGGCCTTCGGCCGGGGCGGGAAGGGGGCGCGGGTCGCCCAGTGCGGCGCCGCGGCGGGCGGCGACGATCTCGGCCATCACGGACAGCGCGATCTCGGGCGCTGTGACGGCTTCGATGTCGAGTCCAACCGGCGCATGGATGCGCGCCATCGCCCCGGCGCCGTGCCCCAGTTCGGTCAGCCGGGCGACGCGCTTGGCGTGCGTCCGCCGGCTGCCCAGCGCGCCGATGTAGAAGGCGTCCGATTTCAGCGCGGCATCGAGCGCGGGGTCATCGAGCTTCGGGTCATGCGTCAGCGTCACCACGGCGGTGCGCGCATCCGGCTTCAGCACCGCCATCGCATCGTCCGGCCAGTCGGTGTTGAGCGTCACGCCCGGCAGCCGCTCCTCCGTGGCGAAGGCGCGGCGGGGATCGACCACGATCATCTGGAAGCCGAGCGGCGCTGCCATCGGCGCCATCGCCTGCGCGATATGCACCGCGCCGACGACGATGATGCGCAACGGTGGGTTGTGTGGATGGATGAACCAGGGTTCGCCATCGATCGTGACGGTGCCGGCTTTCTCGGACCCCAGCGCAGCGCGCGCGGCTTCGGCCAGCGCGTCCGACACGGCATCGAGCGGCCAGAGGTGTTCGGCGCCATCCGTCAGGCGCGTCAGCAGCACGACCGGACGCTGGGCGGCACGTTCATCCTGCAGCCGCGCGAGGGTTTCGGCCTTCACGCCAGCGGCTCCACGAATACCTTGACCTTGCCGCCGCAGGACAGCCCGACTTCCCAGGCGCGTTCGTCCGAGACACCGAAATCGAGCAATTTCGGCGCCCCGGACGCCATCGCCTGCTTGGCGGCATCCGCCACCGCGCCCTCGATGCAGCCGCCGGAGACCGAACCGGCCAGCCGGCCGGATGCGGTGACAGCCAGTCGGGACCCGGCCGGGCGGGGGCTGCTGCCCCAGGTCTCGACCACGGTGGCGATCGCCACCTGCTCACCGGCCGCCCGCCAGGCGGCGGCGGTGGCGAGGATATCCTCGGAATGCGTGGTGTCGGTCATGCCGCCATCCTCCCGCGCTGCGCGCCGTGCCGGTCCGAAAGAGTCGCCACCAGGTCACGCAGGCTGTTCAGGTTATGCACCGGGCGGAAGTCGTCCACATGGGGCAGCATCGCCCGGATGCCTTGGGATTTGGGCTGGAAGCCCGAGAATCTCAACAGGGGATTCAACCAGATCAACCGCCGGCACGATCCGCGCAGCCGCGCCGTGGCCTCCGCCAGGCCCTTCGCGCCCTCCCGGTCCAGCCCGTCGGTGATCATCAGGACCACCGCGCCCTGGCCCAGCACCCGCCGGCCCCACAGGCGGTTGAACAGGTCGATGCTCTCGCCGATCCGCGTCCCGCCGGACCAGTCCGGCACGATATGGGAGATCATCTGGAAGGCGACTTCCGGGTCGCGGTGCTTCAACTGCCGCGTGACGTTGGTCAGCCGGGTGCCGAACAGAAACGTGTGGACGCGGTCGCGGTCATTGGCGACGGCATGGAGGAAATGCAGCAGGACCTGCGCGTAGCGCGCCATGCTGCCACTGATGTCGCACAGCACGACCAGTGGCGGCGGCCGGGTGATGCGCCGGCGGCGCGCGAGGTCGAGGATCTCGCCGCCCGTGCGCAGGGATTGGCGCACCGTGGCGCGCAGGTCCGCCACCGGGCCGAAGGGATCAGGGCGGAACCGCCGCGTGCGCCGTTCATCCAGCGGCAGCGTCAGACGCTTGATCTCCTGCTTCGCCGCCGCGATCTCGGCGGCCGACATCGCCTCGAAATCCATCTCGCTCAACCGTTCGCGCTCGCTGACCGTGAATGTCATGTCCTGCTGCGGCGGCGGTTCCTCGGCCAGCTTCGGCTTCGGCTTGTTCTCGGTCATGGCCTCGGCCAGCCGGCGGGAGGCCGGCGGCGGCTTCTCGTCCTTGGGCTTGTTGCCATCCATCAGCGCCATGGCGGCGGCGTGGGCGGCGGCTTCCGGGTCGCGCCAGAACAGCTGGAAGGCCTGGTCGAAAATCTCGAAATGCTCGCGCCGGTGCACCATCACGGCGCGCAACGCCGCGTGAACCTGGCGGCGTTCTGACAGGTCGATCTCGGGCAGCGCCTCCAGCCCCGCGATCGCCTCGCCCGGGCCCAGCGGCAACCCGGTGCGGCGCAACAGCCGGGTGAAGGCCAGCAGATTGTCGGCAAGATGGCCGGACGTCGCGGCCTGGCCGCGCGGGGCGAAGATTCGGGTTGGGTCGCGGTCAGGAAACATGCGGGCCGGAGCGCCTCCAGGACCAGCCCTTATAGCGGCTTCGCCGCCACACGCCCAACCGCGCCATGACGCAGTGCGGCAACCCCGCCTCGGGCACTGCGTTGTGGACGTCATACCAGGAACGGCAGGAGGCCATCCGATCCATGATACCGGCGCAGCCGCACGGCTTGCACGTCATCCGGGCCCGCAGGGCATGAGGCTGCGTCGCCGCAACCTGGCGATCCTTCTCGCGGGTGGTGCACTCGCGGTTCCGCCGCGCCGGGGGTCGTTGTCGAGCAGCCTGGGCATCCCGCCGCGCACCACATTCGATTCCGGCACCGTGCCGGCGATCGCGCGCGCCCGCGCCGAGCGCCCGCATCGGTCGCTGCGCGCCAACCTGCCGCGCACCCTGGATACGCTGGATTACGACGGGTATCGCGGCATCCGCTTCCGCCCCGAGCAGTCGCTGTGGGCCGATGCCGATCTGGGCTTCCGCGTGCAGCCGCATCATCTGGGCTTCCTGTTCAAGGATCGCGTCGATGTCTTCGAGGTCGCGCAGGGCGCCGCGGTACCGCTGCGCTACGACCCCAGCCAATTCACCTTCGACAAGGGCGCGCCGCCGGAAGGCGCCGGCGATATCGGCTATGCGGGTTTCCGCATCCTGCACCCGCTGAACCGGCCGGATCATTTCGACGAGCTGTGCAGCTTCCTCGGCGCCAGCTACTTCCGCGCCCTCGGGCGCGGCCATGTCTATGGGCTGTCGGCGCGTGGCTTGGCGATCCGCACCGGCCATCCCGCCGGCGAGGAATTCCCCGCCTTCACCGCCTTCTGGATCGAACGCCCCGACGCAGGTGCGCGCAGCATCACGGTGCACGCGCTGCTGGAATCGCCGTCTTTGACAGGCGCGTACCGCTTCGTCATCGCGCCGGGTGCGGCGACCGTGATGGAGGTCGAGGCCGAACTGTTCCCCCGCGTGGCAGTCGATGGCATCGGCATCGCGCCCGGCACCAGCATGTTCATGTTCGGGCCCGGCCATCGCGGCGGCGTCAGCGATTTCCGCCCCGCCGTGCATGATTCCGATGGCCTGCTGATACGCAGCGGCCGCGACGAACAGATATGGCGCCCGCTGGCCAATCCCGGCCGCCTGCAGGTCAGCGGCTTCCAGGATGTCGCACCGCGCGGCTTCGGGCTGATGCAGCGCGCCCTCAACTTCAGCGACTATGAGGATCTCGAGGCTTCCTACCACCGTCGGCCGAGCCTTTGGGTCGAACCGTTGGACGAGTGGGGTCCTGGTGAGGTGCAGTTGGTCGAGATCCCGACACAGAGCGAGATCCACGACAACATCGTCTCCGCCTGGGTCCCGCGGGAGGGTCTGAAGGCTGGCGTTCCGCAGCGGCTGCGCTACCGGCTGCATTGGACCTCCGCGCCGCCATTGCCGGGCGATGCGCTGCGCTTCGCCGCCACCCGCAGCGGCGCCGCGGGGCGGGCGGATGCGGTGCGCTTCGTACTCGACACCACGCCGGCCGCCGGGCGGATCGACACATTGCCCCCCGCTACCGTCACCACCAGTGCCGGCCGCATCGCCAATCCGGTCGTGCAGGCCAACCCGGAGACCGGTGGGCTGCGCCTGTCCTTCGAACTCGAACCCGGCAGTGCCAGGCTGGCGGAACTGCGTGCCGTGCTGGGCGGCCCGCCGACACCCGCCTCCGAGACCTGGACCTTTCGATGGACGGGCTGAACCCGCCGCCGCGGCTGCTGCCGCCCGAGGCGCCGCTGGACATGCCGGTGCGGCCCCTGTCGGATGACAGCGCGGATCGCCGGCCCGCACCGGGATCGCCCAGCGGGACGTGGCGCGGCCGCGCCTTCGTCATTGTCGTGACGGCGGGCGTGACGGCGTTCGCCACCGCCGAGATGTGGGACGTGCTGGGCCTCGCGCGCTGGACCGTCTCCGGCGTCGTGATGACGCTGTTGTTCGCCATCCTGCTGCTGCCGATCGCGCTGTCCTTCGCCACGGCGTTGCTGGGATTCGCGGCGCTGCTGCGGCGCCCGCCGGCGCTGTCGCGGCCGGTGGGGTCGGGGCCGACCGCCTTGCTGATGCCGGTCTGCAACGAGGAGGTGTCCGAGGTCATGGCCTCGCTCGCGGCCATGCGCGGCGAGTTGCATGCACGCGGCGCTGATCCGGCCTTTGACATCTTCGTGCTCAGTGACAGCCGGGATCCCGCGCAGGTGGCCGCGGAACGGGACGCGGTGCTTGCGCTGCGCGGAAGCCCCGGATGCCGGGTGTTCTTCCGCCGCCGTGACGACAACACCGGCCGCAAGGCCGGCAACATCGCGGAATGGGTGCGGCGCTTCGGTGCCGCCTATGAGGCGTTCCTGATCCTCGATGCCGACAGCCTGATGACAGCGGCCACGCTCGAACACCTGGTGGCGGCGCTGCGGGCGGACCCTGATGCCGGCCTGTTGCAGACCGTGCCGGTGCTCCAGGGCGGCCAGACCGTCTTCGCGCGGCTGCAGGAATTTGCCAGCCGGGTGTATGGCCCCGTCCTGGCGACCGGGGCGGCGGCCTGGCATGGCGCGGATGGCAATTACTGGGGCCACAATGCGCTGATCCGCACCCGTGCCTTCGCCGAGACCTGCGGGCTGCCCGCGCTGCCCGGGCGCAAGCCCTTTGGCGGCGACATCATGAGCCATGACTTCGTCGAGGCCGCGCTGCTGCGCCGGGCGGGCTGGGGTGTGTACATGCTGCCGCGGCTGGGCGGCAGTTTCGAAGGTGGGCCGCCGACCCTGCCGGACCTCGATGCGCGGGACCGTCGCTGGTGCCAGGGCAATCTGCAACATGCCGCGGTCATCGCCGCGCCAGGGCTGCATCCGTTGAGCCGGCTTCATTTGGCGATCGGCATCGGGTCCTACCTCAGCGCGGCGCTGTGGCTGGTGTTCCTGGTGCTGGGTATCGTGGTGGCGTTGCAGTCGCGCTTTTTGCGCCCGGAATACTTCCCGCAGACGCATGTTCTGTTCCCGCAATGGCCGGTGGTCGATGCCCAGCGCGCGGTCTGGGTGTTCGCCGCGACGCTCGCGCTGCTGTTGGCGCCGAAACTGTTGGGCGTGCTGTCCGTGGCGGTGTCCGTGCGGCGCCCGCGCGGGTTGCGCGGCTGGGGCGGGCTGTTCGGCGGGGCGGTCGCGGAGATCACGATCTCGGCGCTGATCTCGCCCGCGACCATGGTGCGGCAGGCGGGCCATGTCCTCGCGGTGCTGGCCGGGCGCGATTCCGGATGGAAGGCGCAGTGCCGGGACGGCACCACGCTGCCCTTCTCGGAATCATGGCGCTTCGCGCGCGGCGGGGTGGTGATCGGCCTGCTGATGCTGGCCGCCGCCTGGCTGGTCGATCCCTGGCTCGCTGCCTGGATGTCGCCCGTCATCCTGGGGCTGCTCGCCTCGCCGGCGCTGATCTGGGCGACGGCGCGGCGCATCTGAACCGCTCAGGCGGTGACTTCGCCGATCAGCCGCGCCGCTTCAGCACCCTTCAGCTTGGTGATGTCGTCCTGATACTTCAGCAGCACACCGAGCGTCTCATCGACCGCGCCTGGTTCCAGTTCCTTGGCGTCGAGCGCCGTGAGGGCCTGCGCCCAGTCGATCGTCTCGGCGACGCCCGGCAGCTTGAAATAATCCCCCTCCCGGACCCTCTGGACGAAGGCGACGATCTGCGCCGAGAGCCGGTCCGGCAGGCCGGGCGCGCGCACCCGTAGGATGGCGCGTTCCCGCCCCGCATCGGGATAATCCACCCAATGGTACAGGCAGCGCCGGCGCACCGCGTCATGCACTTCGCGCGTGCGGTTTGACGTGATGATCACGACCGGCGGGGTCGCAGCCCGGATGGTACCCAATTCGGGGATGGAGATCTGGAAGTCGCCCAGGATCTCCAGCAGGAATGCCTCGAAGGGTTCGTCGGCGCGGTCCAGCTCGTCGATCAACAGGACTGAGGGTTCGCCTTCCAGCGCCTGGAGCAACGGGCGGGATTGCAGGAAGCGGCGGTCGTAGATGCCGCGTTCCAGCGCTTCGCGATCGGTTTCCCCGGCGGCTTCGGCCAGGCGGATCGCCATGAGCTGCCGGGCGTGGTTCCACTCATAGGCGGCGGCCGACAGGTCCAGCCCATCATAGCATTGCAGCCGCACCAGGTGCCGCGGCAGCATCGCGGCCAGCACCTTGGCGATCTCGGTCTTGCCGGTGCCCGGTTCGCCTTCGAGGAACAGCGGCCGGCCCATGCGCAAGGCCAGGTGCACCGTCGTCGCCAGCGCGCGGTCGGCGATGTAGCCGCCGGCCGCAAGCAGCGCCTGCGTTGCATCCACGCTGGCCGGCAGCGTCGGGTGCACGCCCCCGCCACCCGCGGCGCCGTGGCCCTCGGCCGCCTGGTTGCTCGACGTCGGACCAGCGCCCTGCGTCACAGGAACATCAGCGCCAGGATGACCAGCCACACGGCGCCGCCGGCCCAGGCCAGCAGCGGGATGCCGAAGGGGGCCTCGGGCAGCAGGTCGAAGATCGAGATGCCCGCCGGGGCGGTCGAAGCCGGGCGGATCGCCCCGATCACTGGCGCCGCTTCGGCCGGCGCGATCATCGAGGCCGCGGCGGCACGGGCCACGGCCGGCGCCTCGGCTACGGCCTGTTCGGGTTCGGCGGCCGGCGGCGGGGCGACGGCGGCGGCGAAGCGGTCGAAGAACTGGTCCGACATCTGCTTGGCGGTGCTGTCGATCAGCCGGGCGCCGAGCTGCGCCATCTTGCCGCCGACCTGCGCCTTGACCGCGTATTTCAGCAGCGTCTCATCGGGGCTGATCTCCTCCAACGCGACATCGGCACCGCCCTTGGCGAAGCCCATCGCGCCGCCATTGCCCTCGCCGGTGATGGTGTAGGAGATCGGCGCGTTGATGTTCTCGAGCTTCACCTTTCCGCCGAACTTCGCCGCCATCGGCCCGATCTTCAACGAGACCTTGGCTTCGAAGGCGTCCTCCGCGGTGCGGGTGACGGATTCGCAGCCCGGGATCGACGCACGCAGCATCTCGGGGTCATTCAGCGCATCCCACACCCGCTGGCGCGAGGCGTGGATACGGCGTTCGCCGCTCATGTCCATAGGCTGGTCTCCTGGTCTCGGGGCAAAATAGAGCAGAACCCGCCCCTGTGAAATCACCCGGCGCGGCTGGGGTTGGGAAGCGGCGTGCCGGGCGGGCCCCTCTTGTCGTCCTGGCCCGCCTCCTGCAAGCACGCGATCCGGGGCGCCGCCCCGACCGAATAGGGACGGAGCTTCCATGCGACTGGCCAGAGCCGCTTCCGCGACGCGGATGCCCCTGATGCTGGCGGCGGCCATGTGGGTGCTCGCGACAGCCCCGGCGCAGGCCGCCAGTTCCGGAGCCGACCTGTCCCTCGCCTGGGGGATTCCCTTTGTCGGGCTGCTGGCATCCATCGCCTTGATGCCGCTGTTGGCCGGGCATGTCTGGCATCACCACTACGGCAAGATCGCGGCCGGGTGGGGGGTGCTGCTGGTGCTGCCCCTCGCGATCGTGTTCGGCCCCGGACGCGCCGCCGAGGAGGTCTGGCACATTGTCCTGCAGGAATACATCCCGTTCATCGCGCTGCTGCTGGCGCTGTATGTCACGGGCGGCGGCGTCCTGCTGAAGGGATCGCTGGTCGGCACGCCGCTGACCAATGTGGCACTGCTGGCGCTGGGTACGGTGATCGCGTCGGTGATGGGCACCACGGGTGCCTCGATGCTGCTGATTCGGCCGGTGCTGCGCGCCAATGCATTCCGCCGCCGCAAGACCCACACCTTCGTCTTCTTCATCTTCCTGGTCAGCAACATCGGCGGGTCGCTGACGCCGCTGGGCGACCCACCTCTGTATCTGGGCTTCCTCAAGGGCGTGTCGTTCTTTTGGACCACCACGCATCTGTTCGCGGAATTCCTGTTCTGCGCGGTGCTGCTGCTGGCGATCTATTACGTGCTGGATTCGATCGCCTGGTCCAAGGAAAAGGCGCATGCGCCGGCCTTGGGTGAACGCGAGCCTCTGCGGATCGAAGGCACGGTGAATCTCGGGCTGATCGGCGGCGTCGTCGCGATGGTGCTGATCCAGGGTGCCTGGCAGCCCGGCGAGGTGACGCTCTTCGGCCAGCATATCGGCGCCGAAAGGCTGGTCGGCGTGGCCGTGTTCCTCGCCATCACCTATGCCTCGGTGCGTCTGACCGCGCCTGCGTTGCGGGAGGCGAACGGCTTCGCCTGGGGTGCGATCATTGAGGTCGCCAAGCTGTTCGCGGCGATCTTCGTCACCATGGCGCCGGTACTGACAATCCTGCGCGCCGGGATGGCAGGTGCCGCCGCGCCACTGGTCGCGCTGACCACCGACGCCGCCGGGCAACCGGTGCCCTGGGTGTTCTTCTGGATGACCGGGGTGCTGTCATCCTTCCTCGACAACGCGCCGACCTACCTCGTGTTCTTCAACCTGGCGGGCGGCGACCCGGGGCATCTGATGACCCAGGGCGCGGCCACACTGGCGGCGATTTCCTGCGGCGCGGTGTTCATGGGGGCCAATTCGTATATCGGCAACGCACCGAACTTCATGGTGAAGGCGATCGTCGAGGAATACGGCGAACGCATGCCCTCCTTCTTCGGGTATTGCGCCTGGGCGGTGGTGTTCCTGGTCCCGCTGTTTATCCTGGTGACACTGATCTTCTTCCTGTGAGGAGGGCCCGATGCCCTACGTGATCGCCGACGACCTGCCCGACGAACCCGCGGGCGTCCGTTTCCGCCGCCTGCTGGACCGGCCGGAAATCCTGCAACTGCCCGGCGCGCATCTGGGCATCGCCGCGCTGCTGGCAAAGAAGCAGGGCTTCCCGGCGCTATACATGTCCGGCGCCGCGATGTCGGCGACGATGGGTCTGCCCGACCTGGGCATGATCACGGTCGATGATGTCGCCTGGCACATCCGCCAGGTGGTGCGTGCGTCGGGCCTGCCGGTGCTGGTCGATGGCGACACCGGATATGGCGAGGCGCTGAACGTCATGCACATGGTCCGCTGCTTCGAGGAAGCGGGCGCCGGTGCGGTGCATCTGGAAGACCAACTGCTGCCCAAGAAATGCGGGCATCTGAACGACAAGAAGCTTGCCTCGGCCGATGACATGGCCGCGAAAGTGCATGCGGCACGTCGCGCCCGGAAGAACCTCGTCATCATTGCCCGCACCGATGCCGCGGCCAGCGAGGGCATGGATGGCGCCGTGGCCCGTGCGCAGAAATACCTGGACGCCGGCGCCGATGCGATCTTCCCCGAGGCGCTGACCACGCGGGAGATGTTCGCCGAATTCGCCCGGCGCATGCCCGGCGTGAAGCTGCTGGCGAACATGACCGAGTTCGGCCGCACCCCGTTCTTCACCGCCGCCGAGTTCCAGGAAATGGGCTATGCGATGGTGATTTGGCCGGTCAGCCACCTGCGTGTCGCGGCGCGGGCGATGGAGGAGCTGTATGTCTCGATCCGCCGCGACGGCGGTACGCAGAACGCGGTCGGGCGCATGCAGACCCGCGCCGAACTCTACGAGACGATCGGGTATCATGAATACGAGGCGCTGGACGCCAGCCTGATCAAGACCATCGTGCCCGAGGGCATGCCGCAGGGCTGACGCGTCAGGATGGCGGCCCGGCCCTTGTGGTTCGGGCCGCCGCGTCAATCCACCAGAAGGTTGCCCAGCGCGAAGCGGATCGTGCTTTCATCGGCGATCGGTGCCCGGCCGAGGAATTGGCAGTAGTCGGCGATCTGCTGCGGGATCTCGCTCGCCTGATAGAAGGCGAGGGGCGTGCCGTGCTGCTGGATCGTCTCGATGGTGAAGGCGATCGCCGCTTCAGGATAGTCGATCCCGGAATCTTCCGCCGTGGTCCGCAGCAGCCGCGCAAAATCGCCGGAGGAGGGCTCCTGGACGTGGATCTTGTAGGGCAGGCGGCGCAGGAAGGCGCCGTCCATCAGGTCGCGTGGCGAAAGATTGGTCGAGAACACCAGCAGCTGGTCGAACGGGATCTGGAAGGATTGCCCGGTATGCAGCTTCAGGAAGTCGATCCGCCGGTCCATCGGCACCACCCAGCGATTCAGCAGGGCGTCGGGGCGGACCAGCTGGCGGCCGAAATCGTCGATCAGCAGCACGCCGTTCATCGCCTTCACATGCAGCGGAGCCTCATAGAAGCGCGCGGTCTCCTCGAATTTGAGGTCGAGCATGTCGAGGCTGAGCTCGCCGCCCGCCGAGACGAAGGGCCGCCGACAGGGCACCCAGCGCGGGTCGAATTCATCGGCGAACAGGCTCGATGACGTCGCCCGACTGACGCCACCGGAGCCAAGCTTGCGATGCACCGACGGGTCGAAGACCTTCACGATCTGGCCGGCGACCTCGAAGCAATGGGGCACCAGGACCATCGCGCCGAAGGTCTTGACCATGCGTTCGGCGATCGAGGTCTTGCCGTTGCCCGGCGCGCCATACAGCAGGATGGACCGGCCCGCATTGGCGGCGATGCCGACCTTGGCGAGCAGGCTTTCCTCGACCACCAGGGGCACCATGGCGGATGCGACCGCCTCGGCGGTCACCAGCTCCCCCCGAATGGTCTGGCGCAGGACGCGCTTGGAATATTCGTCGAGGGAGACGGGCAAGGGGCCGATATAGGCGCTGTTGGCGAAGGCCTCGACCGCCATGGACCGCCCGCGCGGGGTCAGGTCCACGCGCAATTCGCCAGCGACGATCCCGGGCTTCAGTTCGACGATGCCCTGGGCGCGCGCCGTCTCGATCAGGACGGTGGACAGGCGGCGGGAGATGGCGAGCGTCTCGGCAATGGAGGCCGTGCTGCCCTGTCCGGTGTTGCTGAGGAACTTGACCAGCATGTCCAGCACGATGCGCGTGTCGATGCCGAGCTGGGCGATGCTGTCGGGCGGCGGCGGCAGGCCATCCTGCAGTTCCGCGACGGTGTGGGCGCTGAGCAGGCCCATCTCGACCAGGATTTCGCCCAAGGCCCGACCGGACCGCGACTGCACCTGAAGCGCGTCATTCACCTCATGGCGGGACAGCAGTTCGAGCGCGACGACCAGGTCACTGAAGCGCAAGACGTTCCTCCGGGGACACAGGCGGGCGAATCACGCCGAGTTGTTCACGCTATCCGGGGCAGGGCCGGCGGTCCATTGTCGTGAATCGCGCGCCCGCGATGCTGCCCTTGCGGGCTGCGCGGTGCAGCCCCATCCCTGACCGACGCAGATGCCGCCCATCCTGATCGGATCCGAGATCTACCGTCGTTCCAGCTACGGGTCGAAGCACCCGTTGGCGATCCCGCGCGTCTCGGTAACGCTCGACCTGATCCGCGCCCTCGGCTGGTTGCCGGACGCGCAGTACCGCGACAGCCCGATGGCCAGCCCGGCGGAACTCGCCCGGTTTCATGCGCCGGACTACATCGACGCATTGCAGCGGGCCGAGGCCACCCAGCAGGTCAGTCCGGCGGAGCGCGAGCGCTTTCGAATCGGCGCCGATGGCAACCCGATCTATCGCGAGATGTTCCGCCGCCCGGCAACCAGTGCGGGCGGCACCCTGCTGGCCGCGGAACTGACCCGCCAGGGCGGCATCGTCCATGTCCCAGGCGGGGGCACCCATCATGGCCGGGCCGACCGCGCGAGCGGCTTCTGTTTCGTCAATGATGCCGTGCTGGGACTGATGGCCTGGCTCGACCAAGGGCTGACGCGGATCCTGTATCTCGACATCGACGCCCATCATGGCGATGGCGTTCAGGACGCCTTCCACGACGACCCGCGCGTGTTCACCCTGTCGGTGCATGAGGATGGGCGTTGGCCCTTCACCGGGGCCACGGATGACCGCGCGGGAGGCCATGCCCGCAACATTCCCGTCCCGCCGGGCTTCAACGACAGCGAAATGCTGTGGGTGCTGCATGAGGCGATCCTGCCGATCGCACGTCACCTGCGTCCGGAGGCGATCATGCTGCAATGCGGGGCGGATGCGCTGGAGGAAGACCCGCTGGCCCGGCTGTCACTGTCCAATACATCCCATCGGTCGGTAGTGGGCGCGATCATGCCGATGGCTCCGCGGCTGATCGTGCTGGGCGGCGGGGGGTACAATCCGTGGTCGGTGGCGCGATGCTGGGCCGGGGTCTGGGGCCGGCTGAACGGCCACGACTTTCCCGAACGCCTGCCGCCCGCGGCCGAGGCGGTGATGCGTGCGCTGTCCTTTGCCCGCGCGGCGGGGCGTAATCCCCCGGAGGCCTGGTTCACCACCATTGCCGATGCGCCGCGGCCGGGCGTGGTGCGTGCGGTCGTCCGCCGGGCGGCGGCGCGGGCGGTCGAGGATCTTTCCGCTCTGGCGCCTGTCGTGCCATGACAGCGGCATGATGTTCCGCCGCGCCATCCTTGCCGTCCTTGTCGCTGCCCCTGCCGCAGCCCGCGCCCAGCCCGGCGTGGACCAGCCGCAGGCACGGCTGCCCACCGAACCCATGGTCATCCTGACCCGTGACGGCCGCAGGCTACCCTTCACGGTGGAAATGGCGGTCCGGCCAGAACAGCAGATGATCGGCCTGATGTTCCGCCCCGATGTGAAGCCCGACGAAGGCATGCTGTTCGACTGGGGCACCCCGCGCGAGAGCAGCATGTGGATGCGCAACACCATCTCCTCCCTGGACATGGTGTTCATCGCGGCCGATGGGCGAATCCATCGCATCGCCGAACGGACGGTGCCGCTGTCGTTGGCGACGGTGTCCTCGGGCGGTCCGGTGCGCGCGACACTCGAATTGCGGGCGGGCATCACGGAACAACTTGATATCCGTGCCGGGGACCGGGTGCTGCATCCGTTGTTCGGGACGTCGCCATAGTCCCGGCCCGTGCGATCTCCGCCATGGCGGCGCTTGCCCCCGCGCCCCGGCTTCCATAGGGTGCGCCGCGACGGGGCGTAGCGCAGTCTGGTAGCGCACTTGGTTTGGGACCAAGGGGTCGCTGGTTCGAATCCAGTCGCCCCGATTCGACTTGTTGCCGATTTGACGTTGCAGGACGGTACGCATGGCGCAGCACAAGGGCCTGGCCCGCATTTTCCAGCCGCCGAAATCGGCCATGCAGTCGGGCCGTGGCAGGGCGCAGGGATGGGTGCTGGAATATGCGCCGTCCGAAGCCAAGGTGCTGGATGCGCTGACCGGCTGGGTTGGTTCGGGCGACATGAACCGGCAGGTCCACCTGGCCTTCGACACGCGCGAGCAAGCATTGGCCTACGCGCAGGCGCAGGGTATCGCCTATGAAGTCGAGACGCCGGCAAAGGGCGTGGCGATGAAGCCCAAGGTGTATGCCGACAATTTCCGCTTCGGCCGGATCGAGAACTGGTCGCACTGATCGCCGCGGCTCGTGGTAGGACAGTGACGGGCGTCCTTAGCTCAGCTGGATAGAGCAACGAGCTTCTACCTCGTGGGTCGGGGGTTCGAATCCCTCAGGGCGCGCCAAATCCCAGGTCCCTCTCACCTCCCGCAAGAATCACATCCTCCTGCCTTTTGCGTAAAGTTGAGGTTTCCAAAGGCCTTAAGCCTTTGGTGGGGGAGGTTCGGAGTTGGCAACGCCCTTTCCGGTTCGCCACCGCCCAGGCACCTCCTGGTTGACCCCCGCCCGGCGCGGCCCGACCTTGTCGCTCAACGGCCGACCGCATGAGGAATCTGAGCGTGAGCGAGACCCTGCCCGAAAAAGGCCTGCCGATCGGTACCCAGGTTCTCACGCCGACCGGCCATGTGGCGGTGGAAACTCTCGCCCCTGGCGCATTGGTATTGGCCATCTCCGGTGTCGCCGCCCCGTTCCAGGCCGTGGTCGCGACCCGCCGCCTCCAATGGGCGGGACCGATGGTCCGGCTGCGGGCCGAAGCGCTTGACGATGGCGCCCCGCAGGAGGATCTGCTGCTGCCCCCCGACCATGCGATCCTGGTGGATGGCGCGCTGATCCCCGCCGGTCTGCTGGTCGATGGCCATGGGTTCATCGAGGAACCCGCCGGCGCGCCTGTCGAACTGGTCGAGATCACGCTGGCCGGCCACGACGCCGTCCTCGCCGCGGGGACCGCGGTGGAGACGGCCCATCCCGAACCCGAAATCCCCGACTGTGTGCCGCGCCGGGCGCCCGACGCCACCTTGCGCGCCATGCTGTCCTGGCGAGCCGAACGGCTGGGCTGGGCGGGCCCGATCGCCGCAGCGCCGGACGAACCCGAGATCGGCTCGCTGCGCGACCGGCTGGAAGCCTCGCCACTCACGAATGCGCTGCCACTCGCCCCGCCGGTCGGCGATCGCGGCGGCCCGGATTGAACCCGAACGACCAGGAGCAACCGTCATGACCGAATCCTGCATCATCGGCTGGGCGCACAGCCCCTTCGGCAAGCTCGAAGACGCCCCTGACCTTGAGACGCTGATGGCCCGCGTCGCCCGCGTGGCCATCGAGGATGCCGGCATCGCGCCCGAGGATGTCGATGCCGGCTTCGTCGGAGTCTTCGGGGAGGGCTTCACGCCGCAGGGATTTCCCGCCTCGCTGCTGCTGCAATCGGTCCCGGAACTGCGGTTCAAGCCGATCACGCGCTTCGAGAATGCCTGTGCGACAGGGTCCGCCGCGATTCATGGCGCGCGGGACTTCATCGCCGCCGGGCGCGGCCGCATCGCGCTGGTGGTGGGGGCGGAGAAGATGACCTCCACCCCCGGCCCGAAGGTGGGCGACATCCTGCTGACTGCGTCCTATCGCAAGACGGAGCAGGATATCGAAGGCGGCTTCGCCGGCGTCTTCGGGCGCATCGCCGAGGCTTATTTCCAGCGCCATGGCGACCAGTCGGATGCTCTGGCGGCCATCGCGGCCAAGAACCACAAGAACGGCGTGGACAATCCCTGGGCGCAGATGCGCCGGGATCTCGGCTATGAATTCTGCCGCACCGAGAGCGAGAAGAACCCCTATGTCGCGCGCCCGCTGAAGCGCACGGATTGCTCGCTGGTGTCCGATGGCGCGGCGGCGCTGGTGCTGGCGGATGCCGAGACGGCGCAGTCGATGGGCAAGGCCATCCGCTTCCGTGCCGCCGTTCAGGTCAACGACCTGCTGCCCATCGCGGCGCGCGACATCGTTCGCTTCGAAGGCGCCAGGGAGGCCTGGGCGCGGGCTTATGCCCAGGCGGGCATCACCGTGGCCGACCTGTCCTTCGTCGAGACGCATGACTGCTTCACCATCGCCGAGCTGATCGAATACGAGGCGATGGGCTTGGCGGCGGAAGGGCAGGGTGGCCGCGCCGCGCTGGAAGGCTGGACGGCGGCGGGCGGACGATTGCCGGTGAACCGGTCCGGCGGCCTGAAATCCAAGGGGCATCCCATCGGGGCCACCGGCGTGTCGATGCATGTGCTGGCGGCGATGCAACTGACCGGAGCGGCGGGGGCGATGCAATTGCCCAAGGCCGATCTCGGCGGCGTGTTCAACATGGGTGGCGCGGCGGTGGCCAACTACGTCTCGGTTCTCGAACGCGCGCGATAGAGCAGATCGCGCCTGACTGGGGTCCGTCAGGCGCGTGAAGACGCTCGCGGGCGTCAGCGCGCGGAGGGCGACGTCCAACATCCTGGGGTCATGGGTCATGGCCCCTTGGCCATCTCAATTCTTTCTTCACCTGCTCCCGCTACCTGAATGGATCGCGGGTCGCGCCTTATCTCGATGGTGTGGCCTTGCTCCCATCCGGGTGAAGACAGGCGGTTCAGCATGGACGGAATGGCGGATGCCGAGATCGGGCGGACCCAAGGCGTGGTCGCCGCCCTCCCTGCTTCGAGCACCACCGAAGGCCTGCTGAGCTTCGATGCCGACCTGCATGTCGGCCTGGTCAATGGCCGTGCCGTCGCGCTGCTGGGCCTGTCGCGGACGGCGCGCCAGGCGCGCGGGTTGCACGACATGCTCGAAGCCAGCCCGCGGCTCGACCGGGACGCTGTCGCATCCCTGCTCGCGGCCTGCCTTGCCGCCACCCTGCCGGACGCCGAGGAAGAGGCGGCGCTGCGCCTTCCGGGCGCGCCGGGGCTGCATTTTGCCATCCGCCGCGCCTCTGGCGGTTCATGGACAATCGCGGTTTTCGCGGAAACGCTGCTCGCCTCGGGCGCTGCCGGCTTCGATCCGCTGACCGGCCTCGCCGACCGCGCGATGTTCGAGGCCCGGTTGGCGGCCGCGCTGGACCGCCCGCCGCGCCGGCGCACCGGCAGTGCGGTGCTGTTGTGCGACATCGAAGGAATCCGCGCCGTCAACCAGGTGCTCGGCCACGCGATCGGCGAGGACCTGCTGCGCGCGGCGGCGCGGCGCCTCCAGGCGGCGGTGCGCGACGCCGACCTCGTGGCGCGCATGGCGGGCGAGGAGTTCGCTGTCCTGCAAAGCGATGTGGAGGATGGCGAACGGGCCGCCGCACTCGGTGGGCGGCTGGTCGAATTGCTGGGCCGGCCCTACCTGATCGGCGGGGAGGTGGTGATCGTCACACCGCGCATCGGGGTCGCGGTCTCCCCGAACGACGGAGCGAGCGCGGGCGAGTTGCTGCGCCGCGCCGCCATGGCCCGCAACGAAATCGGCGTGGAGGGCACCGGAGGCTTCCGCCGGTTCAGCCTTGAGATGGACCGGCGCTGGCAGGAACAGCGCGCCCTGGAGATCGCGCTGCGCGAAGCCGTCGCCGCCTGTGCCTTCGAACTGCACTACCAGCCCCAGCTTGCGCTGCCCGAAGGACGGCTGACCGGATTCGAGGCGCTGATCCGCTGGCGCCATCCCGAACGCGGGCTCCTGGCCCCGGACGTCTTCCTGCCGGCGGCCGAACGGCTCGGCCTGATGCGACGGATCGGCACCTGGGTCCTGCAGGAAGCCTGCCGCATGGCGGCGAAATGGCCGGCACCGCTGACGGTGGCGGTGAACATCGCCCCCGCCCAGTTCGAGGATGGTGGGCTGCCCGCTGCGGTTGCCGAAGCCCTGGCGGCATCCGGCCTGCCGCCGTCCCGGCTGGAACTGGAAGTCAGCGAGACGGTGCTGCTCGCCAGCGCCGAATCGGCGCTGCATCAATTGCTAGACCTGCGCCAAAGCGGGGTACGCATCGCCATGGATGATTTCGGCACTGGCCATTCATCCCTGACGCAGCTCCGCGTTTTTCCCTTCGACCGGCTGAAGATCGACCGATCCTTCATACAGGACCTGCCGGCCGGCGGCGATGCGGCGGCGATCGTGCGGGCGGTCGCCGGCCTGGGCCGCAGCCTGGGAATTGCCGTCACGGCCGAAGGTGTTGAAACGATGGAGCAACTGCGCCAGCTCTGCGCGGAAGGCTGCGACGCGGCCCAGGGATTCTATTTCGGACGACCGGTACCGATCGCCTTGGTCCCGGACATGATCGGGCGCCTGGGCCAGGCCGCCGTTCCAGCGTGATGCGGCGGCGCCGGAGAAGGGCCCCCGATTGAAGGTGAAGGCAGGCGAAGACCCCGTCCGGCAATCAACGCTCGACGGCGTCGACCTCATCCGCACGCAGGCGCAGCGCATCCAGAACCTGGGGGTCGAACTGGCCGGGCTGTATCCGGCCGTCGCCCTCAAAGATACGTGCCAGCGCCTGCCCGTGGTCCTGGGCGTCCTTGTAGGGACGATCGGAGCGCAGCGCGTCATAGACATCAGCCACCGCCACCAAGCGCGCCGCGAGCGGTATCTCCGCGCCGGCCAGGCCGACCGGATACCCGCTGCCATCCCAGCGTTCGTGATGCATCAGCGCAATGATCGCCGCGAGCCGCATCCACGGCGCCCGCGCATGGGCCAGGATGCTGGCTCCAAGCACGGTATGCCGTTCCATCTGCCGCCGTGCCTCCGGGTCCAGCACATGGCGATGACCCAATATGCCGTCGGGCAGGGACATCTTGCCGATGTCGTGCAGCGCGGCAGCACGTTCGAGGATGTCCTGCAGGTCGCGCGGCAGGCCCAATTCCCCGGCCAGAATCGCGGCGATGCGACCGACCCGCCGCGGATGGTCCGGGCCTTCGGGATCGGTGAGGGAGGCTCGGCCCACCAGTCCTTCCAGGGCGGCGTCATGCTCATCGCAGATGCCGGGCAGCCGCGCGGCGACGCCAACCTTCGGTTCAGCGCGTGGCCCGGTGCCCGGGCAAGCCATTGCCCAAACGGGCAAGGGTGAGATCAGCCGCTCCATTCACGCCGTAATCCGCGCCAGTATGGCGTCCTGGCAGGGTAAAGACTTGACGCGTCTCGGAACAGAGAAAACATCGAAAAAATTAACTCAATCTTATGTGTCTGATGTGACGAGTATTACAACCGCGGCTTGTGCGGCGATGCCTTCTTCGCGCCCCGCGAAGCCCAGCCGCTCCGTCGTTGTCGCCTTCACCGAAATAGCCCCCAGGGGCGCTCCGAGCAGGTCCGCCAGCCGCGCCCGCATCGCCGCGGCATGGGGCGCGATTTTCGGACGCTCGCAGATCAGCGTGACATCGGCATTGCCCAGCACGCCGCCGCGCGCGGCGATCCGTGACGCGGCATGGCGCAGGAACCGCGCGCTGTCGGCATCCTTCCACTGCGCTTCGGAGGGCGGGAACCAGCGCCCGATATCGCCCTCGGCCAGCGCGCCATAGATCGCGTCGCACAACGCGTGGATGCCGACATCCGCATCCGAATGCCCCGACAGTCCCAGCGGGGACGCGATCGTCACCCCGCACAGCACCAGCGGCCGCCCTGCTTCGAGCCGGTGCACGTCGAAGCCCGTGCCCATCCGGGGAACCAGGCGAGCGGCGAGATGGGCTTCCACGCGGGCGAGATCCTCTGGCCAGGTGATCTTGATGTTGGCCTCGCCGCCCGCGACCAGGGCGACCGGCAGGCCGGCGGCTTCCAGCAGCGCGGCATCGTCGGTCGCGCTGCCATCGCCTGACCGGTGCGCGGCGACCAGCACATCGTAGCGGAAGGCCTGCGGCGTCTGGGCGCGGAACAGGCCCTCACGCGCGACGGTCTGGATGATGCGGCCCTCGGCGGCGCGTTTCAGCGTGTCGGTCACCGGCTGGGCCGGGATGGCGCCCGGCGCATCCTCCAAAGCGGCCTGCAAAGCGGCGATGGTGCCCGCCGGAATGTTGGGGCGCGCGGCATCATGCACCAGCACGAGACGCGGCGGATCAGCGCCCAGCGCCGCCAGCCCGGCCTGGACGCTGGCCGCCCGGGTCGCGCCCCCCGCCACGGGGGGCAGGCAGGGCAGCCCATCCAGCAGCGCCGCGACGCGGGCTTCGTCACCCGCCTGGACCACCGGCAGGATGCGGCGCACGAGGCCGTCGCGCAGCAGCGCTTCGGCCGAATGACGCAGCACCGGGCGCCCCAGCAACGGCAGATATTGCTTGGCGACCGCGGTGCCAAAGCGCGTGCCGGCGCCGGCAGCCATCAACAGGGCATCCATTGTCATCGGCGGCTCCGGCCCCCGGATCTGCTCTGAAGGGCCGGGCCGGATAGACTATTTCCGGCGGTTGTCCAAGGCGAAGGCGCCGCCGCCGGCGAAGACGAAATACAGGAAGATGAAGCAATACAGGATCGCCGCGTCACCGCCGTTCAGCACCGGGAACGGGCTGCGCGGTGCATGCGCGATCCAATAGGCCGCCGCCATCAACCCCGACAGGACGAAGGCCGTGGGGCGCACGAACAATCCGATGGCAAGCAGGATGCCGCCGGCCATCTCCAGCAACCCGGCAATGCCATACATGGACAACATGGGGGGCGCCGCGCCGCCGCCGGGGCGATCGGGGAAGCCCAGCAGCTTCTGGGTGCCGTGTTCGAAGAAGATCACCGCGGCGACGATGCGGAGGAGGCCGAGCGCATACGGCGCCCAGCGCGTGAGAGACAGCATGTCAGAAATTCCCGGAGTCTGTTCTGCACCGCAACATGCCGAATCCCTGGGCAGGTCGCAATGGCGGTGATGCGTGCGCTATTCTTCGCCAATCCTGCGCTGGCCGGTTGCCGAACGGTCGAACAGGCCGTACTCTGCCCAAATCATGAGCAACGTTTCCGCGAAAAGGCTGGCGCCGATCAACCTCGGCGCCATGACCATCGACACGCCGGTGATCCTCGCCCCCATGTCGGGCGTCACGGACCTGCCGTTCCGCCGCCTGGCACGGGCGCTGGGTGCGCCGATGGTGGTCAGCGAGATGATCGCCTCCCAGGCCATGATCCGCACCAACCGCCAGACCCTGAAGATGGCGGAGGTGGACGGCTTCGGCGGCCCCGCTTCGGTGCAGCTCGCGGGCTGTGAGGCGGAGGCGATGGCCGAGGCCGCGCGCCTCGTGGTCGATCGGGGCGCGGCCGTGGTCGACATCAATTTCGGCTGCCCGGTGAAGAAGGTCGCCGTCGGGCAATCTGCCGGCTCGGCGCTGATGCGCGACGAGGTCGCCGCCGCGCGCATCCTCGAAGCGACCGTGCGGGCCGTGTCGGTGCCGGTCACGCTGAAGATGCGGATGGGCTGGGACCACAACTGCCTCAACGCGCCGACGCTCGCGCGCATCGCGCAGGAATCAGGCATCCGCATGGTCACGGTCCATGGCCGGACCCGGCAGATGTTCTACACTGGCACGGCGGATTGGGACTTCATCGCATCGGTGAAGGATGCGGTCTCCATCCCCGTCATCGCCAATGGCGACATCAACACGGTGGAAGACGCGGTCGAGGCGCTGCGCCGTTCCGGTGCGGATGGCGTGATGATCGGGCGCGGCTGCTACGGCCGCCCGTGGTTCCCCGCCGTGGTCGCCGCGCGCCTGCGGGGCGAGGATGCGTCGGAGCCCTCGCTGGAGGAGCAAAAGCGCATCCTCCTCGCCCATTACGCAGACATGCTGGACCATCATGGCGCCAGCCCCGGTGTGCGGCTCGCGCGCAAGCATGTCGCCTGGTATTCCAAGGGCCTGCCCGGTTCGGCGGAATTCCGCGTCGAGGTGAACCGCTGCGAGACGGCCGATGCCGTCACCGGTTTGGTACATGCCTTCTACGACCCGCTGATTGAACGCGGTGTCGAGGCCGTGCGCGACGCCTTCCGCGAGGCCGGCGAGGACCGGATGGCGGCATGAAGACCGGCCTGTTGCGCCGCGCCGTGCGCCCGATCGGCTGGAAGGGCCGCACGGTCCCCGAGGCCACCGCCATCCTCAGCGCCATGCCGATGCCGGTGGTGGTGCTCGATGCCGAGAACCGCTTCGTCAGCGCCAATGCGGCGGCCGAGCAATTCTTCCAGGCCTCGACCGCGTCCCTGTCGCAGATGCGCCTGTCGGACATGCTGCCCGAGGATGGGCGCATCTTCGCGCTGATCGCCCAGGTGCGGGGCACCGATGCGCGCATCTCCGACCACGACCTGTCGCTCGAAAGCCCGCGCCTGGCCCGGCGCGGCGTGACCGTCCATGCCGCGCCGCTGCCGGAGATGCCCGGCGCGGTGGTGCTGACGCTCGAGGACGGGTCGACCGCGCAGATGCTGGACCGGCAGTTGAATTTCCGTGGCGCCGCGCGCGGTGCCTCCGCCATGGCGGCGATGCTCGCGCATGAGGTGAAGAACCCGCTTTCGGGCATCCGCGGCGCGGCGCAGCTGCTGGAACAGAACGCCAATGAGGGCGACCGCGAACTGTGCCAGTTGATCCAGGATGAAGCCGACCGCATCCGCGGGCTGGTCGATCGCTTCGATATGTTCTCCGATCGCCCGACCGACCTGGCGCCGGTGAACATCCACCGCGTGCTGGATCATGTGCGACGCATCGCGGTGACCGGCTTCGCGTCCCACCTACGCGTCGTGGAGGATTACGACCCGTCGCTGCCACCGATTTGGGGCAATCGTGACCTGCTTGTTCAAATTCTGCTCAATCTGGTCAAGAACGCGGCAGAAGCGGTGGATCCCCAGCACGGCGAAATCCTGCTCTCGACCGCCTACCACCACGGCGTCCGCATCGCTGTCCCAGGGTCAACCGACCGCGTTCACCTCCCATTGCAGGTGAGCGTCCGCGACAATGGCCCCGGAATCGCGGAAGAAGTGCGCGGCACGCTTTTTGAACCCTTTGTCTCCACGAAGCGGGGGGGACAAGGGCTCGGCCTCGCGCTCGCGGCGAAACTCGTGGCGGACCAGGGCGGGCTGATCGAATGCGACAGCCGCCCCGGCCGCACTGTGTTCCGTCTTTCCATGCCAGCGCCCCCACCGGGAAGCCTCGGAACTGCTCAATGACTGAACCGCGCACCATCCTTATTGCCGATGACGATCGCGCCATCCGCACCGTGTTGAGCCAGGCGCTCGCGCGCTCCGGCTACCAGGTGCGGGCGACGTCCTCGGCGGCCACGCTGTGGCGTTGGGTGGAGGATGGGGAAGGCGACCTTGTCATCACCGACGTGGTGATGCCCGACGAGAACGGGCTGGACTTGGTGCCACGCATCAAGCGCATCCGTCCCGAATTGCGCGTGGTGGTGATGTCCGCGCAATCGACCTTCGCCACCGCCATGAAGGCCACACAGCGCGGCGCCTTCGAATACCTGCCCAAGCCCTTCGACCTGAAGGAATTGCTGGCGGTGGTCGAACGCGCGCTGGCCGCGCCGGCCGAACCCGCGGTGGTGGAAGACCACGACCAGGGCGAGAAGCTGCCGCTGGTCGGCCGCTCGGCCGCGATGCAGGAGATCTACCGCACCGTCGCGCGCCTCACGACGACCGACCTGACGGTGATGATCACCGGCGAGTCCGGCACCGGCAAGGAACTGGTCGCGCGCGCGCTGCACGACTACGGCAAGCGCCGATCAGGGCCGTTCGTCGCCATCAACATGGCCGCCATCCCGCGCGAATTGATCGAAGCTGAGTTGTTCGGCCATGAGCGCGGCGCCTTCACCGGCGCGTTGAACCGCGGCATCGGCCGGTTCGAGCAGGCGGCTGGCGGCACCTTGTTCCTCGATGAGATCGGCGACATGCCGCCCGAGGCGCAGACCCGGCTGCTGCGCGTGTTGCAGGAAGGCGAGTTCACCACGGTGGGCGGCCGCCAGCCGATCAAGGCGAATGTCCGCATCGTCGCCGCCACGCATCGGGACCTGCGGCAATTGATCCGCCAGGGGATGTTCCGCGAGGATCTCTTCTACCGCCTGAACGTCGTGCCGATCCGCCTGCCGCCCTTGCGTGAGCGCATCGAGGACATCCCGCTGCTGGCGCGCCACTTCCTCGACCGCGCGCGGGCTTCCGGCCTGCCGCTCAAGCAGTTGAGCCCGGAGGCGCTGGACGGCCTGAAGGCCCATGCCTGGCCGGGCAATGCGCGCGAACTCGAAAACCTGATGCGCCGCCTCGCCGCGCTGTATGCGCAGGAGGTCATCGGCGGCGATGCCGTGGCGGCGGAACTGGCCGAGGCGGTGCAGCCGGCCGGCCCCGATGGCCAGTCCCAGCCCGCCACGCTGGAGCAGGCCGTCGAACGCCACCTGCAGACCTTCATGTCGGCCCATAAGGATGGCATGCCTGTGCGGGACCTGTATGAGCGCGTGCTGGCCGAGGTCGAACGCCCGCTGCTCCGACTCGCCCTTGGTGCTACAAGGGGCAACCAGATCAAGGCAGCGGCGATGCTTGGACTCAACCGCAACACCCTGCGCAAGAAAATCCGCGAGCTCGAGCTGCCCGTGGTGCGCGGCCTGTCCTGACCATGTGTAGGCCCTGACATGCTGGGCCTGTTCAGGCGCGGCGGTGCCCCATCCGCCGCGCATTCCGGTTCCGCCACGACCGATGCGCCGCGCCGGTCCTTCGCCGGCCGTGCCGCGCAGCTGCTGCAAGGCAGGGCCGTCACCATCGGGCTGGCCGTCATCGCCCTCGTCCTGGGCATGGCCACCTTCATGGTGCTGTCGGGCGGTACCCCGCTGGGGCCGACCGGGCCGGGCGAGGTGGTCGGCATCATCCTGGCCAATCTCGCGGTGCTGCTGCTGCTGGCGGCGACGCTCGCCGCGCGCGTGGTCGGGATGTGGGTGGAACGGCGACGCGGGTCGGCTGGGTCGCGGCTGCATGTGCGGCTGGTGCTGCTGTTCGGCGTCGTTGCCGTGGTGCCCGCCATCTTCGTGGCCGGCTTCTCGGCGGTGTTCTTCAACCTCGGCATCCAGTCCTGGTTCTCCGACCGGGTGCGGACGACGCTGGAGGCGTCGCTGGTCGCGTCCCGCGCCTATCTCGAGGAACACCGCAACACCATCCGCGCCGACATCCTGTTCATCGCCAACGATCTCAACCGCGCCGCGCCGGTGCTGCTGCCCGACAATGGCCTGGCCTTCGCCAGGCTGCTCGCGACGCACACCGCCATTCGCGGGCTGACCGAATCGCTGGTGGTGGAACCGACCCTGGGCCAAGTCGTCGCCTCGGCCGGGCTGACCACGGGGACGGTGGTGGATGTCCCGCCTTCCTGGGCCATGGAAGCGGCCCGCGCGGGGGAAGTGGTGGTGCTGCCGTCCGAAAGCGGGGAAGGGCGGGTGCGCGCGCTGGTGCAGCTCAACGTGCAGCCGCCACTGATGCTGATGGTCAGCCGACCGGTCGATCCGGGCGTGCTGGAGCACATGCGGACCACGGAGCTCGCCTTCCAGGAATACAACCGCCTGGATCGCAACCAGGGCGACCTGCAGATCACCTTCTTCCTGATCTTCGGCATCGCCACCCTGCTGGTGCTGCTCGCCGCGGTGCTGCTGGGGTTGCTGATCGCGAACCGAATCGCCGGGCCGATCTCCCGCCTGATCACCGCGGCCGAACGGGTCCGCGCGGGCGACCTGTCCACCCGCGTCCAGGAAGGCGATGCGGATGACGAGGTCGCCTCGCTGTCGCGTGCCTTCAACCGCATGACCAACCAGCTCGGTGCGCAGCGCGGCGAGCTGATGGAAGCCTATCGCCAGATCGACGAACGCCGGCGCTTCACCGAAACCGTGTTGTCGGGCGTGTCCGCCGGCGTCATCGGCCTGGATGCCGAAGGGCGGGTAAACCTGCCGAACCGGTCATCCTCGGCGCTGCTGGGCGTCGATCTGGATGCGGCGATCGGGCTGCCTTTGGCGAATGTGGCACCGGAATTCGCGGCCCTGATCCAGGCGGTGCGCGCCCAGCCGGACCGTGCCCAGACCGCCGAGATCCGGTCCGGCGCGCCGTCCGCCCGGCGGACCCTGATCGCGCGGCTGGGCGCCGAGATGCAGGGCGGGCGCGTCGATGGCTTCGTGCTGACCTTCGATGACGTGACCGAACTGGTCTCCGCCCAGCGCAAGGCGGCCTGGGCCGATGTCGCCCGGCGCATCGCTCATGAGATCAAGAACCCGCTGACCCCGATCCAGTTGAGCGCGGAGCGGCTGAAGCGCCGCTACCTCAAGCAGATCACCGACGACCCCGATACTTTCCGCCTGTGCACCGACACCATCGTGCGGCAGGTCGGCGATATAGGGCGCATGGTCGATGAATTCTCTGCCTTTGCGCGCATGCCCCAGCCGGTGATCAAGCCCGAGGACGCCAACCAGCTGCTGCGCGAAGCACTGGTGCTGCAGCGCGATGCCCACCCCGAGATCACCTATGAGACCGTCTATGGCGACCCGGCGCCGATCATGCCCTGCGACCGTCGCCAGGTCGGCCAGGCGCTGACCAACCTATTGCAGAACGCCGCCGATGCGGTGGCGATGCGGGCGCAGGACGGGGCAGGGCGCATCGCCATCCGCGTCGAATCGACTCCCACCGAGGTTCGTTACGTCGTCGAGGATGACGGAGTCGGCCTGCCAAGCGAGGAGGACCGCGACCGCCTGACGGAGCCTTACGTGACCCACAAGACCAAGGGCACCGGCCTTGGTCTTGCCATCGTGAAGAAGATCATGGAGGACCATGGTGGCAGGCTCACGCTGGAGGATCGTTCCGACGGCCCCGGTGCGAGGGTTGCCCTGATCTTCCCAGTCAGGGCGACGGCGATGGGGGCAGACTCGGGGCCTGATTCGACGCGAGGACCCGAGGGAGCGAAGATTGCGCATGGCGCATGAGATCCTGATCGTCGACGACGAGCCGGACATCCGGACCCTGATCGAGGGGATCCTGTCGGATGAAGGCTATGAGACCCGACAGGCCCAGAATTCCGACACGGCGATCGCGGCGTTCCGGCTGCGGCGGCCTTCGCTCGTCATCCTCGATATCTGGTTGCAGAATTCCCGACTGGATGGCCTGGGCATTCTCGAGGCCCTGCATGTCGAGGAACCGCATGTCCCGGTGATCATGATATCGGGCCACGGCACCATCGAGACCGCGGTGCAGGCGATCCAGCAGGGCGCCTACGACTTCATCGAAAAACCGTTCAAATCCGACCGGCTGCTGCTGCTCGTCTCCCGCGCGCTGGAGGCGGCGCGGCTGCGGCGCGAGAACAGCGAGTTGCGCCTGCGTGCCGGCCCCGAGACGGAACTCGTGGGCGGCGCGGCACCGCTCGTGCAGTTGCGGGGTGCGATCGAAAAGGTCGCGCCCACCGGTTCGCGCGTGCTGATCACCGGCCCGGCCGGGTCGGGCAAGGAAGTCGCCGCCCGCATGATCCATGCCCGGTCGCGCCGCGCCGATGGCCCCTTCCTCGCGCTGAATTGCGCGACGCTGAACCCGTCCCGTTTCGAGGAAGAATTGTTCGGCGTCGAGGCCGGTGCCGATCCGTCCACGCAGCCGCGCCGGGCCGGCGTGCTCGAACGCGCCCATGGCGGCACGCTGTTGCTCGATGAAGTGGCCGACATGCCGCTGGAAACCCAGGGCAAGATCGTGCGCGCGCTGCAGGAACAGGGCTTCGAGCGCATCGGCGGCGGCACCCGCGTGAAGGTCGATGTGCGCGTGCTGTCCACCACCAACCGCGACCTCGCCGCCGAGATCGCCGCCGGCCGCTTCCGCGAGGATCTGTTCTACCGCCTCGCCGTCGTGCCGCTGCGCGTGCCGGCGCTGCGCGAAAGGCGGGAGGACGTGCCGGTCCTCGCGCGCCACTTCATGGGCCGGTCCACCGAGACGACCGGGATGGCGTCACGCGAACTGTCCGAGGACGCGCTCGCCGCGATGCAGGCCTATGACTGGCCGGGCAATGTGCGGGAGTTGCGCAACCTGATCGACTGGCTGCTGATCATGGCGCCGGGCGATGCGAAGGAAGCGATCCGCCCGGACATGCTGCCGCCGCAGGTCGGCGCTGCGGCGCCGGCGGTCCTCAAGCTCGACCGATCCTCCGAGATCATGACCCTGCCGCTGCGCGAGGCGCGCGAGTTGTTCGAGCGCCAGTATCTGGAAGCGCAGTTGCTGCGCTTCGGCGGCAACATCAGCCGCACGGCGAATTTCGTCGGCATGGAGCGCAGCGCATTGCACCGGAAGCTGAAATTCCTCGGCGTGCAGGCCGAGGACCGCGCCAGCCCGCCGGGTTCGGTCGGCAACGCCTGAAGGTTCCAGCATGTCCCGCATCGCCTACGTCAACGGACGCTACCTGCCGCAATCCGACGCGTCCGTGAACATCGAGGATCGCGGCTACCAGTTCGGCGACGGCATCTATGAGGTGGTCCACCTGTATCGCGGCCGCACCGTCGATGAGGACCGCCACCTCGATCGGCTGGAACGGTCGCTGCGCGAAATCCGCCTGCCCATGCCGATGGCACGCGACGCGCTGCGCCTGGTCCTGCGGGAGGTGGCGCGGCGCAACCGTGTCACGGAAGGCCTGATCTACATGCAGGTCACCCGCGGCGTGTCCCGCCGCGACCACGCCTTCCCGAAGGTGGCGGTGCCGCCGGCGCTGGTCGTGACCATCCGGCGCATCCCACCCTATCCGGCCACGGTGGATCGCTGGGGCGGGGCGGCCATTACCCATCCCGACCTGCGCTGGGCGCGGTGCGACATCAAGACCATCAACCTGCTGCCCAATTGCCTTGCCCGCCAGGCGGCGCGCGAACAGGGCGCGATCGAGGCCGTGCTGTTCGACACGGACACCGGCATGGTGACCGAGGGCGCCGCCACGTCGTTCTGGATCGTCGATGACCAGGGCGCGATCCGCGTGCCGGCGCTGGGCAACGAAATCCTGCCGGGCTGCACCCGGGCCGCGCTGCTGGCCGAACTCGCCGAATCCGGCATCGCGGTGGATCACCGGCCCTTCAGCCTCGATGAGATGCGCCGCGCGCGGGAGGCGTTCCTGACCTCCGCCACATCCTTCGTGAAGCCCATCCTGTCCATCGACGGCGCCCCCGTGGGCGACGGGGCGGTCGGACCCGTCGTACGCCGCCTGTTCGACATCTTCGCCCGCCATGTGCAGGGCGGCCTGAAGAACGCCGCATGACGGACGAGGCCCAGGCCAACGCCGCCACGGTGCGCGGCTTCTATGCGGAGCTGTGGGAACAGGGCGACCTGTCGCGACTGCCGGCGCTGCTGCACGACGATGTCGCCTTCCAGGGCACCTTCGGCCAGGTCATGCGCGGCCATGACGCCTTTGGGGCCTATGTCCGCAGCGTGCGCCTGGCGTTTTCCGCCTATCGCTGCGACGTCCGGGACCTGCTGGTGCAGGATGCGCGCGTCGCGACCCGCGTCTGCTTTTCCGGCCGGCACGATGCCGGCCCATTCCTCGACTTCCCGCCCACCGGGCGAGACCTCGCATGGGAAGGGGTCGGCTTCTTCACCCTCGATGGCGGCCGCATCCGCCATCTGTGGGTTATGGGCGACATGCTGGGGCTGATGGGACAGCTCAAGGCATGACGTCGCTGGCGCCGATCCAGGACATGACCCCGCCGGAGGCGATTCGCGGCATGTCCCGGTCCGCGGCGCTTCAGGATATGACGCCGCCCGCGGCGATCCTTTGGGATTGGGACAACACGCTGGTCGATGGCTGGGCCGCCATCGAAGCCGGCCTGGCCGCGACCTTCCGCGCCTTCGCCATGCCGGTGTGGGACCGCACGGCGGTGCTCGCCAATGTCCGCGGGTCCCTGCGCGACACCTTCCCCGGCATGTTCGGCACCGATTGGGAACGCGCCCGGGACATCTTCTATGCCGAGGTGACCGCCTGTCACCTCGATGTCCTGAACCCCATGCCGGGCGTCGCCGCGGCGATCAGCGCCGCCGGGCTGGTCTGCCCCCAGGGGGTGGTGTCCAACAAGCAGGGACCGTTGCTGCGGGCGGAAGCCGTGCATCTCGGCTGGGCCGGGCATTTCGGCGCCCTGGTCGGGGCAGGGGATGCGGCGGCCGACAAGCCGGACCCGGCGCCGATGATCATGGCGCTGGCGGCCATGGGCATCCGGCCCGAACCCTCCATCTGGTACATCGGCGATACCGTGCTCGACATGCAGGCCGCGCGGCGGGCGGGCTTCGTCGCGGTGCTGCTGGGCAATGCCGGGCATGACGGCGGCGTGGCCGCGGCGGCGCCCGATCTGCACTTCCCTGACGCAGAAATGTTGCACCGCAGCATGGTTGCTCTTGCCAAGGGCTGACAGGGCGGCGAAAACACCCGTGCCGGCGGCCGGAAATGGTTTTCGCCGGACCGCTGACTGGTCGGTGACCAGCAAAAAGAAGGACCGGTCCAATGGCCGCCGAGAAGTCCCAGAACGTTCAGGACGTCTTCCTGAACCACGTTCGCAAATCCAAGACACCCGTGACGATCTTCCTCGTCAATGGCGTGAAGCTGCAGGGCATCATCACCTGGTTCGACAATTTCTCGGTGCTGCTGCGCCGCGATGGCCATACCCAGCTGGTGTACAAGCATGCGATCAGCACCGTCATGCCGGGTGCGCCGATCATGCTGTTCGATGCCGCCGCGCAGGCGGGCGCAGCACCCGCCGGGACCGCCCCGGCCTCCGAGACCCGTATGACCCTGGCGCGTGAGGTGCCCCCTGCCGTCAACGAGTGATGAGACCGGCGGCCAGCCGACTCGCGCCGCCGTCATCCTGCCCTTCGAGAAACCGAGCCGCGTCGCCATCGGCGATGCGGGCGGCCACCGCGCGGCCGAGGCGCGCCTGGCCGAAGCCGTTGGCCTGACGGCTTCGATCGGCGTGGCGATCGTCCATTCGGCGGTCCATCCGCTGCGCGAACGCCGGTCCGCAACCTTGATGGGCGAAGGCCAGATCGAGATCGTCGGACGGGCGCTGAAGGAACAGGAAGCCGACCTGGTCGTGGTCGATGCCGCGCTGACCCCGGTGCAGCAGCGCAACCTTGAACGCGCCTGGGGCTGCAAGGTCATCGACCGCACCGGCCTGATCCTGGAGATCTTCGGGGAACGCGCGACCACCAAGGAAGGCTCCCTGCAGGTCGAACTGGCGCATCTGGAATACCAGCGCACGCGGCTTGTGCGGTCCTGGACCCACCTGGAACGGCAGCGTGGTGGCTTCGGCTTCCTCGGCGGCCCTGGCGAATCGCAGATCGAAATCGATCGCCGCCTGATCGGCGACAGGATCGTGAAGCTGAAGAAGGAACTGGAACAGGTGCGCCGCACCCGCGGGCTGCATCGCCGCGCGCGTGAGCGCGTGCCCTATCCAGTCGTCGCGCTCGTTGGCTACACCAATGCCGGCAAATCCACCCTTTTCAACGCGCTGACCGGGGCTGGCGTCTATGCGCAGGACCAGCTCTTCGCGACGCTCGACCCCACCATGCGCGCGATCCGGCTGCCCTCCGGGCGCACCACGATCCTGTCGGACACGGTGGGTTTCATCTCCGACCTGCCGACCCAGCTGGTCGAAGCCTTCCGCGCGACGCTGGAGGAAGTGGCCGCGGCCGACATCATCCTCCATGTCCGCGACATCGCGCATCCCGACAGCGCGGCGCAGCGCGCCGACGTTCTCGGCGTGATGGAGGAGATGTCCGAGGGTCCGCAGGCCAGCCTCGAAGCCGGCTGGCAGGACCGAGTGGTCGAGGTGCTGAACAAGGCCGACATGCTGGGCGGCGTCGAAGCCGTGGCGCGCCGCGCGCCGGATGCCGTGCCGGTCTCCGCCTTGACCGGGGAGGGGCTGGAGGAATTGCGCCGGTCCATCGATGCACGCCTGTCGGCGGGAATGGAGACGATCGAGGTGACATTGGCGGGCAGCGACGGTGCGGGTCTGGCCTGGCTGCACCAGCATGGCGAGGTGCTGGCCCGCGACGATCGCGACGACGGCGTCCACCTGACCGTTCGCCTGTCGCCGGCCGACCGCGCCCGTTTCGACGGGCGCGACGCATGATCGGCGCCGCCCGCGCCGCCGATGTCGCCACCCTGCTGCGGGAGGCGTCGCGCGCCGAGATCCTGCCGCGCTTCCGCCGCCTGGCGCAGGGCGCGGTGCGGACCAAATCCGGGCCGCTCGACCTTGTCACCGACGCCGACGAAGCCGCCGAGCGCATGGTCGAGGCCGGGCTGCACCGACTGTTCCCCGGCTGTGCCGTGGTGGGGGAGGAAGCGGCGGCGGCCGACCCGTCGGTGATGGACCGGCTGGCCGATGCCGATCTCGCCTTCGTGGTCGATCCGGTGGATGGCACGGCAAATTTCGCCGCCGGCCTGCCGCTGTTTGCCTGCATGGCGGCGGCGGTGGTGAAGGGGGAGGTGGTCGGCGCCTGGATCCATGATCCGCTCGGCGACGACACCGCCATCGCGCTGCGCGGGGAAGGGGCCTGGATCGCCGATCCCGAAGGCCGCCCCATGGCAGACCTGCGCGTCGCGGCACCGCTACCGATCGGGCAGATGGTGGGGGCGATTTCCTGGACCTACCTGCCGCCCGATTTGCGCGCGCAGGTGACATCGCGCTTCCCGCTATTTGCCGGCGTGGTGGGGTATCGCTGCGCCGCGCATGAATATCGCTGGGCGGCGGGCGGGCATGGGCATGTGCTGTTCTACAATCGCCTGATGCCGTGGGATCACCTGCCCGGCCTGTTGTTGCACCGGGAAGCCGGCGGGTATTCCGCGCGCTTCGACGGCAGCCCCTATCTGCCGACCCATCGCGACGGCGGGCTGATCTGCGCGCCTGACCGCGACTCCTGGGAGGCCGTGCGGCACGCGCTGCTCGACCCGTGAGCGATGACGACGACGATGGGGATGACGGGCCGCCCGGCCTGCCCCCCGGCACGCCATTCTATATGACCCCCGCCGGCGCCGCCGCCCTGCGGGAAGAAGTCCGCGCCCTGTGGGAGGATGAACGTCCCAAGGTGGTCGAGGTCGTCTCCTGGGCGGCATCGCTCGGCGACCGGTCGGAAAATGCCGATTACCAGTACGGCAAGCGCCGCCTGCGCCAGATCGATGGGCGGGTGCGCTTCCTGCGCAAGCGCCTGGACCGCGTGCAGGTCGTCGATCCGGCGGCGCAGGCCGGGCGCGACCAGGTTTTCTTCGGCGCCACCGTCACCTACGCCCGCATGTCCGACGATGCCGAGGTGACCATCCGGATCGTCGGCGTCGATGAAGCCGATGCCGAGCGCGGCGACGTGTCCTGGGTGGCGCCGGTGGCCCGGGCGCTGCTCGGCGCGCGGGTGGGCGATCTGCGCCGCATCCGCATTCCCGCCGGATCGGAGGAGATCGAGGTGCTCGCAGTCGCCTATTCGTGAGCCGCCGCTCACAACCTGAAGATGCATGAAATCTGTCATTCTCGCCTGTTTCGCGTCATGATCGACGCGGCGGGGCAATGACGGAGCGGCATATGAGCGACAATCTGGCCTTCGTGCAGGGCTATTCCCAACAACTGGACACCATCCGCCGAGCCGTGAGCGGCCAGGTGCCCCCCGCCGTGACGCCCTGGCGGCTGCCGAATGTGCAGGCCGCGCAATCGGTGATCCTGGCCAACCTGCCCGATGACATCGCCGGCATCGAGCTGATCTTCCGGCCCAGCGATCTGTACCTGCTGGGATTCCGGAACCTGGTGAACGTCACCTACGCGTTCGAAAACCAGGTGAACGCCGTACAGAACTCGACGACCTTCGGTTTCGAGGATGCCTATATGGACATGGGCATCGACCGCGACAGCTGGGTCACGGTGACGCTCGACGACGTTTCACAAGCGCTGTGGGACATCGCCTATGCGGGCGGCCCGCCGGGCAAGGCCACCATGGGAGCGCTGGTAGTGAGCTTCTGCGAGGCCTCGCGCTTCGCCGACATCGAACGCTCGGTGCTCGCCGGAACACGGTTCGACGGCAAGTTGCTGAAATGGGAATCGGCGGCGCGCGCGCCGGTGGACAAGCTGCTCCAGCCGGCCTGATTCGCCACCCATAGCGGTGCGTGATGGTGGCCATCACCCACCGCCACTGGCGCAGTTCCGCGATCAGGCCAACATGCCGCCCGGACGACGGGGCAACCCTGACCGCCCGCTTCATGGAACCTGGAGCGCGGTGTCGGAGGGGCCCCTGACCAGAAAGGATCGCGCCATGAGCAGCCTCAACGAAGCCGACCCTGTGTGCCCGCCGCCACCGCCGGGCATCGAGACCGTCATCATCCCCCGCGCGCACGACATTGGCGGGTTCGAGGTGCGCCGCGCCCTGCCGGCGCGCGAACGCCAGATGGTCGGGCCGTTCATCTTCTTCGACCAGATGGGGCCGGGCGAATTCCTCACCGGCAAGGGCCTGGATGTGCGCCCGCACCCGCATATCGGCCTGTCCACCGTCACCTACCTGTTCGAAGGTGAGATCTTCCACCGCGACAGCCTCGGCAGCGCCCAGCCGATCCGCCCCGGCGCGCTGAACTGGATGACGGCCGGCAGCGGCATCGTGCATTCGGAACGCACCGACCCGGCGCTGCGCGACCGGCCGCAGCGGATGTTCGGCATCCAATCCTGGGTGGCGTTGCCCAAATCCGCCGAGGACACCACACCCGCCTTCGCCCATCACGACGCCGGCGCCCTGCCGCATGTCGAGGATGACGGCCTGTCGCTGCGGCTGATTGCGGGGGAGGGCTGGGGGTTGCGGGCACCGGTTGAGGTGTCCTCCCCGCTGTTCTACGCCGATGCGGTGCTGCTGCCGGGCGCGCGGCTGCCCTTGCCGGACCAGCATGAGGAACGCGGCGCCTATGTCGTCGAAGGGTCGGTCGAAGTCGCCGGCGCAACCTTCGAGGCCGGGCGGATGCTGGTGTTCCGCGCCGGCGACGCGCTGGCGCTGACCGCCGGGCCGAAGGGTGCCCGGGTGCTGATGCTGGGCGGCGCGGTGATGGACGGGCCGCGCTACCTGTTCTGGAACTTCGTCGCGTCATCGCGTGAGCGGCTGGAACAGGCCAAGGCCGATTGGAAGGCCGGTGCCTTCCCCACGGTGCCGGGCGACGACAAGGAGTTCATCCCGCTGCCGGAAGCGCGGGTGGCCGTGCAGGCGGGCACCCGGCCGGCCTGATACTGGGCCGCGGCCGCTGCGTCCGGTTCAGCGCCAGTTCAGCCCGAAGACAGCGGTCTGGTCGGCGCCATTCGGCACGCAGCGGCCAGTCAGATACGGTGCACGGGGCGCGTTGGCGGCCCGGACCGCGCCGATGAAGGGGCTGCAGGCGAGCCGGGCGGCCAATTGCCGCTCGGTCTCGACAAGCCCCGGCGACCCGGCGGGCCAGGCATCGCGCAGCAGGCGTTGCGCCTCGGCGGCATGGCCGGAAAAGACCAGGCAGGCGGCAAGTCGGGCGGCCTCCACGCCCGGATGGCGACCGCCGCCGCCCACAGTCCAATCGCGGGCCCGCAAGGCGGCGACCGCGGCATCCAGATCGGCATAGGTTGTGACGCGCTGTTCCGGTGCCGGATGGTCCTCGCTCGCGGCCATGTCGACGCATGCGGTACCCAGCGCCGCGGATACCGGCCGGCGCATCGCCGCGATATCGGGTTCCAGCGCCCGGCCGGTCCAGCGGAACGGCACGGTCGGGTGCAGGTCGGTGGCCAGGCTGACCGGGGCTTCCCAGAAATCAAACCCGGCATCCGCGACCTGGATCGCCGGCCCGCCAGGTGGGGCCAGCCGAATGATGTCGGGTTCCCGCTTGCCGAGGGGCAGTGAGGCGAGATGCACCAGCCCGGCAGGCCCCCGCCGGAACAAATGCAGGGTCCAGCAGCAATAGGCACCGCCGGTCCATCCGGTGATCCCGATCGCGGTGGCGCCGTCACCGATAGGAATCGCGGCGCCATCGCGGAAGGGGGCGAAGCGTTGGGCACGCGCCTGCCACACGACCTGGCCGTTGCGGGTCAGGCGCAGGGCCTCCCCCATGCCCTGCGGCACCGCCGCGACGCGCCCGGCGCTTCCGGCATCGAGCAGGGTGCGTCTCGGCTGCGCGGCCACGTCATGCGGCGATAAAAACCATAATATCAGGAGAATAGCGGTAAAAATTCTCATAAACACTTAATCTCCCGCCCGCTCATGACGTTTCGCTTCGGCCCACAGCGCATCCATTTCGGCCAAGCTTGAATCGGCCGGTGTTTTTCCTTCAAGAAGAAGGCTTTGTTCGATAAATCCGAATCGTCGCTCGAACTTCCGGTTGGCGCCGCGCAGGCAATCCTCGGGGTCGAGATCCAGCTTGCGCGCCAAATTCGCCAGGACGAACAGCAGGTCCCCGACCTCATCGCGCATGGCGGCCGGGTCCACATCATCGCCGTGGCGGTTCAACTCGGCGCGCAGCTCGGCGGCCTCCTCCTCCAGCTTGTCGAGCACCGAGGCGGCGTCGGGCCATTCGAAGCCCACCCGGGCGACACGACGGGTCATCTTCACCGCGCGGGTCAGAGCGGGCAGGCCGGGCGGGATGCCGGCGAGCGTCCCCGTCTCGGCGCGCGCGGCGCGTTCCGACGCCTTCTGCACCTCCCAGGCGGTAACCTGCTGGTCGGCGGTGCGAGCGTCGTCGGTGCCGAACACATGCGGATGGCGGCGGACCATCTTGGCCGCGATCGCCCCGGCGACATCGTCGAAGGCGAACCAGCCGCGTTCCTCGGCCATGCGGGCGTGATAGACGACCTGGAACAGCAGGTCGCCGAGCTCATCCAGCAGGGTCGCGGGGCTGCCATGGGCGATGGCGTCCTCGACCTCGTAGGCTTCCTCGATGGTGTAGGGGGCGATGGTCGGGAAATCCTGCACCTGGTCCCAGGGGCAGCCGGTCTCGGGGTGCCGCAGCCGGGCCATGACCTCGATCAGATGCGCGATGGCGGTATTGGCTTCAGTCATGGTGCGTCCGGTGCGGGGGGCTTTGCGTTTCGTCCCGCGCCCTGGCGGCGCTGGCAAGCCCCCACGCCCTGTTGCGCGGCACCGAAACCTTACCGACACTGGCCCGGCCAGCCCGAAGGAGCCCGCCAGCCCATGACCAAGCACCGTGTCGTCTGCGCCCATGATTGTCCCGACATGTGCTCCCTGGTCGCCGAGGTCGAGGATGGCCGGCTGCTCCGCCTCCAGGGCGATCCGGACGACGCGTACACCGCCGGTTTCGCTTGTGCCAAGGTGACGCGCGACATGGAGACGGTGCATTCGCCCGACCGCCTCCGCACACCGCTGCGCCGCGCCGGCCCCAAGGGGAGCGGCCAGTTCGAGCCGATCACCTGGGATGCGGCGCTGGACGAGATCACCACGCGCTGGAAGGACATCATTGCCGAAAGCGGGCCGCAGGCGATCCTGGGCTACGCTTATTCGGCGCATCAGGGGCATATGAACCGCCGGCTGGTCTCGGGGCTGTTTCATGCGCTCGGCACCTCCCGCCTCCAGGCCGGCACGGTCTGCGACACCTGCTGCGAGACCGCCTGGGACATAACCTGCGGGCCGGTCGGCGGCACCGACCCGGAAAGCGTGATCCATTCCGACCTGGTGATCGCCTGGGGCTGCGACCTGATGGCGGTGAACGTCCATTTCTGGGCGCTGCTGGACAAGGTGCGAAAGACCGGCGTGAAGCTGGTGGTGATCGACCCGCGCCGCAGCCAGACCGCCGCCCGCGCCGATTGGCACCTGCCCATCCGCATCGGCACCGATGCGGCGCTGGCCTGCGGCATTGCGCATATCCTGCAGCGCGACGGGCTGCTCGACCGCGCCTATGTCGAGGCGAATACCCTTGGCTTCGACCGTTGGTCGGCCGAGGTGCTGCCGCACTTCCCGCCTTCGCGCGTGGCGCAGATCACCGGCCTGCCCATGGCCGACGTCGAACGCCTCGCCGCCATGTATGGCGCGGCCAAAGCCTCGCTGATCCGGCTGGGGGAGGGCATGACCCGACTCGCCCGCGGCGGGCAGGCGCTTCGGGCGGTCGCCACCCTGCCGGCACTGACCGGCGCCTATGGGCGGGAAGGGGGTGGTGCGCTGCTGCTCGCCGCCGGGTCGATGGATTTCCAGTTTGGCATCGTCGGCAAGCCTTCCGGCCCGGCCTCGGCACGCATGGTCAACCACCTGGCGCTGGGCGAAGCGCTGGAGGAGATGCGCGACCCGCCGCTGCGCGCCCTGTTCATCGCCGCCAACAACCCGGCGGTGACCAACCCCGATGTGAACCGCCTACGCCGCGCGCTGGCGCGGGAGGACCTGTTCACCGTCGTCCACGACCCCTTCATGACCGACACCGCGCGCTTCGCCGATATCGTCCTGCCGGCCACGACCTATCTCGAAACCGAGGATTTTTACCGGTCCTACGGCACCTACCGCATGCAATACGCGCCGGCGGCGATCCCCCCGCAGCACGAATCGATGTCGAACTTCCACCTGGCGCAGGCGCTCGGCCAGCGGATGGGCCTGACCGACCCGGCCTTCTCGATGGCCCCGCGCGACATCGTGCCGCATTTCTTCAAGGGCGCGACGGGCATCATCGCCGCGGTCGATCCCGCCAGCGTCTTTGACGGCCCGGTGAAGGTGGCACCGCCTACGGCCCAGGAATTCCGCACGCCCTCGGGGCGGCTTGAAATCTATTCGGAAACCTTGGCCCGGCAGGGCGTCGCGCCAATGCCGGTCTGGGAGGAAGACCCGACCGAGGCCGCCGATGCCGCCCGCTGGCCGCTTCGCCTGCTGACCGCGCCGGGCTATTTCCAGGCGCACACCGCCTATGCGGCCTCCCCGTTCCTGCGCAAGCGGGAAGGCGCGCCCTGCGCGATCCTCCATCCCGCCGAGGCCACCCGGCGCGGCCTTGCCGAAGGCGACCAGGTGCGGCTGTTCAACGACCTCGGCGCCGTGGGGCTGGTGTTGCGGATCAGCGATGAAGTCCAGCCGGGCGTCGTCCTGGTGCCCGGCCAGCGACCCGATGGGGAGGCGGTGTCGGGCACTGTCAATATGCTGTGCGACGATAGGCTGACCGACATGGGGGAGGGTGCCTGTTACCAATCGACCTTCCTGGATGTCGCGGCGTGGGAGCGCGCGGCATGACCGACCTCGCCACGCTGTCCGCCGTCGAGCAGGCACAGATGATCCGCGACCGCCGGGCATCCCCGGTTGAGGTCACGCGCGCCGTGCTGGATCGGATCGCGACCTGGGAACCGCGCATCAACGCCTTCGCGACCCTGGACGCCGAATCTGCAATGAATGCCGCCCGTGCCGCCGAGATCATGGTCATGGCCGGGGTGCCGCTCGGTCCGCTGCACGGCGTGCCGGTGACGATCAAAGACGTGCAGGCGGTCGAGGGCCTGCCGACCCGTCGTGGGTCCCGCCTGACACCGGCGACGCCGGCCACCGCCGATGCGCCGCTGGTGGCGCGGCTGCGTGGGGCAGGGGCCATCATTCTGGGCAAGACCACCGCCACCGAGAATGGCTGGACCGCGGTCAGTTCCGGCCCGCTCACCGGGCACACCCATAACCCCTGGATGCATGGGCGCACGGCGGGTGGATCCTCCTCGGGGGCGGCGGCGCTGGCCGGGTCGGGCTGCGGGGCGCTGCATCTGGGCACCGATGGTGCCGGGTCCATTCGCCTGCCGGCGCATTTCTGCGGGGCGGTCGGGCACAAGCCGACCTACGGTCTGGTGCCCTATGCCCCGGTGCCGAACAACAATTCGGTGTCCCATGCCGGGCCGATCACCCGTCATGTCGCCGATGCGGCGTTGATGCTGGAAATCATGTCTGGCCTGCATCCAGCTGATCATACAACATTACCGATGAAGTTTCAGGCCACCGATGTGTGGGGCCCCGACCTCAAGGGCATGCGGATCGCCTATAGCCCCGACCTTGGCCACGCCCGCGTCGATCCGGACATCGCTGAGGCCGTTCGTGAATCGCTTGCCGCCCTGCAAGCGCTCGGCGCGACGGTCGAGGAAGTGACCCCGCCTTGGGGACCCAAGGGGCCGGAGCTGGAACGGCTGGTCTGGGCGGTGGCGATGTACCCCTACATCGAAACAGACCCGGCACGGCGCGCGGAGATGGACCCCGGCCTGGTTGCCTGCCTGGACGAATTCACCGACCTGACGGTGAAGGAGGCGATCGCCACCGCTGGCCGCCGCATCGCCTATGCGACCGAGGTCAACACCTGGTTCGCCGATGGCGGCTGGGACGCGCTGGTGACGCCCGCGGCCTCCGTTGCGGCCTTCGAGGTCGGCCGGCAGCGCCCCGCGCATTGGCCGGACCATGTGTGGGACTGGCTGGTCTGGGCGGAATTCTCCTATCCCTTCGACCTGTCCCATGGACCGGCCGTGTCGGTGCCGTGCGGGCGCACCGGGGAGGGTTTGCCGATCGGGATGCAGATCGCCGGCGCACGCTGTGACGATGCGAAGATGCTGCGGATCGCCGACGCATTCCTGCGGGCGCGGCCGTTCCGGCCGGCCTTCGCGACGTAGCGGGGTTGCGGGGCGCGGTCCCGGCAGGCCGCGCCGCCGAGAGATTTCGCGTGAGCCACGACGCTTGCGAGGAGGGCGGCTTTCGAGCGGCAATCACGCCCGGGGATTGTCGATCCCCCGACCAGAAATTACCGCATAAGGTATATTATGGAAATAACAGATGCTGGGACGCGACGCTGGAAAGGCTTCCGTCGGCCTGAGGCGTCTCCGCCCTAAATCTCCTCCAGCGCCGAAACCCCCGGCATCACCTTCATCGCCTGCATCATCCGCGGCCCGATATTGAACCCGCCCGCCAGCGCCACCTCGACCTCCTGGCCCGGGCCCGTGCGCGGCACCAGCACCACGCGGCCGCGCCCGCGACCTTCGCGCGTCAGCAGCGCCTGGATCGGCGCAATGCCCGAGCCGTCATCCAGCCAGACCCGCACGCCTCCGCCGGCCCCGCTGGCGGCCTTCTCCAGCCCCTCGACGTCATTGGCGGTCAGGCGCAGCGCTTCGCCTTCCATCCGGGCGTCGCACGACACCACCACGGCCTGGCCTTCCACCAGCAGCTCCCGCGACCGGTTCAGCACCTCGGAAAAGCACGTCACCTCGAACGACCCTTGGGCGTCGGACAGCCGGATCCACGCCATGCGGCTGCCGGTCTTGGTCGTGCGTTCCTTGGCGTTGACCACGGTGCCGGCCAGCTTCAGTCGCGCCGAACCGCTGCGCGCCCGTTCGGCGATCTGGGCCGACGGCGTCACCCCCAGCCGTTGCAGCGCCTTCCGATAGGTGTCCAGCGGATGCGCCGACAAATGAAATCCGACCGCCTCGGCTTCATGGGCCAGCCGATCCAGCAGCGGCCAATCCGGCACATCCGGCAGCCGCAGAGCCTCATTTCGTTGCGAATCCGCGCCGAAAAGCCCGATCTGACCTGAACCGCGTTCCTCGGCATTGGCCTGGGCGCGGCGCAGGATGGTCTCGGCGCCGGCCATCACGCGGGCGCGGTTCTTGTCCAGGCATTCGAAGGCCCCGGCACGCGCCAGGTTCTCGATCTGCATCTTGTTCAGCAGCTTCGGATCAACCCGCGCAGCGAGTTCGCCCAGCGACGCGAAAGGCCCATCCTCGTCGCGCGCGCGCACCAGGTCGCGCATCGCGGCTTCACCGACGCGTTTCACCGCGGCCAGCGCGAAGCGGATCGCCTCCTTGCCATCCTCGGTCGTCTCCACGCGGAATTCGGCGCCGGACCGGTTGATGTCCGGCGGCAGGATCGGGATGCCCAGCCGCGCGCATTCCTGCATGTGGCCGGCCAGCTTGTCCGTGTTCGACAGGTCCAGCGTCATCGATGCCGCGAGGAACGCGACCGTATGGTTCGCCTTCAGCCAGGCCGTCTGGTACGACACCAGCGCATAGGCCGCCGCATGCGACTTGTTGAAGCCGTAATCGGCGAAGCGCTCCATCAGGTCGAAGATCTCGGCGGCCTTCTCCGGAGGTATGCCGCGGGCCTCGGCGCCGTCGCAGAAAATCTTGCGCTGGGCTTCCATCTCCGAGCGGATCTTCTTGCCCATCGCCCGGCGCAGCAGGTCAGCCGCACCCAGCGAGTACCCGGCCAAGTCCTGCGCGATCTGCATGACCTGCTCCTGATAGACCATGATGCCATAGGTCTCGGACAGGATGTGCATGATGGCGGGATGCGGCGGCTCCCACTTCTCCCCCGCCTTGCGCGAGCAATAGGCCGGGATATTCGCCATCGGCCCCGGCCGGTACAGCGCCACGGCGGCGACCAGATCCTCGAAGCGCGACGCACGCATCTGCCGCAGGCAGTCGCGCATCCCCTGCCCTTCGAACTGGAACACCCCGGCGGCATCGCCCTTCGCCAGCATGGCGTAGGTCTTAGCGTCATCGATCGGGATCGCCGCAATGTCGATATGCTTGTCCTGCGACGCCAGGATCGCGAGCGCGCGTTCGATCACCGTCAGCGTCTTCAGGCCGAGGAAGTCGAACTTCACCAGCGACGCGGCTTCGGCGTACTTCATTGAATACTGCGTCACAAGCATCGGCGATCGCGGGTCGCGATACAGCGGCACGATCTCGATCAACGGGCGGCGGCCGATCACCACGCCGGCGGCGTGGGTGGATGCGTTGCGGTACAGCCCTTCCACCTGCAGCGCGATGTCCAGCAGCCGATGCACCTGCTCGTCGCCGTTGCGCATCTCCTGCAGGCGCGGCTCACCTTCGATCGCCTGGCCCAGCGTGACGGGCTTGGCCGGGTTGAACGGGATCAGCGACGCGATCTTGTCCACCTGGCCGTAGGGCATGCCCAGCACGCGGCCCACGTCGCGCACCGCGGCCTTGGCCTGCAACTTGCCGAAGGTGATGATCTGCGCGACGCGGTCCGCGCCGTATTCGCGCACCACGTACTGGATCACCTCGTCGCGCCGGTCCTGGCAGAAATCGATGTCGAAATCCGGCATCGATACGCGCTCGGGGTTCAGGAACCGTTCGAACAGCAGCCCGAACCGCAACGGGTCGAGATCGGTGATCAGCAGCGACCACGCCGCCACCGACCCCGCGCCGGACCCGCGCCCGGGGCCGACCGGAATGGGCGGCGTCTGCGCCTTCGCCCATTGGATGAAGTCGGCGACGATCAGGAAGTAGCCGGGGAAGCCCATCTTCTCGATGACCGACAATTCGTAGTCGAGCCGGTCGCGATAAACTTGCCGCTTCGCCTCATCCGGGGTGGGGAGCATGGCATCGAGCCGCTTCTCCAGTCCGGCCTTGGCCATGGCGCGGACCGTCTCGGCCTCGGTCATGCCGGGCTGGACCTTGGGGCAGATCGGCAGTTCGGGCTTCTTCGATTCCGCCATCACCGCGCACATGCGCGCGATCGACAGCGTGTTGTCGCAGGCCTCCGGCAGGTCGGCGAACAGCGTTCGCATCACCGGCGCGGGCTTGAACCAATGTTCGGGCGTCACACGCCGCCGGTCGCGCTCGGCCATGGTGCGGCCCTCGGCGATGCACAGCAGCGCGTCATGGGCTTCATGCATCTCGCGCTTGGCGAAATAGACGTCGTTGGCGGCGACGATAGGCAGCCGCGCGTCATTTGCCAAAGCTAGCAGGCCGGATTCGATGGCGCGTTCCTGCGGCAGGCCATGGCGATGCAGCTCGACCGCGAGGCGATCGGGAAACGCCTCCCGCAAGGCATGCAGGATGCGCGCGGCCGCATCGCGCCGCCCGTCGCCCACCAGCCGAGCCACCGGCCCCAACGTACCGCCGGTCAAAAGGAAGATCCCCGCCGCATGGTCGCGCAGGATATCCAGCGTGATCGCCGGCCTCCCAGACGGGTCATCCCGCAGGAAGCCCTTCGACGACAGCGTCTGGAGGTTCTCGAACCCGGCCGCATCCATCGCCAGTGCGACCAGCGGGTCGGGGTTCTGCCGGGCCACGTCGGGGCGATCCGGGTCGGCCTCCGCGCGGGTCAGGAACAGCCGGCAGCCCATGATCGGCTGGACGCCCTTCTTCGCGCAGTATTCTGCGAATTCCAGCGCGCCGAACATATTGGCGCTGTCGGTCAGCGCCACCGCCGGCATGCCGTTCGCGGCCGCCAGCGCGGCGAGCTTGTCCGCCGTGATGGCGCCTTCGCTCAGCGAATAGGCCGAATGGACATGCAGGTGGATGAAGGCGGAAGGGTCGGACATGGCGGGAGACTCGCTGGCGGCCCGTCAGGATAGCCCGATGCCCGCCGGGACGATGCGCCCATCCGCCAGCGTCACGATCCGGTCCATCCGCCGCGCCAGATCGGGATTGTGCGTCGCCACCAGCGCCGCGACGCCATGCCCCCTCACTTGCTCCAGCAATTCGTTGAACACGCGGTCGGACGTCCCGACATCGAGGTTCCCGGTCGGTTCGTCCGCCAGCAGGATGCGCGGCCGGTTGGCCAGCGCGCGGGCGATCGCCACCCGCTGCTGCTCGCCGCCGGACAATTTGCCGGGCCGGTGGCTCTCCCGCCCCGTCAGGCCGAAGGCGGCCAGCAACTCCCGCGCCCGCACCCCCGCCGCGCCGCGCGCGATGCCGGCGGCCATCTGCGGCAGGGCGATATTCTCCTCCGCCGTGAATTCCGGCAGCAGGTGGTGGAACTGATAGACGAAGCCGATGGTGTTCCGCCGGATCGCCGTGCGCGCATCGTCCGACAGCGACCCCGCCGCGCGGCCTTCGACGAAAACCTCCCCCGCATCGGGCTTCTCCAGCAGGCCAGCCAAGTGCAGCAGGGTGGATTTGCCCGTGCCGGAGGGTGCGACGAGCGCCACGATCTCCCCCGCCGCAAGCGTCAGCTCGGCACCGCGCAGCACCGGCAATTCGCCGGCTTCGGTCTTGAAGCGGCGTTCGACCGCGGCAAGCCGCAGCGGGGCATCACTCATTGCGCAGCGCCTCCACCGGGTCGAGCCGCGCGGCGCGCCAGCTCGGGACAATCGTCGCCAACAGCGACAGAAGAAATCCGAGACCCACCACCTGGATGACCTCGATCGGGTCCACCACGGCGGGAATCCTGGTCAGGAAATAGATCTCGGGATCGAAGATGGTGGTGCCCGTGGCGCTCATCAGCGCCTGTCGGATCGTCTCGATATTCGCGCAGAACAGCAGTCCCAGTGCCAGCCCCGCCAGCGTGCCCGCCCCGCCGATGGCCGCGCCGCACAGCAGGAACACCCGCAGGATCGCGCCCCGCGCGGCACCCATGGTGCGCAGGATGGCGATGTCCCGCCCCTTGTCCTTCACCAGCATGATGAGGGAGGAGATGATGTTGAACGCCGCCACCACGATGATCAGCGTCAGGATCAGGAACATCACGTTCCGCTGCACCTGCACGATCTGGAAGAAGCCGCTATTGGCGTTCTGCCAGTCCATGATGGCGATCGGCTGGCCATCCAGAGCGCGGCGGATTTCGGAAATCACGGCCGGCCCGGCAGCGGGGCTGCGCAGATAGACCTCGACCTGGCTGACCATGCCGCGGCGCTGGAAGAATATCTGCGCGGCGTCTAGTGGCAGGAACACGAAGGACCCGTCGTAATCCTGCATGCCCACTTCGAAGATCGCCGCGACCCGATACGCGCGCAGCCGCGGCACCGTGCCGAACACTGTGGTGCGCCCTTCGGGCGAGATCAGCGTGACCCGGTCGCCCACGCCGATATCCAGCCTGCGCGCCAGCACCGTGCCGATCACCACAGCATCATCCCCGCCGAAATCCGCCAGGGACCCGGCCCGGATGGTGCCGGCGATGATCGGCCGTGCGCGCAGATCATCCGGCGCCACGCCGCGCACCAGCCCGCCGGCGGAAGCGCCCGCATCGGTCGTCAGCAGCACCTGGCCTTCCAGCGTCGGGACCGCCTGCGTCACCTCCGGCAGGGCACGGATGCGCGCGGCCATCGCGGCATAATCACGCAGCGGACCTTCGGTGGTGACCACGCCGATATTGCCGTTCAGCGCCAGGATGCGGCCCAGCAATTCCTGCCGGAACCCACCCATCACCGACAGCACGACGATCAGCGTCCCCACGCCGAGTGCGATGCCCGCCAGCGAGAAGGCCGCGATCAAAGACACCGCGCGCTCCCCCTTGCCCGCGCGCAGGTAGCGCGCGGCGATGGCACGTTCGAAGGCGCCGAACATGCGGGGTTCAGCCATGGCGCAGCGCCTCGGCCGGATCGATCCGCGCCGCGCGCCAGCTCGGCCACAGCGTCGCCAGCAGCGACAGGCCGAAACCCATGGCCACGATCACCGCGACCTCCCGCCCGTCCACGACGGACGGCAACTGCATCAGGAAGCGCAGCTCCGCTCCGGACAGCCCGCTCTCCTCCAGCCAGGCCAGGCCCGCGCGCAATCCGTCGAAGTTCGTCGCGATGCCAAGGCCCAGCGCGAAGCCCGCCAGCGTGCCGCCGCAACCGATGGTCGCCCCGCACAGGATGAAGATGCGCAGCACCGCGCCACGCCGCGCGCCCATGGTCCGCAGGATGGCGATGTCCCGCCCCTTGTCCTTCACCAACATGGTCAGGGAGGAGATGATGTTGAACGCCGCCACCACGATGATCAGCGTCAGGATCAGGAACATCACCTTTCGTTCCACCACCACCGCCGCGTAGATGCTGCTGTTGGCGCCCTGCCAATCCGTCACGCGCAGGGGCTGGCCGGCGAAGGCCGCCCGCACCGCCGCCGTCACGGGGGCGATGCGCGACGGGTCGGCCACCATGATCTCCACCTGGCTGACGGCATCGCCCAGGCCGAACAGCGCCTGGGCGGTGGCCAACGGGACGAAGATGGTCCGGCTGTCGTATTCCGGCAGGCCGAGATCGATGGTCGCGACCACGCTCAGTGTGCGCTGGCGCGGTGCGGCAGTGAAATCCCCGCCACGCGCCTGGGGCAACAGCAGCGTCAGGCTGTCGCCGGGCTGCACCCGCATGCGCTGGGCCAGGCGCCAACCGAGCACCGCGGTGTCCTCCGCCCCGAAGGCATCGAGGCTGCCGAGGCGGATCGCGTCCTGGATGCTCGTCCGGTCGCGCAGCGCCTCCGGCGCGACGCCACGCAGCTGCGCCGCCGCCGCGCCGCCACCGGGCGCGGTCGTCAGCACCTGGCCTTCCACCACGGGCGCGGCCTGCGCGACACCGCCGATCGCGACGAGCCGGGCCACGATCGCGTCATGCCCTGCCAGCGCGCGGCCCCGTTCGGGCTGCACCGTCAGATGCCCGTTCAACCCGATGATCCGGTTCATCAGATCCTGGCGGAAGCCATTCATCACGGAGGTGACGATGATGAGCGTCGCCACGCCGAGCGTGATGCCGACCAGCGAGAACAGCGCGATGATCGAGACGAACCGCTCCCCCTTTCGCGCCCGCAGGTAGCGGAAGGCGACGGCGCGCTCGAAGGCGTCGAACATCGATGGGGTCAGCCGCCGCGGATCTTCGCGATGGCCTCTTCGAACGAGACCTCCACCCTTTCGCCGGTGGCGCGGCGCTTCAATTCCACCTTGCCGGCAGCGGCCCCGCGCGGGCCGATGATGGCCTGCCAGGGGAAGCCCATCAGGTCGGCATCGGCGAATTTCTCGCCCGCCCGCGAACCGCGGTCGTCATAGACGGCCTCGTCGCCGAGCGCGGCATAGAGCTGCTCGCACATCGCGTCGGTCGCGGCATCCCCCACCCGAAGGTTCAGGATGGTGGCGGCCCAAGGGGCGACCGCGTCGGGCCATTTGATGCCGGCCTCGTCGTGGTTCGCCTCGATCAGCGCGCCGACCAGGCGGGAGACGCCGATGCCATACGAACCCATCTCGGGCACCACCGTGGTGCCGTCCGGCCCGGGCAGCGTCAGCCCCATCGCGGCGGAATACTTGGTGCCGAAATAGAAGATGTGGCCGACCTCAATGCCGCGCCCCTCGCGCCGGCGGTCCTGCGGCACCTGCGACCAGGCGGCGGCGTCGTGCATCTCGTCGGTCGCGGCATACGATGCGGTGACGCCGTTGAAGAAGGCTTCGAGCCCGGCGACGTCGTCGGTCGCCACATCGGTCCCGGCCCAGTCGGTCGTCTCATAGGTCGCGTCGTAGAACACGCCGCTCTCGCCGGTATCGGCCAGGATGATGAATTCGTGGCTGAGGTCGCCGCCGATCGGCCCGGTATCGGCGCGCATCGGCACCGCGGTCAGCCCCAAGCGCTGGAAGGTCCGCAGGTAGGCCAGGAACATCTGGCGGTAGGAATGGCGCGCGCCGTCCTGCGTCGCATCGAAGGAATAGGCATCCTTCATCAGGAATTCTCGGCCGCGCATCACGCCGAAGCGTGGGCGCACCTCGTCGCGGAATTTCCATTGGATGTGGTACAGGTTGCGCGGCAGGTCACGGTAGGACCGGGCATAGGTCTTGAAGATGTCGGTGACCATTTCCTCGTTGGTCGGGCCGAACAGCATGTCGCGGTCATGCCGGTCGGTGATGCGCAGCATTTCCTTGCCGTAGTCATCGTACCGGCCGGATTCGCGCCACAGATCCGCCGACTGGATGGTCGGCATCAGGATTTCCTGCGCGCCGGCGCGGTCCTGTTCTTCCCGCACGATCTGCTCGACCCGGCGCAGCACACGCAGCCCTGCCGGCAGCCAGGCGTAGATGCCGGCCGAAGTCTGGCGCACCAGCCCCGCCCGCAGCATCAGGCGGTGGGAGGCGATCTGCGCGTCGGCAGGGGTTTCTTTCAGCGTCGGCAGGAAAGCGCGGGAGAGGCGCACGGGCGGTCCTTTGCGGCGGTCGTCGGCGGGGAACCTAATGGCGGGGGCGCCGTGCCGGAAGGGGCCAGCAGCTCGTCTCATCCGACGAGGCGCATGGACAATGGCTCCCGGACCCTCAGTCGCGCAAAGGTAGAAAGAATGCTGCGCCTGCGAAGGGTGACGCGACAGAAAAATGCGCCGCGAGGGTGTGAACGCATGCTTTATGCTTGCGGCAGGGCGCCGCCGGGCACTAGAAAAAGAAAGGGCCGCGCCCCAAAAGGTCGCGGCCCAAGTTTAGGGAGGAAACGCCAGTCACACGGCAGGAAGAGAACCAATCTCTTCCTGAAAATAAGAATGGCCGCACACGGCCCTGGCGACAACGAAAAATACCGCAGTGCAGGATGAAAAAAGCGGCTCTGAACCGCATCCTGCGCGAAAGCGGAGCAATCCCCCTGAAGGCCTGCACAGTTCCTGATCACGGCCCGGGTAATGCAAACGGGCCGGAACGGAAAGAGAGCCAATCGCTCTCGACCAGCGCCCAGATCCCAAACCAGATGATGCCCGAAACCACCGTGGTCGCGATGGCCTTGCGCAGGATATGCGGGGCCACGGGCGCACCGCGCCAGCCGCCGGCTTCGATGTCGCCCTCCGCATCGGGTCGCGTTCCGATCGGCAGGATGGCGAACAGCACGGTCCACCACACCAGCAGATAGACCACGGTTCCCGTGAACAGCGTCATGCGACCAAATCCCGATCCGAAAGGCCTGGGCGGCTTGCCATGTGAGCGATCCGCCGCCGCATGGGGCCTACCCTGCCCTGACGTGAGGTTTTGTTCGGCCTCCCAGCAGGGCCGACCCTTCACCGAGGCCGGATCAGCCAAGACCGGCTGAACCACCCCCGCCAGCCATCACCCGCCACACGTCACAATCTCAGCAGATGCACCTCGACCATCGGCCGCTTGCGCAACCGCTTGCCGACCGCCTTGCGCAAGGCCGACCTTGCGGCTTCGCGCAGCTGGTCATCCTCTCGCTTCAGTGCGGCGGGCATGTCGGCGATGGCGCGGCGGAACTCGGCCGCGATGATCGCCGGTTCGGCATCGCCAACCTCGAACAGCCCGGGGGCGGAGATCTGTGGATCACCCAACACCCGGCCCTGGGCATCCACCGCCAGTGAGGCGACGACCATGCCGTTGAACATCATCCGCCGCCGCGCCGCGATCAGGGCGCCATCGATCGGCAGCAGCCGGTCGCCATCGATGGCCAGCCGGCCGGTCGGCACGCCCTCGGTCACTTCCGGACGGTTGCCCGACAGACGCAGGATGTCGCCATCCTCGATCAGGAAGGGGATCGCGCCGCATTCCTTCGCCAGCGCGCCATGTTCCTGCATGTGGCGCCATTCGCCATGCACCGGCACCGAATAGCGCGGCTTCACCAGCCCATAGAGCCGCTTCAGCTCGTCGCGCGCCGGGTGACCCGACACGTGGACCATGTGGTCCTCGTCGGTCATCACCTTGCAGCCGCGGCGCGCCAGGCCGTCCTGCACGCGCTGGATCGCCTGTTCGTTGCCGGGGATGCGGCGGGAGGAGAAGATCACGGTGTCCCCTTCCCCCAGCGCGATATTCGGGTGGGTGTCCTCGGCGATCTTGGTCATGGCGGACCGAGGCTCGCCCTGGCTGCCGGTGCAGATCAGCAGGATCTCGTCATCCGGCAGGTAGCCGGCCTCATCCTCCGGCACGAAGGGCGGGATGGACTTCAGATAGCCGCATTCCCGCGCGGCGGCCTCGATGTTGCGCAGGGATCGCCCGAACAGCGACACCTGCCGGCCCGCCGCCCGCCCGGCCAGCGCGATCGATTCCAGCCGCGCCACGTTGGAGGCAAAGCCGGTCACGGCGATGCGCCCGCTGATGCCGCGGATCAGGGCGGCCAGATTGCGCCTAACCTCCGCCTCGCTGCCCGAATGGCCTTCGACCATCGCATTGGTCGAATCGCAGACCATGGCGAGCACGCCTTCCTCGCCCAGGGCGGCAAAGGCGGCTTCATCCGTGCGGGGGCCGATCAGCGGATCGGGGTCGAGCTTCCAATCACCGGTGTGCAGCACGGTGCCATGGCGGGTGCGAATGACCAGCGCCTGGGATTCCGGCACCGAATGCGCAACCGGCAGGTATTGCAGATCGAAGGGGCCGAGGGTGAAGCGCTCGCGCGGCTGGGTCACGACCAGCGGCACTTCTTGCATCATGCCCGCTTCGGTCAGCTTGCGCGTCAGCACCGCCGCGGCGAAGGGCGTCGCGTAGATCTTGCAGCGGAACTGTCGCCACAGATGCACCACGGCGCCGATATGGTCTTCATGCGCATGGGTGATCACCAGCCCCACCAGCTTGTCCCGCCGTTCGGCGAGCCAGGCCGGGTCCGGCACCATCACATCCACTTCGGGGTTGTCATGCCCGGCAAAACCCAGCCCGCAATCGACCGCAAGCAACGCGCCGTCGCAGCGATAGACATTCAGGTTCATGCCGATCTCGCCGGTCCCGCCCAGCGGGAGGAAGGCGAGGTCGCCGGTGACGGCGTTCATCGTGTTCAGTCGGAATCCGATCGGAGGGGGTCGCGCAAGGCGCTGTGGTGAAAGACAGGGGGTGGGTTGCGGTCCGCAAGGAGGCGCAACCCTTCGAGCGTAATGTCGGGGTCGGTTCTCTCTATCACAAGGGTTCCCTCGGCAAACAGGGGCGCGAGGCCACCGGTCGCAATGACTTTCAGCGGCGCGCCGAATTCAGCCTTGATGCGGGAAATGATGCCCTCGATCAGCCCGACATAGCCCCAATAGATGCCCGACTGCATGGCCGGCACGGTGGAACGGCCGATCACCGCCTGCGGGCGGCCGATGCCGATGCGCGGCAGGCGCGCGGCGGCGCGGTGCAGCGCCTCGATCGACAGGTTGATCCCCGGGGCGATGGCGCCGCCCAGATAGGCACCGTCGGTATCGACCACGTCGAAGGTCGTCGCCGTGCCGAAATCGACCACCACCAGCGGCCCGCGATAATGGGTGTGGCTCGCGAGGGCGTTCAGCAGCCGATCGGCGCCGACCTCATTGGGCTGGTCCACGCGGATGTCGAAGCCCCAATCGAGATGCGCGCGCGCGATGAGCGGTTCGGTATCGAACCAATCGCGGCAGACGCGCCGGAGATTGTACAGCGCCGCCGGCACCACCGTGCCGATGACGCAGCGTGTGATGTCGTTGGGATTGATCCCGGTATGCTGGAACAGCGCGAGCAGCCACACGGCGTATTCATCGGAGGTGCGGTCGGTGCGGGTGGCGATGCGCCAGCGGCCGCGCCACTCCTTTCCGTCATGGACGGCGAAGACGACGTTGGTGTTGCCGGCATCGACGGCGAGAAGCATGGGTCAGGCGACCTCTCCGGAGGCGAGCGCCTGGATGCGCTCGCCGGTGGCGAGAAGCAGGCTGCCATCTTCGGCAAGGCCCGCGAAACGGCCGGCTATGTCGCCGCCCCGGCGGCGGATGGCAAGATGTGCGCCCACCGACGGGCCGCGCGCCAGCCAGGCGTCGCGGATGGCGGCGAATCCTTCGGCCTGGCGCTGGGCACGCCGGCGGTCGATGGCGGCCAGGAGGTCGGCGGCGAAATGTTCCGGCGCGGGCGGTGCCACGCCGAATCCGGCAAGGCAGGCGGTTTCGCGCCCCGGCACCTGCGGCGCATGGGCGAGGTTCACGCCGATGCCTAGGCAGAGCCAGGCGATGACGCCATTCGAGCCGGTGCCGGTTTCGGCCAGGATGCCGGCGGCCTTCGCGCCGCCCAGCATCACGTCGTTCGGCCATTTCAGGGCCAGCGCAGCAGGATCGGGCAGCAGCGGGCCCAGCGCATCGGCCAGGGCCACGGCGGCCAGGAATCCCCATTGCGGCGCGAGGCGCAGCGGTTCGGACGGCCGCAACAACACCGACAGATGCAGATTGCCCGATGGGCCTTCCCATACCCTGCCCTGCGTCCCGCGCCCCGCGGTCTGGCGCCGGGCCAGCACGGCGGTGCCGTCCGGCTCCCCCGCCTCGGCAAGCCGGATCACGAGGTCCGAGGTGCTGGGCAGCGCCTCATGGATCCGCAGGCGGCTGGTCACCCCAGGATCGAGGCGACGGCCGCCGCCGCCGCCGCCACCAGCGGCGCCGGATACAGGAAGAACAGCGTGGTGAACAAGCCGGATGCCGTCATCACGAAGGACAGCGCCGCCGGCCGCGCGTCGAGCGCCCCGGCCGATTCGTCGAAGAACATCACCTTGACGATCCGCAGGTAGTAGAAGGCGGATACGACCGAGGCCAGCACGCCGACGATGGCGAGCGTCCACAAGCCGGAATCGATGGCCGCCTTGAAGACGAACATCTTGCCGAAGAAGCCGGCGAGCGGCGGGATGCCGGCCATCGAGAACATGAAGATGGCCATCCACACCGCCATGGACAGGTCGGTCCGGGCAAGGCCAGCCAGGTCCGTGACGTTCTCGACGGCCCTGCCCTGCCGCCGCATGGCCACCAGCACCGCGAAGGCACCGAGGTTCATCAGCAGGTAGATCACCATATAGACCAGCAGGCCGCGCATGCCGGCTTCCGACGCCGCCGCCAGGCCAACCAGCGCAAAGCCGACATGGCCGATCGACGAATAGGCCATCAGGCGCTTGATGTTCTCCTGACCGATGGCGGCGAAGGCGCCGAGCACCATCGACAGCATCGAGATCACCACGATCACCTGCTGCCACTGCCCGGCCAGATCCCCGAACGGCCCGCCGAGGACGCGGGCGAACAGCGCGATGGCGGCGATCTTCGGTGCGGCCGCGAAGAAGGCGGTGACCGGCGTCGGCGCGCCTTCATAGACGTCGGGCGTCCACATGTGGAACGGCACCGCCGAGACCTTGAACGCCAGGCCCGTGATGATGAAGACCATGCCGACGATCAGCCCGGGGCTGGCCCTGGTGGGATCGGACAGCGCATCGGCGATGCGGTCGAAATTCGTCGTGCCGGTGAAGCCATAGACCAGTGACGACCCGTACAGCAGCAGCCCCGAGGCCAGCGCACCCAGCACGAAATACTTGAGACCCGCCTCGGCCGAACGTTCGTTGTCGCGGTTGAACGCGGCGACGACGTACAGGCTGAGCGAGAGCAGTTCGATCCCGATGTAGAGCGCCATCAGGTCGTTCGCCGAGACCATGACCAGCATGCCAAGCGTCGCGAAGACGAGCAGCACCGGATATTCGAACCGGTCCATCCCTTCCTTGGCATTGAAGTCGAGCGACAGCGCGACACCCGCCGCGGCACCGATCAGGATCAGCACGCGGGTGAAGCGGGAGAAGGCATCCGAGACGATCTGACCGCCGAAGCCCGTCCCTTCCGGCGCGCCCAGCACCAGCACGGCGGTCAGCAGGAAGGCGCCGATCGCCGCCATGGCGCAGGCAAAATGCGTGTTGGCCTTCGGCAGCACGCCGACGCCCAATATGGCGAGGCCCGACAGGCCCAGCACGAGTTCCGGTACAGCGAGGGTCCAGTTCATCGGATCACATCCCCGCCAGGCGCGCGGCGCCAAGTGCTGCGTCGTGTCGTGCCACCAGCGCGGTCACGGAGGCTTCGAAGAAGGACAGGAAGGTCTGCGGATGTACACCCATCCAGATGGCCAGCACGATCAGCGGCGCGAAGACCAGGTGTTCGCGCGGGGACATGTCGAACAGGCCAAGCAGGTCCTGCTTGGTGACCTTGCCGAAGGCGACCCGCTTGTACAGGTACAGCGTGTAGGCCGCGCCCAGGATCATGCCGAGGGCCGCGCCGAAGGCGACCCACGCATTCACCTTCCAGGCCGCGACGATCACCAGCAACTCGCCGGGGAAGCCGGCAAGCCCGGGCAGCGCGACGGACGCCATGGAGAACAGCATGAACACCAGCGCATAGGCCGGCATGATCTTCGCGACCCCGCCGTACCGGGCGATGTCGCGGCTATGGACGCGGTCATACAGCACGCCGACGCACAGGAACAACGCGCTGGCGACGACGCCGTGGCTGAGCATAGTGAACAGCGCGCCCGACAGCCCCTGCACGTTGAAGGTGAAGATGCCGAGCGTGACGATGCCCATATGCGCGACCGACGAATAGGCGATCAGCTTCTTCATGTCCTCCTGCGCCAGGGCGACCAGCGAGGTGTAGACCACCGCGATGATCGACAGCGCATAGATGAAGGGCGCGAAATCCGCCGAGGCCTGCGGCAGCATCGGCAGGCTGAAGCGCAGGAAGCCATAGGCGCCCATCTTCAGCAGCACGCCCGCCAGGATCACCGACCCGGCCGTCGGTGCCTCGACATGCGCATCCGGCAGCCAGGTGTGGAACGGCCACATCGGCACCTTCACCGCGAAGGAGGCGAAGAAGGCAAGGAAGATCCAGGTCTGCAGCGATGGCGGGATGGAATGATCGAACAGCGCCGGGATGTCGGTGGTCCCTGCCCGATACCACAGCAGCAGGATCGCCAGCAGCATCAGCACCGAACCAAGCAGCGTGTAGAGGAAGAACTTGAAGGACGCGTACACGCGCCGCTTGCCGCCCCACACGCCGATGATCAGGAACATCGGGATCAGCACGCCTTCGAAGAAGACGTAGAAGACGATGAAGTCGAGGGCGACGAACATGCCCACCATCATCGTCTCGAGCACCAGGAAGGCGACCATGTACTCCCGCACGCGGGTCTGCACGGCATCCCAGGCGGACAGGATGCAGATCGGCGTCAGCAGCGTGGACAGCAGCACGAACAGCACCGAGATGCCGTCGATGCCGACATGGTAGGTGATGCCGAATTCCGACAGCCAGTCGAGCTGTTCGACGAACTGGAAGCCGGCATCGGCCTTGTCGAAGCGGAACCACAGGATCAGCGACAGGGCGAAGACGATCAGGCTGGTCCACAGCGCGGCCCAGCGGGCGTTCTCGGCCACGACCTTGTCGTCACCGCGCAGCGTCAGGATGAACGCCGCACCCACCAGCGGCAGGAAGGTCAGCAGCGTCAGCAGCGGGAAGCCGGCGGCGTTCATCGGGCGGCTCCGAAGACGAGCAAGGAGACGAAGACCACAAGGCCCGCGATCATGGTGAAGGCATAGCTGGCGACACGCCCGGTCTGGATGCGCGCGGCGCCATGCGCCGCTTCGACAGCGAGCGACGCGACACCATTGGGCACGCCGTCGATCACGCCGGCATCGACCTTCTGCCACAGCACCCGCGCGAGCGCCCGCGCCGGACGCACGAAGATCGCGTCATACAGCTCGTCGAAGTACCACTTGTTCAGCAGGAACAGGTAGATGCCGCGGAAGGTGGATGCCAGCTTGCCCGGGATGGACGGGGCAAACATGTACATGATGTAGGCCAGCGCGATCCCCGACAGCCCGACCACGGTCGGCGCGAGCGGCACCCAGGACGGCACTTCATGCGCGTCATGCATGATGTGGTTATGCGGCGCATTGACGATCGCGCCATTCCAGAACTGCTGCCAGTCATGGCCGATGAAGTACGGCGCGAAGACCGCACCGGCGCCGATCGCGCCCACCGCCAGCACCAGCAACGGCCCGAGCATCACCCAGGGGCTCTCATGCACATGGGCCATGGTGTGATGGTCGGCGCGCGGTTCGCCATGGAAGGTCAGGATGATCAACCGCCAGGAATAGAAGGCGGTCAGGAACGCCGCGGCCATGCCGCAGAACCAGGCGTACCGCGCGGTCCAGCCATGCCCGGCGAAGGCGGCCTCGATCATGAAGTCCTTCGAGTAGTAGCCCGCGAAGAACGGCACGCCGGCCAGCGCGAGGGACCCGATCCAGAACACCACATAGGTGAACGGTATCTTCTTCCAGATGCCGCCCATGCGCCGGATGTCCTGTTCGTCGGACATCGCATGGATCACCGACCCCGCGCCGAGGAACAGCAGCGCTTTGAAGAAGGCGTGGGTGAACAGGTGGAAGATCGCCCCCTGATAGGCGCCGACGCCCAGGGCGAAGAACATGTAGCCGAGCTGCGAGCAGGTCGAATAGGCGATCACCCGCTTGATGTCGTTCTGCACGCAGCCGATCGTCGCGGCGAACAGCGCGGTCGATGCACCCACCACCGTCACGATGGCCAGCGCCGTAGGGGCGTATTCGAACACCGGCGACATGCGCGCCACCAGGAACACGCCGGCGGTGACCATCGTCGCCGCATGGATCAGCGCGGAGACCGGCGTCGGTCCTTCCATCGCATCGGGCAGCCAGGTGTGCAGGCCAAGCTGCGCGGACTTGCCGCAGGCGCCCAGGAACAGCAGGACGCAGATCACCTCATAGGCCGGCAGCCCGGCGAAGGTCGCATCGCGATGCTGCTGGACATCCGCGAAGATGGTCGAGAATTCGATCGACCCGAAGGTCCAGAAGGTCAGCGCCAGCCCCAGCATGAAGAACAGGTCGCCAACGCGGTTCACGATGAATGCCTTCATCGCCGCGTTGCAGGCGCTCTCCTTCTCATACCAGAAGCCGATCAGCAGGTAGGATGCGAGACCGACGCCCTCCCAGCCGAAGAACAGCTGCACGAGATTGTCCGCCGTCACCAGCATCAGCATCATGAAGGTGAACAGCGACAGATACGCGAAGAAGCGCGGCCGCGACGGGTCGTGCGACATGTAGCCGATGCTGTAGACGTGGATCAGCGTCGAGATCAGCGTGACCATGCCGACCATGACCGCCGACAGCGTGTCATAGCGCAGCGCCCACGACACCTCGAACCCGCCGACATCGATGAAGGTCAGGATCTCCAGCGTCTGCGGCGCATGACCGAAGGCCACCTGCCAGAACGCGGTCAGCCCGCAGATGGCGGCGAGCACCATGCAGATGACGCTTGCCGCCTGGGCGGCCTTGTCGCCGATCCAGCGACCGAAAAGGCCGGCAATGCTGGCACCCAGCAGCGGAAAGAAAACGGCGCCGACAAACATGGCCTCAGCCCTTCAGGGTCGAGATATCCTCGACCTCGATCGTACCGCGGTTGCGGAAGTAGATGACCACGATGGCGAGGCCGATCGCCGCTTCGGCGGCCGCGACCGTCAGGATGAACATGGTGAAGACCTGGCCCGTGAGGTCGCCCAGCGCGGCCGAGAAGGCCACCAGGTTCAGGTTCACGGCCAGCAGGATCAATTCGACCGACATCAGGATGACGATGACGTTCTTCCGGTTGAGGAAGATGCCGAACACGCCCAGCACCAGCAGGATCGCCGACACAGTCAGGAAATGCGCGAGGGAGACGGCCATCTCAGTGATGCCCCCCATGAGCGTGATGTTCGACTTCCTTCGGCTTGGCTTCCTCCGGCGACGGGGGACGCTCGATACCGATCACCTTCAGCCCCGCACCCTGTGGGACCGAGCGCAGCGACACCGACCCCGACCGGCCGATCTGTTCGCCGATGTTCTGCCGGCGCGTGCCGGGGCGTTCGCGCAAGGTCAGCACGATCGCGCCGATCATCGCGACCAGCAGGATCAGACCGCAGGCCTGGAACAGATAAATGTAGTCCGTATAGAGGATGCGCCCGATCGCCTCGGCATTGGTGACGCCCGCCGGCGTCGGGCTCAGCCGCAAGGTCGCGGCTTCCGGCGCGAAGCGCCAGGTCGTCACCACCATGAACAGTTCGATCAGCAGGATCGCGCCGATGATGGCACCGATCGGCGCGTAGCGTTGGAACCCTTCCCGCAACTGCGTAAAGTCGATGTCCAGCATCATCACGACGAACAGGAACAGCACCGCGACCGCGCCGACATAGACGATGACCAGGATCATCGCGAGGAACTCGGCCCCCGCCAGCAGGAACAGCCCCGCCGCGTTGAAGAAGGCCAGGATCAGGAACAGCACCGAATGCACGGGGTTGCGGCTGGTCACCACCATGACCGCGGAGGCGATCAGGATGGCGGCGAAGGCATAGAAGGCGAGAGCGGCGATCATCGGGCGGCCTTACCGGTATGGCGCATCGAGGCGCAGCCGCTCGGCCAGCATCGGCTCCCAGCGGTCACCGTTATCGAGCAGCTTTTCCTTGGTGTAGATCAGCTCGGCCCGCGTCTCGGCGGCGAATTCCATGTTCGGACCCTCGACGATGGCATCGACCGGGCAGGCTTCCTCGCACAGCCCGCAATAGATGCACTTCGTCATGTCGATGTCGTAGCGCGTGGTGCGACGGGACCCGTCCTCGCGCGGCTCGGCCTCGATGGTGATGGCGAGCGCGGGGCACACGGCCTCGCACAGCTTGCAGGCGATGCAGCGTTCTTCCCCATTGGGGTAACGGCGCAGCGCGTGTTCGCCCTTGAAGCGCGGACCCAGCGGGCCGCGTTCATACGGGTAGTTCAGCGTCGCCTTCTTCTTGAAGAAGTATTTGAGCGTCAGCGCCATCCCCGAGACGAGCTCGGTGAGCAACAGGCTGCGTGCGACGCGGTCGAGGGAAGCCATGATCAGGACCTCATCAGGCCGGCAGCCAGCCGGTGAGCTTCAGCACAAGCGCCGTCAGCACCAGCCACACCAGGGAGAACGGCAGGAACACCTTCCACCCCAGGCGCATCAGCTGGTCGTAGCGATACCGCGGGAAGGTCGCGCGCACCCAGATGAAGGTGAACAGGCACAGGCAGATCTTCGCGATGAACCAGACGGGGCCGGGTACCCAGTTCAACGGGGCGATGTCGATCGGCGGCAGCCAGCCCCCCAGGAACAGGATGACCGTCAGCGCCGACATCAGGATCATGTTCGCGTATTCGCCGAGGAAGAACAGCGCGAAGGACATCGAGCTGTATTCGACGAAGAAGCCCGCGACGAGTTCCGATTCACCCTCGGGCAGGTCGAACGGCGCGCGGTTGGTCTCGGCCAGGGTGCTGATGAAGAAGATCACGAACATCGGGAACAGCGGGATGGCGAACCACACCGTCTGCTGCGCCCGCACGATCTCCGTCAGGTTCAGCGAGCCCACGCACAGCAGCACGGTGACGATCACGAAGCCCATCGAGACTTCGTAGGACACCATCTGCGCCGCGGAGCGCATCGCGCCGAGGAAGGCGTATTTCGAGTTCGACGCCCAGCCCGCGATGATCACGCCATAGACGCCGAGCGAGCTGATCGCGAACAGGTACAGGATGCCGACATTGATGTCGGCGATCGCCCAGCCGTCATTCACCGGGATCACCGCCCAGGCGATCATGGCGAGCGAGAAGGTCAGCATCGGCGCCATCAGGAAGAGGATCCGGTTCGCGCCCGTGGGCACGATGGTCTCCTTCATCAGCATCTTGATGGCATCGGCGAAGGGCTGCAGCAGGCCGAAGGGACCGACGACGTTCGGACCTTTGCGCATCTGCATCGCCGCCATCACCTTGCGTTCCGCATAGGTGAGGTAGGCGACGCCGATCAACAGCGGCACCAACAGTGCCAGCGCCTTCCCGATGGTCAGCAGCAGGATGCCGACCGGGTGGCTGAACAGGAACTCCACCATCACGTCACTCCGCCGCCAGGGCCGGCGCAGGCCCATAGGTCGCGGCACATTGCGCCATCACGTCGGAGGCGCGGCTGATCACATCCGCCTGGTGATAGACCGGCAGGGGCAGCACGAAGTCCGCGCCCGAAACCTCGCCGCCCGCCGGGCCGGCCGGGTCGGCGCAGCCTGCACGGGCAACATCGCCAACGCGGGCAAAGACCGGGCTGGCCGCGGCCAGCGCCGCGCGGATCGCGTGCATGTCTGCGTAAGGCAGCGCCTTGCCCACACCCTCGCTGAAGGCGCGGATGATGCGCCAATCCTCCTTCGCCTCGCCGGGCGGGAAGATCGCGAGACGCCCGCGCTGCGCGCGCCCCTCGGTATTCACCCAGGTCGCGTCCTTTTCGGTATAGGCGGCACCCGGCAGGATCACATCCGCGCGGCCGGCCATCGCATCGCCATGGTGGCCCTGGTAGATCACGAAGGTGCCCGCCGCGATCCGCGCCGGGTCGAAGCCATCGGCGTTCAGCAGCCACAGCGCATCGACGCCGCCCGCCAGCATCGCATCCAGCCCCTTGCCGTCCGCCCCCGGGACGAAGCCGAGCTCCAGCGCACCGACCTCGCCGCCGAACAGATGCAGCAGGTTGAAGCCGTGCCAATCGGCCGTCAGCGCGCCAACGTCCGCCGCCAGCGCCCAGGCCGCTGCCAGCACCGCCGCGCCATCGGCACGCTGCAACGCGCCGCGGCCGAGGATGATCATCGGCTTCTGCGCCGCCTTCAGCGTCTCGGCAAAGCCCTGCATCGCGCCAGGACCAGCGCCGAGATGCGCCGCCGGATAGGTCAGGTCGAGCCCATGCGGCCCGACATAGGCCACCGGAAACTTGCCGGCCGTCCAGCGCTTGCGGATGCGCGCGTTCAGCACCGGCGCTTCACGCCGCACATCGGAACCGACGATCAGCAGCGCGTCGGCTTCGTCGATGCCGGCAATGGTGGTGTTGAAGCGCCAGAACTCCGGGCGGGACGCATCGATCGCCGCGCCATCCTCCCGGCAGTCGAGATTGGCGGATCCATACGCCGTCATCAGATCCTTCAGCGCCAGCGTGCTTTCCGCATCCGCCAGCGCACCGGCCACGGCACCGATCCGATCCCCCGGCACCGACGACAGCTTCGCCGCGATGGCGGCAAAAGCCTCCGGCCAGGTTGCCGCCACCAGCTTGCCGTCACGGCGCACCCAGGGCCGATCCAACCGCCGCCGCTTCAGCCCGTCGAAGGAAAAGCGGCCGCGATCGGCCATCCATTCCTCGTTCACCGCCTCATTGATGCGGGGGATGATGCGCAGCACTTCCGGCCCACGCGCATCGACGCGGATATTCGCGCCCGTCGCATCCAGCACATCGATGCTGTCGGTCTTCTTCAGTTCCCACGGCCGCGATACGAAGGCGTAGGGCCGCGACGTCAGCGCGCCGACCGGGCAGATGTCGATCAGGTTGCCGGACAGTTCGGAGGTCAGCGCCTTTTCGACATAGGTGCCGATTTCCATGTTCTCGCCGCGGTTGGTACCGCCGAGCTCGGACGTGCCGGCGACTTCGGCCGAGAAGCGGACGCAGCGCGTGCACTGGATGCAGCGGTTCATCACGGTCTTGATGAGCGGACCGATATCCTTGTCCTTCACCGCCCGCTTGGGTTCGTGATAGCGAGAGGCATCGGACCCGAAGGCAACCGCCTGATCCTGCAGGTCGCACTCGCCGCCCTGGTCGCAGATCGGGCAATCCAGCGGGTGGTTGATCAGCAGGAATTCCATGACGTTGCGCCGCGCCTGGCGCACCACGGCACTGTCGGTGAAGACCTTCATCCCCTCCGCAACCGGGAACGCGCAGGATGCGACCGGCTTCGGCGCCTTCTCCACTTCCACCAGGCACATGCGGCAATTCCCGGCGACCGACAGACGCTCGTGATAGCAGAACCGCGGAATTTCCTTGCCCGCGGCCTCACAGGCCTGCAGCACGGAGGCGCCGTTGGGGACTTCGACCTCGATGCCGTCAACAGTAACTTTCGCCATGGCGCCTACTCCGCCGCGAGGCGCGTATTGCGCGCCTTGAATGCCGCGATGCGTTCTTCCATCAGCGGCCGGTAGTGCCGGATCAGCCCCTGGACCGGCCAGACGCCGCCATCGGCCAGCGCGCAGATGGTGTGCCCCTCGATCCGCCGCGTGACGTTCTCAAGGACGTCGATCTCCTCGATCTCCGCATCGCCGGTGACCATGCGGTCCATCATGCGCTTCACCCAGCCCATGCCTTCACGACAGGGTGTGCACTGGCCGCAGCTCTCATGCTTGTAGAAGGCCGAAAGACGCGCGATCGCGCGGATGATGTCGGTGGACTTGTCCATCACGATCACGCCCGCGGTGCCCAGGCCCGATTTGTGTTCCCGCAGCGCGTCGAAATCCATCAGCACATCGTCGCAGACATGCTTGGGCAACAGCGGCGTGGACGACCCGCCGGGGATCACGCACAGCAGATTGTCCCATCCGCCGCGCACGCCGCCGGCATAGCGTTCGATCAGCTCGCGCAGCGGGATGCTCATCTCCGCTTCCACGTTGCATGGCTTGTTCACATGCCCCTGGATGCAGAAGATCTTGGTGCCCTGGTTGCGCTCCCGCCCGAAGGACGCGAACCACGCGCCCCCACGCCGCAGGATGGTCGGCACCACGGCGATGGTCTCGACATTGTTCACCGTGGTCGGGCAGCCATACAGGCCGACGGCGGCCGGGAATGGCGGCTTTAACCGCGGCATCCCCTTCTTGCCTTCCAGGCTTTCAATCAGCGCGGTTTCCTCACCGCAGATATATGCCCCTGCCCCGCGATGCACATACAGGTCGTAGTCATACCCTGACCCGCAGGCATTCTTGCCGAGCAGCCCGGCCTCATACGCCTCGGCGATCGCGGCTTCGAGCACGACGCTTTCGTTATAATACTCGCCACGGATGTAGATGTAGCCGGCGACCGCGCCCATCGCGAAGCCGGCGATCAGGCAGCCTTCGATCAGCGTATGCGGATCGTGGCGGATGATGTCGCGATCCTTGCATGTGCCGGGCTCGGATTCATCGGCATTCACGACGAGGTAGGACGTACGCCCATCCGACTGCTTCGGCATGAAGGACCACTTCATGCCGGTCGGGAAGCCGGCGCCGCCGCGGCCGCGCAGGCCGGACGCCTTCATCTCGTCGATGATCGAATCGCGCCCGCGCGCGAGGATCGCCGCCGTCCCGTCCCAATTGCCCCGCGCCCGCGCCGCCGGAAGATTCCACGGCTGCGTGCCATAAAGGTTGGTGAAGATGCGGTCCTTGTCGGAAAGGGCCATGGTCAGTCCTGCTCCGTGCCCGTGAGAACCATCGGGCCGCCCACCGGCGCGCTCGTCTGCCGCCCGATCACGCTGCCCGGGGTCGGCCGCTCGCCGCGCTTCAGCGCCTCGATCAGCTTCACCGTGCTCTCGTAGTCGAGGTCCTCGTAATAATCGTCATCGACGGCGATCATCGGCGCGTTCACACAGGCGCCCATGCATTCCATCTCGGTCAGCGTAAAGGCGCCATCCGCGCTGGTGTCGCCATAGCCCTTGAGCCCGCCGGCATCCTTGCAGGCGCGCAGCACGTCATCGGACCCACGCAGCCAGCACGGCGTCGTGCCGCAGACCTGCAAGTGGAAACGCCCAATCGGGCGGGTGTTGAACATGAAATAGAAGGTGCAGACCTCGTACACACGGATCGGCGCCATCGACAGCCGCTCGGCCACCACGTCCATCGCGACGCGCGGCACCCAGGCGCTGCCGGTCTGCCGGCCCATCTGCTTCTGCACCACATACAGCAGCGGGATCACCGCGGAGGCCTGCTTGCCCTCCGGATACCGCTTGATGATGGTGGCGATCTTTGCCTCGCTCTCCGCATCGAAGGCGAAGGACGTTGGCTCGACAGTTTCCGTGCTCACCGGTCAATCTCCCCGAACACCACGTCGAGCGAACCAATGATCGCCACGGCGTCGGCCAGCATGTGACCCTTCGAAAGCACTTCCATCGCCTGGAGATGCGCATAGCCTGGCGAACGGATCTTGCAGCGATACGGCTTGTTGGTGCCGTCCGCGACCAGATAGACGCCGAACTCGCCCTTCGGCGCTTCCGTCACCGTGTAGGTCGCGCCCGCGGGCACATGATAGCCCTCGGTATACAGCTTGAAGTGATGGATCAGCGCTTCCATCGACCGCTTCATCTCGCTGCGATGTGGCGGCGTGATCTTGTGGTCCTGCACCTTGATCGGCCCGGGCTTCATCTGCGCCAGGCACTGATGGATGATCTTCAGGCTCTCCTTCATCTCGAGCACGCGCACGAGATAACGGTCGTAGCAATCGCCCCGTGTGCCGACCGGCACATCGAATTCCATCCGGTCATACACGTCATAGGGCTGCGCCTTGCGCAGATCCCACGCACAGCCGGAGGCGCGCAGGCAGGGCCCCGAGAAGCCCCACTCAATCGCCTGCTCGGCGGTCATCACGCCGATATCGACGGTGCGCTGCTTGAAGATGCGGTTGTTGGTGACCAGCCGTTCCATATCGACGATGAAGGCCGGGAACTTGTTGGCCCAATCGCCGATTTTCTTCTCCAGCCCGGCGGGCAGGTCCTTCGCCACGCCACCTGGGCGGAAGTAGTTCGCGTGGTAATGGCTGCCCGACACTTCCTCGTAGAATTCCAGCAGCGTCTCGCGCTGCTCGAAACCCCAGAGCGCCGGGGTGATCGCACCGCAATCCATCACATAGGTCGTGATGTTCAGCAGGTGGTTCAGCAGCCGCGACACCTCGGCGAACAGCACGCGGATATACTGCGCGCGTTCCGGCACCTCGATTCCCAGCAGCCGTTCCGTCGCGATGGCGAAGGAATGCTCCATGCTCATCGGCGCGACGTAATCCAGCCGGTCGAAATACGGCAGCGCCTGGATGTAGGTCTTGTGCTCGATCAGCTTTTCGGTGCCGCGATGCAGCAGGCCGACATGCGGGTCGGCGCGCTCGACGACCTCCCCCTTCATCTCCAGCACCAGGCGCAACACGCCATGGGCCGCGGGATGCTGCGGGCCGAAATTGATGGTGTGGCTGTCGCCACCATCGAGCGTCACCGTCTCGACCGGCGCTTGTCCGATCGCAGGCAGGGGCTGCGCGCTCATGCCGGGCCCTCCAGGCGGTTCAGATGGACCTTCTCGTCGCCCGGCAGCGTCGTCATCGCTTCCCACGGGCTCATGAAGTCGAAGTCGCGAAATTCCTGGGTCAACTTCACCGGGCCATAGGCGACGCGCTTCAGCTCCTCGTCATAACGCAGCTCGACGAAGCCGGTCAGCGGGAAGTCCTTGCGCAGCGGATGCCCGTCGAAGCCGTAGTCGGTCAGGATGCGGCGCAGATCGGGCTGGCCGGAGAATACCACGCCGTACATGTCCCAGGCCTCGCGCTCGAACCAGGTCGCGGTCGGCCAGATGCCAACGACAGACGGCACTGGCGTCGCCGCATCGGTCGTGACCACCACCCGCACGCGATGGTTATGCGCGAGGCTGAGCAGATTATAGACGACCTCGAAGCGCTCGGCCTTCTCCGGCCAATCGACGCCGCAGAGGTCCATGCATTGCTCGAAGCCGAAGCGCGGCTCGTCGCGCAGCAGCGTCATCAGCGGGATCAGCGCATCGCGCTGCGCCTGCACGACCAGCTCCGTCCCGGCACATTCCAGCGTGAAGCCGGTGACAGCCGGACCGGCAGCCTCGATGATCGCCGCGCCAAGGACGCGCAGCGGGTTCTCGGGCACGGCCTCGACGGCCGTCATCTCGTTCTCAGCCACGCAGGATGGTCCCCGTCCGCCGGATCTTCTTCTGCAGCTGCAGGATGCCGTACACGAGCGCCTCGGCCGTCGGCGGGCAGCCCGGCACATAGACATCGACCGGCACGATGCGATCGCAGCCGCGCACGACGCTGTAGGAGTAATGGTAGTACCCGCCGCCATTGGCGCAGGACCCCATCGAGATCACCCAGCGCGGCTCGCTCATCTGGTCGTAAACCTTGCGCAGCGCCGGGGCCATCTTGTTGGTCAGCGTGCCGGCCACGATCATCACGTCCGACTGGCGCGGCGACCCGCGCGGGATCACGCCGAATCGGTCGAGGTCATAGCGCGCCATATAGGCATGGATCATCGGCACCGCGCAGCAGGCCAGGCCGAAGGTCATCGGCCAGAGCGAACCGGTGCGCGCCCAGTTCACCACCTTGTCGATATTGGCGACGACGAATCCCTTCTCGGTGATCTCGTCATTCACCTGGCCGATCACGGCATCCTGCGCGGCACCAGGCGGCAGGGCCTGGCTGTTCCAGGCGACGGGGCTGCTGTTGCTGCTCATGGGCGCGCTCATTCCCAATCCAGGGCGCCCTTGCGCCATTCATAGACGAAGCCGACCGTCAGCACGAACAGGAAGCCCATCATCGACCCGAAGCCCAGCCAGCCGATGTCCCCCAGCGCGATCGCCCAGGGGAACAGGAAGGCCACTTCCAGGTCGAAGATGATGAACAGTATGGCGACCAGATAGAACCGCACGTCGAATCGGTGCCGCGTGTCGTCGAAGGGCGCGAAGCCGCATTCGTAGGTGGATAGCTTTTCGGCATAGGGCTTCTGCCGCGCCGCGAGATAGGCGCCCCCCACCATGGCGGCGGCGATACCGCCCGCGATCCCGAGGAAGACCAGGATCGGGAAATAATCGGCCAGCGCCAGCTGGGTCATGGCAACCTCAGGATATGCCGCCCTTTCGGGCATGAGTCGCGCCGCGCTTCGGTGTCATGCCGCAGCGCAGCGCGAGGCGACATTACCCCCGCTGCGCCGGCTTCGCCATAGGGTGGAAGGTAATGAAATCAAGTGCGAACGGTTCGCAACTGGATGCCGACCCTCAAAACGAAAGCGGCGTCCAGGGTGACCCTGGACGCCGCTTTTCGATGACTGTCGTGGCGCGAGTGACGGGGCTCGAACCCGCGACCTCCGGCGTGACAGGCCGGCGCTCTAACCAACTGAGCTACACCCGCTTGGCCTCGACAGGAGGCGGGGGATACGGGGTGAGGCAGGGTTAGTCAAGCGGGTGGATGCCCGGATTTTCCCGCGCGGTTCAGATTGTTGGGGATGGTTCGTTCGTGGTGCAGGAAGGAGGGATCGCGCGTGGTCCTCTACCCCTGCGGGGGATTCTTTGCCGCCCCCTGCTCGGGCCGGGAAAGAATGGGCGCTGACGGGCTCGAACCGCCGACATCCTGCGTGTAAAGCAGGCGCTCTACCAACTGAGCTAAGCGCCCCCTGCCCGTCACCTAGCGCAACTCCGGCTGGGATGGCGAGAGGCCAGCGCCCTATCATCGGTCCGATGCCGAACGATCCCGAGTCGATCCCCACCCCGGCGGCATTCCGCGCGCGACGAGAAGCGCTCGGCCAGTCCCCCGAGCAGGCGGCGCGCCGTACCGGCCTGACCACCGTGGCGCTGCTGCGATTCGAAGCCGGCGATGGCGGACTGACCGCGGAGCAGGTCGCGGCGGTAATTCGCGCGCTGGGCGATACCGGCACGACCGATGCGCCGCATGTGCGCCGTCCTTTGCTGGATTTCGGACTCTTTGGCACCGTGGTTTTCCTGCTGGGTGCAGCGATCCCGACCGTCATGGCCGCGGTGTCCGCCTTCGATGCGCTGCGCTTCATCGGATCGGAGCATGCCGTCGCCGAAGTCGTCGGCTTCGAACGCCGCGTCCGCATCGCCGAACCGCGGACCGGTCCGCGCTACGAATTCGAGACCGTCGCGCCGCTGCTGCGCTTCCACCAACCCGATGGCGGCGGGGAGGTCACGATCGCCTGGCACGTCGATAGACTGCCCCATGAGGCCGATTTCGCGCTCGGCGACCGCGTGCCGCTGGTCTTCCCGCGCGGTGCGCCGGAACTGGCGGCGTTGTCCATCCGAGACGTCGTGCTCAAGCCGCTGGTCGGCGCGGTATTCGCCGCGCCATTGCTGGGCATCGGCCTGGTATCGCTGCGCCACCTGCGCCGCCGCAGGCATGCAGGCGCATAAGGTTGAAACACGAAAGGCCGGCCCTGTGGGGCCGGCCTTCGTTGAACAGTGCCGAAATCGGCAAGGTCAGTTCACGGCGTCCTTGAGGCCCTTGCCGGCCTTGAAGCGAACGGTCGTGCTGGCGGGGATCTTGATCTCCTCGCCGGTGCGCGGATTGCGGCCCTTGCCGGCCTTGCGCTTGGACGTCGAGAAGGTGCCGAAGCCCACGAGACGGACCTCGCCATCCTTCTTCGACAGCGCCTGTTCGATCGCGGCGAAAACCGCGTCCACGACATCGCCGGACTTCGCCTTGGGCAGATCGGTTGCCTCGGCGACGGCGGTGATGAGGTCCTGCTTGTTCACTGGGTATCCCCTCCGAAATTGCGGATGACAGATCGGCGATTCGGCCAACCCGGTCGGCGCGGAGACTAGGAGCCAGGGTTTCACACCGTCAACGACAGACCATGCGATTCGCGGCGGAAAACCGCCATTTGCGGCGCATCATGCGGCAGGAATGCAACGCTGGCCTCGACTTTTCGTGACAAACCCCGGCGAAGCCATGCTTCGCCGGGGTTCCAGGCCGCCCCGCCATGCGCGAATCGGTTAGTGCGGCAGTACTGTCCCGGTCACGCCGCCTTCACCTGCGCGCGGCGCCGGGGTCTCCTCCGGCTCGACCCAGGTGATCGCCTCGGGCTTTTTCACCAGGGCACGGCCGATCACTTCATCGACGTGGGACACCGCGATGATCTCGAGGTTCTTCTTCACGTTGTCGGGGATCTCGGCGATGTCCTTCTCGTTCTCCTTCGGGATGAACACCGTCTTGATACCGGCGCGCAGTGCCGCCAGCAGCTTCTCCTTCAATCCGCCGATCGGCAGCACGCGGCCGCGCAGCGTGATCTCACCGGTCATGGCGATATCGCGCCGCACCGGGATGCCGGTCAGCACCGACACCATCGACGTCGCCATGGCGACGCCCGCGGACGGACCATCCTTGGGCGTGGCCCCTTCGGGCACATGCACATGGATGTCGCGCTTTTCGAACATCGTCGGCTTCAGGCCGAAGGTGGTCGAGCGGCTACGGACATAGGACATCGCCGCCGAGACGGATTCCTGCATCACGTCGCCGAGCTTGCCGGTGGTCTTCACATTCCCCTTGCCGGGCAGCATGACAGACTCGATGGTGAGGATCTCGCCACCCACCTCGGTCCAGGCCAGGCCGGTGACCACACCGACCATGTCCTCGGCCTCAGCCTCGCCGTAGCGGAACTTTCGCACGCCGGCGAATTTGTCGAGGTTCTTGTGGGTGATCGCGACCTTCTTGGCCTGCTTGGAGACGATCTCCTTCACCGCCTTGCGCGCCAGCCCCGCGATCTCGCGCTCCAAGGACCGAACACCGGCCTCACGCGTGTAGTAGCGGATCAGGTCACGCAGCGCGGCATCGGTCACCGACCATTCACCGTCCTTGAGGCCATTTGCCTCGCTCACCTTCTTCATCAGGTGGCGCTTGGCGATCTCGACCTTCTCATCCTCGGTGTAGCCGGGGATGCGGATGATCTCCATGCGGTCCAGCAACGGCTGCGGCATGCGCAGGCTGTTGGCCGTGGTGACGAACATCACGTCGGACAGGTCGTAATCCACTTCCAGATAGTGGTCGGCGAAGGTGGAGTTCTGCTCCGGATCCAACACCTCCAGCAGCGCGGAGGACGGGTCCCCGCGCCAATCGGCGCCGAGCTTGTCGATCTCATCGAGCAGGAACAGCGGGTTGGAGGTCTTCGCCTTCTTCATGCCCTGGATCACTTTCCCAGGCATGGACCCGATATAGGTCCGGCGATGGCCGCGCACCTCGGCCTCATCCCGCACGCCGCCCAGCGACATGCGCACGAAGTTGCGCCCCGTCGCCTTGGCGATAGATTTGCCGAGCGAGGTCTTGCCCACGCCAGGCGGGCCCACCAGGCACAGGATCGGCCCCTTGATCTTCGGCGAGCGCGACTGCACCGCCAGATACTCGATGATCCGTTCCTTGACCTTCTCCAGGCCGAAATGGTCACCGTCGAGCACCTTCTCGGCCTCGATGATGTCGTTGCGGACCTTCGAGCGCTTCTTCCACGGGATGGTCAGCATCCAGTCGAGGTAGTTGCGCACCACCGTCGCCTCGGCGGACATCGGCGACATGGACCGGAGCTTCTTGAGCTCCTGCATCGCCTTCTCGCGCGCTTCCTTGCTGAACTTGGTGGCCTTGATCTTGGCCTCCAGCTCGGCGGCCTCGTCCTTGCCGTCCTCGCCCTCGCCCAGCTCCTTCTGGATCGCCTTGAGCTGCTCGTTCAGATAGTACTCGCGCTGCGTCTTCTCCATCTGCCGCTTCACGCGGTTGCGGATGCGCTTTTCCACCTGCAGCACGCCGATCTCGCCCTCCATATGGGCAAAGACGCGCTCCAGCCGCGCCGTGACGGACGGCGTCTCCAGCAATTCCTGCTTCTCGGGGATCTTCAGCCCCAGATGGGACGCGACCGTATCAGCAAGCTTGGCGGGTTCCTCGATCTGGTTGACCGAAACCAGCACCTCGGGCGCGATCTTCTTGTTCAGCTTGATGTACTGCTCGAACTGGGAGACCACGGTGCGCGCCAGGGCTTCCGCCTCGCGCGGCTCGGTGGTGGTCTCCTCGACCGGCTCGGCAAAGGCGGAGAAATAGTGCGCGGTCTCCTTGAACGCCGCGATCTTGGCGCGGCGCGCGCCCTCGACCAGCACCTTCACCGTGCCGTCCGGCAGCTTCAGCAGTTGCAGGACCGTCGATACGGTGCCGACCTGATACAGGTCGTCCGCCCCGGGATCGTCCTGGGCCGCGTTCTTCTGCGCGACAAGCAGGATCTGCTTGTCTTCCTTCATCACCGCTTCCAACGCGCGGACGGATTTCTCACGGCCGACGAACAGCGGGACAATCATGTGCGGGAACACCACGATGTCCCGCAGGGGGAGCACCGGTAGCAATTCGCCGCGGATGGTATCCGTCATGTGACCTCACAATGGACAGTCGGCGCCCGGCCCGCCCGAAAGCGGCACGGGTGGGGCGCCACGGTTAAACCGGGATGTGGGTCCCGGTCGGCGCCCGCTCAAGATCTTGACAGGACGTCCGTTTGAGAACGCCCTGCACGAATCAGGCCGAGGTCTGCTCAGCCGGCCTTTCGCCATAGATGAACAACGGCTGCGCGCGGCCTTCGGCCACTTCGCGGTTCACCACCACTTCCTCGACCGCCTCAAGCCCAGGCAGGTCGAACATGGTGGTAAGCAGGATCGCCTCCATGATCGAACGCAGCCCGCGCGCGCCGGTCTTGCGCTGGATCGCGCGCGTCGAGACAGCCTTGAGCGCGTCCTCGGTGAAGGTGAGCTTCGCCCCCTCCATCTCGAACAGCCGCCCATACTGCTTGACCAGGGCGTTCTTGGGCTTGGTCAGGATCTCGATCAGCGCCTTCTCATCGAGGTCATCCAGCGTGGCGACGACCGGAAGGCGGCCGATGAATTCGGGGATCAGCCCGAACTTCAGCAGATCTTCCGGCTCCACCTCACGCAGGATCTGTCCGGTGCGGCGCTCATCGGGGTCACGCACCTCGGCGCCGAAGCCCATCCCCGAACCCTTGCCCCGCGCGCCGATGATCTTCTCGAGACCCGAGAAGGCGCCGCCGCAGATGAACAGGATGTTCGAGGTATCGACCTGGAGGAATTCCTGCTGCGGATGCTTGCGCCCGCCCTGCGGCGGCACGGAGGCAACCGTGCCTTCCATGATCTTCAGCAGCGCCTGCTGGACGCCCTCCCCGCTCACGTCGCGGGTGATCGACGGGTTGTCCGACTTGCGTGAAATCTTGTCCACTTCGTCGATATAGACGATGCCGCGCTGCGCACGTTCCACATTGTAGTCCGCGGCCTGCAACAGCTTGAGGATGATGTTCTCGACATCCTCCCCGACATACCCGGCCTCGGTCAGTGTGGTCGCATCCGCCATGGTGAACGGCACATCGAGGATGCGTGCGAGCGTCTGCGCCAGCAGCGTCTTGCCCGACCCGGTCGGGCCGACCAGCATGATGTTCGACTTGGCGATCTCGATGTCGGGGTTCTTCCCGCCATGGGCCAGCCGCTTGTAGTGGTTGTGCACCGCGACGGAGAGGACTTTCTTCGCATGGTCCTGCCCGATCACGTAGTCATCGAGGACCTTGCAGATCTCCTTGGGTGTCGGCACGCCATCGCGGGACTTCACAAGGGTCGTCTTGTGCTCCTCGCGAATGATGTCCATGCACAGCTCGACGCATTCGTCGCAGATGAAGACCGTCGGCCCGGCGATGAGCTTGCGGACTTCGTGCTGCGACTTGCCGCAGAACGAGCAATAGAGAGTGTTCTTGGAATCGCCGGACTTGCTCATGCGGTCTCCGTGTTCCCCGCACGTACGGGGAACTGCAACAGGAATGTAGCCCCCGGGCGGCCGGGGGGAAAGCGAAACACAGCCCGGGCGGCCCGGGGCCTCACGCCTTGGTGGTTTCGCTGGCCGGAACCGGGCGTTCCTCGACCACATGATCGATCAGGCCGAAGTCGCGCGCTTCCTCGGCCGACATGTAGCTGTCGCGCTCCAACTTGCGCTCGATGGCCTCGATCGGCTGGCCGGTGTGCTTCACATAGATCTCGTTCAGCCGCTGCCGCAGCTTCAGGATCTCGCGCGCCTGGATCTCGATGTCGGTCGCCTGGCCCTGCGCGCCGCCCGAGGGCTGATGCACCATGATCCGGCTGTTCGGCAGGCCATATCGCTTGCCCGCTGCACCGGCGGTCAACAGCAGCGACCCCATCGACGCCGCCTGCCCGATGCAGACGGTGCTGACCGGGGCGCGGATGTACTGCATGGTGTCGTACATCGCGAGACCGGCAGAAACCACGCCGCCCGGAGAATTGATATAGAACGCGATGTCCTTGGTCGGGTTCTCGCTTTCCAGGAACAGCAGCTGCGCGCAGATCAACGAAGAAACCTGGTCGAAGACCGGCCCCGTCAGGAAGATGATGCGTTCCTTCAACAGGCGCGAATAGATGTCGAAGGCGCGTTCACCCCGCGCGGTCTGTTCGATGACCATGGGCACGAGGGTGTTGTTGTAGACTTCGACCGGGTCGCGATCCCTGATCATCGTAATGTCCTTTCGTCCCGGCAGCGCCGAATCAGCCCACCGTCTTCGAGGCGAATGTGGGGCATACCCTGCCCTGGTGAAAGCCCCGCCTGTTTCATGCAACGGTCAGATGGGGTCAGACGGTCAGTACCATGCCGTCATGTCCGGGTTCGACCCCGGGCGGCAGGTTGGCGGCCAGCCAGCTATGGTCCAGGTCGGGGCCCATATGGGTCAAGACCGTGCGGCGCGGCCGCAATATATCGACCCATTCCAGAACCTGTTCCAGATTTGCGTGGACCTTGTGGGGGCGCCGCTGGAAGCATCCCACCACCCAGGTGTCCAGCCCGTGAAGATGGGCCATGCTGTCGTCAGGCAGGCGAACCAGGTCGGTGGAATAGGCGAAGCGCCCGATCCGCAGCCCCAGCGTCTCCATCACGGCGTGGTCCTGGCTGAAGGTCTGCACCTGATGGCCGGCGATCGCGACGCTGTCGCCGGCCTTCAGTCGAACCGGCTCGACCGCCGGGCGGAAGAAGATCGGGCCGGTCGAAGGCAGGAAGGCGTAATCGAACCGCTGCTTCAGGATGGCCAGGGTGCGTTCGGTACCAAAGGCTTCGATCGGCCTGCCGATGATCCGGTTGAGCAACCGGATCTCATCGAGGCCCATGACATGATCGGCATGATCATGGGTGAACAGCACTGCATCGATCCCCGCCACGCGACAGGTCAGGAACTGCGTCCGCAGATCCGGCCCGGTATCGACCAACAGCCGCCCGCCCCCGGCGCCTTCGACCAGGATCGAGGATCGGGTACGCTGGTTCAGCGGATTGGCCGGGTCGCAGACACCCCACCACCCCTCGCCGTCATCGCCGCCGATCTGGGGCACGCCACCGGACGCGCCGCACCCTAAAAGAGTCACTTTCAACAATCGTTTACGCCATCTTCTTGAACAGCCGACGGAAATTCGTGCTGGTCAGATCCGCGAGCGCCGCCATCTCCAACCCGCGCATTCCCGCCAGGACCTTGGCGGTATGGGCGACCATCCCCGGTTCGCAGCGCTTGCCGCGAAACGGCACCGGGGCGAGATAGGGCGCGTCCGTCTCAACCAACAGGCGATCGGCAGGCAAGTCCCGGGCCACATCGCGGATATCCTGGCTCTTGGGAAAGGTCAGGATGCCGGAGAACGACACATACCCGCCCATTTCGACAGATTTTTCAGCCAGTTCCCGACCGCTGCTGAAGCAATGCAGCAGGAAGTCGAACGAGCCGCCGGCGTCACGCTCCTCCCGCAGGATGGCCAGGATGTCGTCATCCGCCTGGCGCGCATGGATTGCCAGAGGCAGCCCTGCGAGCCGTGCCGCACGAATGTGCCGGCGGAAATTCTCCGCCTGCGCCTCGCGCGGTGCCTTGTCGTAGAAGTAATCCAGGCCGCTTTCGCCGATGCCGATGATGCGCGGATGGTCGGCCTCGGCGGCGATCTCCTCCGGCGTCGGCAATGGCCCTTCCCCGGCATTGTGCGGATGGATGCCGACGGTGCCCCAGACCTCGGGGAAGCGTTCGGTGAGCGCCTTCACCGCGGCCGCCTGGGACATCCGCACGCCGATCGTCACCAGCCGCTCCACCCCGGCATCGCGCGCGCGCGCGACGACCTGTTCGATCTCCTCCTCGGTGTAGTAATCGAGGTGGCAATGGCTATCGATCAACATGGTCAGGCCGCCGGGATTTCGATCTTGCGGAACAGTGGGGCGGGCGGCGGCAGGGCGATCCCGGCGGCCAGCGGCGCATCCAGCGCGGCGATGTCGCGCGCATCGGCCGGCACGCCGAGCTGGTCCAGCATCCTGCCCGCCGTCGCCGGCATGAAGGGCTGCAACACCGTCGCGTAGCAGCGCAGCGCCGTGTGCAAGTGGCGCAACACCGCCGCCATCCGCGGCAGGTCGGTCTTCTTCAGCGCCCAGGGCGCTTCGACCGTGATGTAGCCATTGGCATCGCGCACCGATGCCATGATCACTTCCAACGCCAGATGGAATTCCTGGCGGTCGAGCCGTTCGCGCACCTGCCCCGGCAGCGCCATGACCGCATCGAGGAACGCACCGCCGACCGACGGGTCGCCGGCTTCGGGCAGCACCCCGTCGCAATTCCGCTGGATCAGCGACAGCGTCCGGTTCGCCAGATTCCCCAGCGCATCCGCCAATTCACCATTCAGCCGGTGCGCCAACGACTTGCGTGAGAAATCGCCATCCTGCCCGAAGGGCACTTCCCGCAGCAGGAAGTACCGCACCGGGTCCAGCCCGTATTCCTCCACCAGCGAAACCGGATCGATCACATTGCCCAGCGACTTGCTGATCTTCTGGCCTTCATTGGTCCACCAGCCATGGGCGAAGACGCGCCGCGGCACCGCCAGCCCCGCCGCAAGCAGCATCGCCGGCCAATAGATCGTGTGGAAGCGCACGATGTCCTTGCCGACGAAATGCACATCCGCCGGCCAGAACCGCCAGCGTTCCGCGTTCGTGTCCGGATATCCCGCCGCGGTGATGTAGTTGGTCAGCGCATCGACCCAGACATACATCACATGCGTCTCATCCCCCGGCACCTTCACGCCCCAGGTGAAGGATGTCCGAGAGACAGAAAGATCCAGTTTTGCAGACCCTTCGCCGAATTCCTTCAGACCCTGCGCGACGAAGGCCCGCACCTCGTTGCGGCGGGATTCTGGCTGGATATCGATCCGATCCGGGTGGCCTTCAGGCAGGTCGTAGCGCCGCAGCAGTTCCGGCAGCCACTTCGACAGGCGGAAGAAGTACGAAGGCTCCCTCACCCACTCCACCGGCGCACCGGACGGCGCGTACTTCACACCGTCGCGTTCCGTCAGCTCGTCGGGGCCATAGAATGCTTCATCCCGAACGGCGTACCAGCCTTCGTAATCGCCGAGGTAGATCTCGCCGCGTTCCGCCAGCACCTTCCACAAGGCAACGCAGGCCTCCTTGTGCCGCGGTTCGGTGGTGCGGATAAAATCATCGTTGGAAAAGCCCATCGTGCCCGTCAGGTCGCGGAAGGCCTGGCTGACGCGGTCGGTGAAAGCCTGGGGGTCCTCCCCCGCATCCTTGGCCGCCTTCTCCACCTTCTGGCCATGCTCATCGGTGCCGGTCAGGAAGAACACCTCATGCCCGTCCAGCCGCTTGAAGCGCGCCAGGACATCGGTCGCGAGCGACGTATAGGCGTGGCCGATATGGGGCTTGTCGTTGACGTAGTAGATCGGCGTGGTCAGGTAGATGCTTGGCTTTGCCATGGAAATCCGGTCCGGAGCCTCGATCGCGCAGCCCGGGTCATGCGGCGAAGGCGCCGGCACCGGTCCACGCTCCGCGTCGCTCCGTTCAGGGGCGCGCGAGCCAGGAAAGACCCGTGAGCACGGCCTGCTTGCGGTCGAGATTCAACCGCTCGGTATCGTCCGCGAGAGTGCCGAGCCTATCCCACAGCCCCGCCCAGACGGCAAGCGGATGGCGCCCCATCCACGCCGGCGCCGCATGCCCGCGCGCCGCGTCACGCAGCGCCGCCGCAATGGCCGCGCGCAGCAGCCCGAAGAACAGGCCGAAGGCCCCGCCCGTCCGATCCGCCGCCAGCTTGTCCGCCACCGCGAAGTCGCGCGCCTCGCCGGTTCTGGCCAGTGCGGCCAGGCTCGATTCCACCGCATCCTGTAGCGCCAGCCCGCCCGCTTCCATCAGCGCCACCGCCCGCCCCGGCGACCCCGCCGCCAGTGCCGCCACCCGGGCGCGATCGGCCGCCGACACATCCGGCAGCAGCCGCGCCAGCAGCGTTGCCATCTCCGCATCGGATAACGGGTTCAGATCAAGCCGCCGGCAGCGGCTGCGTATCGTGGGCAACAGCTTCTGCGGCGCCGAGCAGGCCAGCAGCAGCACGGTCCGCGGTGGCGGTTCCTCCAGCGTCTTCAACAGCGTGTTCTGCACCAGCGCCTGGTCGGCGCGTTCCGCCTCATCCATCACCACCACGCGCCAGCCGCCCTCGGCGGCGGTCTGCGTCAGGAACCGAACGGCATCGCGCGCGTCATCGACGCGCAGCACGCGCTTGACGCCCTTGTCTCCGGTGTTGGGTTCCAGCGTGAAGCAATCGGCATGGGTGTCGGCGGCGACGCGGCGGAACACCGCGCTGGTGGGATCGACCTGCAGGGGCGGCGTGGTCGCCGGCATTCCCGCCAGCAGCCAGCGGGCGAAGCGCCAGGCGAGCGTCGCCTTTCCGATCCCCGGCGCGCCGCAGATCAGCCAGGCATGATGCAGGCGGCCGGACCGGGCGGCGGCTTCCAGGGTGCGGGCGGCGTCGTCGTGGCCAATGAGGTCGGGGGTGGCGCGGGGTTCGGTCATCGGGGGGCGCGCGCGGAGATTGGAGGGGCGCTGCCCCTCCAAACCACCCCGCCAGGAGGCAACGGCCTCCTGGACCGCGGGAACTTGGCGCCGCGCCGATAGGCAGCCCCAAAATCGAGGTTTCCAAAGGCCTTAAGCCTTTGGTGGGGTGAGGTTTGGAGAGGGGCCAAGCCCCTCTCCAAGGCGCCCCGCCAACCCCTCACCACGCCACCCCCAACCGTTCCCGCAGCACCCCCCCGATCGCCGCGAATACCGCGTCCGGCGCCCCCGAGGCATCGACCACCGCGCAACGCCCCGGTTCGGCCGCCGCGATGGCCAGGAAGCCGTCCCGCACCCGTTCGTGGAAAGCCAGGCCCATACGTTCATACCGGTCGGCCCCGCTGCGGGCCGCGGCGCGGGCCATGCCATCCGCCGGCGGCATATCCAGCACCACCGTCGCATCCGGCGCGAAGCCTTGCAGCGCGACCGCCGCCAGCCGCGCCCAGACCTCGCGCGGCAGGCCCTGCGCGCCCTGATAGGCCAGGGTGGAATCGGCGAAGCGATCGCAGACCACCCAGCCCCCGGCGTCCAGAAACGGGCGGATCGTCTTCGCCAGGTGTTCCCGCCGCGCGGCGAAATGCAGCATGGCCTCGGCCACCGCATCCCACGGCCCGTGGCCGAGCAGCAGGTCGCGGATGCGCTCGGCACCCGGCGTGCCGCCGGGTTCGCGGGTACGCAACACCGGCACGCCGGCACCGGCGAGCGCCGCCGCGAGGCGCCGCGCCTGAGTGGATTTGCCCGCCCCCTCGCCGCCTTCCAGCGTGATGAAGCGCCCGCGTAGGGTCATGCCGCCGTCAGCCCCGGGATCCGAAGACCATCTGGCTGACCACGGCCGGGATACGCGAAATCAGGCCGAGCTTTTCGACATCCGCGCCGGCCAGCAAGGGCACGCGCAGTTCCGGCACGCCCTGCCCGCCCACCTGCATCTCGCCGATCTGCTGGCCGCGCGCGACGGGTGCTGTCAGCGGGGATGTGTAATGCAGGCGCACCTGCAGGCGGGACCGCCATTGCCGCGGCAGCGTCAGCACCAGGTCACGCCCGCCCACCATCGGCACCTTGGCCCGTTCGCCAAGATAAACAGGCACGTCCTCGATCGTGTCCTGGGCGCGGAACAGCACCACCGCCTCGAATTCGCGGAAGGCCCATTCCATCAGCCGGTCGCTTTCCTCTGCACGGGCGCGCATCGAAGGCAGGCCATTGACCACGAGGATCACCCGGCGGTCACCGCGCACCGCACTGCCGGTCAGCCCGTATCCCGCTTCCTCCGTATGCCCGGTCTTGAGACCATCGGCACCGGCGACGCGCGACAGCAGCGGGTTGCGGTTTTCCTGCGTGATGTTGTTAAACCGGAAGGAACGCTGATTGTAGTACGCGTAGTATTCCGGGAAGTCGGTGATGATCCGCCGTGCGAGCGTCGCGAGGTCGCGCGCCGTCATGCGGTGCTCGGGGTCGGGCCATCCGGTGGAATTGCGGAAGGTGCTGTTGGTCAGCCCGATCCGCCGCCCGGTTTCGTTCAGCAATTCGGCAAACTGGGTTTCGCTGCCGCTGATGCCTTCGGCCAGCACGATGCAGGCGTCATTGCCCGACTGGACGATGACGCCGTGGATCAGGTCCTCAACCGTCACCTGGGAACCGAGGTCCACGAACATCTTGGACCCGCCCATCCGCCAGGCCCGCTCGCTGACCGGCATCGTCGCGTCGAGTTGAAGCTGCCCGGCCTTCAGCTTCTCGAACACGACGTACATCGTCATCAGCTTGGACATCGACGATGGCGGCATCCGCTCATCGGCGTTCTTCTCCAGCAACGTCGCGCCGGTGGCGAAATCCACGATCAACGCCTGGCGTGCCTGGACATCCACCGGGCCGAGCGGCGTTTCGGCCGGTGACCCCGCGGGGCGCGGCGGTGCGGCGCCGCGGCGGCCTTGCGTGGGGCGCTGCTGCGCGAGTGCGGGCGTGGCCACCAGCCCGGCAAGGGCGCTGCCGAGCAGGGTTCGACGATCGGTCATGCGCGGGGTTCCTGCCTTGGGGGCGTCATGTCAGTCCACCAGGATACGCGCACCGGATACTCCCGCCGCCAGAGTCCGCTCAAGCGCCGCGTCGGCCTGGGCAGCGGTGGCAAAGGGGCCGGCGCGGACCCGGAAGCGCTGGTCGCGGCGCGGACCGAAGGCTTCGACCCGCGCGCCGGGCACCCGCGCGGCCAGGCGCTGCGCGGCATCGGCGCGGGACAGGATGCCAGCCTCGACGAATATCCGGCCTGGGCTCGGGGTGCCGTTGGTGACGGATTCGGGCAGCACGACGTTGGGCGGCGGCGCGGCGGCATCCGCCACGGGCGCGACCACCGGCGCCGCTGCCGCGCGCTGGACGGCCGCCCGAGCGCCGGGCAAGGGATCAAGGCTTTCCGCAGCGACGACCCCGCGCGGTGCGGTCTCGATCGCCACCGCTTCCGGCGCGCGGCCCAACACACCGGTCGCCAAGGCGCGGCTGCGTTCGCCATCCACCTCGATACGCACCTGCGTGCCGCCACCGGCCGGCACGCCGAGCAAATCCGCCGCGCGATCCGACAGGCCGACGACGCGGCCCGGATTGACCGGCCCACGCTCATTGACCCGCAGCGTCAGCGACCGCCCATTCTCGAGGTTCGTCACCGTCACCACCGCGGGCAGCTGCAGCGTGCGATGGGCGGCCAGCGCGCGCGACGCGCTCCAATCCTCCCCATTGGCGGTCGGCGTGTTCCTGCCCCGCCCGGCCTGGCGGGCGGCGAGGCCGGTCTCGACCAGCGCGAAATCCTCGCGCGGATAGGACCAGACGCCACCCATGCTGTAGGGGTCGCCGACCAGGTAGCGCGGCGGCGGCGCGGCGGTGCAGGCCCCGACCAGCAGCAGCAACGGCAAGACGAAGCGCGCCTTCAAGCCACCCGGTCCGACAGCAGGCCGACCGACAGGCCATAATTCACCGGCGAATTGTAGCGCCGGATCACGCGCAGGTTGTGATGGCCGAGGAAGACCTGGCCACTGCCCCGGTTGGGCAGCACCACTTGTGCCTCGGGGCCATCGGGAAGCGGCCCGCCGGCCTCGGTGCGGAAGCCCATGCGGGAAAATTCGCGCATCGGGCGCATCGCGGTGTCCGCGCCCGCGGCGGAAAAGCCGGACGGCGGCGTCACGGCCAGGCCCCAGGGTTCATTCCGGCGCCAGCCATTGCGCTGGAAGTAGTTGGCGATCGAGGCCAGCGCATCGGGCCGGCTGTCCCAGATGTCGCGGCGTCCATCACCGTCGAAATCGACCGCGAGGCGTTCGAAATTCGTCGGCATGAATTGCGGCTGGCCCATGGCACCCGCCCAGGACCCCAGCATGCGGTCGTTGCGGATATGCCCGTCATCGAGGATCTTCAACGCGGCGAACAATTCCGTGCGGAAATACGACGCGCGCCGCCCTTCCCAGGCAAGGGTCGACAGTGCCTCGACCACCTTGAAGCCGCCGGTATTGCCGCCGAAATTGGTCTCCACCCCCCAGATGGCGACGATGACGCGCGGGGATACGTTGAACCGCGCCTCGATCCGGCGCAGCAATTCGGCGTTCTCGGCGTAGTTTCGCCGGCCGTTCTGCACCCGCGTGGGTGAGACCATGATGCGGTCGCGGTATTCTTCCCATTGCATCCCGCCCTCGGCCTGGCGGCGATCCAACGCGATGACGCGCTGGTTCGGTCGGATGCCGGCGAAGGCGGTGTTGAGCATGGTGGCCGACAGGCCACGCCGACGCCCCTCGGTCTTCACACCGTCCACGAAGCGTTCAAAGGAAACCGAGGTTACCGCCTCGTATTCCGGGGGCGCGGCGCCCTGTGGCACGGGCGGGGGCAGGCTGGCGGTGGCCGGGACCGTGGGCGCGGCTGTCGAGGCCGTGCAACCGGCGAGCGGCGCTGCGGCGAGGAGGATGCGGCGGGTGATCATGGTGGTGAGGTGCCACGCGCCCCGACGCGACGCAAACTCAACCTGCACGCCTTGGCCGCGACGCCGGGAGTGCTACAACCGCGAAGATAGTCCGGAGGATAAGACGTCATGGCTGCCGTCACACGCGACCTCGCTGCCTTCACCGCCGCGATCCGCTTCGAAACGCTGCCCGCCGAGGTGCAGCAGCGCACCCGTTTCCTCGTCCTCGACCTGGTCGGCAACATGCTGCGCGGTCGTCACGATGCCGAGAGCACGGCGCCCCTGCTGGCCGCGGTGCGGTCGCTCGGCCTCGCGGCCGGGTCCGCGGCGGTGTTCGGCGACTCGGCGCGCTACACCCCGGCCGGCGCGGCGCTGGTGAACGGCACCACGGCGCATTCGCTCGATTTCGACGACACCCATGCTGCCGGCACCCTGCATCCTGGCGCGCCGGTGATCCCGGCCGCCCTGGCCGCCGCCGAGATGGTGGGCGCCGACGGCCGCACCGTGCTCGCCGCCATCGTCGCCGGCTATGAAGTGACCTGCCGCCTCGCGCTGTCCCTGCCAGGCGGCGACCATTACGACCGTGGCTATCACCCGACCGCGACCTGCGGCGCCTTCGGTGCGGCCGCCGCCTCGGCGCGTGTGTTCGGCCTGTCCGCCGCGCAGGTAGAGGACGCGTTCGGCATCGCGCTGTCCCAGGCCGCGGGGTCGCTGCAGTTCCTGGCCAATGGCGCCTGGACGAAACGCTTCCAGGTGGGTTGGTCGGCGCTGAATGGCCTGACCGCTGCGTCGCTGGCGCGCGAAGGCTTCCGCGGCGCCGGTGAGGCGCTGGAAGGCCGCGCGGGCTTCCTGCGCGCCTATGCGCCCAATCCGAATCCGGCGCGCGCCATCCAGAACCTGGGCAAGGATTGGGAATTGATGGAGACGGCGGTGAAGCCGTACCCGTCCTGCCGGTATGGCCATGCTAATGTCGATGCGGCGCTGGCGCTGCGCGCCGAACTCGGCCTCAAGACGGAGGAGATCGAGAGCGTCACCATGGGCCTGCCCAACAAGGGCATGCTGCTGGTCGGCGCGCCGACGCAGTACAAGCAGAACCCGCAGAACATCGTGGACGGGCAGTTCTCCGGCCCCTTCGTGGTGGCCTGCGCGCTTGCGCGGGGCCATTTCGGCTGGGATTCCTATGCTTGGCTGCAGGATGCCGACCTGCGCGGCCTGATGAAGAAGATCCTGCCGGTCGAGGACGCCGAGGTGGAAGCCGAATTCCCCGCCTTCATGTCGGGCAAGCTGACGGTGAAGGCGCGCGGCCAGACCTTCGTGAAGAAGATACAGGTGCCCAAGGGCGAACCCGCGAACTTCCTGACCGAGGACGAGCTGCGCGCCAAGTTCCATGGCCTGGCGGACGCCGTGCTGGGGACCGAGCGGGCGACGCTGCTTGCCGATGCGGTGCTGAACCTCGACAAGGCGGGCGATGTGCACGCCATGCTGCGGCTCGGCGCGCCGATGATGGCGGCCCGGCTGGCGGGGGAATAGGCGAAGCGTTCCGGATGGGTGGCCGAGTGGTCTATGGCAGCGGTCTTGAAAACCGCCAGGGTGCAAGCCCTCGTGGGTTCGAATCCCACCCCATCCGCCAGTTTCGATTGGTCCGCACGTCGACGCCGCTTTCTGCTCCGCCACCCGTAGGCCTGCATCCGGCATATCTAGACAGCGCGACGGCATAGGTGACGGACCACTTGGCGGTGGTATTCCGGGCGCTTCGCGCGACCTTGCGTCATCTGTGAACATCTGCAGGCGGCAACCGTTTCGAAAGCCCGGTCCGGCCGCAAGATCGCGGATCGCGATTTGCCACGCCGCCGCACCGCCTGGCTGAGACCGGCAGCGGCCCTACTCTGTCATCTGGTCAAAGGCAGAGCGGGGCTTGAGATCAGCGCGTCCCCGTCACATGTATTAACAACATGTAATCTCGAGGACGCAACAGCCTTCATGGACCAAGAGCCAGGGCGATCCGCCCAAAACTTGATCATTATCCCGGCGATGGCACTGTGATCGAGGCGGCTTTCATCCTGCTGCTCGGGATCGTCGTGATCCTGCTGGTCATTGCCGTGAACGGCTATTTCGTCGCTCAGGAATTCGCCTACATGGCGGTCAACCGGACGCGGCTTGCCGCCCGGGCTGCCGAGGGTGACGCCTCGGCAAAGCGCGCGCTGGAGGTGACGAGGCGCACCAGCTTCATGCTGTCAGGCGCCCAACTCGGCATCACCGTCACGGGTCTGATCGTGGGCTTCGCAGTCGAGCCGCTCGTTGGCCGCTCGCTCGGCATCCTGCTCGGCGGCGTCGGCGTTTCCTTCGAGGTCGGGGTCACCATCGGAACCCTGCTCGCGCTTGTGGCAGCCACCATCATCCAGATGATCTTCGGTGAGCTCTTCCCGAAGAACCTCGCCATCGCCAGCCCCGAGCCGCTCGCAGGGAAGCTCGCCCGCTCGACGCTCATCTACCTCAAGGTGTTCGGCTGGCTGATCGCCTTCTACGACAAATCAGCCAACCTCCTGCTGCGGGCGCTGCGCATCGAGCCCGTCCACGACCTCGACGTCAGCGCCTCGGCAGGCGATCTGCCACGGATCATCGCTGATTCGCGCGACAGCGGAGATCTGCCGCTCGAGCTCTCGCTGATGATGGACCGCATCCTCGATTTTCCCCAGCGCGACGTCGAGCACGCGATGGTCCCGCGATCGCAGGTCGACTGGGTCACCCCGGAGACGACGCTCGAGGAACTGCGGGCCCTCATGGCACGCGCCCACACGCGCTACCCCGTGATCGACGACGACGACACACCTATCGGCGTTGTGCATCTGGCGGACCTGCTGTCTCGCCTCGCCGCGGGCCATGCCGAAGAACCCGTCACGACGGTGATGCGCCCTCCTTCGGTGATGCCTACGCTCATGCGATTGCCGGACGCCCTGACGCAGCTGGTCAGCAGCAACAACCAGCTTGCTTGCGTCATCGACGAATATGGCGGCTTCGCCGGGGTGCTCACGCTTGAGGATCTCGCCATGGAGATCGTCGGCGAGATCACCGATGAGCATGACGACAATGGCCCCGACCCGGTCGTGCCGGACGGCGACGGTATCTGGCTCATGGATGGGGAGGTGCATCTCGACGAGGTCAAGCGCGCCATCGGATACGACCTGCCGCGCAGTGACGTGGAGACAGTGGCTGGCCTGCTTATCGCCGAACTCGGCGCCCTGCCCGTCGAGGGCGACACCGTGACCATCGACCTTCCCATCGACCCGGCCGATGTGGCCGACGACAATCCGGTGCGGCGGCGGCTGGAGGTTGACGTGCTGCGGGTTGAACGCCACGTCCCCAGCGAAGTGCGCCTGCGCCTGGTCGTTGTACCGCTGATCGGGGACGAACGATGAGCGACCCGCTCAACGTCACGCTGGTGACCATCGCGCTGATTGCACTCAGTGCCTATTTCGTCATCGTCGAATTCGCCCTGCTCGGCGCGCGTCGCGGGCGGCTCGAAGAGCTCGCCGTGACCAGCGCCTCGGCGCGGGCCGCGCTGCGCGGCATGAACGACCTGACGTTGATGCTCGCCGGGGCGCAGCTGGGCATCACCGTCTGCACCTTCGGCCTGGGCGCGGTAACCAAACCGGCCTTCGACGCCTGGCTCGGCCCGCTGTTCATTGGCATTGGCATGCCGGATTGGGCGGCCGGCGGTGCCGCCTTCGCCTTTTCGTTGTTCATCGCAACCTTCCTTCACCTGGTGATCGGCGAAATGGCGCCGAAATCCTGGGCGATTGCGCATCCCGAAACCTCTGCCCTGGCCATCGGCATCACCTCGCGCGCCTACGTCTGGATGCTGCGTCCGGTGCTCGCCTGGGTGAACAGCATTGCGAACCGTCTCGTGCGGGCCGCTGGCGTCGAACCGGTGGAGAGCGCCGCCGTAGGCGGTCAGGACATCGCAACCATTCGGCAACTGGTCGAACATTCGGCGAAGGTCGGAGCGCTCGAGCCCCAGGTGGAGCAGCGGATCTCGGGGCTCATCGACCTCGGGACTCTGCGGGTCGATGCCCTGGTGGCGACCGACGTGGCGCCGACCGCCGTCCAGCCAACGGCGACCGTGGCCGAGGTGCGTGCCGTCGCCCTGCAAACGGGGCATATGCGCATCCTGATGCTCGGCGCTGACGGTGCCCCGCCACTGGTGGTGCATGTTCGCGACACCCTGCTGCTGCCGGATGACCAGCGCGCCATCGAGATCGCCCGGCCTGCGTTCATCCTCACGGCCCAGACACCCGTCTACGATGCACTCGCCCGGATGCGTGCATCGAGCGTGCAACTCGCCGTCGTGATGACCGACAGCGACGTGCCCGGCATCGTCACCCTGGCCGACATCCTGAAGCGGGTGCTTCCGGTGGATGTGGCGGCGGCACCGACGCCCGATCGAGCGCGAGTGGCATGACGGATATCGCCCGGCCGCCCCAGGGGCGCGACCATCGATGGACATGATCATCGCCACCTTCGAAGGGTGGATTCGCGCCGGAGCCGGCTGGGCGCCCGTGGCCATCTTCGTCATCACCTTCCTGGAGTCGCTGCCAGGGATCAGCCTCCTGGTACCAGCGACGGCGCTATTGCTCGCGATCGGGGCGCTGCTCGGCGCCGGCACGCTGGAGCCGGTGCCAGTCCTTGTTGCAGCCATCACGGGTGCGATCGCTGGCGACGCAGTGGGATTCTGGGTCTCCCGCGCGGTGGGACCGCGCATGGTGCGGCGATGGCTGCCGCGGAGCCAACGGCGCGCCTATGCACGCGCGCTGCTGCTGTTCCGTCGCTGGGGCTGGGCCGCGGTGTTCTTCGGCCGCTTCCTCGGCCCCGTACGGGCGGTCGCGCCGCTGATGGCGGGCGTGGCGCGCATGCGGGAGGGGCATTTCCAGACCGCCAACATCGCCTCCGCCGTCATCTGGGCACCGCTGATGCTGGTTCCGGGCTACGCGGCGGCGCGGGGTGCGGAGGGGATCGCGGCAAGCGACCATCCGCTTGCAATGGGCACCGCGCTACTGCTCCTCATCGGCGTGGCCTGGTTCGGTGGGCGCCGACTTCTCCAGCAGCGCAACGCGGCGGGCCGTCGTGGCCGGTCGTTCTTTCGTTTATCCCGGGGGATCCAGCCTGAAGACCGCTTGTAGCCAGGCGCGCCCCATCTGCCAGACCTTACCGTCTCACGCCCTCTGATCCCCGCAAATCCTCGGAAGACGGGGCTTTGATCGTGCCTTCCGGCGCGGGTCGCGCCCTCACGCGAAGGCGAAATCCGCCGCAGCCAGGCTCGCCACGTTCATGATGGTGATCGTGTTGTCCTGGTTGACCACGATGCGGCTGTCGAGGCCGTCGCCCTTCCCATCGAAGTCGCCGACGCTGATCTCAAGCGCATCGAAGCTCATGAAGGGTGCGGACAGGACGATCATGTCCTTGCCCTGCTCGAAATCCCGGATGATGTCGTGACCGTTCGACTGACCGAAGATGAACAGGTCTCGGCCCGTCACGACAAATGTGCCGATCACTGTCCCATCGCCCCACATCTCATCGTCGCTGTCGGCCCCGCTGATAAGGGTGTCATCGCCGCATTCCACGTAGCCGGCCAGCGAACTGCCATCTCCGTAAAGAACGTTGCGGGTGCCGTTTGATCCCCCGATCAAAAGATCGTCCCCACCGCCCGCGACGAAGCCGAGGTCAGCATCGCCGACAAGAACATTCGTGGCCCCTTCACCGCCGAGCAGCGTGTCATCCCCGCAGGCCATGCTTTCGGTCGCCTGACCATCACCATACAGGCGGTTCTCGGCCCCGTTCGATCCCCCGATCAGCAGGTCGTTCCCGCTCTGCGCCGGGCTGGTGAGGCCCATCCCGTCGCCATAGAACTCGTTGGTGGCGCCGTCCCCGCCGATCAGCGTGTCGTCCCCACCGCGTGCGTTCATCGAAAGGTTGCCATCGCCGACGGCATGGTTGAAGGCGCCGTTCGCGCCCCCGATGATCAGATCGCTTCCAGCTATGGCATCGAAAGCAACGGCATTCGCATCGCCAAGCATGTAGTTGGTGGCGCCATCTCCGCCCACCAGCGTGTCATCGCCGCCGACCGCTGAATGGGCGACGATATTGGCATCGCCATGGATATAGTTGACCGCCGCGCCATGTCCTCCGACCAGCACGTCGTTTCCACCGCGCGCGCTCATGCTCAGGTTCCAGGCACCGTCCCCGTACATGTGCGTCAGCGCGTCCACGCCGCCGAACAGCAGGTCATCCCCACCCCGCGCATTGCCGGAGAGATCCCGACCCGCGTCACCGTTGATCTCGCTGTACCGACCCATGCCGCCGGCGGGGCCAAAGAGCGTGTCATTGCCACCGCTTGACGAGTCGAGGAGGTTCCACCGCGCATCGCCGAACATGGCGTTATTCTCACCATCCACGCCGAACAGGACTTGGTCTCCGCCTGCCGCGCTGCCCGTCAGATCAAGATATGTGTCACCGACCGTCTCGATGGGTTCCATGTTGCGCCCCGTTTTTTCGGTGCCGCAATCTGTATCACCCGTCACCAACAGCCGTTAATTTCGTGTAATCACAGTTTCTTGAAGCGCGTCATGGGCGTTCATGCCGAGAATTATAGTAACCAGAAGTAGAGATCTGGAAAGGATCATCGTCATTTCGATTGTTTTCTTCCACGCATTCCTCGCCACGATCGCGATGGCCGTCACCGCCATGCCGCGACAGGGCACATCACGCATCCTGGCGCCAGCGGCACCCTTGTCTGGGGTTCGCCGTCAACCGCGATCCAAGCGCCCCGCCCCTGTCCGTACGCCTCGAGCCATGGCCCGCCATGCCGGGTGGCGATACCATGGCTCCTCGTGCAAAGCGCCGATGGAGGTCCAGATCGTGAATTCCCTCCCAGATTCGCGCCCCCCGGTGCAGCATTCCTCCGGACCCGACGGCCGGCGCAGTTGCAGTTTTGCGGCGCGGCCCAGAACCAACCGAGGCGGCGCATGAAGATACTGCTGTGGAACCTGTCCCAGCTCGGCGTGGTGCTGTTGTCGCTCGCCGCCCTTGTCGTCGCCTGGCGCGCCGGTTCGACGTGGCTTCATGACGGTCGGCGCTTCGGCAATGCGCTGCTCGGTGCCGCGGCGGTGCTGTTGGGTGCCGCCGCCGCCGTCCTCGAGTACCGCGCCGGCCCGTCCGCCGGGCTGCTGTCGTGGCTGCGGCTGCCTGCGGCCATGGCGCTGCCGGTCATGTTCATCATCCTGCTGCGGGCCCTGCGCCGTCGCGACGCCATCGCCCTGTCCACGGCGCGCGACGCCCCCTTCGATCACGCCACGGGCCTGCCCAATCACGCGCTGCTGCTGCGCCAGATCGTCCCTGCCCTCGCCCGCAGCCGGCGGGAGGGATCTTCCGCGATCATCCTGGTGACCGGCATCGACGGCTTCGCCGCCGTCCAGGACCGCCACGGCCCCGGCGCGGCGGCCGAGATGCTGCGCAGCCTGGCGACGATCCTGGCCGATGCCACGCGCGCGGGCGACCTGTCGGGCCATGTCGAGCCTGCCGTGCTGGGCACGCTGCTGCCCGCCGCCACCGGGGAAGCGGCGGAACGCATCGCCAACCGGCTGCGCAGCCTCGCCTCCGAACGGCTGGTCGATCCGGAGATGAGCGGGCGGCGGCCGACGGTCAGCGTGGGCATCGCCGTGGTCGGGGACGGTGTCGAACCCGCGGCACTGGAGGAGGCGATCTCCTCCGCTCTGTCGGCCTACCGCATGGCGCGGGATGCGGGCGGCGACCAGCTGCGCCTGGCGCCCGAACCCCCGGCCCGTTCCGCGGGCGTGCCCGCCTGACCCTGCCAGGGCGCGGCAGCGCCACCCGCACATGGCGGCGGTGACACCGGCACGGGCGCTGCCGTAGGATGGCGCTGTGAACCTCCTTGTCCCCCCGCGCGCACGCCTTCAGATCGAGGTCGTCTTCGACCTGGTCTGCCCCTGGTGCTACCTCGGCACACGACGGTTGCGCCGTGCGCTGCGGGCGCGGCCCGACATTCTCGTGGACATCATCTGGCGGCCCTTCCTGCTGAACCCGGACATCCCTTCGGCGGGTCTGCCGCGCCAAGAATTCCTCACCCGCAAATTCGGCGGTGAGGAACGCGCCCGCCGCCTGCACGCGACCATCGCCGAACTCGGCCTGGCCGAGGGCGTGCCCTTCCGCTTCGACCGCATCCGCCGGATGCCCTCCAGCCTCGATGCCCATCGGCTCGTCCGCTTCGCGGCGCGTGAGGGGCTGGGCGACGCCATGGTCGATACGCTGTTCCACGGCCACTTCGCCGAAGGGGCTGATCTGGGCCATGCGGACACGCTCGTGGAATTGGGCGCGCGCGTCGGGCTCGATGGCGCGTCGATCCGCCACTTTCTCGAATCGGCGTCGGATTCGGACGCGGTGCATGCCGAGAATCTTCGCGCCCACCGTCTCGGCATCAATGGCGTCCCGTGCTTCGTCGTCGCAGGCCGCCACGCCATCGCCGGGGCGCAGGAACCCGAGGTGTTGGAACGGCTTCTCGACGTCGCGCTTGTCGAGGCGTGAACAAAAATCCCGAGGGTCTTGCGCGGTCGGCGCACCACGGTTAAGGAGGCGGCCCCGCCGGGACGGGGGGCGCATAGCTCAGTGGTATGAGCGCCTGCTTGACACGCAGGAGGTCCGTGGTTCGATCCCACGTGCGCCCACCATTTTCGGATCGAGGCTGCGCCTCGATCCTCGCGTTTTTTGTCCCTCAGGCGGCGGGCGGGCCACATCCGTCGCCCTTGCCTTCGCGCCAAGCACTGATGTTCCAGACCATAGGTCGGTCGGGGCGCGGTCGCGCTGTGCGCTCCTGGATCTCGGCTCAGACGGCGGGAGGCCACATCCGTGGCCCTTGCCTTCGCGCCAAGCACTGATGTTCCAGGCCATAGGTCGGCCTCGGCGCGGTTGCGCCGTGCGCTCCTAGCGCATGCACGGCCTCGGGTCGTTGTGCTTGGTGATCACGAGGCAACCAGCATCCACGCTGTGCCTCCCCCGACTGCGAAGCGGCACCGTGCCCCGACCGCCACGCAGCCCCGGAACCGACGATGGCGCGCCTGACGGCGCTCAATACCTACCGGTGCGACCGCAAAGGAACTCTGCCCCTCTCGGCCCCAGCGCCAATTTCAAGGTGTCCAGAGGCCTTGAGGCCTTTGGCGGGGTGGTTTGGAGGGGCAGCGCCCCTCCATTCTTCCCACCCTCACGTCATCAGACGAGGCCGTTCGCATCAGTCACGCGCAGGATGAGGCGCGCTCAAGCAACGGCGCAGGGCGTCTCGCACCAGCACCGTCCGACGCAAGACGCTCGAAGCCCATCGCCGCGGCTCAGAACCGGTAGCGAAAGCCCAGTACGAAGGAATTCGCGCCTTCATACACACCGTTATAGGTGCCGAAGATGCCGCTGCGGTGCATGTAGCGCAGCGCGAGTTCGTATTGCGGATATTCCGGCAGCGCGAAGGTGATTTCAGGAGAGAAGAAGTTCAGCCAGGCCGACTGGTTCGGCTCCGGCCTCGCATCGGTGCCGCGCTCGACCTGCGGCAGGCGGGTCACGAAATCCGGGCCCATCGACAGGCCGACGGTCGTGTAAACATAGTTGCTCCACGGAAACCCGTCGTAGCGCAGATACGCCGCCGCCCAGAACTCGCCGCCTTCGGTGTCGCCGAAGCGATAGGCGCTGCCGGCTTCCAGATCGACCATGAAGAAGCGCCAGAAGCGCGCGACGCGATACTGTACGGCGCCGCCGACCAGCGTGTCGTCGCCCCAGGATCCGGTCCAGGGCGACACGATCAGGTCGCGCAGCTTGCCATCGGCCACCGACGATCCGACGAACAGCGTGGCCGACCACGGCCGCGCATCGGCCAACGCACGGGCGCGATCCGCTGGGGACAAATGCGACAGGTCCATCGTGGTGCCGGCCAGGGCTGCGGTCGCGGCCGCCGGCGCGCTGATCGGGCCGGGCACCGGCGCGGGCTCGGACACCACAGGGGCCGCTGCGGCCGGTATCGCCTGCTGGCGCGGCGTCTGCGTGCGATCGGGCGGCGGGCCACCGGCCACGAGAAGAAAGGCTACGGCCGCCAGGGAAGCCAGGCGGGCCGGCCGGGAATACGCAACGATCATAGGGGAGGGCACCTTGGACGGATCGCTACCGGATTACGGCCCGGCAGCCCCGCTGGCAACTGCCGGTACCCTCACGCCGCCTTGGCGCGCCGCACCAGACGCGAGAGCGTGACAAGCAAGTCGCGCGCTGCCTTCACGCGCTGCGGCAGGTCCATCTCCCGCAGCAGGGCCAGTTTGTGGTCCGGCCGCAGCTTCACCTGGCCCTTCTGCGCCGTCACCCAGGCCACCAGCCCGCCCGGGTCGGCAAAGCGATTGCCACGGAAGGACAGCACGACGCCCTTGGGCCCGGCATCGAGCTTCTCGACGCCCGCTTCGCGGCACAGCCGCTTGATCGACACGACCTGGAGCAGGTTCTCCACTTCCGGCGGCACCGGCCCGAAGCGGTCGGCGAGTTCCGCGCCCATCGCGTCCGTCTCGCCATCCGAGGCCAGCGACCCGATACGGCGGTACAGCCCCAGCCGAACCGGAAGGTCGGTGACGTAGGTCTCCGGGATCAGCACCGGCAGGCCAAGGTTGATCTGTGGCGTCCAGTCGCGTTCGGACCCAGCGCCATCCTTGTCCTGCCCCGCCTTGATGTCGGCGACGGCTTCTTCCAGCATCTGCTGGTACAATTCGATGCCGACCTCGCGGATCTGGCCGGACTGTTCCTCGCCGAGCAGGTTGCCTGCCCCGCGGATGTCGAGGTCATGCGAGGCCAGCGTGAAGCCGGCGCCGAGGTTGTCCAGCGTCTGCATCACCTCCAGCCGCTTTTCCGCCGCCGCCGAAAGCCGGTGCGATTGCGGCCAGGTCAGATACGCATAGCCGCGCTGCTTGCCGCGCCCGACGCGGCCGCGGATCTGGTACAGCTGCGCCAGTCCGAACATGTCCGCGCGATGGATCAGCAGCGTGTTCACCGCCGGCATGTCCAACCCGCTTTCGATAATGTTCGTCGCCAGCAGTACGTCATGCTTGCCGTCGCCGAATTCGGTCATCACCCGTTCAAGCTCGGTCGGGCTGATGCGGCCATGGGCGGTCACCACGCGGGCCTCGGGCACGATCTCGGTCAGGCGTTCGGCGACCTTGGCCATGTCCTCGATGCGCGGCACCACGCAGAACACCTGGCCGCCGCGGAAGCGTTCGCGCTGGATCGCCTCCCGCAGCACCACCGGGTCCCAGGGCATGATGAAGGTGCGCACGGCCAGCCGATCGACCGGTGGCGTGGCGATGATGCTCATCTCCCGCACCCCGGTCAGCGCCAACTGCAAGGTGCGCGGGATGGGCGTGGCCGTCAGCGTCAGCACATGCACGTCGGTCTTGAGCGACTTCAGCGCTTCCTTGTGCTTGACGCCGAAATGCTGCTCCTCATCGACGATGACCAGGCCGAGGTCGGCGAATTCGATCCCCTTCGCCAGCAGCGCATGCGTACCGACGACGACGCTGATCGACCCGTCCTTCAGCCCGGCGCGCACCTCGGTCGCTTCCTTCGCCGTGACCATGCGCGACAATTGCGCGACACGGATCGGGAAGCCCTCGAAGCGCGCGGTGAAGGTGCGCGCGTGCTGGCGCGCCAGCAGCGTCGTCGGCACCACCACCGCGACCTGCGAGCCCGACATCGCGCTGACGAAGGCTGCACGCAGCGCGACCTCGGTCTTGCCGAAGCCGACATCCCCGCAGATCAGCCGATCCATCGGCCGGCCGGCGGACAGATCCTCCAGCACATCGGCGATGGCGCGGGATTGGTCCTCGGTCTCGGCAAAGGGGAAGCGGGCGCAGAATTCGTCCCACAGCCCTTCGGGCGGCGTGGCCAGCGTGCCGTCCTTCATCCGGCGCATCGCGGCGGTGCGGATCAGCTCGCCCGCCATGTCGCGGATGCGCGACTTGGCCTTGGCCTTCCGATTCTGCCAGGACACGCCGCCGAGCTTGTCCAGCGCGACGCCGGCCGTCTCGGTGCCAAAGCGCGACAGGATCTCGATGTTCTCGACTGGCACGAACAGCCGGTCCCCGCCGTCATAGGTCAGCCGCAGGCAGTCATGCGGTGCACCGGACACCTCGATGGTGGTCAGGCCCTCATACCGGCCGATGCCGTGATCCTGGTGCACCACCAGGTCGCCCTCCGCGATCTCGGTGGCGTCCGCGATGAACTGGTCGGCGCGGCGGCGCCGGCGCGGCGGGCGGGCGATGCGTTCGCCCAATATGTCCTGCTCGGCGGTGACCGCGATGCCATCGGCGACAAAGCCGCGTTCCAGCCCCATCACCACCAGGGCGACGACGCCATCCGGCAGCGCCCGCGCCGCCTTCCAGTCCTCGGCGCTCGCAGCGGCGATGTTGTTCTCGCGCAGCAGGTTGCCCAGCCGTTCGCGCGACCCCTTGGTCCAGGCCGCCAGCAGCGGTCGCCGCTTCGCCTTCACCTGGGCGGCGGCCAGGCCGGCATAGGCAGTGAACACATTCTCCCCCGCCGCGCGCGCCTCGGTCAGCAGCGGTCCGGGGCGGCCGCCGGCTTCGATCCCCTGCCCGCCTTCCGCCCCGCCGGTGAAGGGGCTGAACAGCAGCACAGGGCCGCCGGACAGCATCTCGGCCCAGCCCTGCGGGTCCAGATGCAGCGTATCGGGCGGTGCGGGACGGTAGGGCACCTCCCCTTCCGCCACCCGCACCGGTACGCGGCGCGCCTGGTAATGGTCGGCCACCATCTCGAACCGCGCCCGCGCCACGTCCTCGGCCTGGTGGTCGAGGCTGACCGAGGCACCCGGCAGATAGTCGAGCAGCGCCGCCATCCCGTCATGGAACAACCCGGCCCAGTGTTCCATGCCCGGATGCTTGCGGCCCGAACTGACCGAGACATAAAGCGGGTCCTCGGCCGCCGCCGCGCCGAACAGGTCGCGATAGGCGGACCGGAAGCGGCCGCGCGATGCCTCGTCGAGGAACACTTCGCCGACCGGGCGCAGGCGCAGTTCCGGCACGACCTTGCCGCTGCGCTGCGTCGCGGTGTCGAAGCGGCGCATGTCCTCGATCTCGTCGCCGAACATGTCCAGCCGCACCGGATCCGATTCGCCGGCCGGGTAGAGGTCCACGATGCCGCCGCGCACGGCGTATTCACCGTGCTCCATCACCGTGCCGGTCCGATGGTAGCCATTCGATTCGAGGAAGGCCGTGAGCGCCTCCGGTTCGACGCGCCCGCCCTTCTTCAAGGTCATGGTCGCGCCTTCGAAGGTCGCCGGCGGCGGCACCTTCTGCGCGGCGGCATTCACCGTGGTCAGCAGGATGCGTGGGCGGCTGGGCGCCTCCAGCAACCGCGTCAGCGTCGCCACGCGCTCGGCGACAATCTCGGGGTTGGGCGAGACGCGGTCGTAGGGCAGGCAATCCCAGGCGGGGAAGCGCAGCACCTCCACCTCCGGTGCGAAGAAGCCGATCGCGTCCGCCATGCGGGCCATGCGGGCATCGTCGCGGCAGATATGGACGACCGGCGTGTCGGTCTCCGCCCGGCGGCGACACAGCAGCAGGGCGTCGAAGCCCTCGGGGGCGCCATGGACCGTGACGGCCCTCATCGTTCTGCCCCGGGCGGCACGCCGGCGCCCGTCTGCCCGCATTCGGCCGCCATGCGACGCATCATCGGCGTATCGGCCTCCGGCGGGATGGCGCGACGGCCGGACAGCCAATCGGCCAGATCCACGTCCCAATGCTCCAGAACCGCCTCGATCTCATCCAACTCGGCCTCGGAGAATCCGGCGATGTTGCGCGCGACGAAACCGCCGATCATCAGATCGGCTTCCTTGGTGCCGCGATGCAGCGCCCGGAAGACCAGGCGGCGGCGGCGGGGATCGAGGTCCTGGGGTTCGGGCATTGGCTGTGTCCTGGCATATAGAGGCCGATGGGAATCGTGTCAGCCCAACCAGATGCGTCTTTGGACCGAGGCAGCGATGCAATGGCACCATTGCACGCGCCCATCGCGTCCCTGAAAGGCGTGAAGGAGAACGAGGCCCGGCTGATCGCCAAGGCCGCGGACGGGTCGCGCGTGCTCGACCTGCTGTTGCATCTGCCCGAACGGTATCTGACGCGCCAGCGCGTCGAACGCCCGTCCCAGGCGCTGCCCGACTCGGAGGTGCTGATCCCGGTGGTGATCGCTTCGCACAAGCCGGGCCGTTCGTCGCAGGGCCGATCCTTTGTTCGTGTGCGCTGCGACGCGGGTGGCGAACCGGTCACCGCCATCATGATGAACTGGCAGAAGGCCTGGGCGGAAAAGGCCCTACCGGTGGGCGCCACCCGCTGGTTCGCCGGCACCCTGAAGGAGGAAACCGACGATTGGGTCATCATGAACCCGCAGGTCTCTGCCAAGGAGGACGGCATCCCACAGGTCCAGCCGGTCTGGCCGCTGACCGGCGCGCTTGGCCTGCCACAGGTGACGCGGGCGATGGGCGCGGCGCTTGCGGTCCTGCCTGACCTGCCCGAATGGCAGGACGCCCCGCTGCTGCGGCGGGAAGGCTGGCCGGGCTTCGTCCCTGCGCTGCGCTGCATCCAGGCACCGGAATCCGAACCTGGCGAGGCCCCGCGCCGGCGCCTCGCTTATGATGAATTGCTGTCCGGCCAGGTCGCGCTCGGCCTGGTGCGGCGTCGTTCGCGGGAACGCCCCGGCCGGCCCTTGTCGGGCGATGGCACCCTCCGCGCCCGGGCGCTGACCGCCTTCGGCCACGACCCCACCCCCGCCCAGCACCAAGCCATCGCCGAGATCGATGCCGACCTCGCCGCCCCGCTGCGCATGCTGCGGCTGCTGCAAGGCGATGTCGGGTCTGGCAAGACGTTGGTCGCCGCCATGGCCATGCTCCGCGCCGCCGAGGCCGGCGCCCAGGCGGCGCTGATGGCGCCCACGGAATTGCTCGCACGCCAGCACCTGCGGACCTTCCTGCCATTGTGCCTCGCGGCCGGTGTCGAGGTCGCGCTGCTGACCGGCAGCGTGAAGGGCCGCGAGCGCAAGCGCGTGCTGAACGGCTTGCAGGACGGGACCATCCCGCTGGTGCTCGGCACCCATGCGCTGTTCCAGGACGGCGTCGCGTTCCAGGACCTCGGCTTGGCCGTGGTGGACGAACAGCACCGCTTCGGCGTCGCCCAGCGCCTGATGCTGGCGGAAAAGGGCGACGCGGTGGACATGCTGGTGATGACCGCCACCCCCATCCCGCGCACCCTGCTGCTGACGCAATGGGGGGAAATGGCGGTCAGCCGGCTGGCCGGCAAACCGCCCGGCCGCCAGCCCATCGCCACCCGTGTAGTCAGCCAGGATCGCCTGCCCGAGATCATCGACCGGCTGGGCGAAGCCATCGGCCGCGGGGAGCGCGCCTATTGGGTGGTGCGCGCCATCAGCGGGTCCGAGCGCGACGATTCCGTGGCCGCCGAGGACCGCTTCGCCGAGTTGAGCGCCCGCTTCCCCGGCAAGGTCGGCATCGCCCACGGCTTGCAGGATATCGCGGTGCGCGAGGCGTCGCTGGCCGATTTCGCCGCCGGCCGCACCACGGTCCTGGTCGCAACCACGGTCATCGAGGTCGGCGTCGATGTCCCCGAAGCCACCATCATGCTGATCGAACAGGCCGAACGCTTCGGCCTCGCGGCCCTGCACCAGCTGCGCGGGCGGGTCGGGCGGGGGTCAAAGCCGTCATCCTGCCTGCTGGTCCACTCACCTGGGCTGACCTATGGCGAGAAGCAGCGGCTGATGGTGCTGCGCGACTCCGACGATGGCTTCGTGATCGCCGAGGAGGATCTGCGGGCGCGTGGCGGCGGCGATGCGCTGAGCATGCGGCAGGCGGGCATGCCCGGCGCGCGGCTGCTCGACCCGCGAGAGGACCCGGAGGCCTATGCGCGCCTGGTCGATATCGCCCATGACGACGCCGAAGTGCTGCTGGGCCGCGACCCGGCGCTGGTGACCCCGCGCGGCCAGGCGACCCGGCTGCTGCTGGACATCTTTGGCCATGACCTGTCCATGGCGCCGCTCGACGCGGGCTGACGTTGCAAACCGAAACCCGCCAGGGGGTTGCATCCCGGTCCTACAGGGGTCAAATCGCGCGCCGCCTGCCGGGGCTTTCGTCCGGCTCGGCAATAATTTGGGAGTCCGGCCTTGCCCGCCTTGATCGAGATCGAGCGCCTGACCAAACGCTTCGGCGCCTTCACGGCTGTTGACGACGTGTCCTTCTCGGTGGACCGCGGCGAGGTGGTGGGCTTCCTCGGCCCCAACGGCGCCGGCAAGTCCACCACGATGAAGATGCTGGCCGGCTTCGTGACCCCCACCGCCGGCACTGCGCGGATCTGCGGCAAGGATGTCGTGGACAGCCCGGTGGAAGCCAAGCGCAGCCTGGGCTACCTGCCGGAAGGCGCGCCGACCTATCCCGAAATGACCGTCACCGCCTTCCTGATGTTCTGCGCCCGTATCCGCGGATATCGCCGCTTCGAAGCGATGGAGCGCGTCGAGGACGCCATGGAGCTTACGCAACTTGAAAGCGTGCAGCTCCAGCCGATCGAGACGCTGTCGAAAGGGTTCAAGCGCCGCGTCGGCCTGGCGCAATCCCTGCTGCATGACCCGCCCGTGCTGGTGCTGGACGAACCGACCGACGGCCTGGACCCCAACCAGAAGCATGAGGTCCGGCAATTGATCCGCCGCATGGCACCGCAAAAGGCGATCCTGATCTCGACCCACATCCTTGAGGAAGTGGAGGCGGTCTGCACCCGCGCCATCGTCATCGCCGGTGGCCGGGTGCTGGCCGATTCCACCCCCGCCGCGCTGGCCCCGCCGGGCACCACGATGGAACAGGTGTTCCGCGACCTGACCATGCCGAAGGAAGCCGCGTGATGGGTGCGCTGCACGTCGCACGGCGCGAGCTCGCCGGGTATTTCGCCACCCCCGTCGCCTATGTCTTCATCGTCATCTTCCTGATGATGGCCGGCGCGTTGACCTTCACCCTGGGCGGCTTCTTCGCCCGCGGGCAGGCCGATCTCGGGCCGTTCTTCACCTTCGTGCCATGGCTGTTCCTGTTCCTGGTGCCGGCCCTGACGATGCGGCTTTGGGCGGAGGAACGGCGCCTGGGCACCATCGAATTGCTGCTGACGCTGCCGCTGCCGCAATGGCAGGCGGTGGTGGGCAAGTTCCTCGCCGCCTGGGCCTTCTGCGCCATCGCGCTCCTGCTGACCTTCCCGCTGGTGCTGACAGTCAATTACCTCGGCGCGCCGGACAATGGCGTGATCGCGGCCGGCTATCTCGGCTGCCTGCTGGTCGCTGGCGCCTTCCTCGCGGTGGGTGCCGCGATGTCGGCCATGACCAAGAACCAGGTGATTGCCTTCGTCCTCGCGGTCGCGGTCTGCTTCCTGTTCACCGTCGCGGGCAGCCCGGTGCTCACTGAATTCCTGTCCAAGCGCATCCCGCTGCTGGCTGAACTCGCCCGTTCGGTGTCCATCACCGAACGCTTCAACAGCCTGACGCGCGGCGTCATCGCGCTGCGGGACGTGGTTTTCTTCGCGTCCTTCATGGGCTTCTTCCTGTTTGTGAATGCCGTGGTCATCGACCATCGGAAGGCGGATTGACCGAGATGAGCGGCACTGCATCCCCTCGCCCGGGCACGCGGCGGATCTGGTCATCGGCGCTGGGCCTCGTCGCGGCCGCGGTGCTGGCGGTCGGCGTCAACATGCTGGTCGATCGCCTCGCGCCGCGCGCGCGGATCGATCTGACGGAGCAGCGGCTCTACACGCTGTCGGACGGCACGATTTCCCTGCTGCGCGGACTGCAGGAACCGGTGACGCTGCGCCTGTTCTATTCGCGCCGCCTGGGCGCGGCGGTGCCGGCGTATGGGTCCTATGCCGAACGCGTGCGCGCCATGCTGGATGAATACGCCGCCGTCTCCGGCGGAAAGGTGCGGCTCGAAGTACTCGACCCCGAACCCTTCAGCGAGACCGAGGACCGTGCCCTGGCCTTCGGCCTGCAAGGCGTGCCGGTCGATCAGTCCGGCGAGCAGATCTATTTCGGCCTCGCGGGCTCCAACCTGCTGGATGATGAACGCTCGATCCCGTTCTTCCAGCCGGAACGCGAACGCTTCCTGGAATTCGACCTGACGCGGCTGGTCTATGAATTGTCGTCGCCGCGCCGGCCCGTGCTTGGCGTGATGTCGTCCCTGCCGCTCAACGGCGATCCGCGCATGATGATGATGATGCGCGGCGGCCCGGCGCCACAGCCCTTCGCGGTCATGCAGACCCTGCGGCAATTCTATGCCGTGCAGGACGTGCCGCTCGATACCCAGCGCATCGCCGACGACATCCAGGTGCTGATGGTCGCCCACGCACAGGGCCTGTCGGATGCGACGCAATACGCCATCGACCAGTTCGTCATGCGCGGCGGCAAGTTGATCGTCCTGGTGGACCCCTACTCCGAAGGCCAGGCCGGGCGCCCCGGCCCCGGCGGGCGGCCGCCGACCAACACTGCATCGGAACTCAACCGGCTGCTGAATGCCTGGGGTGTCGATGCGCCGTCCGAAGCGGTGGTGCTGGACCTGCGCGGCGCATGGCGCGTGCGGTCCAACCCCAATGACCGTGTTCAGGCAGTGGATTACGTCGCCTGGTTCAACATGCAGGGCGATTCGATCAACCAGAACGAGGTCGCCACCGCGCAACTCAACCAGGTGACGGTCGCCTCGGCGGGGCATCTGCGCCGGAGCGACGGCGCGACCGTGGATTTCGTACCGCTGCTGCAATCCAGCGAACGCAGCATGCTCGCGAATGTCGACCGCGTGCGCGACAACCCGGACCCCGCCCGCATCCTGGCGGAATTCCGGCCGGAGAACCTGCACCGGACCATCGCCGCGCGGGTGCGGGGCGAAGTGCCGTCGGCCTTCCCCGACGGCCCGCCCCCGCCGCCCGAAGGCACCGAGCGCCCGGCCGACTTCCCCGCCCATCGTGCCCGCAGCGACGGCCCGGCGAATTTCGTCGTGATCGCCGATGCCGACATCCTGGAGGACCGCTTCTGGGTCCGCGTGCAGGATTTCTTTGGCCAGCAGGTCGCGACGCCGTTCAGCGACAACGGCAACCTGATCGCCAACCTGGTCGACACCTTCGCCGGTGGCGATGCGCTGATCTCGCTGCGCTCGCGCGGCGAATCGTTGCGGCCCTTCGTGGTGGTGGACGACATCCGGCGCGACGCCGATGCCCGCTTCCGCCAGACCGAGCGCGAGCTGACCGAGCGGTTGCAGCAGACCGAACGGCGCCTGCGCGAATTGCGCCAGGGCCAGCAGGGTGCCGATCGCGGCCAGGCCAGCGCCGTGATCACCCCGGAACAGCGCGCCGAGATCGACGCCGCCCGCGCCCAGATCATCGAGACCCGCCGGCAACTGCGCGCCGTTCAGCTGGATCTGCGCCGCGACATCGAAGGGGTGGAGGTCTGGGTCCGCATCCTCAACATCGCCGCGGTGCCGCTGCTTCTGGCGCTGTTCGCCATCGGCCTGGGCGTGATGCGCGCGCGCCGGCGCTCCGCGGCGCGGGCCTGAGGGGGGATCGACCGATGAACCGTCGTTCCCTGCTGCTGCTGAGCGGCGCCGCGATCGTCGTGCTCGGCGGCGCGCTGGTGCTCAACCCCGGCGCCCCGCCGGCCCCAGCCCCGTCTGGCGCGGTCCTGGCCTTCCCCGGCCTCGCGCAACGGCTGCAATCGGCGGCGAAGATCGTCGCCACCCGCCATGACGGCGTGCTGGAGATCGCGCGCGCCGGCGAGACCTGGGTGTTGCCCGCCAAGGGCGGCTATCCGGTGCGCCAGGAGAAGGTGCGCGAGCTGCTGGTGGGCCTGACCGAGCTGCGCCTGACCGAACCGCGCACGGCCAACCCGGAGATGCTGGACCGGCTGGGTCTCGACGACCCGACCAATGCGGGGTCCACAGCCACGCTGGTCCGCGTGCTCGATGCCCAGGGCGATGTGATCGCGGAATTGGTGATCGGCCGCCGCCGCGTCCGCACCCAGGGCAATGTGCCCGAAAGCGCCTTCGTGCGCCGCCCGGGGGAAAACCAGGCCTGGCTGGCGGAAGGCCGCATCCCGGTCGATTCCGACCCGCAGCTGTGGCTTGACCGGGATATCGCCAACCTGCCGCGTGAGCGGGTGCGGCGCGTCTCCGTCAATCGCACGGGACAGCCGCCGCTGGTGCTGACACGCGCCGAAGGCCCCGATGGCAAGCTGCAGGTCAGCGAACCCGCCGATGCGCCGCCGACCGAGGAGACCAACCTCGACGAGGTCGGCCGCGCCTTCGAATTCCTCACCTTCCTGGATGTGAAGCCGGAAGCCGAGATCCCCGGCGAGCCGCTGGGCGAGACGCGCTTCGAACTGACCGACAACCTCGCCATCGTGGTGCGCCCGCGCAAGGATGGGGAGGCGGTGTGGATCACCCTGGCGGCCGAGGGCGACGACGAGGCGACGCGGCTCAACGCGCGTTGGCGCGGATGGGCGTATCAGGTCGGGCCGTGGAAGGAGAAATCCTTCATCCCGCTGATCGCCGATCTGCGCCCGGCCGAGGAAACGCCCGCGCCTGCTGAACCCGCAGCGCCAGCGCCGGACGCGCCCGCCGCGCCGGCCGGCGAGACACCACCCACCCCGCAGTGACCGGCCGGGAATATCCCGACCGCCCCTGGGTGGGCATCGGCTGCATCGTCTTCCGTGGCGAGCAGGTCCTGCTGGTCCGCCGCGGCAAGCCGCCGCGCATTGGCAGCTGGTCCCTGCCCGGCGGCGCGCAGCATATCGGCGAGACCGCCGAGGAGGCCGCCCGGCGCGAACTGCACGAGGAAGCGGGCATCGAGGTCGGGCCGCTGTCGCTGGCCATCGTCGTCGATGCCATCAGCCACGATGATGATGGCCGCGCCCTGTACCACTACACCATCATCGACTTTGCCGCCGCCTGGATCGCCGGGGAGGCACGGGCCGGGGACGATGCCAGCGAGGTCGCCTGGGCCGCGCCCGGCGAATTGTCGGACTATGACCTGACGCCGGCCACGCACCGCGCCATCGCCGCGGCGCGGGACGCCTTGGCGCGGGTCCAGGACCCACCTCGCGCGAATGCACCCTTCCCCTTCTGACCGGCGGGCGGCAGGCTGCGTCCAAACGCCGGACCGGAGACCTTCCCCATGCCATCCAACCATGCCCTGACGCGACGCCTCGCACTGCTCGCCGCGGGGGCTACGCTGGCCAGCCCGGCGCTGGCGCAGCCGGTGGCCGGCGGGCGCACCGTGCGGGTCGTCGTCCCCTTCCCGCCCGGCGGCGCGGTGGACATCACCAGCCGGCTCTTCGCCGAACGGCTCGGCGGGGTGCTGGGCCAGACCGTCGTGGTGGAAAACCGCGCCGGCGCGGGTGGGCTGATCGGCGCCGATGCCATTGCCAGATCCGAGAAGGACGGCAGCACCATCGGCCTGCTGAGCGCCACCACCTATTGCGCTTCGCAGTTCATGCATGCGCGCATGCCGTTCAACCCACAGCGCGACCTCATGCCGATCACGCAGCTGACCGACGGCGCGCTGTTATGCGTGGTCAATGCCGAAGTGGCGCAGCGCAATGGCTGGACGGATTTCCGCGCGCTGATCGAATGGTCGCGAGCCCATCCGGAAGAAGTGCGCATGGGGTCGTCGGGGCCGGGCACCTCGTCCCACCTGAACATCTCGGCGGTCAACCGCTTCGCCGATGCGAAGATCCTGCATGTGCCCTATCGCGGCGGCGGCCCGGCCATCAACGACCTGCTGGCCGGCACCATCGAGATGATGTTCGACGTCATGCCCGCCCTGATGCCGCATGTGGAGAGCGGCAAGTTCAAGGCACTGGCGGTGTCCGCGGCCGACCCGATCCCGCTGCTGCCGAACATTCCCGGCATGAAGGCCTTCGCTGACCTCGGCCTGGGTGAGCATTCGCTGGTCAACTGGAATGTCGTCTCGGCCGCCGGCGGTACGCCCGCGCCGATCGTGCAGCGCCTGTTCGAGGCATCGCAGGCGGTGGCCCGCCAGCCGGAATTCATCGCCCGCCTGCGCCCCCTTGGCTACGGCATCGTCCTGAGCGAAAGCCCGGCGGCGGTGGCGCAGATGATCCAGGCGGAGACGCCGCGCTGGCAGCGGATCGTGGAGATTTCCGGCGCCCGGATCGAGTAAGGCGGGGGAGGAACACCTCCCCCGAATCCCCCTCCGCTCTTTATCGATTGGCGCTGGCCCGCGGCGACCGGCACCAAGTGCCAAAAAAAGGAGGGGGTTCGGGGGAGTTCTCTCCCCCGACCTTGGTCACCCCCGCCCCGGCCGCATCGCGCTGATCAGGAACAGCAGTACGCAAATGGCCACCGCCGCCGTCCAGGCCGGCATGGCCAGCACCGGCGACAGCACGCCATCCCACACGAAGCGCGGCAGGTTCTGCTGCACGCCATCCTGGAAATTCGCCAATCCGCCCGGATTGATCCGCCTCAGTAACGCGCCCAGGGACCCGCTCCAGCCATAGGTCAAGCCGAGCACCAGTCCCAGGGCGGCAAACAACAGGCCGATCAGACGAAGAACCATCTCATGCCCAAAGCCGTTCGTTCTGCAGGCCAGTGTACAGCGGCGCAACGAAATCCGCATAGCCATTGAACAGCTGGGTCGGCACGCGTTGGCTGGTGCCGATCACCCGTTCATTCGCCTGGCTCCAGCGCGGATGGCCGACCTCGGGGTTCACATTCGCCCAGAAGCCATATTCCTGCGCCTGGATGCGTTCCCAGAAGGACACCGGGCGCTGGTCGGTCAGCCGGATGCGGGTGATGCTCTTGCCGGCCTTGAAGCCATACTTCCACGGCTGGTGGAAGCGGATCGGCCCGCCATTCTGCGGCGGCAGCAGCTTGCCATAGGCACCGACCACCATGAAGGACAGGTCGTTGCCGGCCTCCTCGACGGTGCAGCCCTCGGTATAGGGCCACGGGTACCAGGATTGCCGCAGCCCCGGCATCACGCCCGGGATCGCCGCGGTTTCGAACACAACGTACTTCGCCGAGGCCAGCGGATTGACCTGCGACAGAAGCGCCGAAAGCGGGAAGCCGGTCCAGGGGATCACCATCGACCACGCCTCGACGCAGCGCAGGCGATACACCCGCTCCTCGATCGGCATGGTCCGCAGCAGGTCCTCGATGCCGAATTCGCGCGGCGTCTCGACCATGCCTTCGATCTTCACGGTCCAGGGGCGCTGTGGCAGGCGCTGCGCGGCGCGGCTGATGCCCTTGTCGGTGCCGAACTCGTAGTAGTTGTTGTAGGTCGTGGCATCGCGCTCGGCGGTGATGTCGCGGCCGGGGACATAGCGAGTGTTGCGCATGGCGGGCGGCAGCCCGCCCACACCCGCGCCCTGAGCCAGCGCCGGACCGGCGGCGGCCATCAGCCCGGCCCCCAGGCCGAACGCCTTGCGCCGGCCGAACACCAGGTTTTCAGGCGAGACGTGACGCTCGGGGATCTCCCAGCCACGCGGAATGCGGATCGGCATGTCATTACCTCCGTTGTGCCTCGAAGATCGGGATGTCCCGTCCGAGGTCAAGCGTCGCGTCAGTCCGCCGGCCTGGGCAGCACCGCGGCCGGCGGTTGGCCAGCGCCGGTCGTGACCCGATGGAGGCGATAGGCCTCCGCCTCGATGCCATCCCGGCTGCGGACCAGGCGCCCCACATCGTCCGGCAACGCTTCCGCGCCGGGCCACAATGGGGGGCCGTCCCCTCGTCTTTCGCTGCGGACCAGCAGGCCGGTTACGCCAGGCGCCGGCCCGGGACGCGAAAAATATCGCCAGCGCGGGTCCATCGCGACGACCACCCGCCCGCGCGGCAGCCCGAAGGCCAAGACGGCGGCCAGGCCATATTCCTCCGCCGCGACGAAAGCCGCGCCTTGGCGGGCGATCGCGCCCTCGACATCGCCCAGGAACCCATCCCAGCCGCCCAGCCGGGCCAGCGTCGGGTCGCTGCGACGCGGCAGTGCAAGCGGGGCGGCAACCGCCTGGAGATAGACCGCCCCCGTCATGGCGAAGCCGAGCACCACGGCCGGTCCCCGCAGCCGAACCCAGCCCGGCGACGCCAACAGCGTCGCGGCGGCGATCGCCGCCGCCGGATACAGGATCGCCGGCCAATTGCCCTGCACCCGGCTGCCGGTGGCCTGCCACAGGAAGATCACCGCGCCGGGGATGACCAGCGCCGCGACCAGCAGCGCCGCGCCATCGCTGCCACGCCACCAGCGCCGGCCCGCCACAACCACCCCCGCGACGCTCATTGCGAAGACCAGCGGCGTGGCGAGGCCCGCCTGGCTGCCGATCAGCTCACCCAGGTAGCGCAGCGCCTGCCCGGCCTCGAAGGTCCCGGCGCGACCGCCCTGCTTGGCGAAGGAGGCCCAGTCATGCCCGGCGTTCCACAGCACGACCGGCGCGAACAACCCGGCCGCGACCAGCCCTCCCACCCAAGGATGCCAGCGCAACAGCCACTGCCGCGCCGTGGGCTCCAGCAGCAGCCAGATGACGATCCCCAGCCCGAGCAGCACCGCGGTGTATTTCGACAGCAGCGCCGCCCCGGCGAAGACGCCCACCGCCAGCCACCACCGCCCATCCCCGGTGCGGTGCAGCCGGGCCAGCGCCCACACCGCCGCGGTCCAAAAGATGATCAGCGGCGTATCCGGCGTCATCGCCACAGCGCCGATGCCCGCGAACAGCGTTGCGTTGAACAGCGCCGCCGCCCAGGGACCGGCGCGGCGGCCGGGGAACAGATCCTCCGTCGCCCGCGCCAGCATCACCGACCCGATCGCCAGGCACAGCGGCCCCATCAGCCGGATGCCGAGCGCCGTCTCCCCCGCGATCAGCGTGCCGGTACGGATGAACAGCGCGACCATCGGCGGGTGGTCGAGGTAGCCACCCTGCAGGTCGCGCGACCAGACCCAGTAATACGCCTCGTCCGGCGCCAGCGGCAGGATGGCGCACAGCGCCAGGCGCAGCAGCGTCAGCGCCGCCAGCGCGGCAACCCAAGCCATCAGCGCGGCCGCCAGACCAGGGTCGAGGACACGGCGTAGTTCCACACCACGGTCAGCAACGCGCCCGCCGCCCCGGCCAGCCCCCAGTTCAACACGTCATCGCGCACCAGCAGCCCGGCGATGCCGACATTGGCAGCCGCGCCCAATCCGCAGACGACATAGAACAGCAGCAGCCCGCGCGGCAGCGCCGCGCCGCGCAGCCGCCGGTCGCGATAGGTGATGCGGTTGTTGAGCAGGAAATTCGCCGTCATGGCGACGAAGGTGGCGATCCATTGCGCCGCAGCAAAGCCGAATGGCCCGATGCCGTGCAACAGCCCCAGCACCAGCAGATGCACCAGGACGCCGATGGCGCCCACCAGCGCGAAGGCCATGAAGCGCAGCGGCACGACGCCGCCCAGCGCCTTGTCCGCCAGCAGCCCGCCGAATTCCACCAGCACAGCGGCATCCAGCTTGCTCTCCCCTGCCTCCCGCGCGCGGAAGGTGTAGGGGATTTCCGCCACGCGCAGCGGGCGGCCAGCCGAAAGCAGCACGTCCAGCAGGATCTTGAAGCCCGTCGCGGTCAGCCGCGGCGCGAGTTCGTCGAACACCGCGCGCGGCATGGCGAAGAAGCCGCTCATCGGGTCGGCAACCTTCACCGGCAGGGCGGCATTGGCCAGCGCCGCGCCGCCATCGGAGACCATCCGGCGGACCGGCGACAGCCCCTGCCCCATCGCGCCGCCCTCGACATTGCGGCTGCCGATCGCGATGTCGGCCGCATCGGATTCCACCGCCGCCAGCAGGCGCGGCAGGATGGTCTCGTCATGCTGGAGGTCGCCATCGATGACGGCGACATAGGGCGCGGCGGTGGACAGGATGCCCTCGACGCAGGCCGAGGCCAGACCCCGGCGACCGATGCGCCGGATGCAGCGGATGCGCGGGTCGCGCGCCGCGATGGCCTTGGCCCGCGCGGCGGTGCCGTCGGGGCTGTCGTCATCCACGAAGATCGCTTCCCAGGCGATGCCGGCGAGCGCCGCGTCCAGCCGCTCCACCATGGGGGCGACATTGGCGGCCTCGTTGTAGCAGGGGATCACCACGGCAAGGCGTGGCGGGGTGTGATCCGTCATGGGCCCGCTTCCTGCGCCGGCGGGCGTGGAAGGGCAAGAGTGCGCCGCGGCGTTACCCGCCGGGCAACGCGCCGGGACGGCCGAACAGATAGCCCTGCCCGAAGGCGACGCCGAGGTGCTGCATCAGCGTCGCCTGTGCTTCCGTCTCGATGCGTTCGGCGACGACCTGGGCACCGACGGTGCCGGCCAAATCCACCATGGCGGAGATGAAGCCGCGGTCGCGCCCGCTCTCGACCGCATTGGTGACGTAGATCCCGTCCACCTTCACGAAATCGACCCGGAAGATCCGCAGGTAGCGAAACGATGCCGCGCCGGCCCCGAAATCGTCGATGCAGACCGGCAGGCCACGTTCGCGCAGCGCATCGACCGTGCGGGCGGCCTCGGCTTCATCCTCGATCTCTGCCGTCTCGGTGATTTCCACCAGCAGGCGACCAGCGAGATCGGGCGCGGCATCGAGCATGGTGCAGAACCGGTCGCGGAACGCCGGGTTCTGCACGGAAAGGCCAGACAGGTTGCAGGCGAGGCGCACGCCGCTGGCCGCGCGCGCCGCCTCGCAGGCGGTCTCGACCACCGCCCAGTCCAGCGTCTCGGACAGTCCGATCGTCTCGGCCAGGGCGATGAATTCAGACGGCTGGTCATAGGGGCTGCCGGGCGTGGGGATCGGGCGCAGCAGGGCTTCGTAATGGTGCGGCGTGCGGTCCGCGAGCAGGACGATGGGCTGAAACGCCAGGCGGAAGCGGCGTTCGGCGATGGTCCGGCGCATCGCATTGGCGCGATCGGCGGCCGACCCCACGAAGCCGGCGAGGCCACCAGTGAAACCCGCCTTCGCCAGCGCGGCATCCCCCCCACGTGAGAAGGCCGACAAGGCGAAGCGCAGCGCGCGGGTGGTCTGCAGGGGGCTGAGGCCCTCGGCGTCGAGCGGCAGGCTGCGCGTGCCGATCTGCCCGGGCAGGCCGTGCTGCGCCAACAGCAGGGCGACCTGATTGGCAAGCGCCTGGACATCCGGCCCGCCTTCGGCCGGCAGAACCGCGAAGCGGCCGGAGCCGAAATCCGCGGCGACGCCGCCCGCGCCCGCATGGCTGGCCAGGACATCCTGGATGCGGGCGGCGAGATCCGCGCGCGGGGCCAGCGTACCCCCATCGCCGGTCAGTTCGATCAGTCCGAGGGCACCGCGCGGGGTTTCGCCGGCGCGCAGCATGTCCTCAACCGCGCGGGCGAGGCCGGGGCCGCCGGGCAGCGGGCCACCGGGCAATTCGTTGGGCAAGGGGGCGAAGGTCAGGCAGAAGCGCCCGGCACGGCCCGGCGCCGCCAGCCCGGCCAGGCTGAAGGCGGAACGGGCGGGGTCCGACAGGCGGATTGCGGTCGGACGGATGCGTCCCGTGGCCGACAGCAGCGCCAGCGCGGTGCCGATGCCCAATCGCTGGTCGCGCGCCACCAATGACTGCACCGGTTCACGCAGGAAACTGCGGCAGGGTCGGCCGAAGCGAGCCGGGAAGGCGCCTTCGGCAAAGGTGATGCGGCCATCGGCATCGATCTCGACCAGCATTTCCGCCGCGGCGAAGGCGAAGGTCAGGAAGCGGTCCGCTGCGCTGGGGGCTGGGTCGCGAACGGTTTCCTGCATGATCCTACCGGGGGGGGGGGGAACGGACGCACCCTGGACGGTGTGGGCTGAAGCGCCGGTTAACCCGCAGGCGCGCGATGATCGAAGCGGGTATGGCGGAGATGCTGGACGAGACGCCTTGTTCTTATTGTGTTCTTTTCACCAAAACACGAATAGTGTCGACCGTACATCCGGACAAACGCGGGGAATCGTCGATTGCCCAAGGAGGCGCCGGCCGTTTGCGCCGCGCATGTTGGATGGGACCCGACTTGGAGGCTTCGGTGCGAGACCGCACTGGCGCAACGCGCTCATCGCGGTGAAGCATCGTGCCTGACTGAGGCCAGTCAGACGGACCCGACTTAAAAGTATAAAGTTCAAGGTGTTCCGCGACTGCGGACAGGGTGGCCGAAGCCACCCCGTCCCAGCCTAGCCTACTTCACCACGGAGAACGCGGTCGGCTTCAGCCCCATCACGGTCTGCTGCTTCAGGGCGCCGAGGCCACCGACCACCTTGCCGAATTCCTGCCATTGCGGGTCATTGGCCATCGCGGTGCGGCGGCGGTCACGATCGCCGAAGCCTTCGTACAGCCAAGCGAAGACCACCTGGTTGATCGGCCCGATCTCGGTCACCGCGAACATGAGCAACTGGCCCAGGATGCGCTTCTGCACCGGCAGGCCGAGTTCCTCATACGCCTTGATCCAGGCCGGCATCTTGCCCGGGTGGAAGTCGTAGGTCCGGTGGTCCACCACCATGCCAGTGCCGCCGATCTCGCGCTTGAAGGCGAAATCCTTGGCCGACTGGATGGGCGAAAAGCTGGTCGGCTTCAGGAACTTCACTTCCTGCGCCATCAGGCAGCCGGCCGAGGCCTTCTTGAACTCGCCCCACTGCGCATCGGCCTCACGCGCGGCGATGCCGGCGTCGCGGGTGTCGATGTCGTCCCAGCCGCGCATGAAGACGAAGCGGTTGATCGGCCCGACCTCGGTGGTGAAGGTGCCAAGCGACGGCGCACCCAGCGTGCGGGTCGAGGCCGGAAAGCCGTAATTGCCGAAGGCGTCGATCCATTGCGGCTGCTTGCCGGGATGGAAGGTGTATTGGCGGTGTTCGATGTACATGGCGTGTCCTCTTCAAGCGCGCGCCGTACCTTCGACCGGGTGGGCGGGTCAGGCAAGCCGTGCCGGCCGCACGAGGCGCATGCCCCGATCCGGCAGCGTGGAGCGCGACCGCGCCCGGACCACCAGTCGACCACGGCGCATCGCGCAACGGCGAGGCGGGCGAATGCCCGCAAGCCGCCTGATGGAGCAAAACGTCAGCTGGTGGGGAGAATGACGCCCTTCCCATCGGTCTGCTTGTCGAACAGCCGGTACGCTTCCTCCGCCTGGTCCAGCCGCCAGCGATGCGTGAACAGTGCATCGACGTTCACCCCCCGATCGGCGACGTAGCGCGCGCATTCCGCCTGCCCGTTGGTCGAGAAGGTCCAGGACCCGATCAGCGTCACCTGACGGCGCAACAGGTCAGGCGAGACATCGAGCGTGACCTCACCGCCCTCCCCCACGAAGCAGGCCTTGCCCCAGGTGCGCACGCATTGCACCGCCTGGCGCCGCGCCAGTGGATTGGACGATGCATCAAGCGAGGCATGCGCGCCGCGCCCATGCGTCGCATCCTTGATGGCGCCGAGCACGTCATTGGTCTCGGTCGGGTTGATCAGCAGGTCAGCACCGAATTCCTTCGCGCGGGCAAGCCGTTCGGCGGAGGTGTCGAGCGCGATCACCCGCGCGCCCATCTTCGCCGCCAGCAACGTTGCCGAAAGCCCGACGGGTCCCTGCCCGAACACCGCGATCGTCTGGTCCCCGGTCAGCCCCAGCCGCTGCAAGGCCCCCCACGCGGTGCCCGTGCCGCAGGAAATCGCCGCGCCGGTCTCGAAGGACAGTTCCTCCGGCAGCTCGACCATGGTGCGCGCCGGGCCTTTGAGGTAGCGCGCATGGGCGCCATGGCCGGTCGCGCCATAGACCTCCTTCACGCCTTCGTCGCACAGCTGCATCCAGCCGGTGTTGCATTGCGGGCAGACGCCGCAGCCGCGGTAATGGTGCTGCATGGCGCGCATGCCGACCCAGGCCTGGTTGGCGGGTACGCCCTGCCCCACCGCGACGACCACGCCGCAGGGTTCATGCCCGGCGATGATCGGCCCCGATGTCGCGCCCAGCCCGAGCGCGGCCGTGCGCCCCGGCCCGCCGGCGGCGCGGTAAAACTTCAGGTCGGACCCGCACATGCCCGAGGCGCGGATCTCCAGCACCACTTCCCCCGGCCCGGGCGTGGGGTCGGGGAAATCCATCAGTTCGAGTTTCCGGTCCCCGGTAAAGACGACACCCTTCATGCGCTTCCTCCTCTTCTTGGGTGCCAGCGAACCACCGCGGCCACACCGGGTCCAGACGCAGAGTGTCGACGCGGTGCAACAAATCGGCGATGGCGCCGGGCCGGCGTTATGTTCTAGGTCAAGTCGCGACGCTGCGGGCTGTGGCACCCCATGCGCCCACGCAGGAGACACGCCATGGCCGACCACCCGCGTCCGAGCGACCCCCTGCCGCGTGTCTGGGACCCGGATGGCCGTGTCGGCGACATGCTGAAGGGCAAGCGCGGCCTGGTGGTCGGCATCGCGAATGCCGATTCGATCGCCTATGGCTGCGCGGTGAAGCTGCGCGCCTTCGGCGCCGACCTCGCCGTGACGTATCTGAACGACAAGGCCGACCGGCATGTCCGCCCGCTCGCCGAGGCGCTGCAGGCCGCGATCATCGCCCCACTCGACGTGCAGCAGCCCGGCCAGTTGGAAGCGCTATTCGACCGCATCAAGACGGAATGGGGCGGGCTCGACTTCGTCATCCATTCCATCGCCTTCGCCCCGCGCGAGGACCTGCACGGCCGCGTCATCGATTGCAGCGCGGAAGGCTTTGCCCAGGCCATGCACGTGTCCTGCTGGTCCTTCCTGCGCATGGCGGCACTCGCCGAACCGCTGATGACCCAGGGCGGCGTGCTGGTGACCATGTCCTATTACGGGGCGGACAAGGTGGTCGGAAACTACAACGTCATGGGGCCGGTGAAGGCCGCGCTGGAAGCCGGCGTGCGCTACGCGGCCCATGAACTCGGCGACAAGGGCATCCGCGTCTTCGCCGTCTCCCCCGGCCCGCTCAGGACGCGCGCGGCCTCGGGGATTTCGCAGTTCGACGAGCTTGTCCAGATGGCGACCGAACGCGCGCCGGCCCGCCGCCTGGTGGACATCGCGGAGGTCGGGAGGGTCGTGTCCTTCCTGGTGAGCGGCGCAGCTTCGGGCATGACCGGCGACACGATCTATGTGGACGCCGGCCTGCACAACGTGGCCTGAGCGCGATGCGCGCGCGCCGATCCCCATTTGCAGTGCGGAGATGACTCTGTGAGCTTCAGCGCCCCGGCCGCCATCGGTCGATCCTGGGATGAGATCGCGGTGGGCGAATCCGCGCGTATCACGCGCGTCTGCACGCCCAACGACCTCATCGTCTTCGCCCATGCCTCGGGCAATCTGAACCCGGTGCATTTGCCGGGGGAATCGGAACAGGAGCTCGGCCGCGCACCGGTCGCGCCGGCGATGTGGTGCGGTTCGCTCTTCTCGGCGGTGCTGGGCAACAAGCTGCCCGGGCCGGGGACCGTGTATCGCGCGCAGGACTTCGTCTTCCATGGCCCGGTCCAGTCCGGCGAGGTCGTGACCGCGATCGTGCGCGTCGAGGAGAAGATCGCCGGCGGCACGCTGCGCCTGTCCTGCCGGCTGGAGAAGGAGGACGGCACGCTGGTGGTGGATGGCAGCGCGCTGGTCAGTCCGCCGCCGGTGCGCGTCGTCACCGACGGCGTCATCATCCCCGAGCTTTCGCTGGCACCGCGCGGCAAGTTCTCCCGCCTGCTGGCCGCCTGCCGCAACCTGCCCGCCATGCCGACCGCGGTCGCCGCACCGACGGACGGCGCATCCCTCGGCGGTGCCTGGGAGGCCACCAGGGAAGGGCTGATCGACCCCATCCTGGTTGGCCCGGAAGCCATCATCCGCGCGGAGGCGGCGAAGATCGGCTGGAACCTCACCGGCCTGCGCATCGAGCATGTCGCCGACCTGCATGACGCCCCCGCCCGCGCCGTCGCCCTGGTGCATGAAGGCCAGGCCGAGGCGGTGATGAAGGGCAACATCCATTCCGATGAACTGCTGCGCCACGTCACCAAGGCCGAGGGCGGGCTGCGCGCGGGGCGGCGCATCAGCCATGCCTTCGTCCTCGACATCCCCGGTCATGGCGGGCTGATGATCATCTCCGACGCCGCCATCAACATCCTGCCGGACCTGATGACCAAGGCCGACATCGTGCAGAACACGATCGACCTCGCTCGCGCCATCGGGATCGAGGAACCGCGCGTGGGCGTGCTCTCGGCGATCGAGACGATCAACCCGGCCATCCCCTCCACCGTCGATGCCGCGGCGCTGGCCAAGATGGCCGAGCGTGGCCAGATCAAGGGCGGGCTGGTCGATGGCCCGCTGGCGATGGACAACGCCGTGGATCTTGAGGCGGCGCGCACCAAGGGCATTCATTCGACGGTCGCCGGCCGCGCCGATGTGCTGATCGCGCCCAACCTCGAAGCGGGCAACATGTTGGCGAAGCAGCTGGTGTTCCTGTCCCAGGCCGATACCGGGGGCATCGTGCTCGGCGCGCGGGTGCCGGTGATGCTGACCAGCCGCGCGGATGACGAACATGCGCGGCTGATGTCGGCGGCGCTGGCGGTGCTGTACGGGTATTGGCGCCGCACCGGCGCGTCGCGCGTGATGGAACTCGCGCCATGAACGGCGAGGCGATCCTGGTCCTCAATGCCGGATCCTCCTCCATCAAGTTCGAGTTGTTCGACGTGGTGGGGGACGCGGCCGAGACGCGGCTGGACGGCCAGATGGAGGGTATCGGCGCGGCCCCCCGCCTGATCGCGCGCGACGCGCAGCGCAAGGTGTTGGCGGATCGCCGCTGGGCGGGCCCGGATGTCGCCGACCATGCCGCGGCGCTCGGCGTGATCATGGGCGGACTGGAACGCGCCACCGAAGGGCGCCGTATCATCGCGGTGGGGCATCGGGTCGTGCATGGCGGGCCGGACCTCGCCGCTCCCGTGATCGTCGATCATGCGGTGATGGCGCGGCTTCGCGACCTGCAATCCCTGGCTCCGTTGCACCAGCCGCACAACGTCGCGGGCATTGAGGCCGCGATGCGCAGCCTGCCCGGCGTCCCGCAGATCGCCTGCTTCGACACGGCCTTCCATCGCAGCCATGCCTGGGAAGCCGATACCTTCGCGCTGCCGCCGGAATTCTACGCCCGCGGCATCCGCCGATACGGCTTCCACGGCCTGTCCTACGAATACATTGCGACGCTGTTGGCGCGGGAGGAACCGGCGCTGGCGGCCGGGCGCCTGGTCGTCGCGCATCTGGGCAACGGATCTTCGCTCTGCGCCATCCGTGGCGGGCGGAGCATCGACAGCACCATGGGCTTCACGGCGCTGGACGGCGTGCCGATGGGCACGCGCAGCGGCCAGATCGATCCCGGCGTCGTCCTCCACCTGATGATGGCCGAAGGCATGGACGCCGCATCGGTCCAGACTCTGCTTTACGGCAATGCCGGGCTGAAGGGCATGTCCGGCATCAGCCAGGATGTGCGCGACCTCGAAGCCAGCGACGACCCGCGCGCCGCCCTGGCCCTGTCCCATTTCGCCTGGCGCGTCCGGCGGGAGATCGGTGCGCTGGCCGCAGCACTGGGTGGGATCGACGCGCTGGTCTTCACCGCCGGCATCGGGGAGAACGCCCGCGCTCTGCGAGGCCGGATCTGCGAAGGGCTGGGCTTCCTGGGCATTGCCATCGACCCGGCCCGCAATACGGCCAATGAGCCGGAGATTTCGCCCCCGGGCGCCCCCACCCGCGTGCTAGTCCGCGCGACCGACGAGGAGGCGATGATCGCCCGCCACGCCCTGGTTTTGCTGCAATGCAGCAGAAAGACTTGAACCCTGGCCGGCAGGGGATCAAAAGAAACGCACAAGGGGAACGCAAGCCATGCCCAAGACCACTGCCCTGCCGGCCCAGGAATTCCTGGAGAAGGCCAGCGAGACCGCGACCCGTGTGCTCGACCAGGTGCGCGACATGACGGATGTGGTCGGCCGCCACGCCGCCACGCTGATACCCGCGCTGCAGCCCGAGCAGGCCATGGCGGCGATGCGCGAGGCCGTCGCCGCCTTCTCCCGCCCCCCGGCCAGCCTGGCGCAGGACGCGCAGGCCTATGCGACCGATGCCGCGCAGCGCCTGGTGATGTTCTGGGACGTGATGCGCGAAGCCGGCAACAACTTCGTCGAGCACGAGAAGGCCGGCTGCCCGCCCGTTCTTTTCTTCGACTACGTCACGGTCATCGATGGCCGCAGCCTGAGCCGCCCGGTCAACTACGCCCTGGTGCGGATTACGCCGCCCGATGGGTATCGCGCGCCGGACCCGAAGCTGCGCCCCTTCGTCATCATCGACCCCCGCGCCGGTCACGGGGCGGGGATCGGCGGCTTCAAGTCGGACAGCCAGGTGGGCGTCGCACTGCGCCGCGGCCATCCGGTCTATTTCGTCATCTTCTACCGTGAGCCGGAGAAGGACCAGACGATCCTCGACGTCACCGCGGCCGAGGCGATCTTCCTGACCCGCATCGCCCAGGACCATCCCGACGCGCCCAAGCCGGTGGTGATCGGCAATTGCCAGGGCGGTTGGGCGTCGATGATGCTCGGCGCGGCCGCCCCGGACGCGGTTGGCGCACTGGTGCTCAACGGCGCGCCCCTGTCCTATTGGGCCGGTGAGAAGGGGCGCAACCCGATGCGCTATCTGGGCGGGCTGGCGGGCGGCGGCTGGCCGGCGTCGCTGCTGGCCGACCTTGGCAACGGCAAGTTCGATGGCGCCTCGCTGGTGTCGAATTTCGAGAGCCTGTCGCCGGGTGCCACCTGGTTCCGCAAGTATTTCGACCTCTATGCCAAGATCGATACTGAGGCACCGCGCTTCCTGGAGTTCGAGCGCTGGTGGGGTGGCTACTTCCTGATGACGCGGGACGAGATCCGCTGGATCGTGGACAACCTGTTCATCGGCAACCGCTTCTCGACAGGCCAGATTTCCTCGGGCGGCGGCGAGACCTTCAACATGCGCGAAGTGAAGGCGCCGATCGTCGTCTTCGCGTCGTCTGGCGACAACATCACGCCGGTCGGCCAGGCGCTGCGCTGGATCGCCGATGTGTATCGCGATGAGCAGGAGATCAAGTCGCTCGGCCAGACCATCGTCTATCTGCTGCACGACCAGATCGGCCATCTGGGCATCTTCGTCTCGGGCGCGATCGCCAAGAAGGAACACACCGAGATCGCCAATACGCTCGACCTGATCGAGTCCATGTCGCCCGGCCTGTATGAGATGAAGATCACCGGCCATGACGGCACCGGCGGCAATGAGGAATGGCAGGTCGAACTGGTTGAGCGGTCGATCGCCGACATCCGCACACTGTCGGGCGAAGTGGGCAATGAGGCCTTCCCCGCGGTCGCAAAGATCTCGGAGATGAACCAGAACTTCTACGACGTCGTGGTCTCCCCCGTGGTGCGGCAATTCGCCACGGAATCCGCCGCCGAGGCGCGCCGCCAGGCGAGCCCCATGCGCATGCGCCGCTACATGCTGAGCGATATGAACCCCTGGATGATGCCGGTGCGCGCCATGGCGAACATGGCCCGCCAGCACCGTACCCCGGCGGCGCGGGACAATCCCTTCCTGGCGGTGGAGAAAGCCTGGGCGGATGGGGTCGAGCGCAGCCTCGATGCGTATCGGGACATGCGCGACGCCTGGAGCGAGATCGCCTTCCACGCGATCTATGGCGGCCTTGCCGCATCGGGCGTCACTGGCGATGACAGCGCCGAGGAAGCCGAGGCGGCGCGACGGTCCGTCTCGCTTGAACCGGCGCAGTTGAACGACGCGCGCGGGCGGGTCGAGGTCGGCGGCTATGCCGAGGCGGTGATCCGCATGATGATCCTGCTCGCCGATGCGCGCGGCGGGGTGCGGCGCAACCGCCTCGCACGGTCCAACACGTTGTTGACGACCGAACCGCCCTTCGCGGGCATGAGTCCGGCCGCACGCCAGGCAATGATCCGCGAACAGACGGTGATCGTGACACTGCTGCGGGAGGAAGCGCTGGCCGCGGTGCCGAAGCTGCTGGCCTCGGCGGCGGAACGGCGCAAGGCGCTGACGGCGGTCGAACACGTGGCCGGGCCGGATGACGAACTCGGCGACAAGGCCCGCGCAATGCTTGGACGTCTGCGCGAGGTGCTTGGGCTGCAGCCCAAGCCGGCCGCGGCGTGACCGGCGCGGCTTGCGTTCGACAGAACGCAGGCCGGCCGTTCCGCGCCATGGTTTTCAGGCGCCTGGCGGCCGGCTGACCGCTGGCCGCGCGTTTTGGTCGGCCGCGACGCAGCGGCCGGTCGAGATCAAATATGGGATTCGCGCTTCCCACTCCCATCGCCGTGAACAACTCTCCCAATCGACACCGATCAGTGTCTAGACTGGCTGGCCACTTCCGACGGAAGCCATGGCCGCTTCGGCCGAGACGAGCATCGAGGTGTTGGACCTGGCGCTGCGGCCGGGGTCGTCCCTTGCGGCCATGCGAAAAGCCGAACAGCTGTTGATCGCCCGCCGCGAGGGACCGCCTGACGTCCCCGCCGCCGTCGCCCTCGCGCTACGATGCGCGACCGGGGGAGCACCGGTACCCACCCCGATCCGTCGCACCGCAGGATCGATTGCCGATGCCGTGGAACACCATGGCGCAGGCTTCCCGCTAGGCGCGGAGCCGGCCTATCACGACCGCCATCATCAGGCGGAGGCCGCGCTTGCCATGGGGTGGCTGGCCGGGATGGCACTCCGTTTGGGCCTGTTGACGCCAGATGAGGCCGCGCTCGCGGTCGCGGCGATGGCCGCGCACGACCTGCATCATGATGGCCTCGTCCATGCCGAGCGCGGCTTGCTGGAGCGACGGTCCGCCGATGCGGCCACGGCGATCGCCGCCGCCGAGGGCCTCGGGGCGGATGACAGTGCGACGCTGCGCCGCATCGTGATGGCGACGACCTGGCCATGGGCGGATGATGAAGCGCCGGACCTCGCCGGCCGCCTGGCCCGCGAAGCGGATCTGTTCGGCAGCGGCCTGCCGGTACTCGGCCCGCGTCTTGGCCGCCTGCTGGCGCGGGAACTTGCCATGGCAGACCAGGCAGCGCCGGGGGCCGTGGCGACCCACGCCGCCCGCGTCGCGCTTCTTCAGTTGATGCCCCCGGCGAGCGAACCGGCGGAGTGGCTCGGGCTGGATCGGATCCGCGCATTGCAGCTTCGAGCGTATCGCGCCGTGGCGCGCCGGCTCGGCCTGCCGGAGGCGAGCGCGGATGCGGCGGCCACAGCGCTGGATGCGATGGCGCCTGGCGAAGCCGCGGCACTGCTCGCTGCTGCCGGCATGGACGCATGACCCGGCGGCGGCGCGGCTTGCCGCTGCTGCCGCTGCTGCTGTTGCCGGTCGCGGCGATGCTGGTTGGCGCAGCGTGGATGGCGGCCGATGAGGAGCCGGCACCGCTGATCCTGGCCGGTGTCGGGCTGGTGGCGGCCGGCGCGACGGGCGTGCTGGTCGCCAATCGGATCGCGGCCGCCCTGCGGCGCCTCGGCCGGGAAGCGGAGGCGATCCGGCGCCTGGATCTTGTTGCGCCGGGACCGCCCGCAGGGGGCGCCGCGGAAGTGGATGCGCTGGGCGAGGCCATGGCGGGCATGAAATCCGCGCTGCGCCTGTTCAGCGTGTATGTGCCGCGCGACCTGGTGCGCAAGCTGATGGCGGAAGGCGCGGAGGTGAAGCTCGGCGGCGAGCGCCGCCGGCTGACGGTGATGTTCTCTGACGTTCAGGGATTCACCGCGATCGCCGAGCGCATGGACCCGGAGGAGCTGATGCATGTCACCTCCACCTATTTCCAGGCGGTGACGGATGAGTTGCTCGATCACCACGCCACCATCGACAAGTATATCGGCGATGCGGTGATGGCGATGTGGAACGCGCCCAAGCGCGACTTGGCGCATGCGCTGCACGCCTGCCGTGGCGCGCTGCACGCGCGCGCGCTGACGCTACGGCTGGAGGATGCCTTCGCCGGGCGCGGCTGGCCGCGCCTGCATACCCGCTTCGGCATCCACAGCGGGGAAGCGGTGGTGGGCAATGTCGGATCGACCGATCGCATGGCGTATACCGCGATCGGGTCCATGGTGAACCTCGCCTCACGGCTTGAGGGTATGAACAAGATGTACGGCACGCAGATCCTTGTGTCGGAGTCGACACGGCTGGGCGCGGGCAATGGTTTCGTTTTCCGCCCGGTGGATCTGGTGCAGGCCAAGGGCGCGCAGGACCCGCTGGAGGTGCATGAGCTGATCGGGCTGTCGGTGGCGAGCGATGCCAACGACGCCCCGCTGCTGGCCGACCGCGCGCTGGTGGGCCGGCTGCCGGCCTGGGGCGAGGCGATCCGCGCCTTTCGCGCCGGCCAGTTCACCCATGCCGTCAGCGCGCTGCGCGACGCGGGGGACCCGGCGTCGGACCCGCTGCTGGCGGCATACCTGGCGCGCATCGAGCGCCACCCCCACGGCCCGCCGGCGGATTGGTCGCCCGTGACGCGGCTGGACAGCAAATGAAGCGGATCAAGCTGGCGCTGCAGGGCGGCGGTTCGCATGGCGCCTTCACCTGGGGCGTGCTGGACCGGCTGCTCGGGGATGACCGGATCGAGGTCGAGGCGCTGGTCGGCACCAGTGCGGGGGCGATGAACGCCGCGGTGCTCGCGGATGGGCTGATCGCGGGCGGGCGGGATGAGGCGCGACGGCGGCTGGACCTGTTCTGGGAAGGCGTGGGTGAGATCGCGAGCAGGTCCCCGATCCAGCCGACGCCGTTCGACCGGGTGTTCAGCGCGGGGAACATGGATTTCTCGCCGCTGTGGCGCTTCGCCGATGTGATGCTGCGGCAGTTCTCGCCTTATGAACTGAACCCGGCGGGCGCGAACCCGCTGCGCGAGCACCTTGAGGCCAGCGTCGATTTCGCGCGGCTGCGGAGCGCGGCCGGCCCTGCCCTGTTCGTCTGCGCGACCAACGTCCTGACCGGCCGGCTGCGCGTGTTCGAACGCGCGGAGATGTCTGCCGCGGCGGTGCTCGCTTCCGCCTGCGTGCCGCTGCTGCACCATGCGGTGGAAGTCGAGGGCCAGCATTATTGGGATGGCGGGTATTGCGGCAATCCGCCGATCTTCCCGCTGATCTACATGGGCGGGGCGCCGGACATCCTGATCGTGCAGTTGAACCCGATCAACATCCCCGAGGTGCCACGCGATATCCGCGCCATCGTGGACCGGATGAACACGCTGGCCTTCAATTCATCGCTGATGCGCGAAATGCGGATGATCCGCTTCGTGACCGACCTGATCGACCAGGGGCAGTTGCCCGCCGGCAAGCATCTGCGCTGTTTCATCCATACCGTCGACGCGGAGGAGGAACTCGCGGCCTTCAACGCAAGCTCCAAGATGAATGCGAGCACCGGCTTCCTGCACCATCTGCGTGCCTTGGGCGTGGCGCGGGCGGACGCCTTCCTCGACGCGCATTTCGATGCGATCGGGCAGAGGTCATCCACCGATGTGGTGACGAAGTTCCTGTGAACTCCGGGCCGGGTCAGTAGGTCCGTTCATTCGCGCCGATGCGCGCGGTCGCCTCGCCACGCGCCGCCGCCACGGCCCGTGCCACGGCTGCGACGTAGTCCTCGGCGATCTCGCGATGGATCGGGTTGAGGTGCAGGTGGATGCCGTCGGGTTCCTGCTGCCGCCCGACCAGCCAGCCTTCCGCATCCAACGCTGCCGCGACCTTGCCGACATCCAGTGATGGATCGACCGCTCGCCAGACGAAGATGCACAGGTCCGACGGTTCCAGGATGGCGAGGCCGGGGATCGCGACGATGCCCGCCGTCATGATGGCCTTGGCCTCCATGATCAGGCGCGCGCAGCGCAGGTAGCCCGCATCGCCCAGATAGTTCATCGATGCCCAGGCCGCCGCGACGGCGCCGCCCGGCCGAGTGCCTTGCGTCGTGTAGGCGGCGTAGGGGCCGCGCTGCCAGGCATGGCTTTCGAATTTGTGCCATTCTCGATCGGCGGCATCGGCCATTAGCAACAGCGATGCCCCCTTGGGCGCCATGCCATGCTTGTGGATGTCGGCCGACAGCGAGGTGACGCCGGGGACCGACAATTCGAAGGGCGGGATGTGGTGGCCGAGGCGCCGCACATAGGGCGCGAGGAACCCGCCGACGCAGGCATCGACATGCATCCACACGCCGCGTTCGGCGGCCAGCGCGGCGATGGCCTCGATCGGGTCGAAGGTGCCAAAGGGGTAGTTGGGCGCGGAGCCGACCAGCGCGACGGTGCTGGCATCCATCCGCGCGGCCATGGCGGCGGGGTCAGCACGGAGGTCGGCCCCGATGGGCACGCGCCGGATTTCCATACCCAGCGCCTGCGCCGCGCGGTCGAAGGTGAGATGCGCGGAGTTCGGCAGCACGATGTTGGGGTTGGCGACGCGCGCCTTGTTCCGCGCCGCCATCATCGCGAGGAAGATGCTTTCCGACCCGCCGGAGGTGAAGGTGCCCCCTGCCCGCTCCCCGCCGCCAAGCAGCGCGAGGGACATGGCGATCACCTCATCCTCGATGGATTTCAGGGATGGGTAGGCGCGCTGGCCGAGGTTGTTCTCGGTCCAGAAGGCGAGATAGGCGTCCTGCTGGACGCGCTCCAGTTCCTCATCCAACCAGTAGAAGTAGACGGCGAGACGGCCCTGCCTCCAGTCGCGGTCGCCTGCCTTGCGCGCGGTGAGGTCCGCGAGCAGGTCAGCGTGGGTGCGGCCGGTGGCGGGGAGTGTCGTCATCAGCGCAGGGATGCGTTCACCTTCGCCAGCGCATCGACGCCCGGGCACAGTTCGGAATCACCCAGGGCGTTCAATGGCGCGGCGACGGTACCGAGGCTTTCATGCAGCGCAGTAGGCTCGGGATCCACATAGATCAGCCCTGTCACGATCTCCCCCGCCGCCTTGCGTTCCATGATGTGATGCATGGCGGATGCGCGGTCGGTCGGGTCGTGGCCCTCATGCAGTTTCCGCAGCCGCAGCACGGATCCATCATGCTGCATCACGTCGGTCACCTCGCCCGGCGCGTAGGAGACTGTGATGGCGTCACGGTTCACCATGATGTCGAGCTTGTTCAGCGCGTCATTATGCTCGCGGATGAAGTCGTAGGATTTCGTGCTGCCGGCATGGTTGTTGAAGGCGACGCAAGGGCTGAGCACGTCGATGAAGGCCGCACCTTGGTGCGTCAGCGCGGCCTCGATCAGCGGCACAAGCTGTTCCTTGTCGCCGGAGAAGGAGCGCGCCACGAAGGTGGCACCGAGTTGCACGGCGATGGCGGCGAGGTCGATCGGCTGGTCGGCATTGACCGCGCCCTTCTTCGCAACCGAGCCCTTGTCGGAGGTCGCGGAGAACTGGCCCTTGGTCAGCCCGTACACGCCGTTGTTCTCGACGATGTAGGTCATGTTCACGCCGCGCCGCATGGAATGGGCGAACTGGCCGAAGCCGATCGAGGCGCTGTCCCCATCCCCGGACACGCCGAGATAGATCAGGTCCCGGTTCGCCAGATACGCCCCGGTCAGCACCGAGGGCATGCGCCCATGCACCGAATTGAAGCCGTGCGCGGCGCCGAGGAAATACGTCGGCGTCTTGGATGAACAGCCGATGCCGGACAATTTGGCGATGCGGTGCGGCGGGATCGCCAGGTTGAAGCAGGCCTGGATGATCGCGGCCGAGATCGAATCATGCCCGCAGCCGGCGCATAGGGTGCTGATGGCGCCTTCATAATCGCGCCGCGTCAGCCCGACCGTGTTGGTCGGCAGTTTCGGGTGGTGCAGTTTGGGCTTCGGCAGGAAGGTCATGGCGTGGCCTTGCGGAACGGCAGGACATTGGCCGCGGATGCGCGGTCGGCGATGGCAGCCTGGATGAAGCGGGCGGTGATGGGCGTGCCGTCGTAATGCAGCACGGCAATCATCTTCGCCGGGTCGATCGATTCCTCGTTCATCAGCAGGGTGCGCAGCTGCGCGTCGCGATTCTGCTCGACGACGAAGACACGGTCATGGGCAGCGATGAAATCCGCGACATCCTGATGGAAGGGGAATGCGCGGATGCGGAGTGCGTCCAGATGCACGCCCTCGGCTTCCAGCGCGGACAGCGCCTCCTTCATCGCGGCGGAGGTGGAGCCGTAATAGATGACGCCGTCGCGCGCCTTCTCCTTCGCGGCCCGCATGATGGGACGAGGCACGACCGACTTCGCCGTTTCGAACTTCCTCAGCAGGCGCTGCATGTTGTCCACATACGGCGCGCCTTCCTCGGTGTAGCGCGCCTGCCGGTCGCGCGACGTGCCGCGGGTGAAGAAGGCGCCCTTCTCGGGGTGCGTGCCCGGCCAGGTGCGGTACGGGATGCCGTCGCCATCGATATCCTGGTAGCGGCCAAAGTTCTGCGCCGCATCCAGCCCCGCCGCATCCAGCACCTTGCCGCGATCCATCCGCCGGTTCGGGTCCCAGGCAAATGGTTCGCACAGCCAGTCATTCATGCCGATGTCGAGGTCGAGCATGACGAAGATCGGCGTCTGTAGGCGGTCCGCCAGGTCGAAGGCGTCGGCGCCGAAGGTGAAGCACTCGCTGGGGTCTTCGGGCAGCAGCATGACGTGCTTGGTGTCGCCATGGCTGGCATAGGCGGCCGACAGCAGATCGGATTGCTGCGTGCGCGTCGGCATCCCGGTCGATGGCCCGGCGCGCTGCACGTCGAACAGCACGGCCGGGATTTCCGCGAAATAGGCCAGCCCCAGGAATTCCTGCATCAGCGAAATGCCGGGACCGGAGGTGGCGGTGAAGGCGCGCGCACCGTTCCAGGCCGCACCGATCACCATGCCGATGGAGGCCAACTCATCCTCCGCCTGCACGATGGCGTATCGCTTCTCGCCCGTCTCGGGGTCCTTGCGTAGGCGCGTGCAGTATTTCTCGAAGGCCTCGGCCAGCGAGGTTGATGGCGTGATCGGATACCACGCGCAGACCGTCGCGCCGCCATACACCGCGCCGAGGCCGGCAGCCGCGTTGCCTTCCACGAAGATGCGGTCACCCACCTTGTCCGCGCGCTTCAGTGTCAGGCCGATCGGGCATTGCAGATTCGCCTGTGCCCAAGACCGGCCCATCTCCAGCGCGGCATAGTTCGCCGGGACCAGCTTCTCCTTGCCCTTGAACTGCGCGGCGATGCAGTGCTGGACAGCCTCCACCTCCATATCCAGCAGTGCCGACAGCGCGCCGAGATAGACGATGTTCTTGAACAACTGCCGCTGCCGCGGGTCGGAATAGGCGGCGTTGGTGATCTCTGTCAGCGGGCAGCCGATGATTGTGATGTCGTCGCGGAACTTCGACTTCGGCATCGGCCGCGTCGAATCGTAGAACAGGTAGCCGCCGGCTTCGATCTCGGCGATGTCGCGATCCCAGGTCTGCGGGTTCATCGCCACCATCATGTCCACGCCGCCGCGCCGGCCCATATGGCCGGCTTCGGAGACACGCACCTCGAACCAGGTCGGCAGGCCCTGGATGTTGGACGGGAAGATGTTGCGCGATGCGATGGGCACGCCCATCCGCAGGATGGATTTCGCGAACAACCCGTTGGCCGAGGCCGACCCCGACCCATTGACGTTGGCGAATTTGACGACGAAGTCGTTCGTCGCGATCAGCGGCTGTGGCATGCGTGCGCTTTCGGCTTCGCGGTCTCGAGCAGGAACTTCTGCATGTCCCAGGCACCGGTCGGGCAGCGCTCGGCGCACAGCCCGCAATGCAGGCAGACATCCTCGTCCTTGACCATCACTCGGCCCGTCTTGAGGCCATCCTGAACGTAAAGGTCCTGATAGGTGTTCACCGCCGGGGCCTTCAGCCGCGTGCGGAGTTCCTCCTCCTCGCCATTCTCGGTGAAGGTGATGCAGTCGGTCGGGCAGATATCGACGCAGGCATCGCATTCGATGCAGGTCTTCGCGTTGAACACCGTCTGCACATCGCAGTTCAGGCAGCGCTGCGTCTCGGCATAGGCCATCTGCCGGTCGAAGCCGAGTTCGACTTCCGCGGTGATGTCGCGCAGCGATGTCTCGGTGGGCAGATGCGGCACCTTGAAACGCAGGTCGAGCGAGACCTCGCTGTCATAGGCCCATTCGTGAATGCCCATCTTCTGGCTGGCGATGCGCGTTTCCGGCGACGGCCGGTCCTTCACATCTTTCCCGTTGCAGAACAGATCGATCGACAGCGCCGCGTCATGGCCATGCGCCACGGCCCAGATGATGTTCTTCGGCCCGAAAGCCGCATCACCGCCGAAGAAGACATTCGGCAGGGTGGATTGGAAACTCGCCTCATCCAGCACCGGAAGGCCCCAGCGGTCGAATTCGATGCCGGCATCGCGCTCGATCCAGGGGAAGGAATTTTCCTGGCCGATAGCAACGAGCACGTCGTCGCACTCGATGATGACGTCCGGCTCGCCAGTCGGCTTCAGGGCGCGGCGGCCCTTCTCGTCGTATTGGGCGGCGACCTTCTCGAACACCATGCCGGTCAGGCGGCCGTTGTCGTGCAGCACTTCCTTGGGCACCAGGAAGTTCAGGATCGGGATGCCCTCATTGATCGCATCGACCTTCTCCCAGGGAGATGCCTTCATCTCTTCGAAGCCGGAGCGGACGACGACCTTCACCTCGTCGCCGCCGAGGCGGCGGGCGGAGCGGCAGCAATCCATCGCCGTGTTGCCGCCGCCGAGCACGATCACCCGCTTGCCGATCGACGTCACATGTCCGAAGGACACCGACGCCAGCCAGTCGATGCCGAGATGGATGTTGGCGGATGCCTCGGCCCGGCCGGGCACGTCCAGTTCGCGCCCGCGCGGTGCGCCGGACCCGACGAACACCGCGTCATACCCCTCCGCGAGCAGCCCTTTCAGGCTGTCCACACGGCGGTTCATGTGGCTGACCACGCCGCCGCGGTCGAGGATGTAGCCGCATTCCTCGTCGATCACTTCCTCGGGCAGGCGGAAGCGCGGGATCTGCTGGCGGATAAAGCCGCCGGCCTTGGCGGCACCGTCGAAGACGTGGACCTCATAGCCCAGCGGGGCGAGGTCACGCGCGACGGTCAGACTGGCCGGCCCTGCGCCGATGCAGGCGATGCGCTTGCCGTTCCGCGTCTCCGGGATCACCGGCATCCGATGGCTGACATCGCCCTTGTTGTCGGCCGCGACGCGCTTCAGGCGGCAGATCGCAACCGGTTCTTCCTCGACCCGGCCACGCCGGCAGGCCGGTTCGCACGGGCGGTCGCAGGTGCGGCCCAGAATCCCGGGGAATACGTTGGACTGCCAATTGACCATGTATGCCTCGGCATACCGGCCCGCGGCGATCATGCGGATGTATTCGGGCACCGGCGTATGGGCCGGGCAGGCCCATTGGCAATCGACCACCTTGTGAAAGTAGTCGGGATTGGTGATGTCGGTCGGCTTCATGCGCGCACCCTCCATCCGGATGGTTGCGGGATGGGTTCATGCCCCTGAAGCGGGCTGCAACGGCGCGATGGCTGCCGCGCGAGCGCAATACACATTCCTGTTCGTCACTCCCCGCCGTTCACCGGCTTGACCGTGACCTTGCCCCAAGGCCGGGGCCGCGGCAATGCGTGATTCATGCTGCGTTGCAGCGTGAATCAGGCCGCCAGGAACACCGTTTCGCCCTCCCCCTGCAATCGGATGTCGAGCCGCCAGAGGCCGGATTTCTGCTGGCGGGCGAGCAGCGTGGCGCGCCTCGCCTGCGGCACCAGCGCCAAGACAGGGTCGTCCCCGAGCCTGGCGTCGCCGGAGAAATAGGCACGCGTCATCACCCCGGCCATCAATCCACGGGCGAAGATGGCGATGACGATGTGCGGTGCCTGGGTGCCGTTGCCAGGCCCGGGAACCGCGCCTGGTTTCAGCGTGACGAAACGATAGACGCCATCGCCATCCGTGGCGCAACGACCGAAGCCGTGGAAGCCGGAATCGTAGCGGCCATCCGCATCGGCCTGCCATATCTCCACCATCGCATCGGGCACTACAGCGCCGTCGCCATCGGTGATGCGGCCGGTCAGGATGATCCGTTCGCCGGCGGCACCGGCGTTGGGGCCGTCCGCGCGCAGCAGATCCGCCCATTCCGGAAAGTCGATCATGTGCCAAAACGGGCCGGCGGTCTGGCTGGCGGTGGCGTCGGTCATGTCACGCATTCTCGAAGGGCGTCGCGGCGCGACCGCGCAGCACGATGTCAAACCGATACCCCAACGCCCAATCGGGCTGCATCAACTCGGGGTCGAGCACGGCCACCAGGCGCTCGCGCGCTGCTTCGTCCCCGCCGCCAAGAAACACCGCATCCATGACCAACAGCGGATCGCCGGGGAAATACATCTGTGTGATCAGGCGTTGCGCGAAGCCGGTGCCATGCAGCCCGAAATGGATGTGCTGCGGCCGCCAGCCAGGCCCCGGATTGCGCCACGGATAAGCGCCGGGGCGGATGGAGGTGAAGCGGTACTGCCCCTCGGCATCCGTGATGACCCGCCCCCGCCCCAGGAAGTTCGGGTCGAGCGGCGCATCATGCTGGTCCCGCGCATGATGGTATCGGCCCGAGGCATTGGCCTGCCAGACCTCGACCATGGCATTGGGCACCGGGCGGCCATTCTCATCCGTGACGCGGCCGGCGACGATGATGCGTTCGCCCATCGCGGCCTTGCCGTCCACGACGGACAGATTGGTGTGCGGCGCGTACCAGGGCGTGGCGAAATTCGGCGCGGAGGCCTCGGTCAGCGTGGTCGGGATGTGCACCGGTGCGGCCATGGGGTGGCGCTTGCCCGTGCTGCGGTAGGACGGCAGGTCGAGCGGCGGCTGGCTGCCTGCCGCGATGGGCCGATAGGGGATCGGGTCCGACATGGTTGGTCCTCCCTGGTCAGCGCCGACGGTGCTGGCGGCAGCCCTGATGCGTCAATCTTCTTCGCGGAGGATGCGAACAGCGGCAAGCAGCGCGCGTTCATACCGCGCCCGTTCCTTCGCCGTGACATCCGCCGGCCAGTCGCGAAAGCCCCGGCCGGTCTTGGGGCCGAGGCGATTTTCCGCGACCAGCCGCACCAGCGTCGGGCTGGGATCGGGGCTATTGCACAGGGACGGGTAGATCGTCCGTCCGGCTTCCAACTGCGTCTCCAGCCCCGCCAGTTCCTTCTGCGTGATCGGCCCGGCGGCGAGGTAGCGGAAGCCGAAGCAGTAGCGGACAGCCTTGTCCACATCCTCGGCGGAAGCGAGACCCTGGTCGATGACCGAAAAAGCCTCCCGCATCAGCGCATGCTGGATGCGGTTGGCCAGGAAGCCGGGCACATCGCGCGCCACGCGGATGGTCTTGCGCCCCAGCCCGTCCATGATTGCGGCGACCGCATCGCACACCACCGGGTCGGTGTATTCGCCCTGCACGACCTCGACGCCGGGCACCAGATGGGCCGGCAGGAAGAAGTGGAGGTTGGCGCAGCGGTTGCGGGTGGTGATGTGCCCCGCGATGTCGGTGATGCGATACCCCGATGCGTTGGAGACCAGCGGAACATGCGCGGGGACCAACGTGTCCAGCTGAGCGAACAGCGCCTGTTTCAGCGCGAGCTTTTCGGGGATTGCCTCGACGACGATCTCCGCCGCCGCGTAGTCGGCCGCTTCCGGTGCTGTCAACAGCGCCAGATGCGCTGCCTCGTCGGGGTTGGCGTCCAACTGCCCGATGGACGACCGCACCCGCGCGGTCGCCTGCGGCCAATGCGCGGCATTCGGTTCCACTGCGGTCACGCGCCAGCCGCCGGCGAGGAAGATCGCCGCGATGTCGCACCCCATCAGGCCCATGCCGATCACCACGGCATGGCGTCGCGGAGCGGTCATGCCGCGTTCGGCCGCAGCATCTGGCGCAGCACCGCGCCATCGGACAACAGGTCGAAACCCTCATTGATCTGGTCGAAGGTGATATGGCTGGTCTTGAGTTTATCGACCGGCAATTTCCCGCGCTTGTACAGGCCCAACAATCGCGGCAGGTCGCGCTCCGGCACGCAGGATCCCATGTAGGATCCGCGGATCGAGCGCTCCTCGCTGACCATCGCCGCGTGGAAATACGACACCTGCGCGTTGACGTTGGGCAGGCCGGCGCTGATCGTCTCGCCCCCGCGCGCGGTGATGGCGATGGCGAGCTGCATCGCTGGGATCGATCCGGCGGTTTCGATCACCGTATCCACGCCACCATTCGTCGCCTCCCGCACCTGGGCCGCGCAATCCTCATTGCCGGCGAGGAACACGTCGGTCGCACCCCATTGCTTCGCCAATTCGAGCTTCTGCGGGTTGGTGTCGATGGCGATGATGCGTTCCGCCCCCGCCGCGACGGCGCCGAACAGCGCGTTCATCCCCACGCCGCCGAGACCGACCACAGCGATCTGCTCGCCGGCCTTCAGCGCCGCGGTGTTGAGCACGGCACCCGCGCCCGTCATCACCGCGCAGCCGAAGATCGCCGCATCGTCCAGCGGAATGTCCTTGGCGATCTTCACCGCCGAGCGGCGGGCGACGACCGCGTACTGGGCGTAGAGCGACAGCCCGGAATTGTGGTTGATCGGCGTCCCATCCAGCCGCTTCAGCCGCCGCGTGCCGGTCGGCAACTGGCCCGCCGCGCGAAAGGAATTGCCGGTCGGGCAGATATTCGGCCGCCCGCGCACGCAGTACCTGCAATTGCCGCAGGACGGTGCGAAGACGGTAACGACGTGGTCGCCCTCCTTCAGATCGGTGATGCCGGACCCGACTTCGCGCACGATGCCCGCACCCTCGTGCCCGATGACGATGGGCAGCGGGCGCGGGCGCTGGTTCTCGATGGTGGACAGGTCCGAGTGGCACAGGCCGGCGGCGGCGACCTCGATCAACAATTCACCGGGGCCGGGCGGGTCGAGTTCCACCTCCTCGATCACCATGGGCAGGGATTTGGCGTAGGGACGCGGAAGCCCCTGTTCGAACAGGATGGCGGCTTTCATGCGCATGGGGTCGGTTCCTCAGAGGTTGTTGTTGGCGGCGCGCCATTCGGCGACCAACGCATCGGTCGCACGCGCCATGTCCTCGGTGCCGTTGTAGCCGTGGAAGGACACGCGGATACGCCCGCGCCCATTCCAGGCCAGCACGCCGCGCCGCTCCATCCCGGCGACGATTGCCGCCGCATGGGGCGATTGTACGCAGACGCTGGCGCCATGCCGCCGTGGGTCCGGCGGCGTGGTCGCCTCGATGCCGGCCTCCGCCAGCCGCGCCAGCATGGCGACGGTCAATGCCTGAACATGCGCTTCGATCGCCGGCATGCCGAAGCCATCGAGATATTCAAGCGCGCCATCGAGCATATACAGCGCGAGATGCGCCGGGTTGCCGCGCGTGAAGCGCCCTGCATCGGGCAGCAGCTCGGGCCGCCTCGACCAATCCGGCCGTCCCATGGACGCGATGGAGTGCCACCCCGCCGTGCCCGGCGCCCAACCCGCCTGCCGCGCACGGTTCCACACGGCGATCGCTGTGCCAGTCGTGCCCAGCAGCCATTTGTAGGTGGCCGCGAAGGCGAAGTCGGCCACGCGCGCATCGATCGGCATCCAGCCGGCGCCCTGGGTAAAATCCACTATCAGCAGCGCGCCGACGCGATCGGCCGCCGCACGCAGCGCCACGAGATCGTACCGCGCAGCGGTGAGAAAGGAGACCGCACTGACCGCAATCATCCGCGTGCGGGGCGTCACCGCGGCATCGACGGCTGCGGCGTCCAGCATCGATGCAAAACGCAGCGTCACGCCCCGTTGGGCAAGCGGCGCGGCAACCGATGGGTATTCGTCGGGATCGACCAGCACTTCGTCGCCGTCTCGCCAGTCGAGGCTCTCGACCACCATCGACATGCCCTCGGCGACCGAGGAGACGAAGCCGACATCGCCTGTATCCACGCCGAACAACCGTGCGGCACGCGCGCGGGCTGAGGCCGTGCGCGCTTCCTGCCGGCTGCGACCAGGGGAGCCATCCGACTTGTCGCGCGCATAGGCCGCGAAGGCGGCGTCATGGCGGTGCAGGAAGGGCGTCTCCCCGGCCGCGCACACATGCGCGATACCGGCGGGGATGCGGAAATCGGCGGGGTTGAACAGCGGGTTCATCAGATGATCGGCGCGTCCTCGGGGTCGATGGCGCGCTGCACGAAGCCATCGGCCATCGGGGCGTATTTCTCCCACAATGCCCGCAGCGCCGGGATGGGGGCTGCGGCGTCGTCGATGCGCAGATCGACATAGGGGAACACCTCGCGATCCATCACCAGCAGGGAGGCGCATTGCACGTCGCCATGCTCGCCACCGGCGGCCTCGCCGGCTTCCAATGCGCGGACCAGGCGTTCGGCGAGCGGCAGGCCTGGGTTGGCGAGGAAGGCTGCGCCCATCGCCGGTGCGACCGCTTCATTGGCCAGGATGTTGCCCAGCGCGACCACGTCCTTGCCGTGGAATACGCTGCGGGATGGCTTCACTCTTTCCCCATCGAAATGGGCGGTGCGGCCCTCGCGGTCCATCACCGCCACCTGCCGCCAGCGGTGGTCCGGGGTGGATGCCACGATCGCGGCCAGCGCTGATTCCGCCGAACATCCTGACCGCAGCAGGTCCAGCCCGCGCGGCCCCAGCCGCGGATCGGTGCGGTGCTGTGTCAGCACCCCGCCGATGCCGGGTGCGACGAAGGGCACGCGGGTCCCGACCGCGATGGAGGACGTCGTCACCGCCGCACCAAACTGCCCGGTGCGCGCGCAACGTCCGAGTAGTGAGAAGGTCATGCCGTTTCCTCAGCGGGGACCACGGCATTGAAGGCCGCCCCGCCCGCGGCGTCCAGGGTACACCTTGGACAAGGCCAACCGGACTGCCATGATGCCGGCGGGTTGCTTCAAGGAGGCGAAGGACATGGCCAAGCGCAGGTTCACCATGCTGGCGGCGGCGGCGCTTGCCCTGCTGGCCGCGCCCCGCCCCGCCCCCGCACAGCAGCCCGCCCCTTCGGGCACGCTGCGCGTCGTGTTGGTCAATTCGCTGGCCAGTGTCGATCCGGTGGTCTCCACCGCCGCCTTCGTCCGCAACCATGGCTTCTTCGTCTATGATCAGCTGTTCGGCCTGGACAGCCAGGGCGAGGCCCGACCGCAAATGGTCGAGCGTTTCGAGGTCACGCCCGACCGCATGACCTACCGCTTCACGCTGCGTGACGGGCTCGTGTTCCATGACGGCCAACCGGTGCGCGCAGCCGATGCCGTCGCATCCATTCGTCGCTGGGGCCAGCGCGACATCGCCGGCCGCGCCCTGCTGGCGGCCACCGGCGCGATGGAGGTGGTGGACGACAAGACCTTCACCATCCGACTGGCCCGCCCCTTCGGCCTGGTGACGGAAGCGCTGGCGCGTTCGACCGCCAGTGCGCTGTTCGTCATGCCCGAACGCATCGCCAACACATCGCCGACAGTCGCTTTCACGGATGCGACCGGGTCAGGCCCCTTCATTTTCCGCCAGCAGGATTTCGTCGCGGGCGAACGCGCTGTCTATGTCCGCAACCCGGCCTATCGCCCACGCCCCGAACCAGCCGATGGGCTGGCCGGCGGCAAGGTGGTGATGCTCGAACGTGTCGAATGGCTTGGCCTGTCCGACCCCGCCACGGCAGCCGCCGCACTGCAATCGGGCGAAATAGATTTCCTTGAGACGCCGACGCCGGATGTGCTGCCAACGCTGGCGCGCAACCGCAACATCCGCACCTTCGCCCTGAACCCGATCGGGTCGGTGGTGTGGCTGCGTCCCAACCATGCCATCCCGCCGTTCAACGACCCGCGCGCCCGCCAGGCGCTGTTGTACCTGGTGAACCAGCAGGAGAACCTCCAGGCGATCGGCGTCCCGCCCTCCGAGCAGGTGCCCTACTGCCCGGCCTATTTCCTGTGCGGCACGCCGCTCGAGACCGCCGCGGGCGCGCAGGGCCTGCGCGAGATCAACGTCGCCCGTGCGCGCGAGTTGCTGCAGCAGGCGGGCTACAGCGGCCAGCGCGTGGTGTTCCTGAACGCCACGGATTCGGCGACCAACAACGCCGTGACTCTGACCATGTCCGAGAACATGCGCCGCGCCGGGCTGAACATGGAGGTCGTCGCCATGGATTGGGCGACGCTGACGCAGCGGCGCAACCGGCGCGAACCGGTCGAACAGGGTGGGTGGAACCTCTTCGTCACCATCGCCAATGTTCTCGATGCGCAGAACCCGTTGGTGAACCTGTATCTTGGCGCCCCGTGCGAGAGCGCCCCCGCCGGCTGGCCCTGCGATGCCGAGCTCGAACGCCTGCGCGCGTCTTGGTGGGAGGAAGCCGACCCGGCCAAGCGCCGCGGCATCCTCGAACAGGTCCATGCGCGTGCCTATGAGGTGCTGCCCTACATCACGGCCGGACAGTTCCGCATCCTGGCGGCGCATCGGACCAATGTCGAAGGGCTGCGCCCGACCACCATCCCGGTCTTCTGGGGCGTGACCAAGCGGTGAGCACCATCGACAACCCTCACGCCGGATACCGCTTCATCCCCGCGGTGATGCAGTATTCCGGCGGTGTCGCCGCCCTGCCCGGCTTCCGGCTGGAACGCGCCCGCTTCGCCGAACCGCTGCCGATGGCCGAAGGCTGGCGGCGGATCGGCGCGTATCTCGATGCCATCGGGCGGCCGCGCACCGCCTTCGCCGCCTGCGAGTTGCGATCCCCCGCGCCCTTCACCGAGGACGGCTTCCGCACGTTCAACACGGGATACGCTGCCGTGCTGGCCGAATGGGGTATCCTGCGCGACAGCCACAACCCCATCGCGCGCAGCAATGTCTGCCCGCGCGTGGCACCACCGGCCGAACCCGGTTTCCATGCCTTCTGCTACACGGTGCCGGACACCGATGCGGCACCGTCCTTCGCCGTGGCCGGCAGCGGTGAATCGGTGGAGGGCCGCGGCAGCTACCGCGACAACACCGTCGCCTATGGCGACACCTCGCCCGAGGGCATGCTGAAGAAGGGCCTGTATGTGCTGGGCGAAATGGAGCGCCGGATGGGTCTGCTCGGCTTCGGCTGGGCGGCGACGACCGGAGTGCAGGCCTATACCGTTTACCCGCTTCCGCCGTCGCTGATCGACGAAGTGGTGGCGCGGGGTGCCGCCCGCCACGGACTGACCTGGCAGGATTGTCGCCCGCCGGTCGAAGGCCTGGACTACGAGATGGATTGCCGCGGCATCATGGTCGAACGCGTCCTTCCCGCCTGACCTCCCCGCTACGCCACCGTCGGCGGTGCGAGGCAGGATTCGAGAAAGGCTTCCACCTGCGCGATGATATCCCGCACCGCATGGGATGCACCTTCGACATGCGTGAGCAGCGGCGCGCATCCGGCGGCGCGAAGGCTCGCGTCCAGCGACAGGGCCCTTGCGATGCGGGTCATGCCGGCCTGCTCGATGCCACGCATCAATGCCGGATCGCCCTTCGGTGTCCGGATCAGCTTCTGGTCGGTGTCCTTCGTTCCGATCACCACCTGGATCAGGACCCGGCGCAAGGCCTCGAAGTCGGGATCATGGCCGAAGGTCTCGGCGAAGCCGCCGAGGCCCGCCCACCAGGGCAGCGCCTTGTCCAGCAGCGTGACGTAGCCGGGCGCACCGAGCGAGACCGCCCGCAGCCGATGCGGTTGCAGCAGCATGAACCGCAGCGCGAATTGCGCGCCGCCGGAAAAGCCGGTCATGGAGAACCGATCGGCATCAATGGCCACCCGGCTGGCGGCATCCTCGATCATCGACAACAAGGCGTGGTCGTAGCGCACACCGCGGAACAGACAGACCTTGTAGCCAGGTTCATCATCCGGCGCGACGCTGCCGATGGGGAACAGCGGCACCAGAAGCACTGCGCCCAGGCGATCACAGAGCGGGGCAAGCAGCGTCCGCAGCATCTCCGGCCGACGGTCGCTGCCATGGATGGACACGATCAGCGGCGCCGGACCTGGTGGCAGCTTCTGCGGAACATACAGGCAGTAGGAAAAGCGCGGTTCGGCTGGTGCCGCGAAGAACGCTGTGCGTCCGACCATTGGCGGACGCCATACGGGCATCGCGCTCATGCGTCGCGCCGCAGAATCGGCGTCACGGGCAGGACGGCGTCAGATATCGCGCTCGTCATGGCTCGCTTCCCATTCTTCGTCCTCGCGTCACCCTTCGCTGCGCCGGCGCAAGGCGCGGTCGGCCATCAGCAGCAGCGTCGTGAACAGGATGAGCAATACCGCGACGGCCGCCATGGCTGGGTCGAGATTTTCATTGATCCCATCCCAGATGCGCCGCGGCAGGGTGAAGACGTCCCGCGATGCGATGAACAGCACCATCACCAATTCATCCCAGGAATGGATGAAGGCGAAGATGGCACCCGAGAAGATTCCTGGCGCGATGCGCGGCAGGATCACCCAACGCAGTGTCTGCGACAGTGACGCCCCCATCCCGCGCGCTGCCTGTTCCAGCCTTGGGTCGAAGCCTGCCAAGGCGGTGGACACCGTGATCACGACATAGGGGATCCCCGTCACCCCATGCGCGAGCACCACGCCGGCGAAGCGGTCCAGCAACCCCAGCGGACCGAAGTACCGATACAGCCCGATGGCATAGACGATGGACGGGATGATCAGCGGCAGCAGCATCAACACGCGGATCAGGTCCGTCGCGCGGCGCGATATGCGCCAGCACCCGATGGCGCACAGTGTCCCCGCCACCACCGACAGAACCGTGGCCGCGATGGCGATGGTGAAGGATTGCCAGATCGACCCGAGCCATTCCGGGGAGGACAGCACGGTGCGGAAATGCTCGAAGGAAATGCCGTCCTGCGGCAGCGACAGGTAGCGCTGGTCGGTCAACGCCACCGGCAGGATGATCAGGATCGGCAGGACCAGGTACAGGGCGGTGGCCCAGGCCAGGCCTCGTCCGAAGGGGCCGGGGGTATGCGCTCCATCCATCGGATCAGGCCCCCGACCCGAAGATGCGCCGCAGATCGACGATGCGGGAGAACACCGCCAGCGTCACCAGGATCGCCAGCACCAGCATGGTCGCCATCATGGTCCCCAACCCCCAGCGGATCAGGTCAAGGATCTGCAGGCTGATCCATTCCGCGACCATCAGCGTCTTGCCGCCACCCAGGATGGCCGGCGTGATGTAGAAGCCCAGCGAGAAGATGAAGACCAGCACGCCAGCCGCGATCACCCCCGGCATGGACAGCGGCAGGAAGACGCGGCGGAAGGTGTCACCACGCGATGCGCCAAGCCCGCGCGCGGCGGCCAGCAGACGCGGGTCAATCTCCCGCATGCTCGACAGCATCGGCAGCACCGCGAAGGGCACCATGTAGTGCACCATGCCGACAATGATGCCGAACTCGTTCCACACCAGCGGCAGCGGTTCACTGATCAGGCCGGATTCCATCAGCGTGTTGTTGATCAACCCCTGCCGGCGCAGCAGCGTGACCCAGGCGAAAGCCCGCACCAGCACTGAAATCCACAGCGGCACCAGCACCGCCAGGATCCACCACCCTTTCATGCGCGGACTGGCCAGCGTGATCGCATAGGCGATGCCGTAGCCCAGCAGCAGCGCGAAGACCGTGGTGATCAGGCAAATCCGCAAGGTGGTCAGGATGACGCGCTGCACTGACCCCGAGGTGAAGATGCGCTCGTAATTGCCCAGGCCCATTTCGGGTTCGGTCACGCTGACGGCCAAGACCTGCACGATCGGCGCGACGTAGAAGGCCAGCAGCAGCAGGAGGGCCGGCAGGATCAGCAGCCACCAGCCCAGGCCTGGCCGTCCGCTGTCGCTCATGGCGCGTCATCCTCGACCAGCACGGCGGCATCGGCCGACCAGCCAAGTCGCACCGGCAATCCTTCGGCCGGCGCGAAGCTCGCCTGCCAGGCAGGCAGCACAACGCGCAATTCGCCGAGCGTGTCCGTGCTGATCCGCAGCGAATACCCGGCCCCCAGGTAAGACCAGGCGACAATGCTGCCTCCGACGACATTCTCCGCCGTCGCGCCATCGGTCAGCAGCCCGATTTTCTCAGGCCTCAGAGACAACAGACTGCGCTTGCCTTCTGGCGGCGGAGCCTCGCCTTCGGTGAGACGCACGGCGATGTCGTGTACGCCCGCCTCAAGCGTGAAGCCACGCGCCGTCGGCACTCGCGCGATGCCTTCGAGGAAGTTCGACTTGCCGAGGAAGTCCGCGACGAAGCGCGTGCGCGGGCGTTCATACAACGCGCCGGGTGCGCCGTGCTGGATCAGCTTGCCGTGGTTGAGGATGGCGATGCGATCGGACATCGACAGCGCCTCCTCCTGATCATGTGTCACGTTGATGAAGGTGCGCCCGACGCGCTTGTGTAGCGCCTTCAGTTCCTCCTGCAATTCCGCGCGCAGTTTCTTGTCGAGCGCCGAAAGCGGTTCATCGAGCAGCAGCAGCGCCGGGTCGAATACCAGCGCGCGCGCCAAGGCCACGCGCTGCTGCTGCCCGCCCGACAATTGCTTCGGCAACCGGTCCGCGAATTGCCCGAGCTGAACCAGATCGAGCGCCGCCCGCACCTTCACGTCGCGATCCGCGCGCGAAAGCCTGCGCACCCGGAGCGGGAAGGCGACGTTGTCGGCCACGGTCATGTGCGGGAACAGCGCATAGCCCTGGAAGACCATGCCGAAGTTGCGCTTTTCCGGCGGCAACGGCGTGATGTCGCTGCCATCGAGCAGGATGGAACCGGCCGTGGGCGCGACGAAGCCCGCCACCGCCATCAGGATGGTCGTCTTGCCGGATCCGGACGGGCCGAGCAGGGTCAGGAATTCCCCCTGCCCGACCTCCAGCGATACCTTGTCCACCGCGGTGAAGGCGCCGTAGTGCTTGCTCAGGCCCCGCAGGACCAGCGCATGTCCGCGCCCGTCGCTCACGCCTTGTAGTCCGGCTGTTCGCGGTCGAGCTTCCGCTTGAGTGCCTGCCAGGGCAGCCAACCCTTGGTCGGTCCGGTACCGAATTGCGCCGCGGTGCGCGCGACCAGCTGAGAGGACGGGATGGCCAGTGGCACGCCGGACGACTGCGCGGCCAATTGGATGCGGCAGGCCTGCTCCAGGTAATACATCCAGTAGAAGGCAGCCGCGACGGTCGGCCCGACCGTCAGCAGCCCGTGATGGCGCAGGATCATGCAGGGCTTGCTGCCGAGGTCGCGCACCAGGCGTTCCCGTTCGGACAGATTGTCATCCGCCGCGACGCCCTCGTAGTCGTGCAGCGCGACCTTGCCGTCGAACTCGATGCTGATCTGGTTCAGCGGCAGCAGCCCGCCGGTCTGCGCGGCCACAGCCATGCCGGCCAGCGTATGCGTGTGCATCACGCACATCGCATCGGGGCATTCGCGATGTACCGCCGAATGGATCACGAAGCCGGCCGGGTTCACCGGCCAGGATGTGTCCTGCAGCGGTTCGCCCTCGGCATCGACGGCGACCAGGCTGCTCGCCGTGATCTCCTCGAACAACAATCCGTAGGGATTGACCAGGAAGCGATGGCCTTCCCCCGGCAGTCGCGCGGACAAATGCGTGAAGACGAGATCGGTCATACCGAACAACGCGATCAGCCGATAGGCGGCGGCGAGGTCCTCTCGCACCTCCTGTTCGGTCTGCGGGCGGCTGGGGTCCGGCTTCACCGGTGGCGGAGGGAGGGGCATCAGTAGCCTCGCTCGGGATCATAGAGGTTGGGCAGCGTCTCGCCGCGCTCGAAACGGGCGATGCAGCCGGCGATGTAGCGCGCGCGGTCCAGCCGGCTCGGCAGGCTGGCCGCGTGCGGGGTCACGGTGATGCGTGGATGTGCCCAGGCCGGGTTGTCGGCAGCGAGTGGTTCCTGTTCGAACACATCGAGCACGGCCCCCGAAAGCTGGCCGGAATCGAGTGCGGCGATGATGTCCGGCAGCACCTGGTGCGCGCCGCGGCCGACCTGCACGAGCCCCGCGCCGCGCGGCAATCGCCCGAGCAGCGGGGCCGCGATCATCCCCGCAGTCTCGGGCGTGGCCGGCAACAGGCAGACCAGCACGTCGCTCCGCGCCAGGAAGGCAGCTTGTTCACCCGGCCCGGCGAAGCATTCCATGCCATCGACCAGCTTGCGGCTGCGTGACCATCCGATCACCGGGATGCCGAGGCCCCGCAGCATGGCCGCGGCACGCAACCCCATCGCACCGAGGCCCATGATGCCGACGGTCTTGTCCGCGGCGGCGAAGGGCGGGTCGAAGGCATCCCAATCGCTTTTTGCCTGGGCGACGGCCATGCGCCGCGCATCCTTGTGCAGCGACAGCACCGCCCAGCAGACGAATTCCCCCATGCGCTGCGTCGCTTCGGGCGGCACGCAGCGCACCAGCGGCAGGTGGCGGGGCAGGTGCGGATCGGCCGCAATAGCGTCTACGCCCGCCCCCGCGCCGAAGATCGCGCGCAGGCGCGGCAGCTTCGCCAGCCGGCCCGGCTCCGGGTCCCACACCAGCGCATAATCGATCGCGGCGGGATCGAGTTTGGGGTCGTCCCACCACCGCAATTCCAGTTCGGGCGCGACTTCGGAGAAACAGGCGCGCCATTCCGGCAGCGCCTTTTCCCCGCCCGACTTCACGACAAGGATCACGGCCCGGCGTCAGCCCGTGACGGCGTCGATGAAGTCGGCATTGGCCTGCTGGTAGTTGCGGCCCCACCATTCTCCATTCAGCACGACCTGAACGCGGGCATTGTCCGGGTCGGTCGGGTTGTTCTTGCGCAATTCCTGCGGCACCAGTGCCGCCGCGCGCGGATTGGTCGGCCCGTTTCCGAGCAGCGTCAGCAGCCCGACCTGCGGTTCCGGATTTGCCAGCATCGAGGCGAGAAGACGCTGCGCGCCCTCCCCGCCCGGATTGCCGCGGGGGATCACGAAGATGCCCGCCTGCAACAGCGCCTGCGGCCAAATAAACTTGATGCGGCCGTTGGTCTCGCGTTCCAGCACCGTCGCGCGGGTGTGCCAGATCTGGCCCATCACCGCCTCACCGGTGCGCAGGAACTGCTCGCTTTCGCTGCCGCTGTTCCAGAACACCGCATTGCGGCGCAGCGACGCCGCCTTGCGGACGGTGGCGGCGATGTCGAGCGGATAGAGGGCCGACGGCGCCTTGCCGAGCGCCATCTGCGCGGCATCGAGGGTGGCGAGCGCATCGCGCCGCATCAACCTTGTGCCGGGAAATTTCTGCAGGTCGTAGAAATCGGCCCAGGAGGTCGGGCCGCCCTGGGGGAACTTGGCGCTGTCGTAACAAAGGACGGAACTGAACGAATAGGGCGCCGCACCATATTCCAGCGCGAAGCCGACCGGCAGCGTGTTCTCCTTCTTGACCACGTCGTAGTCGATCTTTGTCAGCAGGTTCTGCCCGCCGAGCAGGAAGGACGAGGATGCCGAAGAATCGCACAGGTCCCAGGTGACGCGCCGGCTTTCGACCATTGACCGGATGCGCCCGGCCGATGGCCCAGTGCTGTCCTGTTCCACCGTCCAACCCGCATTCGCGGCGACGAAGGGTGCGCCGTAGAAATTGCCGAAGCCCTGGTTGGCGAGCCCACCCCAATTCACCATCACGAGCTTCCGCGCGGCCTGCGCCTGCGCGGCGCCGCCTGCCATTGCGCCCACGCCCAGCGCAGCGAGACCGGCGAGCAGCGTACGCCGATCGACCTCCCCGCGGCGGAACCGCTGCATGGCCAGGTCGATACAATCCTGCTGGAAACTCTGCATCATCGTCTCTCCTCGCTGGGCACGCGCAACGCCGTGCCTCGGCCACCGCACCGAAAGGGACTTAGCACGACGCATGCCAGGATACGCAGCCGACATGCCGCGCCGTCCCCGTCACCCCTTGCGGTCGCTGCCGCAGCGGCGTGAAATCTCCCGTGCAAATCACACCACCAGCAGGCTGACCGGGCAATGACCACCACGGATTCCATCCTCGCGCCGGGCTTCAAGACCACCCCTTGGTGGTGGGAAGCCGCCGAGCCCGTCGCCCGGGACAGCGTGCTGCCCGACCGGGCCGGGGTTGCCATCGTCGGGGGCGGCTATGCCGGGCTGTCGGCGGCGCTGACGCTGCGGCGGCTGGGGCATGAGGTCACGGTGCTGGACGCGGAGCGGATCGGCTGGGGCGCATCCTCGCGCAACGGGGGCATGGTCTCCGGCGGGTTGAAGGTGGCGTCCGGCGCGCTTACCAAGAGTTATGGCGTGGAGCGCGGACGTGCCATCGCCGATGCCGCCGCTGCCTCATTCCCATTCATCGAGGAGACGATCGCGCGCGAGGGGATCGATTGCGACTACCTGCGCTGCGGACGCTTCGTGCCGGCCTGGACGCCGAAGCATTATGACGGGCTGGCCGCCCGCGCCAATTTCATCGCCGAGGTCACCGGCCTGCCAACCCGCATGCTGCCGCGCGAGCGGCAGCGTGAAGCCTTGGGCAGCGACCACTACCATGGCGGCATGATCGCGGAGGCCTCGGGCAGCCTGCATCCGGGCAAGTACGCGCGCGGCCTGGCGGATGCCGCCGAACGCGCCGGCGCGCGGCTGGTCGATGGCGTGCGCGTCGGCGGTATCCGGCAGGACGGCACCGGCTTTCGCATCACCACCGACCGCGGCCAGATGCGTGCCGATGCCGTGCTGGTCGCGACGAACGGGTACTCGCGCGACAGCGAGGGGAAGTCGGCCATGCCGTGGCTGGCCAGGCGCATGATCCCGGTCGGGTCCTACATCATCGCCACAGAGGAATTGCCGGCCGAGATGATGGACCGCCTGTTCCCCGGGCGGCGGATGATCAGCGACACGCGGCGGGTGCTGAGCTACTTCCGCCCCTCGCCCTTCGGCAACCGTATCCTGTGGGGCGGGCGCGCATCCTTCGGCCCGACCGCGCCGGATGTCGCGGCGCCTGTTCTGCGCGGCTTCATGCTTTCGGTGTTCCCGGAACTCAAGGATGTGCGGCTGACCCATGCCTGGACCGGCAATGTCGCCTTCACATTCGATTTCCTGCCCCATATCGGCGTGCAGGACGGCATCCACTACGCCGCCGGCTGCCAGGGCTCGGGCGTCGCGATGGCGACCTGGCTCGGACATCGCGCGGCGCTGAAGATCGCCGGGGCGGACAATCAAGGCTTCGCGCTCGATGGGCTGAACTTCCCGACGGCGCCGCTGTACAACGGCAATCCGAACTGGTTCCTGCCGATCGTCGGCGGCTGGTATCGGCTGCGCGACCATCTGGACAGGGCCGCCGCATGAACGCCGACTTCGTCCTTCTCAACGCCAGCATCGCGACGATGGATGCCACGGGCACGCAACCCGAGGCGCTGGCCGCTATCGGCGGGCGCATCGTGGCGATCGGCAGCAGCGATGCGATGCGCGACCATGTCGGCCCCGGCACGCGGGTGCTTGATGCTGAAGGACGCCGCGTCATCCCCGGTATCGTGGACAGCCACGCCCATCCGGACTCCTATGCGGTGCGGTTACGCACCTGGACGCTGCTATCCCCCGACCGGGTCAAGACGCGTGACGATGTGCTCGCGATCATCCGGCAGGTCTGCACCGCCCTGCCGCCCGGCCGCTGGGGCGCCTTCTACCGGCTGAACGAACGCGCCTGCGGCGGTTACCCCACACTCGACGAACTGGATGCGGCCAGCGCCGGGCACCCCATCTTCATCCTGCGCACCGACGGTCATCTTGGCCTCGCCAATCGTGCCGCCTTCGCAGCCTGCGGCGTGGCCGCGGACGAACCAGATCCGCCTTTCGGCGCCTTCGACCGTGACCCGGCGACCGGCGCCTTCACCGGACTGGTGCGGGAGACGGCGGCGCATGTGTTCCTGTCCGCCGTGCATGGCGCCGACAGCGAGGCCGATATCGCAGACGGCATGGAGATGGTGCAGGACGAATGCCTGCGCCACGGGATCACCTCGGTCGCCAATTCGCTGACGCCGGCGAAAGCCATCCGCGCCTATCAGCGGATGCTGCATGACGGACGCTGGCGGATGCGCATGGGCATCATCGCCTCCGGCCGTGACGAACCGCTCATCCCGCATCTCATCGGCGCCGGGATCCAATCAGGTTTCGGCGATGAATGGCTGCGGTTGATCGGTGTGGAATGGTGCCCGGATTGCTCGACCTCCGGCCGTACCGCCGCCTACTGGGATCCCTATATCGGCGCAGCCGTGCCGGGAGAGCCTGTCCCCAACACCGGCATGCTGCTGTATGACCGCGAAGACCTGACCGAACGCGCCACTGCCGCACACAAGGCGGGGCTGCAGGTGATGATCGAAGGCGTGGGCGACCGCGGCATCGACTTCGCGCTGGATGTGATGGAAGCCGCCCTGGCTGCGCATCCCGTAAGCGACCACCGGATGCGGGTCGAACATTGCTGCTACGTCACGCCGCCGATCCTCGCGCGGCTGAAACGCGGCGGATTCGTCGACTCATCGGCGACAGGCTTCATGGACGAACTCGGCGAGGCCTATGTCGCCAATCGCGGCCAGGTGGCGCTGCGCCACATGTGGCCGCATCGCAGCCTTATCGCGGCTGGCATCCCTGCCCCGGGGCATTCGGATTTCGCAGTCTGCCGCGTCAACCCATTCACCGCGCTTGGTGCGATGGTCACGCGACGAAGCCAGACCGGCGCCGACCTCGATGGATCCGAAGCCGTGACGCCGATCCAGGCACTCGCCGCCTACACGACGCTCGGCGCCTGGGCGCAGCGGGAAGAGTCCGAAAAGGGCAGCTTGGAACCCGGCAAGCTCGCGGATCTTGCCGTGCTGGATACTGATATCCTCACCTGCGATCCGACAGCGATCCGCGACACGCGCGTGGTGGCAACCGTGGTCGGCGGCGTGCTTCGCCACGGCGGTTGACTGCCGGCCCGTTCTGACGAGCTTGCGCGGGTTCCGTTCACCTCGGCTGCCGCGACCCGCTCTCGAAGGTCGCGGATCGAGCGGTCTCACTCGATCGGGATCTGCTCTACCGCTTCAGCGCCAGGCGCTTCGGCCTGCCACCCGTCGCCCGTTCGGCGAAGCGCGCCAGCACGTCCTCGGGCCAAGTCGCCACGCGCCGGGCGGTCAAATCGACGCACAGGTACAGCACCTCATTCTCCGCCGCCTGCCAGCCTTCGTCGGCATGAATCATCGTATGGCGGCACAGCAGGCGCTTGGTGTCATAAGCCAGCACTTCACTCTCGAAGGCCAGCGGCGCACCCAGCGTTACTTCGCGCGTATAGGCCTGCCAGGATTCGGCGGCGAAGGTGCCGATGCCCTTCGCCTGCAAGCCGCGCCCCAAGCCCAGCGACGGCCACAACGCATCCGTCGCCAAGTCGAAGGCCACCAGGTAGTAGGCCAGGTTCATGTGCCCGTAGTGGTCAACCCACCCGGGCAGCACGGAACACAGCGGTGCGCGTGATGCGCTCAGTGGATGTCCTCGGACTGCGACAGCGCCTGCTTCAGCATCTGCACGTTGAAGCCCTTGGTCTTCACCATGTCGAGGATCACCTTTTCCTTGCGGGTCAGGAGATCGACGGCGGCGGGGATCTTGGTCACCACGTCATGCGGGATGACGACGGCACCGTGGCGGTCGGCATGCACCACGTCATCATGCTTCACCTGCATGCCATGGATCGTGACATCGAGATTCAGCGCGACGATATGCACATGGGCGTGGGACGGGTTGACCACGCCGGCGATGCCCTGGAAGCCCGGCGCGAACATATCGAGGTCGCGCACCGACCCGTTGGTCACGACGCCCTGCGCGCCGAGTCCCTGGTGGACGGCGGAATTGACCTCGCCCCAGAAGGCGCCGACGCCGGGGGTGTCATCAAGGTCCTGCAGGCAGACCACGGTCGGCAGCGCCGCATCGGCGACGTACTCATACCACGCCACGCGCATCGCCTTGTCGGCTTCCTTGGCCCGGCCGGATGGGAAGGCCGCGCGTTGCGTCCCGGTGCGCGCCAGGCCGCAGATCGGCTTCAGCGTCGGATCGACCGCGGTCATCGGCCGCACGGTGAAGCCATAGCCGCGACGATGCGCGGCCACGACCTCCAGCGCGTTGCAGATGGTGGGCGTGTCCCAGGCGCGCAGCGCTTCGAGATCGGCAGCGGTGAAAGGGTAGTCGGCCATGATGCGGTCTCCTCCGTTGCCGCCAGGATCGACCAGCATGCGGCTGCGGTCAAACCACCGCCGGCGGCGCGCCGTGCGGGGTGCTACAAACCGAGATAGGCGCGCTGGAGATGCGGGTCCGCCCGGACTTGCGCCGCCGTGCCGCCGATGGCGAAGGTGCCGTTTTCGAGCACATGGGCGTCATCGGCGATGTCGAGGCTCTGCGCGACATTCTGTTCGACGAGCATGATGGCCAGGCCGCCGGCATGCAGGCGACGTATCAGAGCGAACATCTCCTCGACCAGCAGCGGCGACAGGCCGAGCGAGGGCTCGTCGAGGATCAGCAGTCGCGGTTCCGCCATCATCCCCCGCCCGATCGCCAGCATCTGCTGTTCGCCGCCCGACAGCGTTCCCGCCCCTTGGCGGATGCGTTCCTTCAGGCGGGGAAAGGTGTCGAAGACGCGTTCCATGTTCCTCGCCCGGGTGCCGCGCGCGCGGCGATAGGCACCGAGCTCAAGGTTGTCCCGCACGCTGAGGTTCGGGAACACCTTGCGGCCTTCCGGCACATGGACCAGGCCGGCTTCCGCAATCGCCGGCGGGGCGAGCCCATCGATGCGGCGGCCTTCGAAGGTGATGGTCCCGGCCCGGGCGCGCACCAGGCCGCTGATCGTCATGTTCAGCGTCGTCTTGCCCGCGCCATTGGCGCCCAGCACCGCGACGATCCGGCCCGACGGCACGGTCAGATCCACACCCCGCAAAACGGTGGCCAGCCCGTAGCCGGCTTCGAGGCCACGGATCTCAAGCATTGGCGGCACCCTGCAACCGCTTGGCCGCACCTTGGCCGAGATAGGCCTCGACCACCGCCGGCGCCGAGACGACCTCGGCGGGTGTGCCTGAACAGATGATGCGGCCCTGGGCCAGGACGTGGACCGTCTCGCACAGGTTCATCACCGCCTGCATGACATGTTCGATCATCAGGACCGTCACGCCGTCATCGCGTATGGCGCGCACCACCGGCACGATGTCGCGGATCTCGGAGGGGTTGAGGCCCGCCAATACCTCATCCAGCAGCAGCAGCTTCGGGCGCGTGGCGAGTGCGCGCGCCACTTCCAGCCGCTTGCGCCCGGCCACCGTCAGGGCGGCGGCCGGCTTGTCGAGCTGATCGGCCAGGCCGACCCGATGCGCGACCTGTTCGGCCGCCGCCATCGCGGCGCTGCGCTTGGCCTCGCGCAGGAAGGCACCGACCGCGATGTTCTCGCGCACCGTCAGACCGGCGAAGGGCTGCACGATCTGGAATGTCCGCGCGAGGCCGATGCGCGCGAGGTCATGCGGGCGGCGGCCGGTGATTTGCTCGCCCTCCAGCATCACGATACCGGCGGTCGGCTTCTCGAAACCCGCGATCACCGCGAACAGCGTCGTCTTGCCCGCGCCGTTCGGGCCGATCAGGCCAGTGATCGACCCTTCCGCCACATCCAGCGTCGCATCGTTCACCGCGACCAGCCCGCCGAAGCGCTTGGTGATGCCGCGCACGGCCAGGAAGGCGGGATCGGGTCCGGTGCCTGTCATCGTCGCCACCGCCGCAACAGGCCGGGGATATCCCGCGGCGGGAACCGCACCACCAGGATCAGCACGATGCCGAAGACCACCAGGTCGATGCCGGGGATGCGCCCGGCGACCGATTTCGTGGCCTCGGCAAGGCCATGCAGGATCACGGCCCCCAGCACCGGTCCGAACACAGTGCCGGCACCGCCGACGATGGGTGCCAGCAGCGCCTCGACGGAAATCCAGGTGCCGTAGGCGATGTTGGCGTCCAGATAGAGGAAGTACTGCGCATAGAGCCCGCCCGCCGCGCCAGTCATGCCCGCCGAGAGCGTGATGGCGCGCAGCTTAACCGCCAGGACATCGACGCCGAGCGCCTGGGCCGCTGCCTCATTCTCCCGCACCGCCACCAACTGCGCGCCGAGGCGCGATCGTTCCAGCGCCAACGTGGCCAGCAACGCCAATGTCACCAGCGATCCGGCCACCATCAGGAAGGTGCCGCGATCGGCGAACTGGAAATTGGCCGGGTTGACCTCCAGCCGGATCAGGATGCCGGCAGCGCCGCCGGTGATCTCCGCGGCATTGGCCAGCACGCGGAACACCTCGGCGAAGGCCAGCGTCACCAAGGCGAAGTACGATCCCTTCAGCCCGGAACGAAATGCCAAGGCGCCGATCGCCAGCCCGACCAGCGCCGCCCCCGCAATACCCGCCGCGAAGGCCGGATAGGCGCCCATCCCGAAGCGCAGCTGCAGGATCGCGGTCAGATAGGCGCCGGTGCCGAAGAAGGCCGCGTGCCCGAAGGAGAACTGCCCGCCATACCCGCCGAGCAGGTTCCACCCCTGCGCCGCGAGCGCGATGATCATGGTGAAGACCAGGAAGTTCAGCGCCACGTTGCTGGTGACCAGCAGCGCCGCCGCGACGACGACGACCCCGAAGGCGATGATCGGCACCAGGTCGCGCGGCGTCACGCCCGCGCCCCGAACAGGCCGGTGGGACGGACCAGCAACACCAGGATGAAGATCAGGAAGATGCCGATCTGCCCAAGGCTCTCACCCAGGAACAGCCCGGACAGGCTCTCCACCACGCCAATCACCAGACCCCCGACCAGGGCTCCGACCACGCTGCCCATCCCGCCCAGCACGACGATGGTGAAGGCGACGAGGACAAAGGCGTTGCCGACGCGCGGAGACACATAGAAGGATGGCAGCAGCATCGCCGCGGCGATCGCCAGGCACGCCGTCCCGATGCCGAAGGTCACGGCATAGACATGCGCGACGTCGATCCCCACCAGCGCCGCGCCGGTGCGTTCCTTGGCCACGGCACGGATCGCCTTGCCCGTCATGGTGAACCGCATCAGCACATAGAGGGCGACGCCCACCGCGATGGTCGCCACGAAGCCGATCACGCGCGGATAAGATAGCAGCGTTGGCCCGGCCTCGATCACATCCATCGCATAGGGCACGTCGATGCTGCGCGTGTCGGACCGGAACACCGCCAACATCAGGTTTTCGATGATGATGGACAGGCCCAGCGTCACCAGCAGGATGTTCTCATCCTTGCCGCGGCTGGCTGGCCCGATCACCAGTCGCTGCACCAGATACCCGATGCCGAAGAACAACGCCGCGAGCGGCAGTGCCGCGACATAGGGATCGACGCCGAGCGACGCCCAGGCGACATAGGCCGCATACATCGCCATCGTCAGCAGCGCGCCATGGGCGAAATTGATGATGTGCAGAACGCCGTAGACCAGCGTCAGCCCAAGCGCCACCAGCCCATACACCGCCCCGGTCAGGAGGCCGTTCAGCACGGCCTCCAGGATGATCTCCGGCGGCAGGCCCATCTCAGCCGGTGACAGGATAGACGGGCTGCGCGTCGGCGAAGTCGCGCGGGAAGATCACCTTGATGTCGCCGCCCTGGACCTGCGTGTTCACCGGGGCGCCGGCCTGGTTCTGGCCGTTGACGAAGCGCGTCGGACCATACGGCATGATGTGCTTCGTGAAGGCCCCATCGGTCGCCGCCAACGCCGTGATCAGCGCCGCGCGATCGGCCCGCCCCGCGCGTTCCAACGCATCGGCCACGAGCATCACCGCCGAGTAATTCAGCGGCGTGTTATACAGCCAGAAGCGGTTCTGCGCTTCCACCGCGCGCCGCAATTCTGCGGTCTTGGGCTTGCGCGGATCGGGCCAGTGATTGCAGTCCATCACCAGATTCGCCGCATCAGGGAATTCCCGCACGAAGCGGTAGTTGGATGCGGCGCCGTTCAACACGCAGTACACGCCCTTGGGTCGGATGCGCTGCTGCTGCATGGTGCGCGACAGCAACACGAACTCCGCATAATAAGATGATGGGATCACCAGGTCCGGCCGCAGCGCACGGATGCGCAAGGCGACGTTGTTCATGTCGCGCGCCGGTGTCGGGTGTGCGATGGTCTCCAGCACCTCGAAGCCGCGCTTGGGCAGTTCGGTGTTGAGCAGCCGCGCCATGCCGGACCCGAACAGCCCGTCCTCATGCACGATCACCACGGTGCGGGACGGCTTGCCCGCCCCATCGTTGAGCGCGACGAGGTTGTCCAGCGCCGACTGCGTCACCACGCCGAATCCCGGTCCGAAGCGGAAGGTATTGGTGAGCCCTCGGGAGACGATCTGGTCCGACACGCCGACATCGACGACGTAGGGAAGGTCGTATCGCGACGCCGCCTGCGATGCGGCGAGGCAGATCGGGCTGGCGAAGCCGCCGACCACGGCGAGGACGCCCTCGGCCTGCATCTTCTCGACCTCGGCGACACCGCCTTCGGGGTTCGACCGTGCATCGCCGAACACGGTCTCGATGCGCGCGCCGCCCAGGGCGCGGATGCCGCCGCCGGCATTAATCTCGGCGATGGCGAGATCGGCGCCGAGGCGCCCGTATTCGCCATCCTGCGACAAGGCGCCGGTCACCGGCTGAAGGATGCCGAGCTTGATCGCCGGCGCCTGCGCCCGCGCCAGGCCCGGCGCCGCCAACACGCCGGCCGAAGCCATCAACACGCCACGTCGCCCGGTCGTGAATCCGGTCATGATCATTGCTCCCTGTTGCCGGCCATGACGTTCCCGCACGGCCCCCATCCGTTCAACCCTGCCGATCCGGTCCCACGACGCGGTAAGCTTGGCGTTCGAGGAATTCGAGCCTCGCCTGCACATCCTCCGGCCGGCACAGCATCAGGGCGGTGACGCCCAGCCCGACCAGGCGCCCCGCGGAGTCCTCCGTGACATCGATCGCGCTACCCTTGCCGCCATCGATCTCGACGATGATCTCTCCGCCATCGGCATCGCAATCGAGCACGCAGGCGAAGCGCGACTGGCTTGCCCCGTCCATGACGATCCGCCGGAATGCGCCAGGGGCGGAGGCCGAGCCAAAGGCGCGCAGGCGGATGTCCTTCGCACCATCCGGCGCGACGCAGCCCAGGTACAGGCGCAGCCGTCCGCCGAGCCCGGCCACATCGACCGGCAGCCGCATCTTCGCCAGCCCGGCGCGCGTCCAGCAGCCCCATGATTCCATCGGATGCCAGGCCAGTCCGTCGCGCAGGACATCGGCCATCGCCTTGCTGCGTTCGGCCACCCCGCCACCGGTCAGGCGCAGCGGATAGATGACCGATGGGGCCACCAGCACCGGCGGGGCGGGCGCGTCGCGCGATGCGGCGGCACGCGCGGCCACCTCGCGCATCACCTGGTCCGCGATGTCGCCCCAACTGCGTAGCGCGACGGTGTCGCGGATCTTGGCCTCGAGCCTTTCGCGCTCGGCCGCGTCGAAGATCAGCGCCTCCAGCCGGGCCAGCAGGTCGGGCAGGTTGTCGGGCTCGAAATACACCGCCACATCGCCGCCGGCCTCGGTCAGTGAGGTATTGCGCGCCACCAGCGGAATGCGGCCGAAGGACAGGCTTTCGGTCACCGGCAGGCCCCAGCCTTCGTAGAAGCTGTTCGTGACGGTGAACATCGCACGCCCATACAGCGCGGCGAGGGCGACATCGGGCACGCCATGGGCAATCGAGACCCGTTCCTGCAGCGCCGGCGAATTGCGCCACAGCGTCATCGCCGCATCGGCGAGCCAGCCGGGCTTGCCGATGCAGACCAGGCGCGGAACGCGATCGGCACCGTGCCGGCGGATCAGCGCCAGCCAGGCATGCAGCAGCATCAGGTGGTTCTTGCGGCTTTCGATGGTGCCGACGCAAAGCACGAAGGATTCCTGCGGCTCCGGCAGGTCGGGCCGCGCGGGCCAGCCCTCCGATGCCGCGGCGCCGAGTTCCTGCCGCAGATCGGCGTCCAGCCGGACCACTGTCACGGGCAAGGCGCGTTCGGGCACCACCGTGGCGGCGATGCGCCGCGCATCGGCGGCCGACCATTCGGAAATGGCCAGCGCTGAATCCGCCTGGGCCGCCATGGACGAAAACCACTGGGCGAATTCCTCGACCAGCATGGGTTGGCAGTGCTCGGGCGTCATCAGCGGGATGCAATCATAGACCAGCGGCACGTAGCGCACGCCGTAGCGCCGCATCACATGGCGGACCCGCAGGAAGTAATCCTTGATCCACCAGGATGTGCCGAGATTGACCAGGCTCGCCCCCGGCGCGAAGACGAAGTCGGTCCCGTCCCGCAGGCTTTCCCGCAGTTCCGCCACCGCCTCGGCCCAGGCAGGGGCGTCCACTTCGCCACCGGTGCGCGACAGCCGCCACAGGCGCAGGAACAGGTCGCGCCCGATCTCCCGCCAGAAGCCGGACGCCTCGTCGAAGGCGACGGCCGCGGTGGCGACGCCCTCGACGGGATTGAGCAAGGCTCGCGCAGTGACGTTCAACTGCACGCGCTGGATGCCCGTGGGCGTGCGATTGTGGGCGACATAGGCGACGAGGTCGGAACTGTCGAAGACGATCTGCAATGCCTGCCCGGGCGCCCGCGCGTGGCGCGTTGTCACGGACGCCAGGAAGGACAGCGACTTCGCACCGCGGGCGGCCTCGATATTGTCGGGTTCGAGTTCGAGGGCGCGCGCATAGGCGCGCCAGGCGCCCTGCCCTTCCCCCATCATCTTCAGGGCGTGCCCGATATGCAGATGCGCGTCGGGGCTGTTCGGCGCGCTGGCGGCGGCCTGGCGGTATGCCGCCAGGGCGGCGGCGACGTCGCCGGCCTCCTTCAGGCAATGGCCCATCTGGACTCGGGCGCGCCAATCCTCCGGGTGCAGCGCCAGATGCGCCTCATACGCCACGGCAGCGGCATCCCACATGCGCTGGTCGCGCAGGGAATCGGCCTGCCGCAGCGCGCCCCCCGGCGCGGCGCCAACATTGCCCTGGCCTGCCTGGTCCATACGCCATCCCCACTCGGTCACATCGTCATGCCGTATGCCACAGACCGGGTCAGCCGCCCAACGTCACACCCAACTTGGCATAGGTGTCGCGCACCCGCACCTGATAGCGTTCAGGCGAGAACAGCGAGGCCTGGCGGGGACCAAATGCGGCCAGGCGGCCCCGCAGGTCGGCATCGGTGTCGAGTGCGCGGATCGAATCGACCATCGCGCGGATGTCATAGGGATCGATCTTGATCGCCGCATCGCCCACCACCTCCGGCATCGAGGACGTGTTGGAGGTCATCACCGGCGTGCCCAGCAGCATGGCTTCGAGCGCCGGCAGGCCGAAGCCTTCGTACAAGGACGGGAACAGCACCGCCTTCGCCCCGCGGATCAGGCTGACCAGCAGCGGAAAGGACGCATAGTCCACCAGCTGGACCCGGTGGCGCGTCTGGGTGACGCCGTTCTGCGTCAGCAGGTAGCGGACATGCTCGTTCTCGAACAGCAGCTTGAGTTCCTCGTCCGACTTCCAGGCCTTCTTCCCGACGATGACCAGCGGATCCTTCACGCCGGAGGCGAGATAGGCTTCGATCATGCGGCCGACATTCTTCTTCGGTTCGATCGCACCGAAGAACAGGAAGTACTTCTGGTAGTCGAGGCCGAAGGTGCCCTCGATCTCGGTCTTCACATCGCCGATCGGCTTGTTGGCATAGCGTGCCGGAATCTCGACCGCCTGGTAGGTATTGCTGACCTTCTCCTCCGGGATGCCAAGCAGGCTCACGATGTCACGCTTGGACGCCTCGCTGACCGTGACGATGTGATCGCTCCGCCGGGCCAGTTGGCGTGTAAGTCGGAAGTAGTTCCGCTTATGATCGAGCGTCGTGTAGGGCAGCCGCAGCGGCACCAGGTCGTGCATCGTGTAGATGTTCTTCGCCCCCCGCACCTTGAGCGCGAGGGGATAGGTCCAGTGCATGATCTGCGGCGGATTGCGGAAATGCACCGCCATCCGGTTGATGTAGAGCTTGAAGTGCAGGCGCTGCGAATCAAACAGGTTCTGCACGTTCCATACGTGATCGAAATACGGCAGGCGCGACCGGAAGGTGTCGCGCACGACGCGGCCGGTGATCGGTACTTGGGTGGCGATTTCGCCCAGAGGCGTCGTCAGCGCACGGCGGACCACATGCACCATTTCGGCCAGTTTCGACGGCCGGCCGACCAGCGGATCGAAGAACGCGATCTCGCGGATCAGCGAGTTCATGCTGATGGTCGAAGACTTCGTCCCGTATAAGACGCCGACCTCCGCCCCCAGGTCACGCAGGCAGAAGGACAGATTCCGCGCATAGGTCGCAACGCCCGTCCCCTGCGTGAGGGACAGATTGTATCCATCGATGAAAACACGCGGCGGGCGCTGGGCAGGCATGGTCGGGCGGTCCACTCGAACTGTTTGCCCCCGGGTCGGAGCCGCCCCGCCGGAGCGGCCAGTACGGCCGGGATAGCGTGGCAGGCTGGGGCGGCGCCCCAGCAACGTCAAGCGATCCCGGCCCCACCCCGCTTCGGGTCCGACGGGTTCAGTTGAGGAATTCGGGCGACACGAGCCGCGGCAGGAACAGCACGACCGATGGCCAGACGATGACCAGCACCAGCACCCCCAGCATGGGCATCAGCATGATGATCGTATCCTTGAGCGCATCGGCCATCCGCATCCCGGCCACGTGACACGATATCATCAGGCATAGTCCGTAAGGTGGCGTGACCAGGCCGAAGGCCAGGCTGACGATGCCGACCATCGCGAAATGCACGGGGTCCATCCCGACGCCATAGGCGAGGGGCTGGAGAATCGCGCCGACGATGATGATCGCTGGAATGGCGTCGAGAAAGCAGCCCACCACCAGGAAGACCGCTGCAATGAAGAAGCCCGTCGCGATCGGTCCCATGCCCCAGGCTGAGACACCCGATAGGATCGCCTCGGGGATCTTGTAGTAGGCGAGCAGCCATCCGAATGCGGAAGCCGTGCCGACGCAAAACAGCGCGACCGCTGCCAGCCGACCGGTTTCGCCAAGCGCGCCCCACAATTCCTTCAGCCCCATCTCGCGGTAGTACAGCAGCGACAGACCGCCGGCATAAAGCACCGCGATGCAGGCGCTTTCCGTCGCGGTGAACCAGCCGAAGACCTTGCCGCCGATGATGATGGCCGGCGTCATCAGAGCCGGGACGGCGACCGCGAGCGCACGCAGCAATTCTCCCCAGCCGGCCTTCGGATAGGTCGGGTAGCCGCGCGCCTTCGCATAGGCGTGGACCGTCGCCATCTGCACCAGCCCGATCAGCAGCCCGGGCACGATGCCGGCGAGGAACAGCGCTCCGATCGACACGGTCAACACCCCGCCCCAGACGATCATCAGGATGGATGGCGGAATGATCACGGCGAGCACCGCCGAGACCGCGGTGATGGCGACCGAGAAGCCGTCGTCGTAGCCTTCCTTGCGCTGGGCTTCGATGAAGATCTTGGACTGGGACGCCGCATCCGCTGTCGACGACCCCGATATGCCGGCGAAGAAGAAGGACAGCACGACGTTGATCTGGGCCAGCCCGCCCGGGAAATGCCCCACCATCGTGCGCGACAGCGTCATCAGCCGGTCGGTGATGCCGCCGACATTCATCAGGTTCGCCGTCAGCAGGAAGAACGGTACCGCGAGCAGGATGAAGGAATTATAGGCGTTAAACGTCTCCTGCATTAGCACCATCGGGCCGAGCCGGTCCTCAATGAGCAGGATGGGGAAGCAGGCAAGGCCGAGCGAGACCGCGACCGGAACGCGCAGTGCCAGCAGGGTGAAGAATGTACCGAACAGGATCCACGCCGCCTGGGAGGCGTCGAGTGCATTGCCGCCCATCAGGCGCGCTCCCCATGGATCAGCGTGTGGATGTCATCGGCGAATTTCTCACCGCCGAACAGCAGCCAGGAGAAGCCGAGCAACGGCCATGGCAGGTGGATAAGCCACAGCGGCAGTTCCGCCAGTTCACTGATGCGGAACCAGGCGAAATCGACGAACTCGATCCCGAACCACAGGAACACCGCCCCGAACAGCAGAACGAACACGCCGGAGACGAGGTCCATGAAGGCGCGGAAGCGGCCGGTCAGCCGCGGCCACAGGTCCACGATGAAATGGATGCCTTCCTTCTGCCCGACGATGGCGCCCAGCATGACGGTCCAGACCAGCATGAAGCGCGCCATTTCTTCGGTCCAGATGTAGTGCGGCAGCAGGGAGGTCTGGCGCGAAACGACCTGCAGGGTGACTGGAAAGACCAGGATGAGGACGAAGATGGCAAGCAGTGCCGAGAGCAGCCGGGCATAGTAGTCCGACGCGCGCCGCACCAGGCCACGAAGGCCGGTCTGGGGCATGGGAGGCTCCAAGGTTCAGGAAGGAGCGGCCGACGGCACAGACGCCGCCGGCCTGCGCGACATCAGGCCGTGATGGCGTTGATGCGATTGAAGATGGCTTCCGCGTCCACTTCCCGCGCATAGGCGACCATGATGGGGTCAACCGCGCGCTTGAGCTCCGCGCGCTGCGTGAATTCCACCTGCCGCAGCCGGCCGGCACGTTCCAGTTCAGTGATCTTCTGGCCGTCCTCGGTGCTTTCGGCCTGGCGGCCGAAGGTGCCTGCTTCCTTGCCGGCGCGGCGGATGGCCTCCTGCAGGGGTGCGGGCAGTCGTGCCAGCGTCTGAGAGGAAAAGCAGATCGGCCGGATGGTGATCGCGTGCTGCGTCATGATCAGGTTGGGCGCGACTTCGTAGAAGCGCATCGCCTCGACGCCCGCGGCCTCGTTCTCCCCGGCTTCGATCACGTTGTTCTGAATGCCGTTATACACTTCATTGTAGGCGATCACTGAGGGTGACATCCCCGCCGCCTGGAAGGTGCGCGACCAGATCGGCGCGCCCTGCACGCGCACCTTCAGGCCACGCAGTTCCGCCATGTTGGTGATGCGCTTGTTGGCGAAGATGTTGCGCACGCCGCCGCCGGCATATCCGATCAGCCCGACGCGGGCGCGCCGTTCGATCTCGGTCGCGACCGGCGCGAACAGGTCCTGGTCGAGAACCATGTTCCATTGCGGCAGGCCGGTGAACAGGAAGGGCGCATCGACGAACGGCGCCGCACGGCTGAAGGTGGACATGTGCGCCGGGGACACGATGCCGTAGTCCACCGCGCCGCGGCCGGCGGACATGTATTCGAAATACTGCTTCTCCAGCCCCAGGCTGGAATTCTTGTGCAGCACGAAATTCACCGGCTGGGCGGTGTAATACTGCTTCACCAGTTCCTCGAAGCGCACCAGCGCTCGGGTGAAGACGTGGTCATCGTTGAACTGCACCGCGCCGTTCAGCGTGATGCCCTGCTGCGCGCGTGCGGCCCAGGGGAACGCGAGCGCCGGCACGCCGGCCAGCAATTGCCTACGGTTCATGGATCGATCTCTCCCATCTGTCTCGCCTGCTTGGTGCCGGCTGTGCACCGACTATAGAGGCGAAACGGTCAGCCTGGGAACCGTTCGGTTACCCCCCTTCCCGTACGGCCCGCGGTAGCGGAAACTGTGCCGGTAGTGCGGAGGGACGATCGTGAACCGGTTGGATCTGGATGGGCGGGTCGCCGTCATCACGGGCGGCGCGCGCGGCATCGGGCTGGCGATCGGCCGCCGCGTCGTCGGATCCGGTGGCACTGTCGCCATATGGGACATGGATGCCGCAACAGGTGCCCAGGCCGCCGCCGCGCTCGGCCGCGCGTCGTCCCATGCGCTCGACCTCACCGATGAAACCGCCATCGCGCAGGCGCGCGATGCGACGCTCGCCGCCCATGGCCGGATCGACATCCTGGTGAACAATGCCGGGATCACCGGCGGCAACGCGCCATCCTGGGAATTGCCGCCGGCCGAATGGCGCCGCGTGATCGAGGTGAACCTGATCGCGCCATATCTCGTCTCGCGCGCCGTCGTGCCGGCCATGATCGCCGCCGGCTATGGTCGCGTGGTCAACATCGCGTCCATCGCCGGCAAGGAAGGCAACCCCAACGCCTCCCACTACAGCGCATCCAAGGCGGGGCTGATCGGCTTCACCAAGTCGCTCGGCAAGGAACTGGCCAAGACCGGCGTGCTGGCCAACTGCATTACGCCGGCCGCCGCCGCGACTGACATCTTCAAGCAGATGACCGAACAGCAGATCGCCTGGATGCGGTCCAAGATCCCGATGGACCGCTTCGTGGAGGTCGAGGAGATCGCGGCACTCGCCTGCTGGCTGGCGTCGGAGGACTGCTCCTTCTCGACCGGCGCGGTGTTCGATGTGTCGGGCGGGCGCGCGGTCTATTGAACCTCCGCCAGGATCGGCAGCAGGTATTGGGCGAAGAGCGGCGGGTTCTCCGTGAAGGGGAAGTGGCCGATGCCGTCCATGCGGGTGAAGCGCGCGCCCTTGATCTTCGCTGCCGTCGCTTCCGACATTTCGGCGGTGCAGGAGTAATCGTATTCGCCGGTCAGCATGAACAGCGGGCAGCGGGTCGTGTCGATGCGGTGCACGCGGTCGCGCGCATCCCAATCGCCTGAGTAGAAGCCGATGTCGCGGTCGAAGGTGGCGTAGCCGCCCTGGGAATAATGCCACCAGATGGCGGCGGCCGGTTCGGCCGGGCTTTGCGGCGCCATCAGCCCGTGAATCCATTCGGGCACGAAGATCGCCTGGTTGATGCGTGGGTCATCGGCCCAGGCGCTGCGCCGGCCGGCCACCTGGTCGCAGGCCTCGCAGGCAATGATGGCGGAGAACGATTCCGGGTGGCGCAGCGCGACCTCCAGGCAGATTTCGCCGGACATGGACGCGCCAAGCAACACCGGCTTGTGCAGCCCGGCCGCCTCCACCACGCCCATGATGATCTCGACATAGCGGTCCGTCGTCAGTCGCCATGACCCCGGCGTTTCAGCGGGCGGGGGGCTTTTGCCGTGCCAGGGCATATCGAAGGATGTGATGCGCCAATCCTTGGTGATGCGCGCATCGGCCATCAGCCCATGGGCCTGGCGGTTATCCGCACCCGCTGTGTGCAGCACCAGCAGGTCTCGCCCCTGCCCCGCCTGTTCACTGTAGATGCGCCAGGTCTGGCCATCAGCCGCAATATCGAGGTAGCGGCCAGTGGGGTCGGCGGACGGTCCCGGCGGCAGCGGCGGCCGCGGGAAGGCCGGCACCGGCCCATTGCCGCGCAGCACCAGCCAGCGGCCGACTTCCAGCACGCGGCGCGCGATATGGCAGTGGCGCAGAAAGGCCATCTCATCGCCGGTGATGGCGAAGCCCGGCACGCGGTGGCGCATGGCGAAGATGGCGTGGTGGTGGCGCGGCGGGGTGGGCTCCAGGTGCTTGGCCCAAATCTCGGGGCTGGCCTCCAGCGCAAACGCCACCGGGCCTTCCGCGCCGCCGAAGGTGAACTCGGCACGCGCATCGCCGCTGACGATCGCGAAGCGGGCATGTGCGCCCTGGCGCCAGGCGCCGAGCACCGCATCATCGGCACAGGCTTCCTTCCACCGCGCGACGAAACCATCCCACGCACTGCCCTGCGGCCAGCCTGCCATCATGTCCCCCTTGGCGTTTCCCGCCCCGAGGATGTCAGCGCCATCGCAGCCCGGCAACCGGCGTTGCCAGCCGCCGCAGGCCCGCGCACATTGCGGCCCGAACCGCCACTGAGGAAACATCCATGAGCACCAAGATCGCCGTCGTCACCGGAGCCGGCACCGGCGTGGGCCGCGCCGCCGCACTGGCCCTGCTGGGCGGCGGCTGGTCCGTCGTGCTGACCGGCCGACGCAAGGAAGCCCTGGACGAATCCATCGCCATGGCCGGCGCCGCCGGCACCCGCGCGATGGCCGTGCCGGCAGACGTGGCCGACCCCGCCGCCGTTGAAGCCCTGTTCGGCACGGTGAAATCCAAGTTCGGCCGGCTGGACATGCTGTTCAACAATGCCGGCCAGAACGTCCCCGGCACGGCCTTCGAGGACCTGACCTACGCCGACTGGACGCGCGTCGTCGGCGTGAACCTGACCGGGTCCTTCCTCTGCGCCCAGGCCGCCTTCCGCATCATGAAGGACCAGACACCCCAAGGCGGGCGCATCATCAACAACGGGTCGATCAGCGCCCACACCCCGCGCCCCGACAGCGCCCCCTACACCGCGACGAAGCACGCCATCACGGGGCTGACCAAGTCGCTGATGCTCGACGGCCGGAAATACGACATCTGCGCCGGGCAGATCGACATCGGCAACGCCGCAACCCCGATGACCGCGCGCATGTCCAAGGGCGTGAAGCAGGGGGATGGGTCCGTCGCGGTGGAACCGACCATGGACGTGAACCACGTCGGCCAGGCCATCCTGCACATGGCGAACCTGCCGCTGGAATCGAACATCCTGACGATGACGATCAAGGCGACGAAGATGCCATTCGAAGGCCGCGGCTGAGTTTTATGCCCTTCAGACGGCGGGCGGCGGCCATCCGGCCGCGCCTTGGGCTGACGCGACGGGATCGCGGTTGGTCTGGGCGCGGTCGCGCTGTGCGCTCCTGGCGCGGTCTGCGGGCGGCCCTCCATCCGGCCGCGTTCGGTCAGCCGGCCGCCTTTCCTCTGCGCCTCGGGCTGACGCGACGGGCATCGCGGTCGCGCCGTGCGCTCCTTTCCCGGTCCGTATAGGACGGCGCTACGTCTCTCCGCGTTCGGCCAGAAGCCGCTTCACCTCATTCTTCGGCACCTTGCCGTAGCCCGAGCGCGGCAGCGCATCCCACACCACGATGCGCGACGGCCATTTGTAGCGGCCAAGCACACCATCCAACCCAGCCATCACCGCGGCCGGATCGATTGCCGCTCCCTCGGCCGGGACCAACACCGCAACACCCGTCTCGCCCCATTTGTCGTCGGGCACGCCCACGACACAGGCCTCGGCCACGGATGGATGCGCCAGCAGCGCCTCCTCCACCTCCTTCGGATACACATTCGACCCCCCCGAGATGTACATGTCCGACTGCCGGCCCGTGATGTGCAGGAAACCCCGCCCATCCAGATGCCCGATATCGCCGGTATGGAACCACCCGCCGGCGAAGGCCTTCTCCGTGGCCTCCGCATTCCCGAAATACCCTGCCATCACCGCCGGGCCGCGCACGCAGATCTCACCGGTCTCACCAGCCCCCAATCGGCCATGCGCCGCATCGAGGATCGCCACCTCGATCCCCGTCCGAGGATATCCGCAGGACCCGATCGGGAAGGCCGGGTCATCTTCGAGGCTGTGCCATTCCGGCGGCAGCACCGTGATGTTCCCCGTCACCTCCCCCAGCCCGAAATACTGCACCAGGCACGGCCCGAGCTTTCGCAGCGCGTGCTTCTGGTCCTGCCGATACATCGGCGCGCCGGCATAGATGAGATGACGCAGGCTGGAATGGTCGAAGGCATCCACGCTGCCATCGCGGCACAGGGCGTTCAGGATGGTCGGCACGGTGAACATGTTCGTCACCCGATGCTGCGCGACGAGCCGCCAGGCTTCCGGCACTTCCAGCCTCTCGCCCGGCATCAGCACCGACACCGCCCCCCGCGCCACCTGCGCCAGCGCATGGATGCCCGCCCCATGCGACAGCGGTGCGACGACGAGCGAAGCATCGCGCGCCGTCAGCCCCGGCATCAGGTCGGCGATGTGGTTCACCACCACGAAGGCGAGTTGCCCATGCGTCAGGGTCCCGCCCTTCGGCCGCCCCGTGGTGCCGGAGGTGTAGAACAGCCAGGCCGGATGATCGCGGTCCACCGCCTCCGTCTGTGTCACCGGCACGCCATCGGCGACCAGATCCTCCCACGACAGCCCCTCGCCCTCACCAATCGCGACGTCCAGCACGCAAGCGGCGTTCCCCGCGCGCGCAGCCGCCCGATGCTCGGGAAAGGCGGTGTCGAAGACATGCGCCCGGCATCCCGCATTGGCGGCGAGATAGGCGGCTTCCGGCGGGCTCAGCCGGAAATTCGTCGGCACCCAGACCGCCCCGATCAGCCAGCAGGCCCAGCAGGATTCGAAGATCGCATTGCCGTTGCGGGCGTGCACCAGGACACGGTCGCCCTTGCCGATGCCCCGCGCCCGAAGCGCCCCGGCCGCGGCGGCCGCGCGCGCGGCAAGCTCAGCCCAGGTCCATGTCCGGTCCCGCCAGACAAGACCCGGCCGGTCCGGCAGCCGCCGGGCTGTGTTCAGCAACAGGCTCGCCAGGTTCGATGTCGGGATCATGCGTCGTTATCCTTCCCGCCCCCAGGCTGGCCCGGCCGGGCGGCACCCCGCAAGCGCTTGCGGCGCGCGCGCCGTCGCGCCAGTCTGCCGCCAAGCGCCAGCCAATCCGCGCAGCCCATGGGAGACAACGCCAGATGACCACGTCCCGGATCGGCGCATCGCGCCGCACGCTGCTGCTCGGCGCCGCCGGCGCCGGCCTTGCCCTGCCCCACGCCGCCCGCGCGCAGCAGTATCGCCCCGAATACAAGCTGTCCGTCGTCGGCAACCGGCCGATTCCCTTCGCCGAGGGCGCCTTCCAATGGGCGGAGCTGGTCACCCAGCGTTCCGGCGGGCGGATCAACGTGAAGGTCTATCCCGGCAGCCAGCTGGTCGGTGGCGACCAGACCCGCGAACTGGTTGCGATGCGCCAGGGCGTCATCGACTTCGCGGTGTTCAGCACCATCAACATCGCCCCGCAGGTGCGTGAGGTCGGGCTGTTCCAGCTGCCGTTCCTGATGCCAGACCACAAGGCATTCGACGCGCTGATCCGCGGCGATGTCGGCCGCGACATCTTCGGCGTGATGGAACGGCGGGAGGTCGTGCCGCTGGCCTGGGGCGAGAACGGCTTCCGGGAGATCTCGAACTCCAAGCACGCCATCCGCACACCGGCCGACATGCGCGGATTGAAGATCCGCTTCGCCGCGGGGGCGATCTTCACCGACATCTACCAGGCGATGGGTGCCAACCCCGTGCAGATGTCCTTCGCCGACCTGCAGCCGGCATTGTCCACCGGCGCGGTGGATGGGCAGGAGAACCCGATCAACCTGTTCCTCGCCTTCCGCATGGACACCCTGGCGCAGAAGCACCTGACCATCTGGAACTACGTCAACGACCCGCTGATCTTCACCCTGTCGCGCACGGTGTGGAACAGCTTCAACGATGCCGACAAGCAGTTGGTGCGCGATTGCGCCGAAGAAGCCGGCCGCAACCAGATCGCGCTGACGCGGCGCGGGCTGGGCCTTGATGGCGGCGACGATTCCGCGATCCGCGACCTCCGCACCCGTGGCGTGGAGGTCACGGCGCTGACCACCCAGCAGAAGGCTGAATTCGCTCGCGTCACCCGCCCGGTCTATGAAAAATGGTCGGCCACCGTCGGCGCGGACCTTGTCCGCAAGGCCGAGGCCGCCATCCGCGCCGCCACGACCTGACGAACCATGAACGTCGAGCTGGACCCGGGGGCCGAACTTCCCGACCCCCGCACGCGGCTGCCGCTGACGGTCGAACGGGTCCTGCTCGCTGTCGCCATGGCGGCGATGGCGCTGATCACCGCGGCGAACGTCGTGACGCGTTATCTCAGCAATGTCTCCCTCGCCTTCACCGAGGAATACTCGGTGGTCCTGATGGTGGTGGTGGCGCTGATCGGCTCGGCGCTCGCCGTCGCGTGCGGGCGGCACATCCGCATCGGTTACTTCACCGACAAGCTGGCGCCAGGCGGCCGTCGTGGCGCGGAGATGCTCGGTCTTGCGCTGACAATCATCTGCTTCGGCCTGCTCGCCATCTTCGGCGCCTCCCTCGCCTGGGACGAGTACCGCTTCGAGGTTCTGTCGAATGGGCTGGGCAACCCGCAATGGCTCTACACCGGCATGCTGCCGCTGCTGTCGCTGCTGGTGATCGGGCGCGCGGCTGGACGACTTTGGCGCCTGGCGCGCGGCGAGGCCGGCTGAACGATGATCGCTGCCACGCTGTTCGCGGGCTTCGCCCTGCTCATGGTCATCGGCGTGCCGATCGGGGTCTGCCTCGGCCTTGCCGGTGCCTTCGCCATCTGGCTCGCCGACCAGTCGATCATGGCGATGCCCACGAATGTCTATGCCGGCATCGCGAAGTATCCGCTGATCGCCATCCCGATGTTCGTGCTGGTCGGCTCGGTCTTCGATCGTGCGGGCGTGGCACTGCGCCTGGTGCGCTTCGCCACGGCGGTCGTCGGCGCCGGGCGTGGCGCGCTGGCATCGGTCGCGGTGTTGGTCGCCATGGTGATGGGCGGCATCTCAGGCTCGGGGCCGGCCACCTCGGCCGCCGTGGGCCAGGTGGTGACGCGCAGCATGGTCGAGGACGGCTACCCCCGTCCCTTCATCGCCAGCACCGTCGGCGCGGCGGCGGCCACCGACATCCTGATCCCGCCCTCGATCGCCTTCATCGTCTATGCCGTGCTGGTGCCGGGCGTGTCGGTCCCAGCGATCTTCGCGGCGGGCATGGTGCCGGGCATCCTCGCCGGCCTGTGCATCATCGGCGCGGTCATCGCCATCTGCGTCATCCGCGACATCGGGGGCAAGGCCCGCCAGCGTGAAGCGCTGCATGTCTGGACAACCTTCCGCGAAGCGATCTGGGGCCTGGCGGCGCCGGTGGTGATCCTGGGCGGCATGCGCCTGGGCATCTTCACGCCGACCGAGGCGGCGGTCATGGCCGTGTTCTACGGCCTGTTCGTCGGCTTCGTGATCCACCGCACCCTGACGCTGCGCGATGTCTATGAAATGCTGGTCGAGGCCGGGGAGATATCCGCCGTCATCCTCATCGTCGTCGCATTGGCCACGGTCTTCGCATGGTCCACCAGCACGCTCGGCATCGTTCAGCCGATCGCCGACTGGGTGGTGGGGCTGGGCTTCGGCTCGGGCGGTACGCTGGTGATGCTGACGCTGTTCCTGATCCTGGTGGGGATGTTCCTGGATGGCATTTCGATCTTCCTGATCCTGCTGCCGGTGCTGCTGCCGATCGCCGCCACCTTCCAATGGGACCTGACCTGGTTCGGCGTGGTGCTGACCATGATGATCGCGATCGGCCAATTCACGCCGCCGATGGCGGTGAACCTGATGGTGTCGTGCCGCATCGCCGGCGTCTCGATGGAAAGCACCATTCCCTGGGTGTCGTGGCTGGTACTTGCGATGACCGCCGCCGCGGCCGCCGTGATGGCGATGCCCGAACTCGCGCTGGGCCTGCCGCGGGCGCTGGGGTTGCTATAGAGCAGATCGAGAGCAGATCGCGCCTGACTGATTCCAGTCAGGCGCGTGAAGATGCTCGCTCAAGCAGACGCTGCAGCGATCAGGATGCGCGCAGCCCCAGCTCCTGCACCGTGCGCTTCTCCTCCTCATTCTGCAGCATCGCCGCGGTCGCGTAGTCCTCGGTGCCGAGGTAGCGCACCGGCATGTCGAACCGCGCGATGGTCGCCAGGTGGGCCGGGTCGTACAGCGCCTCCTTGAAGGCATCGTGCAGGATGCGCACCACCCCCGGGTCCATTCCGCGCGGCCCGGCGATGCCATAGGTGCTCTCCCCCAGCACGTCGAAGCCCTGTTCGCGGAAGGTCGCCACAGCGGGGAAGCGGGCGGCGCGTTCGCTCATCCACACGCCCAGGACGCGCACGCGCCCCTCCAGCGCCATGTCGGCCCAGGCGCTGGTCTCGGCCGAGAACTGGATGTCCCCTGACAGCAGCGCCTGGAGGTTCGGCGCCGCCCCGCGGAACGGCACCGGCACCCATTCGATGCCTGCCAGCCGCGCAAAGCGCGTCATCTGGATGTCCGTGGTATTGGCGCCGGGCGTGCCGTAGCTGATCTTCCCCGGATTGGCGCGCGCATAGGCCACAACGTCGCGCATGTCCCGCCATGGCGAATCTGGCCGCACCACCACCCCGCCCATGTATCCCACCAGGCGGATGATCCAGGCGAAGTCGCGCATCGGGTCCCATTGCGGCCGCTCGGTCATCGCCGGCATGCGGAACGTCCCGTTGGGCATCTGGCCGAGCGTGTAGCCGTCCGGCCGCCCTTCCCGCGCCATGTACTGCACGCCAAGCGTGCCCGAGGCGCCGGGCTTGTTTTCCACCACGACCGTCTGGCCAAGCCGGCGCGACGCCTGGTCGCAGATGGAACGCATCTGGATGTCGGTAGCCCCGCCAGGCGTCCAGGGCACCAGCATACGGATCGGCCGGTCAGGGTATCGCTGCTGCGCGATCGCCGGCCGTGCCAGCAGCGCGGCGGATGAGATGGCCAGCAGCGAACGCCGGCCCGTTGAACCGTTCATGCCGTTTCCTCCCAACTCTCATTAGGAGGAAACATGCACCGACCGATCGGTCGGTTTCCAGGATTATCGGCTCGGCGCAATCACGGCTGCGGCACGATGCGGATATACGGCTTGGGTTCCTTCCAGCCGTTCGGGAACAGCTTCTTCGCGTCCTCGTTGTTGACCGAACCGGCGATGATCACGTCCTCGCCATGCTTCCAATTGGCCGGCGTGGCGACCTTGTGCTTCGCGGTCAGCTGCAAGCTGTCGAGCAGCCGCAGGATCTCGTCGAAATTGCGCCCAGCGGTCATCGGATAGGCGAGATACGCCTTCACCTGCTTGTCCGGCCCGATGAAGACCACAACGCGCACGGTGGCGTTAGTCGCTGCGGTGCGGCCTTCCGATGTGGTGCCGGCATCGGCCGGCAGCATCCCATAGGCCTTGGACACTTCAAGCGACGGATCGCCGATCATCGGATAGGTGACGGCGTGGCCGGTGACCTCGCGGATGTCGTCGGCCCAGCGGCTGTGGCTGTCCACCGGATCCACCGAAAGGCCGATGATCTTGGTGTTGCGCTTGTCGAATTCCGGCTTCAGCCCGGCCATGGTGCCGAGTTCAGTGGTGCAGACCGGCGTGAAGTCCTTGGGGTGGCTGAACAGGATGGCCCAACCATCGCCGATCCAATCATGGAAACGGATGCGGCCCTGGGTCGTTTCGGCCTCGAAATCCGGCGCAACCTGACCGATCGAAATGCTCATGGCGAATGCTTCCTCAAGCACGTGGTGGCGCGGAAACCAGCACGAGCGAAGGCCGTCCGCAAGCAGGAGCATGGCTTTCCATACTGGCCGCCAGCGCGGGGCGGTGCATGCACCCCCGCCCGGTTTTGTGGGAAGGACTTGCCGCGTGTATCAGCCGGCGATGCGCCGGATCGCGGCGGCAACACGCTCGGGCGTCATGCGCATCGCGGCTTCCAGCACCGGGCTGAACGGCACCGGGGCGCGTGGCGCGCCCAGCCGTTCAACCGCGTGCAACGCGCCCGGCCCCAACGCCTCCACCACGCGGGCGACGACCTCCGCCCCGAAGCCGGACACCGTCACCGCTTCGTGAACCACAAGCAGCCGGCCGGTACGTCGCGCCGAGCCGATCACCGCCGCCTCGTCCCACGGCCACAGGCTCCGCAGGTCGAAGACATCGCACGCCACGCCGCTGTCGCGGGCAGCCTGCTCGACCACCGGCACGCAGGCCGACCAAGTCACCACGGTGGCGCCATCGCCCCGCGCTGCCGGCCGAGCGACGCCGAAGGGAAGCGGTTCTGTGCCGTCTTCGACCTCGCCTTCGGTCGTCCAGAGGTTCTTCGGCTCCAGCAACACGACCGGGTCATCGGATCGTATCGCCGCCTTCAGCATCCCTGCCGCATCCGCCGGGGTGCCGGGCGCGGCGACGACCAGGCCGGGGATGTGCGTCAGCCACGCCTCCAGGCATTGGCTGTGCTGCGCCGCCGAATTACGCCAAATCCCCTGCGGCATCCGCACCACAAGCGAGGCGCGCCCCTGCCCGCCAAACATGTAGCGCACCTTGGCGATCTGACTGACCAGTTCATCCATCGCGCAAAGCGCGAAGTCGGCGATCCGCATCTCGATCACCGGCCGGGTGCCGCACAGCGCCGCACCCAACCCCGCGCCCATGATGGTGCTCTCCGAAATGGGCGTGGAGACGATGCGTTCCGGCCCGAACTCCTCCGCCAGCCCCTTGTACTGGCCGAAGATGCCGCCCTGCTGCAGATCCTCGCCCAGCGCCCAGACGAGCGGATCGCGGCGCATCTCCTCGGCCAGCGCGCGGCGCGCCGCCTCGGCGAAGGTCAGGCGTGCCATGCCGGCGCCCCCGCATCCTGCACATCGGAGAAGGTGGCGGCCGCGTCGGGCCAGGGTGCGGCCATGGCGGCAGCGCGGTGCGCGACCATCTCCGACGTCGCTTCTGCCTCGATGGCGGCGACCTCCTCGGCGTCCAGCATCGCCGCGAGTCGCCGGATGCAGTCGCGGTCCCGCGCTGCGGCGGCCTCCTCGGCAGGGCGATAGGCTGCCGCGTCGGTGCCGGTATGGCCTTCCCAGCGATAGCAGCGCGCATGCAGGAATTGCGGACCCTCCCCGCCACGGATGCGCGCGACGAGGTCAGCCGCCACCGCATCCACCGCCAGGACATCCTCCCCATCCACCACCATCGCCGGTACGCCGCAGGCCTCCGCGCGCACCGCCGGGCCGCCCCCGGCCGTTACCGTGGAGCCGCGCGTGAAGGCCGCGAAGCCGTTGTCCTCGCAGACGAACAACACCGGCAGCCGATACAGTGCCGCCCAGTTCATGCCTTCCAGGAACGGCCCGCGATTGATGGCACCATCGCCGAAGAAGCAGGCGACGATGGCATCCTCGCGTTTCAGCCGGATGGCCTGCGCCGCGCCGCAGGCAATGGGAATGCCCGCGCCCACCACGCCATTCGCCCCCAGCATCCCGACCGCGAAATCCGCGATGTGCATGGACCCGCCCTTGCCACCACAGGATCCGCCGGCGCGGCCGTGCAGTTCCAGCATCATCGCCCGCGCATCCGCGCCCTTGGCGATGGCATGGCCATGGCCGCGATGCGTCGATGTGATGCGGTCGGCCCGGTGCAGATTGGCGCAGACACCCACCGCCACGGCTTCCTGCCCGATGGATGGATGCACCACCCCTGGCGCCTCGCCCGATCGCATGGCGGCGACCGCCTCGCGTTCGAAAGCGCGGATGCGGGCCATGTCGCGGAGCATGCCCACCCGCCGCGCCGTCTCGTCGGACGTGCCTGGCATCCGCGTCTCTCCCCTGTTGCCAGCCCTTCGCCTGCGCTCTACTCCGCGTGAAGGGAGAAAACGCATGCTGGACCGGCTTGTCGTCGTGGACAGCGTCACCCGGCTGGGGCCGGAGGCGCAAGGGCGCGTCATCATCGGCGGGTCGCATGGCGGGATCTACGCCGCCTACCTTGCCGCCAAGGCGCGCGTGGCGGGGGTGTTGCTGAATGATGCGGGGCTTGGCCTCGATGCCGCGGGGATCGCCGGGCTCGGCTATCTCCAGCCGCTCGGCATCCCGGCGGCCTGCTGCTCCCACCGCAGCGCGCGCATTGGCGATGGCTTCGACCTGCTCGGCCGCGGCATCGTCAGCCATGTCAATCGCGCCGCCGCGCGGCTGGGGATCGAGCCTGGCATGTGGTGCCGCGAAGCCGCCCGCCGGCTGGCCGCGGCGCCGGTGCCTGGCGTGGATGCGCCCGACAGCGTCGAATCACGCTTCCCCATCGCGGTGCCGGGCCGCGCCCGGGCCTCCGCGATGGACTCCAATTCGCTGATGACACCCGACGACGACGGCACGGTGGTCGTCACCGGCAGCCATGGCGGGTTGCTCGGCGGCCGCCCGGAATCCGCCGCGCGCGCAGCCGTCTTCGCGGCGCTTTACAATGATGCGGATGGCGGCATCGACGGCGCCGGCTTCACACGCCTGCCGGCGCTCGATGCACGCGGCATCGCCGCCGCGACCTATTCCGCCTGGACGGCGCGGATCGGCGACGGGCGTTCCGCCGTCGAGACCGGCATCGTCTCCGCCGTCAATGCGCGCGCCGCCGCGCTGGGCCTCGCGCCCGGCGGGACGGTGCGCGACGCCGTCACCCTGCTCGCCCAAGCCATCGACAAGGACAACCGCGCGTGACTGCATCCAACACGACGCTGACCATCACCGGCGGCGAGGCCCTGGCGCGCATGCTCCAGGCCCATCAGGTCGGGCCGATGTTCGGCATGGGCGGCTTTCAGCTGCTGCCCTTCTATGAAGCGGTCCGCGGCCTTGGCCTGAAGCACTACCTGATCAATGACGAACGCTGCGGCACCTTCGCCGCCGATGCCTGGGCGCGCGTCACGAACCGGCCCGGCGTGGTCGATGCCACGCTCGGGCCGGGGGCGACGAACCTCGTCACCGGCCTGGTGGAATCGCTCAATGCCGGCATTCCGCTGGTGGCGATCACCGGCGATGCCAATCGCGACCACGCCTGGAAGAACATGACGCAGGAAGCGCGCCAGGTGGAGATCCTGCGCCCGGCCTGCAAGGAATTGCTGCGGGTGGAAAGCACCAAGCGGATTCCCGAATTCGTCCGCCGCGCCTTCGCCATCGCCACATCCGGCCGCCCCGGCCCCGTGGTGCTGGATGTGCCGGAGGATGTCTGCCACGGCGAGCACAGCTTCGGCGCCGACGAGATCTGGGCCGACCCGGGCACGTTGATGGCGCAGGCGCGCCGCACGCGCCCCGATCCGGCGGAGCTGGCCCGCGCCGCCGCGCTGTTGGCCAAGGCCAAGCGCCCGATGCTGCTGGTCGGCGGCGGCATCCATATCAGCGGCGCCTACGACGCGTTGCTGGCCCTGGCGGAACGCGGGCGCATCCCGGTCGCCCACACCATGTCGGGCAAGGGCGCGATCCCCTGCACGCATCCGCTCTCGCTCGGCGTGTTCGGTCGCTACAGCCGCATCGCCAACGACTTCATCGCCGAGGCCGACCTGCTGGTCGTGGTCGGCTGCAAGCTGGGCGAGATCGCGACGAAACGCTTCGCCCTGATGCCCGCCGGCATCCCCATCGTCCATGTCGAGATCGTGCCGGAGGAGATCGGCCGCACCACCCGCGCGGACGTGGCACTCGCCGCCGATGCGCGGCTGGCGCTGGAGGACCTGTTGTCCGCGATGCCGCCCGGCCCGCTGCCCGATGGCCGCGCAGATTTCGCCGCCGCCGTGGCCCCGCGCATGGCCGCCTGGCGCGTCGGCGCCGCCGACCGGCTGGAATCGAACGAGACGCCGATCAATGTCGGGCGCCTGATCAACGAACTGAACATCGCCATGGCCGATGACGACATCCTGGTCGCCGATGGCGGTTTCGCCGGCCATTGGGGCGGGTTGCTGTTCGACACCAAGCGCGCCGGGCGGCATTTCATCGCCGATCGCGGCTTCGCCTCCATCGGCTACGGCGCACCCGGTGCCATGGGCGCGCAGATGGCCGCCGGGCCGAAGCGGCGGGTGGTGGGGCTGACCGGCGATGGCGGCTTCAACATGACGATCGGCGAGATCGAGACCGCGCGCCGCGTCGGCGCCAACTATGTTCTCTGTGTCTTCAACAACGGTGCCTCGGGCTATGTGAAGGCGTTGCAGCATGCGGTGTATGGGCCGGGGAACTACCAATCCTCGGAACTGATGGAGACCGACTACGCCGCCGCCGCCCGCGCCTTCGGGTGCCACGGTATCCGCGTGGACGATCCGGCGAAGCTGGCGGGCGCGATCCGCGAGGGCCTGGAGAACACGAGCAGTCCCACGATCCTCGACGTGCATGTCACGCGCGACCCGGCGCGCATGCTGCCCGGCACCGACAACCGGACGCTGAAGGTCGAAAAGGGCGACCGCCCGGTTTGATACGCCGGCGCCGGCCGGCGTGGTATGATGCGGCCATGGCCACGGCACCCACCGTCATCCCTGCCGCCGCCCTGCTGGCGCTGCTTGGCGTCGGCGCCCCGGTCGCAGCGCAGTCACCGGACGCCGCCCTGCCGCGCGTGATCTACGGCCGGACGGAACCCCATGTGATTTACGGTCCGTCCTCGCCGGCGCCGGAACCGCCGCCGCCGCGCATCGCGCCCCCGCAGGCGGCGATGCCGCCACCGCCCGCCAGCTCAGCCCTTTCAATGGGGTGGGAGCCGGTCGGTCCACCCGTCTGGGTCGTGCCGCCGCGCTGGCATGGCCGGCCGCGCCCGCCGCCTGTCTGGGGCCGCCCGCCCGCGCCGCGAATCGACAACCGCTTCGAACGGCCCCTGCCGCCCGGGCGATACCTCGGCACGCCACCCGGCGCGCAGCGCCTGGATCCGTGGCGCCGATAAGCCGCCACAGGACTGCCACGGTGCTGCGACAAGTCTGGTGCCAATGACGGGCATGCCCCGGAAAGGATCGCACCATGGCGCCACTGCCACGGATCATGTCCATCGCAGTGCTGGCGTTGCTGGCCGCCTGCACCAACCCCTATGACCCGAACCAACGATTGGCGGGCGGTGCCCTGATCGGTGCTGGGGCGGGCGCCACGGTCGGCGCGCTGGCCGGCGGCGGACGCGGGGCGGCGATCGGGGCACTGGCCGGCGGGCTGGGCGGTGCTGCCATCGGCGCGGCGACGACGCCGACACCGCCGCAGTACCAGGCCGGCTACGCGCCGCAGGGCTACGGCCAGACCTATGCTCAGGCACAGCCGGGTTATGCGCCCCAGGGCTTTGCCCCTGGCGCACAGGCCTACTACCCGCAGCCCTATGTTGGGCAGCCGGTGCCCTATCAGGGTCCGCCCCAGCAACAGGCCTACCAGCCACCGGCGGGGTCGTATTGGCAACCGCAGCCCTACATCGCACCGCCCGACCCCTACGCCGGCTACCGCTACTGAGGCAGCGCGGCCTCGATCTCGGCGCGGGTCGGAAGGGACGGCACCGCACCAGCGCGGCGGCAGGCCAGCGCGCCCGCAACCACGCCGCGCCCTAACGCCTGGTCCACCGGTGATCCTGACGCCAGCGCAGCGGCGAAGGCACCGATGAAGGCATCCCCGGCGCCGGTGCTGTCCACCACACCGGTCGGTATGGCCGGCGCATGGACCAGCGCCCCATCATGCTCAGACCAAAAGGCACCCGCCGCGCCCGCCGTGACGACGGCGCCGCGCCGATGCCGCGATCCCAGGGCGCGCGCCAGGGCCTCCGGCGGCCCTGTCCGGCCAGCCAGCACCGCCCCTTCCGTCTCATTGACCACGAGGATGTCCGTCAGGTCGCGCAATCCGTCCGGCAGCTCGCCCAATGCCGGCGCGGCGTTGAGCAAGGTCGGGATGCCCTGCGCCCTGGCGGCGCGAAACGCGGATTCGGTGACCGGCAGCGGTGTTTCAAGCTGGGCGACCACGAGCGCCGCGCCCGCCGCGGCAGCGATCGCGGCCGCCCCCGGCAGCGCCGCATTGGCGCCGGCGAGGATGATGATCTCGTTCTCCCCCGCCGCATCCACCAGGATCAGGGCCTCCCCCGTCGGCAGCTTCGCCAGGATGGTTGCGCCGCCGGCGTCGATGCCTTCGGCCGCCCATAGGGCCAATGCCCCCTGCCCCGCGGCGTCGTCGCCAATCGCTGCGACGATGGCGACGCGCGCCCCGGCGCGCGCGGCCGCGACCGCCTGGTTGCTGCCCTTGCCACCGTGGAAGCGGGCCAATGCCGTCGCGGCCAGGGTTTCGCCCGGCCGGGGAAAGCGCGGCACCGTCAGGACGGCATCACGATTGTAGGATCCGATGACCACGATCCGCCCCATGGGGTCCCTCCCGCTGGATCGCGACACTCCGCAAGCCGCGCAGGGCGGTCAAGCGCGGCGGCCGGGTTGCAGCGCAGCAAACAGCGCCTAACCTAGGGAGAACCCTCACAGCCTCCGAGACCCTTCATGCCCGATACGAACCCGGCCGATCCGACCAAGCTGAAATTCGGTATCGGGCAGCCCGTGCCGCGGCAGGAAGACCCCATCCTGCTGCAAGGTCGAGGTCGCTACACCGACGACCTGGCGATCGCGGGCCAGGCGTGGTGCGTGATGGTCCGTAGCCCTTATGCGCATGGAATCATCAAGGGCATCGGCACGGAAGCGGCGCGCGAGATGCCCGGTGTGCTCGGCGTCTATACCGCTGCCGACATGGCCGAGTATGGGCCGATGCGCAGTGTGCTGCCGTTGAAGAACAAGGACGGCACGCCGCTGGTCAACGTGCTGCGCGGGCCGCTCGCGGCCGATCGCGTGCGGTTCGTCGGCGATCCCGTCGCCTTTGTCGTCGCCGAGACGAAGATGCAGGCGAAGGACGCCGCCGAGGCGGTCGAAATGGACATCGACCCGCTCGATGCCGTCACCGACGCCGTGGCCGCGGCCGCGCCCGGTGCACCGCAACTGTATGACCATGTGCCCGGCAATGTGGTGCTCGACTTCCGCTTCGGGGATGCGGACAAGACCGCCGAGGCCTTCGCCGCCGCCGCGCACGTCACGACTCTGAACATCCGCAACAACCGGATTGTGGTGTGCGCGATGGAACCGCGCAGCGCGATCGGGGAATGGGACGGCGCGGATGGCCGATACGTCCTGCGCGTCGGCAGCCAGGGCGTGTTTGGCCTGCGCGCGCAGATGGCCAACGACATCCTGAAGGTGCCGGTCGACAAGGTCCGCATCCTGACCGGCAATGTCGGCGGATCGTTTGGCATGAAGGCGTCCGCATACCCCGAATATGCCTGCGTGCTGCATGCCGCGAAGCTGTTGGGCCGGCCGGTGAAGTGGACCGATGAACGCTCGGGGTCGTTCCTGTCCGATTGCCACGGGCGCGACCATGAAACGGAAGCCTCCCTGGCACTGGATGCCGAAGGCCGGTTCCTCGCCGTGAAGATCGTCTCCTACGGTAATATGGGCGGCTATCTTTCCACCGTCGGCAACCTGATGGGCACGGGGAACTTCAGCAAGAACCTCCAGACCAACTACGCCACGCCGCTGTTGCTGGTGGAGACGAAAAACGTGGTGACCAACACCACGCCCGTCACGGCGTATCGCGGCGCCGGACGGCCCGAAGCCAATTATTTCATGGAACGGCTGATCGAAACCGCCGCGCGCGAAATGGGGCTGGACCCGATCGCGATGCGCAAGCTGAACCACATCAAATCGTCGGCATTTCCCTACAGTGCGGCGTCAGGCTCCGTTTATGATTCGGGCGAGTTTTCCGCCGTGCTGGACCGCGCGCTGGATGCCGCCGACTGGAATGGCTACGCCGCCCGCAAAGCCGACAGCGAGGCGCGCGGGAAGATCCGCGGCCGCGGCATCGGCAATTTCCTCGAATGCACCGCCCCGCCGATGAAGGAGCAGGGCGAGCTGGTCTTCGAGGAGGATGGGTCCGTCACCATCGTCACCGGCACGCTGGATTACGGCCAGGGGCATTGGACACCCTTCGCGCAGGTGCTGCATTCGAAGCTCGGCGTGCCCTTCGACAAGATCAAGCTGGTACAGGGCGATTCCGACCGGCTGGTCGCTGGCGGCGGCACCGGCGGGTCGAAATCCCTGATGGCATCCGGCGCCGCCATCCTTCAGGCCGCCGACATCGTGATCGATAAGGGCCGCAAGGCCGCCGGCTTCGTGCTGGAAGCCGCCGAGGATGACATCGACTTCGCCGATGGCCGCTTCGTCATCGGCGGTACCGATCGCGGCATCGGCATCATGGAACTCGCCGCACGCCTGCGCGACATCGGACCGTTGCCGCAGGACGTGCCGAACAGCCTGGACAGCCAGACGGTCTACAAGGAAGCGCCGATGGCCTTCCCCAATGGCTGCCACATCTGCGAAATCGAGATCGACCCCGAGACCGGCAATGTGGTGATCGACCGCTACACCACGGTGAACGATTTCGGTGTCATCGTGAATCCACTGATGGTCGAAGGCCAGGCGCATGGCGGCATCGTGCAGGGCATCGGCCAGGCGCTGATGGAACGCGTGGCGTATTCCGAGGACGGGCAGCTTCTGACCGGATCCTACATGGATTACGGCATCCCACGCGCGGACGACCTTCCGTCGTTCGGGTTCGAGAGCGCGCCTTCACCATGCACGACCAACCCGATCGGCGCGAAGGGCTGCGGCGAAGCCGGCTGCGCGGGGTCCTTGCCGGCGGTGATGAACGCGCTGTCGGATGCGCTGGGTGGCAAGCATATCAATATGCCGGCGACGCCGGAGCGGATTTGGGAAGCGTTGCAGCAGTAAGAAAGGACGGGGGAGGAACACCTCCCCCGAATCCCCCTCCGTTTTTTTGGCTATTGGCGCTGACTTTCGCAGGTTGGCGCCAAGGTCCAAAAGAAGGAGGGCTTGGGGATCCATCGGCGTTGCGCAGGAACGTTGATGGGTGCCGGATCGGGGGAGTCCCCTCCCCCGACCTTTCTTTCCTTAAGCCGCCACGAACACCCCACCTTCCTCGCTCAACGCCGCGAGGTGGTGGTCCATGTCCCCGAACATGTTCTCAATGACGGTCAGGCGCTTGAGATAGTGCCCCCCGGCATATTCCATCGTCATCGCGATGCCGCCATGCATCTGCACCGTCTGCTGCCCGACGAAACGCGCATTCCGGCCAATTTCGACCTTCACCGCGCGCATGTTGCGGCGGCGTTCGGCGTCGTTCGTCTCGGATGCCATCATCGCGGCAAGCATCGCCATCGAACGCGCCTGTTCAAGGCAGACCATCATCTCGGCCGCGCGGTGCTGCAGGGATTGGAACGACCCGATGGCGCGACCGAACTGCTTGCGCGTCTTCAAATAGTCGATGGTCAGGTCCTTGGCGGCTTCCATGCAGCCGATCGCCTCGGCCGACAGCGCGGCAATGGTCTCGTCCGCCACGCGCTCGACCAGCGCCAGGCCGCCGGTGAGCTTCGCCGCTGCATCCACCTTCACGGCGTCGAAGGTGATGTCGGCCGCGCGCTGACCGTCGGAGGTCTTGAAGCCGCGGCGTGAGACGCCCTTCGCATCGGCGGGGATCAGGAACACCTCGATCCCGTCCCGGTCGCGCCGCGCGCCCGAAACGCGCGCGGTGACGACCAGCATGTCCGCCGTGTCGCCATGCACGACCACCCCCTTGCGGCCTTCGATCACCCAGCCATCGCCATCCTTCTTCGCCGAAGTCGCGACGTCATGCAGGTCGAAGCGCGACTGCACTTCGGTATGGGCGAAGGCGAGCAGCAGCTTGCCCTCGGCGATCTTCGGCACCAGGTCGGCGCGCTGTTCGGCGGTCGCACCATGCCGCAGGAAACCGCCGCCCATCACCACGGTGGTGATGAACGGTTCCAGCGCCAGCGAACGCCCCATCTGCTCGGCGACGATCATCGTTTCGACGGCGCCATAGCCCAGGCCGCCATCGTCTTCCGCGAAAGGCATGCCCAACAGGCCGAGTTCGGCATAGGCGTTCCACACATCGCGCGACCAGCCGGTCTCGGAGGCCATGTAGCCCTTGCGCTGTTCGAAGCCGTACTTGTCCTTCAGCAGCTTGGACAGGCTGTCCTGCAGAAGCCGCTGGTCTTCGGAAAGATCGAAATCCATGTGTCTTCAGAGCCCCAAAAACGCTTTGGCCATGATGTTCTTCTGGATCTCGGTGGATCCGCCGTAGATCGACTGCTTGCGCCAGTTGAAATAGGTCGCCTGCGCGAGCGTCTGCCAATCCTGCGCGATGTCGGGCTCATTGCGCCCATCGGCCTCCGGGTCGTTCGGTGCCGCCAGGCCATAGGGGCCAGCCGCCATCACATACAGTTCCGAAATCGCCTGCTGCAATTCGGTGCCGCGTATCTTCAGCACCGACGAAGCCGGGTTGGGCTTGCCGCGGCTGAGCTGCCGGTTCTCATCGGCCAGCACGCGCAGCGTCGTCATCTCCAGCGCCTTGAGCTGCACCTCGACATCCGTCAGCCGCGAGCGGAAGCGCGGATCGTCCATCACCGGCCGCGCGCCACCCGGCGCTTCCTTGGCGATCAGCTTCAGGCGGCGGATGCGTTCCTTCGAGGCACCCACGCGCGCCTGCCCGGTACGCTCGTTCGACAGCAGGAACTTCGCGCAATCCCAGCCGCGATTCTCCGTGCCGACGAGATTGGCGACGGGCACCTTCACATCGTCGAAGAAGACCTCGTTCACCTCATGCGCGCCATCGATGGTGATGATCGGCCGCACCGTGATGCCCGGCGTTTTCATATCCACCAGCAGGAAGGAAATGCCCTCCTGCTGCTTGGCCGCACCCGGATCGGTCCGCACCAGCAGGAAGATCCAGTCCGCGTGCTGCGCCAAGGTCGTCCAGGTTTTCTGGCCGTTGACGATGTAGTGGTCGCCTTCCTTCTTCGCCGCACACTTCAGCGACGCCAGATCGGACCCTGCCCCCGGTTCGGAAAACCCCTGGCAGAACCACAGGTCGAGGCTCGCGAGTTTCGGCAGGAAGTGCTTCTTCTGCTCCTCGGTACCGAAGGCGATCAGCACCGGCCCCAGCATGTTGCAGTTGAAGCCCAACGGCGTCGGCGCGGGCGTGGACTGGATTTCCTCGGACAGGATGAAGCGCTTGATGGCGGACCAGGGCTGCCCGCCCCACTCCACCTTCCAATGCGGGACGGCCCAGCCCTTGTCATACAGGCGCTTCTGCCAATCCACCTGCATCGCCTTGGTCGGCGTGCGGCCGGATGCCATGCGTTCCCGCGTATCGGCCGGCAGGTTGGCGTCGATCCATTCGCGGACTTCCTGGCGGAAGGCGCGTTCCTCATCGGTGAACCGGAGTTCCATGATCGTTGCTCCCGTGTGTTTCCGTCAGGCGCCCATGGAGGCGAAGGACCCGCCTTCCGCCGCCAGCTTCTCGATCAGTGCCGTAGGCTTTAGGTTCGCATCGCCCGTCACCTCGGCATAATGCGCCAGCTTGTCGCGCACGTTCTTCAACCCCTGCGTATCGGCCCAGAACATCGGCCCGCCGCGCCAGGCCGGCCAGCCGAAGCCATTGACGAAGATCACGTCGATGTCGATCGGACGATAGGCGACGCCTTCTTCCAGGATGCGTGACCCCTCATTGACCATCGGCAGCATCAGCCGTTCCAGGATTTCCTGCGGCTCGATCTTGCGCCGCCGCACCTGCATCTTCTCCGCCACGTCCAGGATGATGCGCTCCACCTCCGGGTCCGGCATGCGGGTGCGCTTCTCATCGTACATGTACCAGCCCTTGCCGGTCTTCTGCCCGAAACGGCCAAGAGCCACGATGGCATCGGCGACAGGCGCCACCGTCCCACGCGCCTTGCGCACCGCGGCCCCGATATCGAGCCCGGCGAGGTCGCCCACCGCCAGCGGCCCCATCGCCATGCCGTAGCCTTCCATCACCTTGTCGATATCGGCGGGCAGGCAGCCTTCCAGCAACAGTTTCTCGACCTGCGGGCCGCGCTTGCCGGTCATGCGGTTGCCCACGAAGCCGTCACAATTGCCCACGAGCACCGGCAGCTTGCCGATCCGCTTGCCGAATTCCGTCGCGGTGGCGATGACCGCCGGGGACGACTTCGCGCCGCGCACATTCTCCAGCAGCCGCATCACATTGGCGGGCGAGAAGAAGTGCATCCCCACCACCAGTTCCGGCCGGGAGGTCGCCGAGGCGATCTCGTCGATCGAAAGGGTGGAGGTGTTGGACGCCAGCGGCACGCCCGGCCGCGCCGCCTTGTCCAGCCGCGCGAAGACCTCCTTCTTCACGTCCATGTTCTCGAACACGGCTTCGATCACCAGGTCGGCCTTGGCGACGGTGCCCTCGAAATCGGTGCTGCCGGTCAGCAGCGCCTTTCGCTTTTCGTAGTCGGCCTGCGAGAGCCGGCCGGTGGATACCGTCCGCTCCCAATTCGCGTGGCAGCGCGCGAGGCCCTTCTGCAACGCCTCCTCGCTGGTCTCCACGATCGTCACCGGCACGCCGTTGTTGGCGGCCGACATGGCGATGCCGCCACCCATCGTGCCGCCGCCGATCACCACCAGCCGTTCGATCGGCAGCGACTTCGCATCGGCCGGCTGGCCGGGGATGCGCAGCACTTCACGTTCGCCGAAGAAGATATGGCGCAGCGCCTTGGATTGCTCACCCGACACCAGGGACTGGAACAGCTCGCGTTCCTTCTCCAGCCCCTTGTCGAACGGCATGGTGAAGGATGCACGCACCGCCTCGGCGCAACCCTTCGGGCTTTCCTGGCCGCGCGACCGCTTCAGCAACCCGGCGATCACGGCGTCATAGGCCGCCGGGTCCTGCCCTTCGATCTTGTCAGTGCGATTGCGCGCGAGCGTGAAGGTCTTGCCGATATTCGCCTTGGCCCAGGCCACCGCGCCGGCTTCGAGGTCGCCCTCGATGATCGCATCGATCACGCCCAGTTTCAGCGCCTTGGCGGCCGGGATCGGGTCGCCCGAGACGATGATCTTCGCCGCTTCCTCCGGCCCGATCATGCGCGGCAGCCGCTGTGTGCCGCCCGCGCCGGGCACGAAGCCGCGCTTGACTTCCGGCAGCCCGACCTGCGCCGTGGGTGCGGCCACCCGCGCATGGCAGGCCAGCGCCAGTTCCAGCCCGCCGCCCAGCGCCGAGCCATGGATCGCGGACACGACGATGCCCGGATAGCCCTCGATGGCGTCGAACACCTCGGTCAGGGAGGGTGCCACGCGCGGCTTGCCGAATTCCGTCATCTCGGCCCCGGCGGAATACATCCGGCCGGTGCCGATCAGCACCACCGCCTTCGCACCTGCGGCCTTCGCGGCGTTCAGGCCATCCAGCAGCCCGGCGCGGATTTCCGTCCGCAGCGTGTTCACCGGCGGGTTGGCCAGGCGCAGCACATGCACCTCGCCCTGCTTGTCGTGCTGGACGAAGCTCGCGTCCTGGGCCACTGGCGTTTCTCCCTCGGAATTTTCTGGCCGGCTATCCGACCGATCGGTCGGGCCGGAGTGTCGTGCAGGATGCACGCCTGGGCAAGGTGGCAGGATGCACGCCTGAGCAAGGTGGCAGGATGCACGCCTGAGCAAGGGTCGCGGGATGGCCATCCGGGCAAGGGTTGCCCGCCCCCGGTTGCCGCGCGACCCGCGCCATGCTGCGCTGCCCCCATCAGCATCTCGGGAGAGAAACACATGTCCCTATTCGACCTGACCGGAAAGGTCGTCGTCGTCACCGGCGGCAGCCGCGGCATCGGCCGTGCCATCTGCGAACGCATGGCCGAACAGGGGGCGAAGGTCGTCGTCTCCTCCCGCAAGGTGGATGCCTGCCAGGTCGTGGTGGACGCCATCACGGCCAAGGGCGGCACCGCCATGGCCATCGCCTGCAACATCGGCCGCAAGCCGGAATGCCAGGCGCTGATCGACCAGACGATCGCCGCCTGGGGGCAGGTCGATGTCATGGTCTGCAACGCCGCGATCAACCCGCATTTCGGTCCGGCCATCACCATGCCGGACGAGATCTTCGACAAGATCATGGCGTCCAACATCAAGTCGAACATCTGGCTGTCCCACATGACCGCACCCGGCATGGCCGAACGCGGCGGCGGGTCAATCATCATCATCTCGTCGATCGGCGGCTTCCGCGGGTCGCCGGTGCTCGGCGCCTATGCCATCTCCAAGGCCGCCGACATGCAGCTGGTGCGCAACCTCGCGGTCGAATGGGGCCCGAAGAACGTCCGCGCCAACGCCATCGCGCCGGGGCTGATCCGCACCGACTTCGCCCGCGCGCTGTGGGAAGATCCCGGCATCTACAAGAAGCGCACGAAGGACACGCCGCTGAAGCGCATCGGCGAACCGGACGAAATCGCGGGCGCGGCCGTGTTCCTGGCATCAGCCGGCGGGTCGTTCATGACCGGGCAGACCATCACCATCGATGGCGGGGTGCTCGCCGGCCCGCCGTCGCGGTCCGATGAGGAGGAATAAACGCCTCTGAGCAAATCGCGCCTGCCTGGAACCAGTCGGGCGCGTAACGCTCTATGACCGCCCGCCGATCGGTGGCTTGACGCTGATCCCGGGCGCCTGGCCCGGCAGGCGCGGCGAAACGGGCGGCCGTTGCGGCGGCTGCGGCGTGGGGCGGGAGGATGAGGACGCCGAACCGCTGTCCTGCGCGGACGGCGGCGGCGCTGGCGGTACCGGCGGCGGCAACACCGCGACAGGCGGCAGCGGCGCGGGCGCC
>JALHQB010000003.1:0-5196 GCA_022842185.1 Acetobacteraceae bacterium
CCGAAGGACTCGATGTCCGGCTGGTTGTGGGTCCGCGCCGTGTGCTGCCACACCAGCGGCTCCAGCCAGTCGAGGCTGTCCACCACCAGGGTCTCGAAGTCATGCGGCTCGGTGTAGAGCGCGCCCAAGGCCTCCATGATTTCATCGAAGCTGCGCAGCAGCCCGAAGGTGGTCGCCTCGATCCGGCCGAGGCCATCCTCGGTCTGCAGGATGACGGGCCGAGGCGAGGCGGCGGCGAACTCTGTCTTGCCGACACCGGCCACGCCGTAGAGCAGCAGGCGCGGCGGTGAGAGGCTGGTGCTGCTGCGCAGGGATGCGAGGGAGATCGCCATCAGTGCGCCTCCTGCTTCACGGCGCGCGGCTTGGCCTTGATGACGTCGACCTTGATGTCGCCGCCGGCGCGCGCGACGACTTCGGTGAAGCTGTCGAGCGTCGGCTCGAAGGCGGCGACGTCCTTTGCGCGGGCGACGGCATCGCCCTGCAGCGGGATGACGACCTGGATGCGGAGCTCATGTGCCATCACGCGGCGTCCTTCGATTCGAGGGTGTACGAGGGGCGGCCGGTGGCGACGGTGCGCGCCGGCTCGAACACCGCACGGATGCGCGGCGGCCAGGCCGTGAAGCGGCTTTCCGGCACGCGGATCTCGGTGGTGACGTAGTCCGCGGGGTCCTCGCCCCACGCCACGATGGTGGCGACCGCCGCGGCCAGCTTCGGCTGGTCCCACGCCGCCTTCTTCGGGAGGTCGGCGACGACCTCGAAGCCCTCGTCGGGCACGCGGACACGGCCGGTGTCTTTGCCCTCGGCGCGACGGGCCGCGGCGGCGGGGGCGCCATAGCGGCCGTGCAGCGCGTCGTGCAGCAGGTCGGCGAGGTGCTTGGCATCGGCCTTCAGCGCCCCGACCTCTTCCAGCAGCAGCGCCAGATGATCGACGGGCAGGCGTGCGGCCTGCGCGGCGTCCATCTCGCGCAGCTGCGCCAGAGTGGTTCGGTTGGTCATGGTGATCCCGTTCAACGAGGAGGTGCCCGGCTGGGTGGGCGATGCGGGCGGCCGGGCGGGCGCGGGCATCGGCATGGGGATGGCGCTCATGGGACGGTCGCCAGCTCGGCGAGCCAGAGGAGCGCGATGAAGCCGCCGGCGAGCAGCGCGCCGCCGGTGAGATTCCGGAGCGCTTCGCCGATGGCGTGCATGCAGCGGGCGGTGCGCGGGCTCATGGCGTTACCTCGGCGATCGCGTCGGGCGGCGGCAGCGGGCCGTCCTCGGCCTGGCGCGCACGGCGGGCACGCTCACGGTCGGCATCGGCGTCGGCGCAGCGCACGCTGCGGCGCGCGATCTCGATCCAGACGTGGAGCGGCAGCACGACCATCGGCGTCGCGCGATCGCGCCAGAGAAACAGCGCGTCATTGCCGCCGAGCCAGCGCTCCAGCGTCTTGAAGCCGTCGCCCTCACCACGCGCCTTGACCTCGGCCTTCACCGGCTCGGCGCCGCGGACATAGAGATCGACGTCGGCGCCGTTGCCTTGGTACCGGACGGCGCCGGAGAGCGGTACGCGCTCGGCGCGTAGCCCGCACTTCACGTGGATGTCGACGATGGCGCGCTCGCGGCGCAGGCCCTTGTCGCGGGAGGCTTTGCCCATGACCGGCCTCACGCCGCCTGCCGGTGGGACTGCATGATCCGCCCGAGGCGGCGCAGCAGCCCCCCGCGACGAATGCAGTCGCCACCATGGTCAATCAGGTACTTCCCGGCCTCGTCGATCTCCTGCGGCAGGAGGTACGACGGCAGCAGCGGCACGAAGGCGTTGCGGCTGGGGACGAAGACCTCGCCGCGGCCGATCTGCTCGACGGTCGCCCGCGCATCCTGCTGTCAATCGGCGTCCAAAAAGGACCCCCCATCGGCGTCCAAAAGGGACCCCCTTTCGAGCACGCATCGCGCCACGGTGTCGCCCGGCCCGGAGCCGTAGGCGGGGGCTGGGCGACACCGTGGCGCGGCCGTCGTTCAGATCCTGTTCTTGAACCGCCAGCTCTCGTTGCCGGTCTCGACGATGTCGCAGTGGTGCGTCAGCCGGTCGAGCAGCGCCGTCGTCATCTTCGCGTCGCCGAACACGCTCGGCCATTCGCCAAAGGCCAAGTTCGTGGTGACGATCACCGAGGTCTGCTCGTACAGGCGGCTGATCAGGTGGAACAGCAATTGTCCGCTGGACTGCGCAAAGGGCAGGTAGCCGAGCTCGTCCAGCACCACGAAATCCATCCGGCACAGATACTCCGCCAGCCGGCCCGCGCGCCCCGCACGCCCCTCCGCCTCCAACCGGTTCACCAGATCCACCACGTTGAAGTACCGCCCACGCACCCCGCCACGGATGCAGGCCCGGGCGATCGCGATGGCCAAGTGCGTCTTGCCCGTGCCCGTGCCTCCCACCAGCACGACGTTGCGCTGGTGCGCCACGAAGTTGCCGCCCGCCAGGTCGCGAACCAGGGTCTCGTTAATCGGCGTGCCGCCAAAGGCGAAGTCGTCCAGGTCCTTGGCCAGCGGCAGCTTGGCGATCGTGATCTGGTAGCGGATCGAGCGCGCCTGCTTCTCCGAGATCTCCGCCATCAGCAGGTCGCCCACGATGCGCGCGGGCTCGTGCTGGCGCTTCACCGCGGTGCCGATGATCTCGTCGAACGCCGCCTTCATGCCATACAGCTTCAGCTCCGCCATCGCGGCCAGGATCTCGGAACGCTCCATCACACAGGTCTCCTCAGGCTGTCGTAGCGGGAACAATCCGCCGTCGGCGCGTGCGTCAGCCGCAGCGCGTCGGGCGTCATGATGGTGAGCGGCGCCGCAGGCTCGCGCTGCCGGGCCAGGATGTTGAGGACGACATCCGCCGAGTGGACGCCCTCGCGCAGAGCCGCCAGGCAGGCGGCCTCCACCGCCGCCAGCCCGTCGCTCAGCACGGCCGCCAGGATGGACACCATCTGCCGGTCGCCATCGGCGCTGCCCGCCAGCTTGCGGCGGACCCGCTCCAATCCCGCCGGCAGCAGCCAGTCCTTGAACGGCGCGCCATTGCGCAGCGCACCGGGTTTGCGCGCCAGGACAGGCACATAATGCCAGGGGTCGAACACCGTCTGGTCGCGGCCAAAGCACCGCGGATGCTCGCCGACAGGCCGCCCCGCCTGGCGCAGTTCGATCCGGTCGGCATAGGCGCGGATTTCCACCGGCCGCCCGACCGCGTGGGCCGAGACCGAGTAGCGATTGTTGTCGAACCGAACCAGGCACGTCTTGGACACCGACGCCGACACCGCGTGAAATCCATCGAACCGCCCGCCATAGGGTACCAGGCTGGGGCGCTCGGCCTCGAACACCGACCAGATCGTCTGGTCGCGCAGCTCGGGATGGGGGTGCGCCCGGGCATAGGCCACGCACTGGTCCAGCAGCCAGGCGTTCAGCTCGTCCAGGTTCTTGACCCGGACGCGCGGCGTGAAAAACCGCTCGCGCACCAGCCCGACCTGGTTCTCGACCTGGCCCTTCTCCCAACCCGACGAGGGCGTGCAGGCCACCGGCTCCACCAGATAGTGGCTGCACATCTGCAGGAAACGGCGATTATAGGCCCGCTCGCGGCCGACAAAGATCGTGTCCACCGCGGTTTTCATGTTGTCGTAGATGCCGCGCGTACAGGCGCCCTTGAAGAACGCGAAGCACTTGTCGTGCGCGTCGAACACCATCTCTTGCGTCTCGCGCGGGTAGGCGCGGACGAACAGCATCCGGCTGTGGCACAGGCGCAGATGCGCCACCTTCACCGTGACCGTCGCGCCGTTGATCAGCACGACCTCGTGGCTCCAGTCGAACTGATAGGCCTCGCCGGGTGCAAAACTCAGCGGCACAAAGGCCGCCGACGTCGTCGCCGTGCGGTCGCGCGCCCAGACGCGAGCATATCGCCGCACCGCATCGTAGCCGCCCGTGAACCCCAGGGCGCGCATTGCCTCGAACACTCTGATCAGCGTCAGCCGCTCGCGGCTCGGCTTGGCCGCGTTCGAGGCCAGCAGCGCGTCCAGCTGCTCCCGCCAGGCGCCAAGGCGCGGCATGGGCTGCTGCTCGCGCTCGTACTGGAACTCCGTCGCCTCGGACCGGATCACCTTGCGCACGGTTTTGCGCGACACCCGCAACTCGCGGCAGATCGCCTTGATCGACTTCCCCTGCACGAAATGGGCACGACGGATCCGCGCAATCGTCTCCACAACAAACATCCCAACCCGGCCCCCGTGCATCACGAGAGCCAACGTGAACCCCAATGTCAGGGGGGTCCCGATTGGACGCCGATCACCCCGCTAACGGGGTCCCTTTTCCACGCCTGTTCACACATCCTGCGGGAACATCTCCATCTGCTCGGCGCGCAGCCCCTCGGCGTGGTCGGCGCTTTCGGCGCTGCGCTTGAGGTCGTCGCGGATCAGCTTGTTCAGCGCGGTCGAGAGCACGACGGCGAACAGCTGGTCATCCTGGCGGATGGTCTCGGATGCGCTGCGGACGATCTCGCCCACGATGGCGGGGACGTTGCCGCGGTGCTGGACGCTGATACGGGCTTCGCGGATCAGCGTCCGCATGCGGTCATGCGGTGTGGTCATGTTCATTCTCCAGGGCGTTGATCCAGAGCGGCAGCCGCTGCAGCGCCTCGCGGGCCTCGCCGCGCAGATCGGCGAGCAGGGCGCGCGGGCTGCGGCCGGCGAGCGACGCGAAGTCGGTGGGCAGGGTCGCCACGGTGAGGACGGCGGCCGTCCAGTCGGCCCAGTCGGCACCGATGGGGGTGACCTTCGGCTGCTCCGGCGGCGGGGACGGACGCTTCGTGCGGGGCGTCGGTGGGCCGAGCGTGGCCTGCAACGCGCCGCGCACCGCGCCGCGCAGGCCGGCCATGGTCGGCGGCGCGCCATCGGCGCGGGACTGGGCGAAGTAGGCCTCCATGGCCGCGTGGCCCGCGGCCTGCGCCTGCTCCTCACGACCGCCAGCCAATTCCTCGTAGCGCTGGGCGGTGCTGGTGGAGATGCCGGCATCGGCGAGGGCTTCAGCCTTCGACTTCCCACCGGCGGGAAGTCGAACCGTGGCGCCATCGGCCTGGCGAACAGTCTGAGCCTGATCGAGGTCCCGGCTCAGGACGCCGATGCGCACACAAGCGCGGAGGTGGATCTCACGCACCCAGACCTCGAGGTCGCGGTCGTCGCGCTGGCGGGC
>JALHQB010000003.1:5296-148685 GCA_022842185.1 Acetobacteraceae bacterium
GCCTGGCGAACAGTCTGAGCCTGATCGAGGTCCCGGCTCAGGACGCCGATGCGCACACAAGCGCGGAGGTGGATCTCACGCACCCAGACCTCGAGGTCGCGGTCGTCGCGCTGGCGGGCATAGGCGGCGAGCGCCGCGGCCTTGTCGCGGATCTCCGATGCCTCATCGATGCGGGCGCATTCGGCCAGCGCGGTGCGGGCCTGCTCGTAGCGGACCAGCGCGCTCATGCGGCAGGGCTCCGCGGCGGTGCGCTGGCCTTCGTGCCGCGGCGCATTTGCGTCGCCTCGAATGCCTCAACGTCCTCCAAGCGATAGACGACGCGGCCAATGAGCTTCAGGAACGCAGGCCCCTGGTTCAGAAAGCGCCACCGCTCCAGCGTCCTGACCGACATGCCCCAGCGCGCTGCGAGGGAATGCTGATCCAGATGCCGAACATCGGCGGCGGCGCCACGGCGCTTAGCCAGGGAGGGGTGGATACTCATGCCAGGCACCTACCGGCGGAGATCGAAACCTGTCGGGGTCCGGCGACGTAGATTCCGAGGCCCGCTTCATCGGCCCGCTTCCGGAGGCGACGAGCGTTTTCGTAGAGCGACGAGCGGTGGGTTCCCGCCTGCGTCGCGGCCAGGCGGATATTCGGCTCCGCCAAAATCGCGCAGCACCGCTGGAGAGCAGGCGACAGGCCCTCAATGAAGCGGCGGAAATCAAGGGCGAGGCCGTGATCCAACTCGCCCGGCGCAGCCGGATCTGAAAGGATGTCGGCCAAGGTGCCGCCATCGGAACCGTCGATCGGATCGTCGATCCCAATCTGGCGTCGCGCCAGCTGCATGCGCGGTGTCGAGGCGGTCAGGCTGGCTGCTCGGTGCGCGATGATCCGGTCGGCGAAGGTTGGGAAGCTCGCCCGGCTGGGGTCGAAGGCCGGGCATCGACGCCAGAGATCCAGAAAGAGATCCTGCGCGATGTCCTCGGCATCCATGCCGCGGGTCCGGCCGCTGCGCGCCAGCCACCTCGCCGTGCTGCGGATGTGCTTGAGGGTGCGGGGGGCAAGCGCCGCGTCCCGAGTGGTCTGCTCCATGAAAGGTCGCCGTCGATCGAGGACGGGCTCGCGGCCCGATCGATGGCTACCGGTGAAAATTCACCGGGGGCGCAGTGCGGGAGCGGGCATGCGCGGGGCTTCGGCGGGAAAGCCCAGGGGATTCATGGCGCCGTTAGCGGAGAAAAAAGTGCAGATGGCGGAAGATCGGCCGGTGAAAATTCACCGGCGGGCGGCGGCCATCCTGACCGTCTTTGGTCGTTCGTCGCGGATCACGAAGGCGGTCTGGTAGGCCCTATCCCGCTTGCTCCAGCGGATCGGGTCACCGCTGATGCCGAAGGCGCGCACGAGCTGCTTGCTGAGCGCCTGCTTCCTCTTCTTCTGTTCCTCGACGACGTCGCGGCCAAGCGGTCCCAGGACCCCGCCGACACCAGCGAGAACCTGCAGGAAGGCCCAGGCCTCAGTCGGCTTGCCAGTACGCCCGTCCTTCATGCCCACGCGGTCGGGTTCGAGCCTCTGGGTCTGGCCGCGACAGGCGACATTCAGCACTTCGTCGGAGATGAGGACGAATGTCACCTCGGCCCATTGCGCCCCAGCTGGCATGGAAACGCTGGCGCCAGCCTGCGCCGCATCGATCCGGACCTGGAGCCCTGCCCGAATGTCATGCAGCAGAAGTTCGACAGGCTGGACCAGCACGAGGTTGCCCTTGTCGTCGACCCCCGTCACATCGCTCAGGCTCAGCACGCAGTGCCCCATCGACGCCAGGCGCACCCGCATCGAAGACGGGAGCGAGGCCGCAGTCGGCACCAGCAGGACCGCGTGGTCGCCGTCCAACCCGGCCTCGCGGAGCTCGTCGAGATGGATCCCATCTATTGGCCCCGGCACCAGCAGCATCACCGGTGCGGCGACACCAGCCGCGATGGCATGTTCACCCAGCCGGGCAACACGGCCGGACGCTGGCAGCACGGCAGCGGCCTGGACGCCGAACGCCCCCGCCAGCGTCTGCCGCAGACGAGGGAAGTCCACCTGCAGGATGTCGGTGTCCTCGGCCTGGAGATCGAGCGGATCGCACCGCCCCGTGGCCGATCGGCACACGGCGCGCAGCGCACCGCCCGCCACCTTGATCACCTCACGCGGACAGCCATTGCCGCCTGGGGAAGGACAGTCGATCGCCGTCGCCCGGCGCCCTGTTGGACGCAGGAAGCTCTTCGCCGAGGGAAACTCGGCACCGAGCCTGGCTGCCCAGTCGCGCCGATCCGTCGCGGCGCCGGGAAGCGAATCAAACGCCTTCCAGAACTGCGGTAGCGGCTTCATCGTCATCGATCCCCTGGCCCGAGAGAATGAAGCCGCGACGACGCAGCCATTGCTCGATGAGCTCGCTGTCGTCATTGCGCTCATAGCGCGCGATTCCGGGGGGGCGGATGGTAACAGACCGCTCCTTTTCGGAATCGTCGAACGCCACCTTGAAGGTGGCGCTGTTCAGCCGCGGGCCCGCCAGGCTCTGAATGTTGCGGCTGGCAAGGGCAGCAAAGATGTCCTCCGCCTTCCGTGTCTCCATCTCGCGTTGCGGACCGCCATAGTAGCGCCGGCACTCGATGAGCCGCACGCCTTTGATTCCGTCGATATCCTCGACGTTGAGTGCTTGGCTGCCATCCGCAATGAGGGGATCGAGGGTGAAGCGTCCGGCTGGTGGGAAATGCTCCTCGCCGGAAAACAGGTGCCGGCCGAGCGTGCGCAAATAGAGGTTCCGCTCGCCTTTCGTGCTCGCATGTACCCCGACATCGCCGTTGCGCTCATCATAAATCAGTACGTCGTGCCGCTGCGGCCGATAGAACTCTGTCCCGACGCCGCCATCGTCCTTCTGGCTGGCTTCCCGGCGCATCGGCTGCCCGTGGCGCACCAGGATCCAGGTCATTGGGGAATGCCTGACGACGAACATCCGGCAGCCGCGGCCCCGCCGGTGGGTCTCAAACCAATCGTCGAACTCGCTCTCCAGCAGCTGGCGCAGTTCCATATTGATGTCAGGGAATGCGCCGCGGATCGGCTGGCCTGGCCCGAAGTACTCGAAGTTCTGCTGGCGCATCGCAATGACTTCAGCATGGTGGCCGCGGACCACATCCGGCGCCGCCCTCCACACATCGATGGCCAGGTCGATGGGCGTCGCCGCGGGGTCGTCGGTCACCAACAACCCACGGGCACGAACGGCAGCAAGGAGCTGGTCCATGTCTTCCGCGGTCGCGGTCTCATGCACGTAGTAGAGGGCGTCGATCATGTCGGGCGGCGTTGCCGCATCCGGTCGCATGAGGATGTCGGCTAGCCCCGCGCAGTCGATTTCGGTTGCTGGCGGATCTGGGAAGTGCAGCCCACGCGTCTCCAGGAAGGTCCTCCATGGCGCCAGAAAGGCGATGAGGCGGTCCGGCGAGATGGCGCGCAGGCGGTCAGGGTCGGAGAACCTCCGTGGATTGAAGGATGCCATGGGTCTCCGGGATCAATAGGGTTGAGAATGTTACATGCAATTCACCTCAAGTAGCAGATGTTCCTTTTTTGTCCAAGCATTTGGTTTGATCGACCCCGACACCTGATGGCAGCGCTCGGTAGGTGGGGGGAGGAAATTGGGCCGCGACCGACATGCAAACGCCTAGGGCCGAAAAAACGCCGATTAATCAGCACCTTTCGCCGCACCTTCGTGAGGTCTGCGGCATCCTGGCCAGGGGCTTGGTGCGGCTGCGCAGCCGCGCTGCGGAGGATGATGGGCGGGATGCCGGGATAGCTTGGGGGGCGGGAGACGTTCGCCTACACTCCACCGCCAAGCAGCGCCTGCATGCGAACCCCAACAGGAAGGGACTCGCATGACCAGACGTTCATCTGCCGCAGCCGCGGCGGCACCCACCATCCCGAAGATCCCGCCGACGCAGGTGCTGAGCCGGCTCGCCGCGCTGCAGGCGGCGCCCACCGCCACCCTGAAGGACCAATGGCGCGAGTTGTTCGGCAAGGAGCCGCCGCCGTGGAACCGGGCCTACATCCAGAGCCGGCTGGCGTATCGCATCCAGGAGTTGGCCTATGGCGGGCTGAAGCCCGAGACCGTGGATCGCCTGGTGGCGCTGGGCGAGCAACTGGACGGCGGCAACGTGGTGCTGCGCCGGATTCGCGCCGACGGCCGCCCACTGGCCGGCACACGCCTGATCCGAGAATGGCAGGGCGTGCAGCACGTGGTCACCGTGCGCGTCAACGACTTCGAATTTGAAGGGCGGCCGTATCAGTCGCTGTCGGCCATCGCGCGCCACATCACTGGCACGCGGTGGAACGGCTGGACGTTCTTCGGGCTACGCGCTCGAGGTGACGCGTGACCCGCCGCGCCCGCATCGAGCCGGCCATGCCGGCGACCACGAAGAAGCTGCGCTGTGCAGTCTACACGCGCAAATCCACCGAGGAGGGGCTGGAGAAGGAGTTCAACACCCTCGACGCGCAGCGTGACGCCTGCGAGGCCTATATCACCAGCCAGCGCGCTGAGGGCTGGGTGCTGGTCCGGGACCGCTACGATGATGGCGGGTTCTCCGGCGGCACGCTGGAGCGGCCGGCGTTGCAGCGCCTGCTGCGCGATATCCAGGCCGACCTTGTGGACGTCATTGTGGTCTACAAGATCGATAGGCTCAGCCGATCGCTGATGGACTTCGCCAAGCTGGTGGAGGTGATGGACGCGCATGGCGTGACCTTCGTGTCCGTCACGCAGAGCTTCAACACGACGACCAGCATGGGTCGGCTCACGCTGAACATCCTGCTCTCCTTCGCACAGTTCGAGCGCGAGGTCATTGGCGAGCGCATCCGCGACAAATTCGCGGCATCCCGGGCCCGCGGCATGTGGATGGGGGGCAAGGTGCCGCTCGGCTACGACGTCGTGGCCAGGAAGCTGATCGTGAATGAGGACGAGGCGCCGCGGGTGCGCCGGGTATTCGAGATCTTCGCCGAGACCGGGTCCGGCATCGAGACGGTCGCCCGCCTCCGGGCGGAGGGCGCCACCAGCAAGGCGGGCCGGCCGCTGGACAAGGGCGATGTCTACAAGCTGCTGAACAACCGGACCTATGTTGGCGAGGCTGCGCACAAGGGGCAGGTCTATCCCGGCGAGCACCAGGGCATCGTGCCGCGGGAGCTGTGGGACCGCGCGCATGCCGTGCTGCAGATCAGCCCACGGGTCCGCGCCAACCAGAACCGCGCGCAGACGCCGGCGCTGCTGAAGGGGCTGATCTTTGGGGTGGATGGCCGGGCGCTGTCGCCCACACACGCCCGGAAGAACGGCCGGCTCTACCGCTATTACGTGGCCCAGCGGGTACTGAAGGGGGACGCCGACGGCGACGCCAGCATCGTGCGGCGGGTGTCGGCGGCCGAAATCGAGGCCGCGGTGGTGGACCAGGTGCGGGCGCTGTTGCGGCAGCCGGAGATCGTGGTCGGCACCTGGCGGGCGGCGCGCAGGGAGGCGCCCGACCTGACTGAGGGCGAGACCCAGGACGCGCTCCATCGGCTCGACCCGCTGTGGGAGCATCTCTTTCCCGCGGAGCAGGCGCGGATCGTGCGGTCGCTGGTGGAGCGGGTGGTGGTCGGCCCGGCCGGCGCCGACATTCGGCTTCGGCTGGATGGGCTCGGCGCCCTCGTCCGCGACCTCGGGGCCATCGCGCCCGATGCCCTGAGACCGGCAGCATGACCACCGCGACCAGCATCACGGTCCGGGTGCCGCTGGCCATCCGACACCGGCCCGGCAGGAAGACCGTCGTGACACCGATGACCGACGGCGTGGCGCCAGTCACGACGCGCGCCGATCCGGCGCTGGTGAAGGCGCTGGCACGTGCGTTCCGGTATCAGCGGATGCTCGATAATGGGGTCTACGGGTCTGTCACCGACATGGCGGCCGCCGAGAAGATTGACCGCGGCTACCTCGGGCGCCTGCTTCAACTCACCCTGCTGGCGCCGGACATCGTCGAGGAGATGCTGAACGGTGGGCTACCGCTCAGTCTGCATTTGATGCGTGTCGAAGTTCCATCCGAGTGGACAAGGCAGCGGACCGTCGGTGCACAAATATCCACGCCGCGCCGGCACGGCTAAACGCTTGGTAAAGTTCGAGCGCGCGATAATCCACCCCCCTGCATCCGAGGGCAGGAAGCGCGCACGGGCCAACGCCGTGAGGGTGGGACGCCCCCCGGAGCTACACCCCTGCCCATCAGCGCTAGGCGGATTAACGGGCTTCCCCCTAGACTGGGGCAAAGTGGTGCAATAAACACCGTATATGGCACGACCCCGAGGAAACCGCAAAGAAGCCCGTCTTTCCGTAAGCTTTGACGCGAACGACTACGCGCAGCTTTGCGCCCTCGCCGTTCGGAGTGATGTGTCAGTCGCTTGGTTGATTCGTCAGGCTGTGCACACTTTCATCCGCCAAGATCACCAAGCTATGAACAATCCCGAACTGCCCCTGCTAAGGAGGCAGTCGTCAGACCGCGGGGGATTTCATGGTGCATAAAAAACTACATTATCCGACGGCTCGGCACACGGGAAACGAAGTTGATCTGACCTTAACCGTCAACAGAGAAATTGTGACAGGCAATACGGTAGGAAATTTTCTTCTTAATGTGATTGTTTTTATAGATAGGGCTGGCCTTCTCGACGGCATAGGGTTGCCATTCTCAACATCTGGCGCAAACAACCTTCTTGCACAGAAGCCGCATCATCCAGATGGAAGAAAATTTAACAATAGCCTTGAGTACAGTTCCATTAGCGGCATAACCCTCTACATAAACACAAACCATCCACGGTTTTTCGCGCTCAGGCAGGGTGCCCGCTTATTGGAAGCAGCTGGATTCGGAAATCCAGTACCCAGAATAACCGTGCGCAAGGAAGTGGGTGCTGTAGAGCGATCAGCCACAAGCAAATAAAACACAAAAGGCAGGCAAGGAAAAACCATGACGCCATATAAAGAATTTGGAACAAGACTGAAGCTTCTAGTCGCCAAAAATCCGAATTTGATAATAAACACGTTGAGCAACATCTTTACGATGAGGCTTATTGGGAATAAAACACATGGCGATCTTGCTGAAATCGCTATCGCCGAATTTATTAATCAATTTATGTATGACTTTCGTTCAATTCACGTCGGAAAGGATTTGTATAGAGCAAAGCAGCACGAAGAGGACATCACGATAATCAACGAAGTCACAAAAGACGAGTTCCCAGTCAGTCTCAAAGCGTACGGAGACGGCCCTCTTCAATTGTCGACCGACAAACACTTCGCGATGTTTCCTTTCCTCCAAAAGCTTGGCAAGACAATCGAAGGAGAAGCGAATCTTGCAAAGATTTGGCAGCATGGGTCGTTCCAGAAATTTGGGGAACTGAATGTGTTGCCACTTATCTATGACGAAAAAAAGCAACGCTGTAATATACTTATTTTCGATGCAGACGCTGCTCGCCAAAATGTGCGGTCTATTCGCTATGAAGAAGAGGGGCGCGGCAGGCAGCATCCGGTTTATCGATTTTACGACGAGAAAGGCAGCTATGTCTGTGAGGTTCGATATGGAGGAGCAACCGCAAACGCATTGCAGCGCGGGCTCTGGACCCATACGCGGAACGGTGGAGCATACTTTGACAGCGTGACCAATGGGTGGATTACGTATGCTCATAACACGGTTCTGGTGGCTTTGTTCTCACACGCCTTGGTGGCAACATCCAAGGGGCACGCGGAAGCTCTAGCGCTACTCAAATCTGACATAGAAGAACAGAAAATGGCCGCGAACCTGAAGGGCGTATAGGAAATGCTCGACCTATTCACAGGAAGAGAATCTTATTTGCCTAAAACCGAAGGGATTAAGTATGCGGGTTCAAAGCTCAAAATCCTTCCGTATATCCTGGATCTGACTAGAAAGCTCCAACCAAAAAGCATTTTCGATGGGTTTACTGGAACAACTCGAGTTGCTCAAGCATTTGCGCAAGCTGGATATGCAGTCATAGCGAATGATCGGGCTGCCTGGTCGGAGACCTTCGGTAAGTGCTACCTTCTTAATTCTCATCCATCGTCTCATTATGTCTCGATGATTAATTATCTAAACAACTTGCCGCCGGAGGATGGTTGGTTCACCGAGCATTATGGCGGTTTTGCAAACGGCGGTGTGTCGGTTGGGTCAGATGGGTTGAAGAAGCCGTGGCAAGTGCATAATACACGAAAGCTTGATGCTATACGGACAGAGATCGATCGACTAGGAATTTCAGATCTAGAGAGATCCGTTCTGTTAACAAGCTTGATATATGCTCTTGACGAGGTTGATAACACACTCGGGCATTTTGCAGCCTACCTGAACGAATGGTCTCCTCGCTCGTACAAGACAATGAAGCTGTCCGTGCCTGCGCTTTTTCACAGCGCAAATCAGCATCGCGTTATCTCAGGCGATGTTTTTAAAATACTGCCGGAAGTTGCTGTTGATCTTGCTTATTTCGACCCCCCGTATGGCTCGAATAACGATAAGATGCCACCATCGCGAGTGCGATACTCCGCCTACTACCATGTCTGGACAACAATCTGTCTAAACGACAAGCCGCAGCTCTTTGGAAAGGCACTGAGGCGAGCCGATACATCCGATAGTTTTGCGCCCTCTATTTTTGAAGAGTTTAGACGAGGTGATTCAGGGCGATTTATTGCTGTCGAGGCCATAGAAAAACTAATCTCCAATACAAACGCACGGCATATTATTCTTTCATATAGCTCGGGCGGTCGCGCAACCGCGGAGGAAATTAACGATGTGATTGCGCGCAACGGCACTCTCATCGAAGTTGCTGAGATAAACTATAAAAAGAACGTGATGGCAAATATGCGCTGGACAAGCGAATGGATTCGAAATGCAGAGGAACCGAATCGTGAATTTCTGTTTGTTATAGATAAGGGGTAAATCGGGATTATCTGATGGCGGATTTAGCATCCGCAATGAACACCCCCACCGTTCTGTGTCTCGCCCCCGCCGGACAATTGTTGATACCTCCAGAAAACCCCTCACCAAGATGCGCGCTGTCTGGTCCATTGACGCCGAGCGTTGCAGGATATGGCGGTAGTGGGTTAACCGGGGTTCTTCGACATGTCGGATCGGCTGCGGGATTTGTCAGCCAAGGGCGATGACCTGGAGCGCATCGCCTCCCTGGTGAACTTTGAGCAGTTCCGGCCGGAGTTGGCGCAGGCGGTGGCGCGCGGCAACGGCAGCAAGGGCGGCCGCTCGGCCTTCGACCATGTGCTGATGCGCAAGGTGGACGCCTCCAGAAACCCCTCGTCATGACGATGTTCGGCTGATTCACTGACGCGGAGCGGCGTGGGGGACGGCGATGGTAGGGCAGCCTGGGTTCTTCGATGTTGAGGAGAGGCTGCGGGAGCTGTTGGCCAAAGGCGATGACCTCGAGCGGATCGCCGTGCTGGTCGATTTCGCCATGCTCCTAGCGGAGCTGGAGCGGGCGGTGCCGCGTTCGGACGGCGCGAAGGGCGGCCGGCCTGCGTTTGATCACGTGCTGATGTTCAAGATCCTGCTGCTGCAGGCGATGCACGGGCTGTCGGACGAACGCTGCGAGTACCTCATCAAGGACCGCCTGTCCTTCATGCGCTTCCTTGGCCTGGGGCTGGCCGACCCGGTGCCGGACGCCAACACGATCTGGGCGTTCCGCGAGGCGCTGAAGCGTACCGGCGCGGTGGAGCGGCTGTTCGCGCAGTTCGATGCCGCGCTGCGTGCCGCCGGCTACCTGGCGATGGGCGGACAGATTGTGGACGCGACCCGCCATTCCCGATTCCCCCTGCAACTCAAGCGGGACATTACAGAAAGAGAGACGGATTGCGCAGTCTTGCGGAGGCCGGACTACCCCAATTTTGCGGCTTTTCTCGGTGAAGCTCGGGCCTTGCGACGAGCAGTTGGAACCGGGCGGCGATCGCCCGAGCGGTCTCACCCCCAACCCCAAGCGAGGGGCGTGCCCGGAGATCGGCCTTTTTCCTGGATTTCAGGCTTGTAGACTAAATCGCCCAAGTCCCGAGCTTCGGAGAGAGAATGGCCTCCGGAGCGACGCAAACGCCGGTCGTTGCGTTCTCCAACCCTCAAGCCACAGCGGCAAAACCCCAGGAAACCTGCGGTTCACGGCGCCAGCGACGGATGGAAAATGTGAGGTTGGGAAACCGACTGGAGCAGCGGTGGGGATTCGAACTCTTGGCCCCAAGCCAGACGTGAGTAGGTCAGTTTGGTTGACGATCAGATCGAGGCCGTCGCGTATTTGCATCTTCGGTTGCGCGTCCTCGATTTGAACGTGCACCAAAGGCAACGGCGTCGACACAATGTGCTATCGCGGGAAAGAGACAGACGATACTTCGGCCGGCGGCTCGCCGGCCAAACGCACATTCCGCTCGACTTCCCTTTGACAGGAAGCATTGGTGCTGACGCGCCGCGGGTGAGGGAGCCCGCGAGAGCAAACCCGGTAAGTCCCGGGCTTCGGGTGGTGGGAGCGCGCCGCATGGGGCGGCCTCCCGCACAGGAGCCATCCCGATGTCCGACACCAAGACGCTCACCGTCGCCCAACTTCTCATCCTCACCACTGCCGCACAGCGGCCCGACCACATGGTCCTCCCCCTGCCAGCGACGATCCGCGCTCGTGGCGGCGCACAGCGCAACCTGCTCGGCGCCCTGCTCAAGATGGACCTCGTCGCGGAGGTGCCAGTCGATGACGCAAGCATCGCCTGGCGGACCGACCAGGCCGGTCAACGCCACGGCCTCCGCATCACCGCAGCCGGCCTCACTGCCGCAGGCGCCTCGCCCGAGGCGATGGCGGGATCGACGGCTTCCGACGCCGACAAGGCGGAGCAGTCGGGTGCCGCGGGCAGCGACGCTGCCGTGGTCGAGGAGCCTGCCGCTGGGCATGGTTCGCACGAGGGATCGCCCCGGCGCCCGACCGGCAAGCTGGGTGAGGCGCTGCAGGTGATCTCCGGCGAAACTGGCGCGACACTGGCGGAGATCACGACGCTGACCGGCTGGCTGCCGCACACCGCCCGCGCCGCCGTCACCGGACTGCGCAAGCGGGGTTTCGATGTGGCGCTCATCCAACAGAACGGCCGCAAGGCCTACCGCCTGACCATGGCTGGCTGAGATGGCAGCGATGACGGAACAGGGTGGGGGAGGGATTGACCTGCCCCACCGCGCCTCGGGCTCCGCGTCTCCGCGGGCTAGTGGCGACAACTCTGCGCCAGGAGAGGAACTGAGCGAGTGCCTCACAGCGCTCGCCGATCTCGGACTGGAAGACCTCCGCATCGAGTGGAGCAGACTTTACCGCGCCACCCCGCCCCGTCTCAGTCGGGATCTCCTGCTGCGCAGTATCGCGCACCGTCTGCAGGAGGAGGCGCTGGGCGGCCTGGCGCCTGCCACCCAGCGTCGGCTGGCCGCCATGGCACGTGTGGTGGCGGGAGCCGCCCCGCCGACGGCGGCGCCCGCCACCGTCAAGTTCAAGGCCGGCACCACCCTGGTGCGCGAATGGCATGGTCGCACCCACACCGTCCTCGTGCGGGAGACAGGCTTTGAGCACGAGGGTAAACACTACGCCTCCCTCACCCAGATTGCCCGCGCCATCACGGGTGCGCATTGGTCCGGTCCGCGCTTCTTCGGTCTGCGCCGAGGCAAACCGAACACGAGCCCTGGAGCAGCCGAGCATGGCTGATCGCCCCAAACGGGCGTCATCGCAACCATCGCGCAGTCCCGGCGCGCGACGCTGCGCGATCTACACCCGCAAATCCTCCGAGGATGGATTGGATCAGTCCTTCAACAGCCTCGACGCTCAACGAGAGGCCTGTCAGGCCTATGCGACCAGCCAGCGCCATGAGGGTTGGGTCCTGCTCCCCACCCAATACGACGATGGCGGCCTCTCCGGTGGCAGCCTCGAGCGGCCTGCGCTGCAGCGCCTGCTGTCCGACATCCGCGCTGGCAAGGTCGACCTGGTGCTGGTGTACAAGGTCGATCGCCTGACACGATCCCTTCCCGACTTTGCCCGCATCGTCGAAGTGTTCGATGAACACGACGCTTCGTTTGTGTCGGTCACTCAGCACTTCAATACCACCACCAGCATGGGTCGCCTTACGTTGAACATGCTGCTCTCCTTCGCGCAGTTCGAGCGCGAGGTGGCCGGCGAGCGCATCCGCGACAAGATTGCCGCCTCCAAGCGAAAGGGCATGTGGATGGGCGGATCCATCCCGCTTGGTTACCAGGTGCGCGATCGCAAGCTGATCGTGGATGAGACCGAGGCCGAGATGGTGCGGCATGTCTTCCGCACCTATTGCGATCTCGGCTCCGTCCGCTTGCTGCAGGCGCGGCTTGCCTCGGAAGGTGTCGCGAGCAAATCAGGCCGCCGCTTAGTGCACGGCGCATTGTCGCACATGCTGCACAACCGCACCTATCGCGGCGAGGTCACTCACAAGGGCCATGTCTATGCCGGCGAGCATACCGCCATCGTCGATGAGGCGCTCTGGGATGCGGTGCAGAGCCTGCTGGCCGAGAACCGCGCCGATCGTGCCTCAGGTAGTAAAGCCGATCATCCCAGCCTCCTCGCGGGGCTGGCGTATGATGTGGATGGCGAGACACGCCTTTCTCCAACCCATGCCGTGAAGGCCGGCAAGCGATACCGCTATTACGTCTCGCGGACGCTGGTCACCGCCACCCGATCATCCTCACCCGACGGCCGTCGCGTTCCTGCCCACGATCTCGAGCAGCTGGTGATCGGACAGGTGCGGCGGTTCCTGACTGACGAAGCGGCCCTGTTCGCAGCGCTGGATCGGACGATCCCGGGCATCGCGGAACGTCGGAAGGTGTTGGATCAGGCATCGCGCCTTGCACGGGACTGGCCAAGACTGGCCGCCGCCGAAGCTCGACGCATCCTGCTTGGCCTGCTGGAGCGCGTTTCGCTGCACCCCGATCGGATCGACATCCACCTGCGACCCGATCACTTGCCCAAAGTTCTGTCCGGCCCGACGCGCCACGGTTCGCCCGATGCGCCCGAGGCAAGGGCCGGATCGCCGCTCATCCTGACCGTATCGGTAGCACTGCGCCGCGCTGGCAAGGAAATGACGATGGTGCTGGAGACAGACCCTGCGGCTACGCCGACCGCCGATCCCGCGATGCTGCGATTGATCCTGCGGGCGCGCGCGATGTGGGAGAAGGTCCAGCGCAGCGAGGTGGCGGGCCTTGGCGAGCTGGCGATGCAGGAAGGTGTGAGCGGCTCCTATGCTTCGCGCATCATCCGGCTCGCCTTCCTCGCGCCGGACATGCTCTCGGCGATCATGGAAGGCCGGCAGCCCAAGGAGCTGACAGCGGTTCGGCTGCTGCAGGAATGCTGCCGGGGCCTGCCCGTCGAGTGGCAAGAGCAGCGCTCCTTGCTCGGCTTCAGCTGAGCATCACCAAACCCGAGATTTCCGCGGAAGCCGGCGGCCCATACCGAATGGCACGCGCCTGCTGGATTCTGGTTTCGGTCGTCATCGCCGCCGCCCCCGACTACCATCGAGATGGCCGCACAAAAAACTCGTACTGCCAAAAGGGCCTTGAGAGACACCGGCCGAGATGGAGGCGCGAAACGCGGACTACCTGCGTCTCTACGACTCGCCCCCAGGACGCCATCTCCGTAAGACCGCCGAATTCCGGGCATGTCACGGCGATGCAATTTCGGAATTCAAGCTGTGCGATATCAATGACTTAACATGGTTGTGCACGCAGTCCCGGGCGAACCGGTCTCGGCCCGCCACCAGACAAATTTCCCTGTTTGCAGGGAAAAACAGCGAAGCACGTGATGTGCGCCGACCACCATCATGGCTGAAAGCCAGCAAAGAACGGTCCCTTGCGACGAACTCACTGACAATCCAGCAGGGCACTCGTCGCGGTCGATCTGGGAATGAGGAGGGTTCAATCAGGCGCAAACACGGCATTTGAGAGCGATAATGGCGCCTGGAGGTAGGGCCGGCGGGGATCGGCAGAGGTGACCTGGGATTTACCGCGCGTGATGCGGGATTTTCGGCGATCGATCCGGGATACGCGGCACGGATGCGAGATGCGTCTCAACGCTGACGGGCCGTCAGTAATGTTCGTGGGACTGCGCCTGTGCGCACGATCAGAATGCGGTAGCAGGTGGATGCCGCCGCGCCGTACGGCCGTAGACTTCGGAGCATTTTTTCCGAACTATCGCGCGGCACTGGCCACCGCGCGACTCCTGTGCACTCCCCGGTCAACTCGTCACGAGTGCAGAAATTACACAATACTGGAGCAATAGATCGATCTCTAATTTCAAATAATGAACAAAATTCTTTTATTAATAGATTTTTAGACGAATGCTTGAACATTGTTCACTTCAATAGCACTAGGTTTGGCGTGATCGCTGTAGGGAGGCCAGCCCTCGTCAAAATCGGCGGAGCCGAGGGGTCCGGCTGGCGGCGACGACCGTTGGCTTGGTCGGCCTAGGCGGCGGCAACTCGCATGTGGCGCAGCAGCTAGCCCACCTCGGAATCGGCGGATTCGTACTTCTCGACGACGACATCATCACCCTGACCAATCTCAACCGTCTGGTCGGCTGCACCCTGGAGGATGTGCAGGCGCAAGTAAGCGTCAGCTGACCCCCACCTTGCTTGGATAGCCGCTTGCCGCCGATGAGGTTGGCATGACGGATACGACGATCGGCGGCGAGGCGAAGGATCACTCATACGACGGTCGCAAGAGTGGTCGGCGGCCCGAGGCGGGCGCTGCGGTGGAGGTGCGGGTGCGCGCCGAACGCCGGCGTCCGTGGCCGGACGAGGACAAGTTGCGGATCGTGCGAGAGACGTTGGCGCCCGGTGCGGTGGTGCAGGTGGTCGCCGACCGGCACGGGGTGAGCACTGGCCAGCTGTACACTTGGCGCAAGCAAATGCTGGCCATGGCCATGTCCGGTTTCACGCCGGTCGAGGTGAGGCCTGAGTCGCTGCCAGCGCTGGTTGCGACTCCGGAGACGCCGACCGCGCCGGTAATCGGAGATCTGCAGGTTCTGCTGCCTGGCGGTGCCGAGTTGCGGTTCAGCGGTACGGTGACGCCCGGGTTACTGCGCGAGGTTCTGGCTGCGCTGGGCGGGCGCTGATGCTGCAGCCGCCGCCTGGGATCCGGGCTTTCCTGGCCTGCGGCACCACGGACATGCGCAAGGGCTTCGATGGTCTGGCGGCGCAGGTGCAGATGATGCTGGCGCAGGACCCGCATGGTGGCGCGTTGTTTGCTTTTCGCGGCCGGCCTGGCGACCTGATCAAGCTGCTTTGGAGGGACGGTCAGGGCCTGGTGCTCTAGGCACGCCACGGCGCCTGCACACGATAGTGATACACTTACGCTCCTTGAGCGATCGTGCGTCGGACATCGTCGGCGAGAATACGCGAGATGTCGACCTTGTTGAGATCCAGTCCGTCGAGCCACTGCCGCGCGGCTTTGGGCTCGAGGTCCTTGTTCAGGGTCTCCTCCGAAAGCCGGCTGGCGGTCACTCGAGACAAACCCAGACTCATCAAACTGATCATAGTGCGGCTCGAAGCGCCGACTTCAAGGAAGAGCGGCAGGGCCGGAATGCTGGTTGCGAATTTCTCCATGCCGCACTTGCGCAATGCATGTTCAAGCAGCGTTAGATAGCAACTCGTAAGGCGGAAATATTTGAACCTGACGTCTTGCTCGATGTCGTTGAGCGTGCCGCGAATGATCGACGCCATCCCGCTATCGGGGTTATACGCGGCGTTGGTGTTGATGATCTCGGGCATGCTGTCGCCGTTCATCCAGGACTGGGCGATGGCGGCGAAGCGAAGATGCGCCTTGGGCGCGTTCCAGCTCAGGATTTTGTCGTGGCAAAGCAGGAATACGCGAGCCAGAGCCTGGTAAGCTCCATACTCCTTGGGATGAAGCGGCATCAGCTCGGCCAACGCTCGTTGGCCCTCGCGCCTCAACTTTCCAAACAGGTGGTCGTACAGCCTCTGCTGCCTAAAGGCGGCCACGGTCGGCGATGCGATCAGGACCTCGCGGGGCAATGTCACCCGGCTGTCGGCCTCGCGCATGGCCTCAAGAATGCGCTGACCATCTGGCGCCTGATTGTCTATGCCGCAGCGCGTGAGGGTTTCGGGCAGGCGACCCGCCTTGACGTCGAGGTGAAGACGAAGAAGGGCCGCTTCCAGTCGAGTGCTGTTCTTGGTCTCCTGGCCGGGATCGAGCGTCTGAGCCGTAGCAAACAGATCGTCGCGCCGCAGCGTAAGCGCTTCCTGCAGATAGGGTGTGATCTGCAGTTCACGGTCGGAGGATACGGGCTTCCTCTCCCATCCGTCGTAGTCGATTAGATAGACGTTGCCGTGGAACTCGCGGCCCAACCGTCCCGCGCGGCCGGCAAGATTCCAAAAGTCCGATCCGTCCAGCCAGTCGTCGCCCTTTCTCGGCGCGCACATCACCAGGTTTTTGGCCGGGAAGTTCACGCCCTGGAGCAGGGTGCTGGTAGTCACCAAAACATCGAGATAGCCTTTCGAGAACGCCTCTTCGATCGAGCGGCGAACCAATGACGGCATGCGGCCATAATGGAAGCCGACCCGTTTCGGCAGGAGGTCGGCGAGCAGGTACTCGGGGTGCACCGCATCGGTGACGAAGTCCCTCATGACCTGCAGATGTTCGTTTTCGCTGGCCTCACGCGGTTCGGCGATCAGCTTTGCAATCTGCTCGGCCTGATTAGGATCGTCGGCGTAGACTATAGTCGCCGACTTCTGCCCCAGAGCGATAGCGATCTTGGCCAAGCGATCCTTCTTGGATCCGCCCACGGATCCGAGGTCCAGCGTGCCGATCTCGGTGCGCTGATCGGACCGCTCCTTCAAACTTTCAAAGGCGACGAACCCCTTCTGAAAAGTGCGGGTCTTCACGTTGATCAGACTTTGACCCACCACGACCGTGGTTGTCTTATTCAACACGATGTTCGAAAGGCCGAACATTTCGCCGAAGGTTTCGCCGTTCTTCAGGTTGGGCCCCGCGAAAATGGCCTGTGCCTGAGGGCGATTGACGAGCAGCGCGTCAACCACGCTGCTCAGAAGCACGCCGCGGGACCCGTCCTGCACATTCTGGGCTTCGTCGATGATGATGATCTCCGGACTGAATCCTGGGTGGGCGCCTAGCAGGACCTGAAGCCTCTCCTGGGTAAGGACAAAGATAACGCGATCAGGAAGGTCGGCCTCTTTGGAAATGGGGACATTTGAGACGACCAAGTCGGTCATACCGTCTGCGTTTCGCCAGGCGACGATGTCGTCGGTGACTTGGCTGATTAAGGCCCGGCTAGGCACGAGGTAGCATGCGTGGCGCAGCCGGTCCGACCCGGCTCTCTGGCGCAGGAAGGTCTGCAGGATGAACGACTTGCCTGCCGATGTCGGGCCGGAAATAACGACGTTAGAGCCTTGGTTCAGCGCCTCCCACAGCCGGGTTTGAAAGTCTGTTAGCGCCAGCTTGATACCGCCTAGTTCGAGTTGATTGGCGCGTCGGCGGCCCTCCTCCTCGATCGCCATCGAGGTCGGCAACGCCGTGAAGCTGGAGACCTTTGTGGAGGTCGCAAGCGCCGGGAAATTGCCCAGACGCGTCAGGATGACCCGCAGCACGCCCGCAACGCCGGGATATTCGGCATGCCCAAGGTCGTGACCGTAGGTGGCGATGTCATAGGCCGTGCGCTGATGCCGCTCATCCGACGACGCCGCCAGGATGGCGGCGGCCTGAAGCAGCTTGACGAACTCTTCTTCGTCCAGCTCGCGGGCCCTGTCGACCTGCAGTTCGTGCTGCAGCCAAAGCTGCGCCAGACGCTCAACACCTTCATGCAGGAGCGGAGTATCCCAGATTCGCTGAGCCAAAACCTCCATTATTCCGGGTCGGCCTTCCAGCCGATGCGCTGATGGAAAGCCAGGCGCAGGTCCGCCACCTTGGGCACCGGCAGGAAAAAGGCCTCGATGCGGCGATGATCTATACCGGCGGACTTTAGTTCGTCCTCGAGGGTCTGGGTATGCTTGGCGAGCGCGTCAACCAGCGCCTTTTCGAACGCCATGGGGACCTCATCTAGCTCCAGCGCCTTGAGTGCGCTGAAGCCCTTGAAGTCGAACGCGATGAAAATGACGGCTATCGTTTCACGCTTGTGGGCCGTAGCAGATAGAGGATTGAGGAAATCCAGAACGGGCTCGCGAGCTTCGGGCGGTATGCAGGCGAGATCGAACTGCTGCTTCACTAGCATGAACTCGTGGCGAATTTTTTCCGGAGCCAAGGCTGTGGCGACAGATTTGACAGCATCCTTGATCGCCGCAGTGACCTGCGCGTAGCTCTTGGACTCCCCGAAATAGACCAGCAGGCGGTCTGCCGCGGCGTCGTATTTGAGGTGTATGCCGTCTGAGCCGTAGATCGGCATTTCGGGGTTGGTCTTTAACGACATCTTTGCGACAACCTGGGGCGCCCCGATCACCCACTCCATGAGGAGATAGGCGATCAGCTCTCCGAACTCACCGCTACGCTTGGTGTTCTTCTGCGCCTTGACGAACAGGTCCACTGCTTCCATGAACAGCTGGTTCGACGCCTCCTGGCGGGCGTCATTGTCTAGCCCGTGCATGGCGGCATAGGAAGCATTCAGGTGTGCGTTCGAAAAGCAGAACGATACCAGTTTGTTGGCAATTGCCTGCACAAACTCGAGCACCATCGGCTCGTGTTCCTGGAAGCTGAGATAGTGGGCGCGGACGGTGGTCCGCTTGAGCGAACTGCCTAACGGGGCGGTGACGGCTATCATTCGCGCGCCCAGCTTGGAGTGGTCGCGCTTTATCGCATCAAGAATGGCCTCAATGTCGATCGTCGTCGATGTGCCCCCGCCCGGCCCTGCCAAGTCAGCGGGTCCGGTCTCGATCCACGCCGAGCGGCAGTTGGGCATCGCGCTTGGCACCCCGGCTGCGGCTGCTTCGTGAGCTGGATTCTGTCGATGGCTCCGGCGCCGATGACACCCCCAGCAACTCCTGGAACCGTTCGATGAGATGTGGCGCCAGGGCGTCGGCCAGGAGGGCCATGGGGTCCTGACTGCTGCGCACGGTAACCGCGCGTCCCGCGCTGTCGGCATTACGCGGGGGAGGGCGGGTGTCCACTGACGCGGCATCGGCTATCGGCACTGCGACGTTGACGCCGGGCAAAAGTGCGACGGACAATACTCGAGACTGCTTGATCCTGAGATGGACGAACGGGTCAGTCAGGCCGCGGTCGACAACCGCGTTAGCTTCCGCGAGGGCGAAGTCGCTGGTGGGCGGCTCATCGAGACGGAACGGCCGCGATAGCTCGCGCGCGACGAGACGCCCCAGACCGTCGAAGCCCGAGGTCCAGGTGACCGTTTCGCCGATGCTGCCCAGGACGTAGGCCCAGGCCAAAATTTGCGGCCAGCGAGTGACAAGCCTCTCGGCGATCCCCAAGCTAGGCGAGCCGCCCGCCAAGACCGTGACAAGATAGCCGGCGGCGAACAGGAGGTTCGTCCGTTCACGCGGAGAGCGGCTGGTCTCAATCACCTCAACCAGGCGATCAAACTCTTTGACACGTGCTTCAGGCGGCGCAAACTCCAGGCGACGCAGAAATTCGGTTTGCGGTAGATCAAGCGCGTCCTGTACAGCGTTAGCGTCGTTTTGCCCCGTCTGACGCGCCATCATGAGATACGCCGACGCCTTCTTAACGTCCTGAAGGTCCGGCGAGAGGGAGGGAGGCATGGGCGTCGAAAGCGCGGCAAGGACCGCCCAAATGCCCGTAAACGGCTCGCGAAGCCTGTTGGGTCGGGCCTCCCCAGAACGGATCAGCTTCTGGCATTGATCATACCGGCGAAGTACGGTTTCGATTGTCTCTTTGGGCCACAGTGCATAGGAGCGTGCCAGGGCGAATGTAGGCGTGGCGAGACACGCGGCCAGCTTGAGCTGGGCCAGAGGCCGCTCTGAGCGGATCAGCGCTTCAGCGACGGTCAATCCAATCCAAGCCGCATCGAAACCTGCCAGATCCGGCATTCGAGTGATCGCCGCCGAAGCTGATCTCGACTCATTCTGCAGAAGCTCGAAATGCTCCGGCTCCAAGATATGCGTCCAGGCCGACAGCGGCGACAGGTCGCTGCGAAGTTGCGCATAGCGTCCGAATAGACGGCGTGACGCCTCGTCCGAGACGACCAGCGCGCCTGGCCGGCTTCCAGGACCGCCATCGTCACGGACCAGGACGCCGACTTCACGGGCGAAGGAAATCCGACCGATGGTTTGCCGCGGCCAAGGATAGCCTCGAACTGGCCCACGGCCGGAAAGGAGCGTGTTCAGCTCCTCGTCATCCGCCGTAACGAAGGTCCAGTCGTTCATCGCGCTACCAATCCGTTTCGGCGGGAGGCGAATAGGACTTCGCCAGTTTCATTGGCAGGTCGGTCTCATAATAGAGATCGAGCCTGGTCTTCGGTCGTGTGACGACAGTGTAGTATGTTTCGCTAGTCCGATAGTGAGCCAGTTCATCGCAGAAAAGCCAGTGCGCCGCGCGGAACTCCAGGCCCTTGCAGCCCTTCTCTGTTAGGATCGCGATGGGGCTTTGATCGTCGAACGACGGATTATAGCCGCGATCTTCCATCGTTCCGCTGCGCGCCTTGATGATTTGGGCCTTCCCGGCGAGGTCGGGATCAGCTTCGAAGGCTTCAAACACGGCGGTGCGGTCATCGCGACGCGGCACGATAACCCCCAGCCGGTCACCTTGTGCGATCAGATCGCTGTAGGCCCGGAGTTGATCCTTAATACGGTTGGCGGCTTCGGTGATTTGGGCGGCTCGCAGGAGCCGGCCGTGGGTTTCGACGCGGCCTGGACGGGGCCCGTTATAGTGCGAGGTGCTCAACAGCGAGCCGCCGCTCTGCGGCTGCTGGATCTTGTCTGCCATGTCGCAGAGCTCCGGTGCCAGCCGATAATGCCAAAGCAGGGATCCTTCATTGAGGGTTACGACCTGCGCCCGGACGGCGACGTCCAGGCCGGGAGCGTAGTCGTGAATCTTCTGACGATCGTCTCCCACCAAAAATAGGTTGGCTGATCGGGCCTTCATCAGCGCTACTTCTTCGGCGAGAAGATCTTGCGCTTCGTCCACGAAGATCGTTTCGATCGGCGGCACACGGGTGCTGGTAGCGAACCGCATAGCATCCGTCGCGAGGAAGGCTTTGCGTTGCCCAAATTCCATCCCGTCAGTGTTTGGTGGGCGTTGACTGTGATCCTGATAGAGAGATCGGGTCCAGGATTCGACCGTAGAGACGAGGTTGGGCGGGAAGATTTCCCGGTTACCGTTGTAACATCCGGTCTTCACGAACTCTGCCAAAGGGCGGGTGAACGACAGGACCAGCACATTGGTGATGCCCTGTGAGCGCACATATTGAGCGCGCCGCAGAAGCACGTTGGTCTTGCCCGATCCGGGAGGCCCCAGCACAAGATGGTTCTCACGCAGTCCGAGCTGCTCGATCATGCGAAGCTGTTCTTTGTCGAGCTGGTCCTTCTTGGCCCACCACAACGACATTACTTTTCTCCTTGAGCTGCGCTCATGGCTTGAGCCGACAGGGGACCGAGCGCGGCAAATATCAGACGGGCGAACTCCTCTTCAGCACCGTCAACAAGCGCCGTCTGCGGCAGCATCATCTGAGACCGACGCGGCCCTTCGTCGATCCAGACGGTGAAGTCAGCCTGGCCCCGGGCGAAAGGGTGGGGATCACCCGCCGAGATCGAAAGTGCAACGGACAGCTCGACCCGACGGGCCGACGCCTGCGCCTCCACGTTCCACGCCCATCGCAAAGTCCACGTAAAGTCGTTCTCGCCCGGATCGACGGCGTGGGTCGCACGCAGCGATCGATCGGTAAGTTGCCCGCGGACATGCTCTTCGACCAGTCGCGCAAACTGCAGCGCCACTACCGGCTTGAGCGATCCGTGGGCCTGAAGAACGGGGCGCGGCGCCGAAACGATGCCGATCGCGGCCAGGCTTTGGGCTTGCGCGCCGCCATCTTCCAGGAAGTCCTCAAGCCGTAGTAGCCGTCGCTGGTCCCAGTTCTTGTCGAGCGCTCTGCGCGCCAGAAGGACCAAGTCAAAGTCGACGTCGGCGGCACGAACAGTTGGATCCACAGTGGCCACAATCCAAGCGAAGCGATACCGGTTCTCACTCGAAGATGCGTACTCCGAGCTGAACATGGGCTCTCGCATGATTAAATCATGCAAAAGGCCTCCTAGCTGGTAGATATCCACTCCGTGCCAGAGTTCCGGACTCGGATCCTGGAGCCGAAACAGATATTCTGGGGGCGTATATCGGGAGGTTGCGACCACCGGCAGTTGGTTGTTGTGGTCCGTCCCAATCCCAACAGGATCATTGATGTCACGCAGCACCGATAGGTCCAATACCGTGGCGCGTTCGAAGTCGTCGCTTATGAATACGTTGGCCGACTTAAGATCGCGGTGGGATAGCGACTGCGATCGTAGAAAGATGGCGGCTTTGGTTACTTGGTCCAGGATGGACCGGATCTTGGAGCGCGGAACGTCCTGGAGACGCTTTTCGAGTTCCTGACCCTCGGCCCGATTCATCAACAAAAACAAACGGTCTTCGAAACGCCCGCCCGCATAGCAGGTGACGATGTGGGGGCAGCCATGGTCGCCCATCTCGACCTGGCGCTGGATGCGCAGCTCGGTCTGACGGCCGAGTTCATCTTTGGAAAATCTTGGGTCGAGCACCTTGAGCGCTCGCCCGCCGTCCGGGCTTTGCACCATGAAAACCGGCGCGGTGCCACCGCGGCCAAGCATTTGGTCTACCGTCCAACCGGCGCCTTTGGCTTCGCACCAACGCTGCGCATACGCAAGCGCAAGCTCATCGAGGTCTTCAGGTGTCACGCATTTCCCCCGCTGGCACGGCTACCAAGCGCGCCGCCTTATCCGGGTCGCAACGTTAGGTCGAGCTCGCATTCTTGTGAAGTGCAAGTTACCATCCTCAAAGGTGGTACCCTCGAGGTAAGCGAGAGCGACTACGATCAACCTTCCAGAGGTCCGTTAAGGTCACGTCGTAGCCTTACGTCTGCGGGGCGGAGTGCTCGCTGTAGCTGTGAACGGCCCGAAAGCTGTCGGACTGCTTTTGGCCACGACCAGCCATAATGGAGGGTATCTCGCCGAACGACGTCCAACAGATAGGTGCTCCTGCCAGTTGGCTACGTGATCAATCTATCGGCCTCCCTTCTGAAGAAGCTGGCAGCGAGCGACGCGCTGCGTGACCGCATCGCGCCGGGCGGCGCCGGACTCCTTTGCCGATTTGCGACATCGACATGCCAACCTGCATGTGCTCGCGGCACTAGAGGTCAGCGAGTTTGATTCCTTCTCGTTGGGGAGTTGGAGATGCCTCGCGGCGCTTGGATTGGGCAGCCGCCGAGGGTCATCCCTCTGACGCACTCTTGCAATTCATCTCGCATATGTCCTATCAAAATCGCGTCTTGATCCGACGTGGCGACAGCCGGCTTCGTCGTTCGGCAAGATCGTCCGGGGACGGGCTGTCCGCCCTGGGCACCAATTAAATCAGCCCCCCCCACCCCGCGGTCCCGCAAATTCCTGTTTTCTCCGGCGCGGGCGTACCGTGACCATCGGCACCAGTTGGTGCCGGCATACGGACGGCCTATTCGCGCATTGGTCGCGGCAGTAGTTCTCGAACGAACTGGTCGCCCATGTCGAATAGCAGGCGTGTTATCCGCAACGATCTATGCGCACTCTGCACACGTCATGAGCCCACCCTTCTGCCGCGCCGGCTCGATCGCGTATCCACAGCACATGCAGTTCGCACCCTCATCGGCGGCGTCGAACGGATCGGCCACGCGCCTTGCAGGCTTCGGCGGTTTGGCCTTTCTCAAAACCAACCGCTGCGCCGCTACTGCAACTACTGCAACCGGTTCATCCGTGCGACCGGATGCAACGAGCTCCACCGGTCTCGGCTCCCATGCCGGCATCACATGCGCAGCAGGCGGCGTCATGTCGGCTGGGTTCGGCTCGACCGGCGTCGACGCCTCCACCGCCGGCTTCACAGGGAAACCGCTATCCCAGGAGGCCGCGCGAACCTGCGTATCGATGCGCTGCGGCTTGTCTCGGACGGCGCCGCCCGATCGTACATGCACCACCTCCACGACTTTGCTTCCCGAAGCCCCGGTTCGTCGCGGGACAGTCAACGTCTCGCGCCGATCAGAATCGGTCGACCTGTCATCCTTAAAGCGAGCGAAGACGCGATCTTTGTCGTCCATACACCGAGCCGTGCCGAATGGGTTGCTTCGATACTTTGTGCGCCAAGTGAGAGGCGGGCGTTGAATCGCCGATGCGCAGCAATCCAAGACTGCCGACGTAGCCGGAAGTCTGAAACGCCCAGTAGCTGTTGGAAAGGCGTTCAGCAATTCAGATGCTAGGCTTGAACGATCACAGGCCAAACCGGTCTATCAACAAAAGCGGCTGATATCCCGGTGGCCTGCCAGAAGCCACTTGAACCTGCGCAGGCCGTATGGCTTCGTGGAGGCGTCGATGATGCTTCCGCTCGCTGACGGGCCCATCCTGCTCAGAAGGCGCCGGGGGCGGCCAAGTGGCGATGGGCGCCACCTGGCTCTTCGACGATATCCTCCCCCCCCCGAATCCGCGGCGACCCGTAGCCGTGTCGCGGCGGGGGTCCCAAGTGGTGGGGCTGTCGGCGTTCGGTTGCAGCCAGGGGGGCATTGACCCGCCCCTGCCTGCGTCGCGAAGATTCACTTGCGATCTGCGCCGCAGTGACGCTATTCGACTGGTCACGCGGTGTAGGGAGACGGATCCTCGACATCATCGACGGCGCGGAGGGGCCTGATCCGTGGAGCCCCTCGCCCTCTTTCAGGCGGAATAAGTTCCGCAGCAATCTGCCTCTCTGATCCTGACTCTTTGCCTCGCCTCGTTTTGAGACTGCCCCAACGCCGCAGAGGCCACGTCTTGCCTAGGACTGAGATCCGTTTCCTTCGAACCTCTCAGTGATGGGCGCCGAATTGGGGCCGCGCGATTTTTTCGCAACCCTCGCCCAGTACAGACGTCGCGCACGCCGATTCGCACGCGGATTTTGTCTTGAGATTGATTCGATCCAGCAATTTCACTCTTCGTAACAGTAAAATGAAAAACGCTAAGAGCACTCTAAGATGCTTCTAAGAGGTCATTGAGAGCAGGTATAGTCTATGTATCAAATCGTTTGAATTCATGAGTCCGGCCCCGTATCGCGGTTCCGTCGCAATTCACCGCATCGGGACCCCATCATGAGAGATCTCCCCGCGCGCACCATCGACTACCGGCCCGTCAGTAGCCTCCGGCCGGCCAAGCGTAACGCGCGCACCCATAGCCGCAAGCAGATCCGCCAGATCGCCAGCTCGATCGAACGCTTCGGCTTTACCAATCCCGTCCTCGTCGATGAGGAAGGGAGCATCATTGCCGGCCATGGTCGGGTTGCTGCCGCCAAGCTGCTCGGTATCGATCAGATCCCCGTGGTGCCGCTGAGGGACCTGTCACCCAAGGAGCGCCAGGCCTACGCTTTGGCCGACAACAAGCTGGCGCTGAACGCTGGGTGGGATCAGGACCTCCTCGCCCTGGAGTTCCAGGAACTGATCGACGCCGGCTTCGAGGTGGAGCTGACCGGCTTCAGCTTGGCGGAGGTGGATTTCACCCTGGACCTGGCGCGGCAGCAGCAGCCAGGGCCGGACGACAGCGCCGCCGATCTGATCCCCGACATGCCCGAGCACGCTGTCTCACGCCCGGGCGACCTCTGGTGCCTCGGCAACCACCTCCTGCTCTGCGGTGATGCGCGGGAAACCGCCCACTATGATCGGCTGCTGCAGGACGGGCAGGCTGGGCTGGTTTTCACCGACCCGCCCTACAACGTGCCGATCGATGGCCATGTCTGTGGCCTCGGTCGGGTCCGCCATCGGGAGTTCGCCATGGGGGTGGGCGAGATGGCGACGGCGGAGTTTTCCTCCTTCCTGACGGTCGCCCTGACCAATATGGCCACACGCTGCCGGGATGGAGCCATCCTGTACGTCTGCATGGACTGGCGGCACCTGGAGGAGCTCTCCGCTGCCGGCCGCCAGGCCAATCTCGAGCTGAAGAACCTCTGCGTATGGAACAAGACCAATGGCGGCATGGGGAGCTTCTATCGTTCTAAACATGAGCTGGTCTTCGTGTTCAAACACGGCGATGCGCCGCATGTGAACAATTTTGGCCTGGGCGATACCGGGCGCTACCGCACCAATGTGTGGGACTACCCCGGGATCAGCAGCATCGGGGGCAAGCGCGCCGAGGAGCTGGCGATGCACCCCACGGTCAAGCCGGTGGCCCTGGTCGCGGACGCGATCCGGGATTGCTCCAGGCGCGGTGACTTGGTGTTGGATCCTTTCGCCGGGTCGGGGACGACGCTGATGGCAGCCCAGATGACTGGGCGGGCAGCGCGATTGATAGAGTACGATCCCCACTACTGCGACACCATCATCCGTCGGTTTCAGGCCTTCACCGGGAAAGAGGCCGTCCTGGCGGATAGCCGCGAGGCGTTCGAGGGCGTCGCGGCAGCCCGTGGACCCATCCCGCTGGGAGGCCAGGCGGCATGACCGATGATCGTGACGATGATGCCGAACAGGACGCGGTCGGGTATGGACGCCCACCGAAATCCGGGCAGTTCCGCAAGGGCCAGTCTGGCAATCCGCGCGGCCGGCCGCGCAAGCGCGAGGTGAAGCAGACGTGGATTGAGGCACGATATCCCACCGCGGAGGTCCTGCGCGCCGAGGCGGCGCGTATGCTCACCATCAACGATGCCTCAGGCAGCCAGCAGGTCACCACCAGGGAGGCTGTGGCCCGCGCCCTAGCCCTTGGGGCCATGCGCGGCGGTGTCCTGGCACAGCGCACCTTCTTTGAACTGCAGAAGGCCGAGGACGAGCGCTTCCATCAGGAGCGCAAGGCTCGGTTCGAGTTCTGGGAGGCGTATCAGGAGAGGGCGCGAACCGACATTGCCGCGGCACGCAAGCAGGGCCAGCCGGAGCCGGACCGACTCCCCCATCCGGACGACATCGAGCTGAACTACCTGCGGCTCGAGGTCAGGTTCCTCGGTGCGATGGATGAGGAGAGCAAGCTTGCCGAGCAGCAGGCCCAAGCCTTCTACCGGCTCGGCTTTGAAATGGCTGCGTATCTCGACGAGGACAACTGCATGCCGTCCGAGGCCGTACCGGAGGGGCGGATCGGGATCTACATGACGTTGCATCTGCTTGGGCGCCAGCACCTACCCCCGCGGCTGCGGGTATCGCTTGATGCGCTCGAGGCTGAGATCTTATCGACCAGCTGGAAGGGCATGAAAGCCTGGGGCGATGATCTTGAGCGACGATGCGCTGTGGGCAACGTCCCGTTCGTGCGCGCGCGCCCCAAGCTACGCTTGCCGACGAGGCCGATGTCCAAGCTTGGCATTCGTTGGGCGCCAGGTGGAGCGTTCCCTAAACGCGCTGTCCGAAAACGACGTGAGTCCTGACCTGCGCGCGTGGTCTACAGCCGCTACGCCGCCTCGGGAGATGGCTCTCCTTCGCCTTCTTGGGGGCTTTGACCAATCTCTCGCTCGACCCAAGCGGCGAGCGCCCTAACACGGACAGCGATATGGGCGCCCCGCATGACAAAGTGGTCGACATCGTAATCCGACATCGCATAGGCGATGGTGCGCCAAAGGGCCATGGGGACGAAGGCGTCGGCTTCGTCCGGCGAAACGGCGCTTCGCAGGAACAGCAGGCGACGATCTGATGTGATCGCACCGTGGCAGTGAATGTGGCGTCGGCCGCGGCGCGGCGCTTCTTCCGCGAGTATATCGTCGGCGAGCGTTCGACGCCGCTCATCGCACTCGGGCGATGCATCCGCGACGACATGGCGCGCGCGTGCCAGCAGGTAGAGAACAGCTGGAGGGCAGGTTGATGACGCAAACGCCTCGCGCTGAACATCGGAGACGAGAAAATGCAGAAAGCGACGCCTGGCCGCCTCGTCGATCCGCGCAATGTGGAAAGCGAGCGGGATGAAGCGCTGCGGCGTCTCGCGCAATCCTGCCTCCAATCGTATTGCCATCATTCGCAGCCGTTGTGGAAGCGCCATGCCATGGCCGCGGCGCTTCGGCGCCAAAACGCCTTGAACGGCCTCCAGGGGCTCCTGAGATCTTCGAACTTGCATTCTCGCCTCGGACTTACATCGTCGAGGATTTCCTGGTCCGCGACGTCTTCGGCGCGAGCAATGCTTCCGCCCGCCACGCAGTCAAGCGGATCAGCGAATTGACGAGGTTGTCGACAGACTTCTGCGTGGTCGCTTGATTCTCGGATGCCGAGACAACGGCCGGTTCGTGGACCGCGACATCGGCATGACAACCCAATTGTAAAGGAATCCAGATAAGGACGTCCTTAATCTGATTGGTAGATCTGTCGTGAAGCACAACATCAGCTACAGCCTTCGCGGCCTTGCGTCACGGCGGGCAGCATCTCCCGGGGGTATGTGTTCGGTACCGCGCCAGAGAAAGGTGATTCAGACCGTGCGGAAGGGTTCTCTTCCCGATCCTGCGAGGCCATTACTTAGCCGCCGGCACCGGTCCACCCGGTTGCACGCCGGCGCAACAGACCGAACCTGCTCGCAATGTGCCTGGAAGCCAAGTTCAGCCAGCACCTGCCGCCGAGCCGCCAAAGCGAAAGCTACGGACGCGAGGATGACGAGCTCAGCGCCTCGACGACCGCCGACCTGATTGGCCGCTGCAGGGCGATGCTGCCGCCGCCGATGATGCTGATCGGCACGCAAGTGCCGAGCGCCGGCATGGCGGCGACACTACGGTGCCGTTGCCCGCGATATTCATTCGCCCGCGCCACACCTCGCGTTCGGTGGATCATCCAGTTGCTTGAGCGTCGAATCATAGATGGCCCTGCACGTCGCCTCGTTAGTGGCGAGCCAAGTACGATAGATGAACGGTCTTGGCTCTCGGGGCCGCTGGCGCAGATCGCGACGCAGAATGTCCGCCAAGCTTCGTCGCAGCATAGATCGGCTGGCAGCCGAAGCTCATAGATGTCCGACGTGTGGTCATACCAGTCGAAGTCGTCATCATAGAAATCTCACGAGTGCACCCCGGTAACGTGAACGACGCTATCGTCAGCGATCTCATCGTCGACGCACTTGATCAGCTCGGCCGTCACTGCGAGGCGGACAGCGCATCGTACCGCGCGTGGACGCCGTCGCGATCTGCTGCTTCGCTCTACTCATCGTGGCGTTACCATTCGTACGGCAACCCACCGCCAAGACGTCAGGGAGCATCGCGACCTGACAACCTAATCGGAGATCACTCAGCCGTACGTCCTCAACATCGGTGGCGGCCCTGCCGGCTCGACCTCATGCGCGGGTCGGCGTCGGTGTTCATCCTGCGGACGAAGAGGCCATGCGACTTTCACCCTCCTCTGGGTCGTGAAGACCAGCGCATATCGCCTATGCCGCAGCGAGGTCATTGGAGGCACGTGCTGCGATAACCGTCCGAGTTGCCGACAGCAGGTCCCGACCATAGGCAATGGCATCCTCCAGTGGATCGAAGCCACGGATCAGGAAGGTCGTGACGCCAATGGCGTGATACTCAGCCAGCGCTTCCGCCACCTGATCAGGCGTGCCGACTAGCGCCGTGGTGTTCGCGCCCGCGCCGACCGCGGCTGCAACCTCGGTCCACAGGCGCTTGTCGCGCACGGCTCCGCCTGACGCGGCCGTCAGCAGGCGACGCGAACCCTCGCTTTCCGGCTTGGGGTGCACCTTGCCGAAGCGGTCGCCGCGGAGTTCCCGGATGCGGTCAAGGATACCGCGTGCCCGTGCCCAAGCGGCTTCTTCAGTGTCGCCCAGCACGGGACGCACCGACAGGCTGAACCTGATGTTCGCCGGGTCGCGCCCGGCCCGCGCAGCGCTGGCCCGCACGCGCGCGATCGTCTCGCGCGCCTGATCCAGCGTCTCGCCCCAGAAGGCATAGACATCGGCATGGCGCCCGGCGGCTTCGATCGCAACATCGGAGGAGCCCCCGAAGTAGATCGGGATGTGCGGCTTCTGCACCGGCTTGATCTCGGAAAAAGCGCCACGCAGGCGGTAATGCGCACCGTCATGGTCGAACGGCGTCTCGGAGGTCCACACGCGGCGCAGCAGCCCGACATATTCGTCGCTGCGGGCATAGCGCGGGTCGTGGTCCAGGAAGTCGCCATCCTGCTGTTGTTCCGCCGGATTGCCGCCGGTGATGATGTGGATCGCCGCGCGGCCACCGCTCAACTGGTCGAAGGTGGCGAATTGCCGTGCAGCAAGCGTCGGCGCGATGAATCCCGGCCGGTGGGCGACCATGAAGCCGATGCGCGTCGTGTTCGCCGCAGCGTGGCTTGCCACCAGCAGCGCATCCGGATGCGTCGAATGCCAGGCGACGAGAACGCGGTCGAAACCGCCATCCTCATGCGCTCGGGCGAAACGGACGACGTAGTCGGGATCGAGGATCGGCCCGGATGGCGGATGGATCTCCGACCCATGCCGGTGGGAGATCATACCGATGAATTCAAGCGGGTGATGCGTCATGGCGTGCGGCTCCTCAGGCGATAGACAGGCGACGCAGGGCCAGGCCGGTGGCGGCATGGTCGGCCACCACGCGGTCGGCAAGCACCTCCGGGCTAAGCGGCACGGGACGCAGGCCGAAGCGACGCAGCGCGGCGGCGACCTCGGCTTCGGCAATCGCATCGTTGAAGGCACGGTTCAGCCCCGCGACGATCTCCGCCGGCGTGCCGGCTGGCGCAAAGAGCGCGAACCAGCCGCCCGAGGGCCAATCCCGCCCGACGCCCTGTTCTAGCGCCGTCGGCAACTCCGGAAAGGCATCCCAGCGATCGTCACCCAGTGTCGCCAGGGCGCGCAACCTCCCGGCCGCGACATGCGTCGCGGTGATCGGGTCCAGCATCACATGGCAATCGCCCGTTACGACGCTGGTCGCCGCCGGCGCGCTGCCGGGATAGGGCACGTGCACGGCCTCGAAGCCACCTTCATCGGCCAACAACGCTCCGCGCAGATGACCCGCCGAACCGATCCCGGCGGAGGCGTAGTTCAGCTTGCCCGGATTGCTCCGGCCGTACGCGATCAGCTCCGCCACGCTGCGCACCGGCAAGTTCGGATTGACGGCGATGATGCTGTAGCTTTCCCCCGCCGAGGCCACAGCCGCGAAGGCATGCAGTGGATCGTAGCCGACATTGCCCAGATGCGGCGCGATGGTTAGGTTGCCGGCCGACGCATTCAACAGCGTGTATCCATCCGGCTTGCTGTCGGCGACGAAGCGCGCACCGACCGCGCCCCCGGCCCCAGCGCGGTTTTCCACCACCACCGGCACGCCGAGGCGTGCCTGCAACGCGCGCGCCATTGTGCGGGAGACGTTGTCGTTCGTCGCCCCCGGCGGGAACGGGCAAACATAGCGGATCGGCCGCGACGGGAAGGGTTCCGCGGCGCGCGCAATGGTGGGCAGCGCCAAGGACGTCGCGAACAACGCGCGACGGGACAGGCGAAGAGAGGTCATGACGACAGATTCCCGGAATGCTGGGCTTGCGAAAGGGCGAGGCGACCGGCCGCGAGATGCGCGGCGTCGGCGGTCGGCACATGGACACGCGCGCATTGCACGTCGCGCCAATGCCGTTCGAGGGGCAGCGCACGGTCAAGGCCGTGGTTGCCAGCGAGAGAGACGGCGCGCTCGACCGCACGCACGGCATTCTCCGCGAGCGTCACCTTGTGAAGCGCGCTCTCGGCCGAGGTCGGTGGGTGACCGGAATCAGTGGCGAAGGCGGCCGCCTCGGTGATGCGCGCATTGGCGGCGAGCAGGCCATCGATCTCACCCACCGCTTCCTGCACGCGCGGCAGGGTGGCGAGCGGCGCGCCAAGGCTGGCCGGCGCGCGGTCGTTGAGGAAGCGGAGGATCCAGCGGCGCGCGGCGCGCGCCACGCCGGTATAGACGGCGGCGACCAGCATCGTCGTCCAGGCCGATTGCACCGCGTCGGGCCGCAAGGCCTCCCCGACGGCGACAAGGCCGATGCCGTGGTCGAGCGGCACGGCGACATCGGTGAAGACCACGTCGTGGCTGCCGGACGCGCGCAGGCCGAGATGATTCCATGTCTCGATCACCTCGACGCCCGTGGCATCGGCGGGGACCAGGAAGATGCCGATGCGCGGCACCTCCTCATCCGTGCGCGCCAGCACCTCCATCCAGCGCAGCCCCGGTGCGCCGGTCGCGTAACGCTTGCGACCGGAAATTGACCAATGCCCGGCGCGCAGTCGTGCCACCGTGGCCGGCAGGCCGCCACGTGTGGGCGATCCGAGTTCCGGTTCGACGCGCAGCGCGTTGATCAGCGCGCCCTGCGTCACCGCATCCCGGCCGATGCGCTGGCGCAGTTCGAGCGGCCAAGTCGCGCTACGGGCGATCGCCGCCTGCCGCACAAATTGCATCGCCAGCACCAGGGCGGTCGCTGGGCAGGCCTCACCCACCAGCGTGACGGCCTCGGCCGCCAGGCCAAGCCCGGCACCGCCACCGCCAAGCGCCGCCGGCACCGTCAGGGACAGGATGCCCGCCATGTGCAGGCGTTCGATGCTGTCGAAGGGGAAGGTGCCGTCGCGATCATGCCGCGCGGCGGCGGCGGCGATTGCATCGAGCATCGGCGGCAGCCCGTCGAGACCCGGTACAGTGGGCGTCGTGCCCGTTGCGCGATGCGCGGCGGCGGGCGCGTGGAAGGCGAGGATGCGGCCGGCATTCATCGGTGCAACTCCCGAGACCGGCCTGCGCGCAGGACGACGGTGCGGGTATGGCTGTGCATCATGGTGCGAGGGACCTTCGCAGGACGTGGCGGGACGCCGGCCGACATGGCGGCAGGCATGTGGCGCAGCGCGAGTGTCGCGGGTCTGCGCGACCGTCAGGCGGGCCGACAGCGACACCGCAGCGCGGCACCCTGGGCGCGGCACCGCGGGGCGGTGCCCCGGTGCGTGCAGCCTGTCGCGATGGCAGTGCAGATCATCGTCTCGTTGCCTCTTTCGGATGGCAGCCTTGCCGTTCCCATATGCGACAATGAACTATTGTGGAGTCAACAAAAAAACAATTGAAAAAAGTATTTTATCATTCTGACCTGATTCAAGCCACGCGATGCCATCGCGCCACCACGTCGCGGAGAAATTCATGGGCCGCTCGAGGTTTTGGGGATTGTGTTTGAAGCATCCGGGCTTCCTGCCTGCGCCCACGTGTGGTTCCAGCAAGGATCAAGACACCGCTTGTCTCGCCCTAAAGGTCGATCCTTTCCCGTACCGCCATCCGGGCAGGGAATGGCGTGCTCGCGCACGGATTTCGGTGGTCGTTTTTTCTCACGCTTGTCGATCGTGTTTTTTCTGCACAGGATGCTGCCTCCACGAGACTTTGTGAGAACAGCCAAAATGAGTTTTCTGGCCGCGACGGACGGCCCTCGGCCGGGCGAGGTCTGGCTGGTCGGCGCAGGCCCAGGCGACCCCGAACTGTTGACGCTGCGCGCGGTCAGCGCGCTTCGCCGTGCCGATCTGGTCCTTCATGATGCGCTGCCCGGTCGCGGCGTGCTGCGCCTGGTACGCGCCGGCGCGATCATCGTCCCGGTCGGCAAGCGCAAGGCGGCACAGGCCACGCCGCAATCGGCGATCATCGCGCGCATGATCGCCGGCGCCCGGGCCGGTCAGCGCGTGGTGCGCCTCAAGGGTGGTGATCCCTTCCTGTTCGGCCGTGGCGGGGAGGAAGCGGCCGCCCTCGCGGCAGCGGGCATTCCATGGCGCGTTGTACCCGGTGTGACATCCGGCACCGCCGCACCGGCCGCGGCCGGCATTCCCGTCACACATCGCGGCATTGCCAGCGCCGTCACCTTTGTCACCGGGCACGACGAAAGCGGTGGCCTGCCGAACTCGGTGGACTGGGATGCGCTGGCTCGCAGCGGCGCCACGCTGGTCGCCTTCATGGCGCTGTCCTGCCTCGATGAGATGGCCGTGCGCCTGCTCGCATCGGGGCTGCCAACCAATACTCCGGTCTCGGTCATCTCCCAGGCCTCGCTCCCCGGGCAATCCATCCTGGCGAGCACGCTTGGCGCCTGCACCCTCGCGGTACGGCGCGCCGGCATCCCGACCCCGGCCCTGGTGGTCATCGGGCGGGTCGCGGCGCTGGGCGGCGCGCTGGGCCTGGTGTCGAACGAGGCCGCGCCGCGTCTGCGCGACGCCGTCAGCGCATCCTGACCAGCACCGATGCAGCATGAACCATCGCGCGCGCCAGGACGCGCGGTGACACTCGCATTCGACGTCGTGCTGAGGCTAACGCCACAGCGATTAGCCTACAGCCTGTCCGGCAGGGAACGGCGGGCGAAAGCGTTCGCGGGGCTGGCTGTCGCCCGGCTACCGGATGCGGTGGCGGTGCGGTTCCAAGGGGGCGGACCGCTACCCGATGAACCGCCGCCGCCACTTGGGGCGATGCACCCGCTCGACAGCACCGCTGAGATCGCAACTCGCCTTGGCGGGCGCTTGCGGACCTGGCGATGGCATCGGTCCAGGCGGCAAAGCGGTCACTGGCGCTTGAGAGATCGTGATACCCGGCAATCTAGACCGTGCGCCGCCAGCGTCAGATCGCGAAGTTCAGCGGCTCGACCACGGCGCGCCGCAGACCGGCTGCCTGGGCCCGGCGCAGCAGGTCCTCGATGGTGATGCCGGCGAGCCTGGTGCGCAGTTCAACATCCAGTTCCCGCCACATCGGCATGACCACGGCAGTCTGCAGCCGCCCGACCAGGTCATCGGGTGTCTCGGGATCTTCCTGCACACAGGCGACGATGTCGGACAGGCGCAGGTCCCGCGGTCGGCGGCCCAGACGATAGCCGCCGCGCGGCCCGCGCACGCTCTCCAGCATCCCCGCGCGCGACAGCGCCTGGAACACCGGCTCCACCCCCCGGCGCGCGGCGCCTAGGCGTTCGGCGATCTCAGCACCCGCCACCAACTCACCGGCGCGGCCGGCGTGGAAGGCGAGGTCGAGCATGATGGCAATGGCCGTGAACGCACGGTCGCGACGCAGCAACATGGCGAGTCCCGGATTCCCCCCTGCCCTGGTGCATGCTCTACGACGGTCCGTCGTGGAATGCGAGCCGGCCTGGTGGAGGCAGCGTCAGGCCACGGTGACCCGCGCCTCAGCCCGCGCGATGCGGCCCGCTTCGTCCGTCCAGGTGAATTCGAAGCTGCTGGTCCGTTCCATCCGCACGAAGAAGACGTGATACGGGTTGGCAGCGGTGCCATTACGCACATCCACAGCCAGCACCGTCTCCCCATTCATCCGCACCAGCAGGCGGTTCAACATGTCGCGCGGGATGGCGGCGCCGCCGTCATGGCGCAGGCCGGTTTCCATCGGGTGCTCGATGAGCGTGCGAATCTCGATCACCTCGCCTGGACGGGCCGAGCGGGGGATACGGATGCGGGGTGCTGACAGCGGGCGGGTCACGAGAGGCACCCCCCGGTGGTGACGCGCAGCTCAGCTGTCGCACGTCTCACCCGACCGTCACTGAACTGGGCGAGCACGACGATTCGCTGATCCTCCGCAAGCCGGATGCGCGTCTGCACCTCGGCGCGGGCGAGCCACGGGGTGAGGCGGAAACTCGCCACGCCCGGCGTAGGGTTGCGGGTCGCGAATACATGGATGGCGGTCGCATGATCGGCCGCTGTCATCGGGCTGTCCACCAGCACGGTCAGCGGCACTTGGCCGCCATTTTCGGCAATGGTGGGCACACTTAGCACGATGCCGCCATCCTCGATCGCGGCGTCGCCGACGGCCTCGCGGATGGCCACATTCAAGGCTTCTTCGGTCGCCGCAGCCGCGGCGGCGGGCAAGACAGCCAGGGCAAGGACCGCGCGTCGTGATGTTCGCATCAGCCGAACATGGAGCGGGTGATGCTATCATACCAGGCATCGGCGTAGGTCGCCTCGAGGCGCCGTTGTTCCGGCAGATCCCCGCGTGGGGAGACGCCGCCGGAATTCGGCACTTCGGCAATGGCGGTGCCGTCCGCATTGGGGCGGAAGATGTTGACGACCGAGATGCCGTACTCCGCACCCACATGGCTGTAGCAGGTGTTGAAATACACCGCCTCGGGCGGAGTCTGGCCGCGATGCAGCGCGATGGCGCTCGCGACCGCCTGCTTCGAGGTCGTGTTGGCGATAAACCCCGATTTGGGCATCGGGCCAGGGATGTTGGCGTCGCCGATTACATGGATGCCCTGAGCGGCGCGCGCCTCGAAGGTGCGGGTGTTGACCGGCACCCAGCCGGTGTCGTTGGCCAAGCCCGCCTCGATCGCGATCGAGGCCGCCGATTGCGGCGGAATGACATTGGCGACAGCGACCTTGTGGCGCGTGCCGAACTCGGTCTCCAACACGCCTTCGCGTGGATCGACCTTCACCACGCGGCCATCGCGATTGCCCGGCACCCATTCGATCATATCGCCATACAGCGCGCGCCAGCCATCCTGGAACAGGCCCTGCTTGCTGAAGCCTTCCTTGGCATCCAGCGCGAGGATCTTCGAGCGCGGCTTATGGCGCTTGAGGTACTGCGCCACCATGCTGATCCGTTCATATGGCCCTGGGGGGCAGCGGAACGGATTGGCCGGGATCGCGAAGCCGACGACGCCTCCATCGGCCATGGCCTCCAATTGGCGGCGCAGCAGCAGCGTCTGCGAACCGTCAGCGGGGATCCAGCCATGAGGCATCACCTCGGCGGCCGCCTGGTCGTAGCCCTCGATGGCGCCCCAGCGGATGGCGATGCCGGGTGACAGGATGAGCCGGTCGTAATCGAGCGTCTGTCCGCCCGCGAGCCGCACCCGCTTCACGGCGGCATCGATCCCGGCGGCGCGGTCATGGATGACGTTCACCCCGCGCGCGCGCAGCCCATCATAGGTATAGGTGATTTGCGCGAGTTGCCGCTCGCCGCCGATCAGCAGGTTGCCATACGGGCAGGTGACGAAACGCGTCTGCGGTTCGACCAGCGTGACCTGCACATCCGGATAGGTGCGGCGCGCGAAGGATACAGCCGAGGCGCCGCCGAACCCACCGCCGATCACGACCAGCCGCGCGGCGGCCTGCGCGCGCAGCGGGACCGGCGTGGCGAGGACAGCGGCGGCGCCAAGCAGGGCGCGGCGGGGAAGGTGCGTTGTCATGGGGCGTCTCCCGCTCAGCGAATTCGAGAGTAGTGGTCGGCCACAGCAGCGATCTCCGCATCCGTGTAGCCGCGGGCGACGCGGCCCATGATGGTGCCGGGGCGCTCATTGGCGCGGAAGGCGAGCAGGATGGCGGCGATCTCCGCCTTGTCGCGCCCGGCGATGGGAATGGCGCCAGCGCCGCCGCGACCATCCGGGCCGTGGCAGCCGAGGCAGGCCTCCGCCGCCAGTGGCGCGGGCTCCGCGGCGACCACTGGCGCGACCGATGAAAGTGCAAGCGTAAGCAGCAAAGCCGGCAGGGCGTTGAGCCTCATTGTCGTCTCCAGGCGGGTCGATATCGCGGGGACGTTACCGAAATTGCCTGCTTGGCCAAGCGAAAGATCGACATCCTGCGTGCAGGCCGCGGCGCGCCGACGGCGTCCTCCGAATGGCGCATGAAGGAGAAGGTTTACATCGCGCGGCGCGTTACGCCGTGAGGCGGAAGATCGGCCGGAGGCGAATCCCAACCCAATTGCCCAGAAGCCCCGTCACGATCCACGCCCAGCCATGCAGGCTGCCCGAGGCGATGCCCGCGACATAGGCGCTGATGTTGCAGCCAGAGGCCATGACCGCGCCATAGCCCAACAGCAGCCCGCCGATCATTGAAGCCAGCGCATGCGCCACCGGCAGGCCGAGGCGCGGCGCGAAGCGTCCGGCGACCACCGCCGCGAACAGCGCGCCCGCGATCAACCCAAGATCCATCGCCGTCGTACGATCAGCCAGCAGCGGGCGCAGTATAGCCTCTGCCCGCGTCGGGTCTTCCCAGAAGGGCCAGAAGGCGGGGTCGTCCCAGCCCAGCGCCTCGACGGCGCGGGACCCCCACAGCGGGAAAGCGGCGGTGATGACCCAGGGCCGTCCGGCGAGGGCCAACGTGGCGAGGTTCAACAGCGCCAGCGCCACCGCCCCCCACACCAACGGCCAAGGCCCGCGCAGCAGCGCGCCGCTACGCCAGGACCGGCGTTCCACGTTGCCGTAGCGACGGCGCTCGACGGCCATGGAGATGACCACCACCACCGCGAAGACCGCGAGGCTGCCGACCATCGCCGGCCAAAGTCCGACCAGGTCGGGTAGACTGTAAGTCGGCAGCGCCGGTAGGTCGGACCAGCGTTCCGAATCCCAGGCCGCCAGGGTGGCACCGGCGATAAAGAAGGCTAGCGTCAGGACCATCCGCAGATTGCCGCCGCCGGCCGTATACAGCGTGCCCGAGGCGCATCCGCCACCCAGCTGCATTCCGACGCCGAAGATGAAGGCGCCCAGAAGCACCGCGATCCCGGCCGGGAAGACGATGCCGCGAACAGGCACGCCGAACAGGGTGCCGGCCTCGATCGCCGGCATCATCGTCACCACCAGGATGGCAAGCATCAGCATCTGGGCGCGCAGCCGCATGCCGCGGCCATGCACCAGCACATCCCGGAAGCCGCCGGCAAAGGAGAAGGTCGCCTGGTACAGGACCACGCCCAGCGCCGCCCCCAAGCCCCACAGCGCCGCCTGCCGCCAGCCCTGTCCGCCGCCCAGCACGACCGCCCCCACCGCCAGCGGCACGGCAGCCACCGCCGCCCCGATCCATCGCGCCGTCACCACCCCCCCCTGAACCCCGATCCGCGGACGTGATATGGCCTCAGCCATGTCCAATGGAAACGCCCAACGCCGCCGACAGGCATCCAAGGTGCAAACGACGGCCGACCTCGCCGCCCCGCGCGGGCGCATGTTCGGCTCCATCCTGGAGACGGTGGGCGGCACGCCGCTGGTGCTGCTGCCACGCATCGGTGCCGCCGATGGGCTGGCCGCGCGCATCGCGCTGAAACTCGAGTTCTTCAACCCGCTTGGGTCGGTGAAGGACCGCATCGGACTGGCGATGGTCGAGGCCGCCGAGCGTGAGGGTCTGATCACGCCAAGCCGGTCCGTGCTGGTCGAGCCGACCTCCGGCAACACCGGCATCGCACTGGCCTTCGTGGCGGCGGCCAAGGGCTATCGGCTGATCGTGGTGATGCCGGACGGGGCGAGCATCGAACGCCGCCGCATGATGCGGCTGATGGGCGCGGAACTGGAGCTGACGCCATCCAAGCGCGGCATGGCCGGCGCCATTTCGCGGGCCGAGGCGATCCTGACCGCGACACCCGGCGCCTGGATGCCGCGGCAATTCGACAATGCCGCCAACCCCGACATCCACGCCGCGACCACGGCGGAGGAAATCTGGACGGACACGGCTGGCGAGGTCGATGCGATCGTCGGCGGCATCGGCACCGGCGGCACGCTGACCGGAATCGCCCGTGCGTTGAAGCCGCGCCGCAAGGGCCTTCGCATCATCGGTGTGGAACCTGCCGAAAGCGCCGTGCTGTCCGGCGACGACCCGGGTCCGCACGACATCCAGGGCATCGGCGCGGGCTTCAAGCCGGCGGTGCTGGAACTCGAACGGATCGACGCCATCATGCGCGTGCCGGAACGTGACGCGTTGGAAACGGCGCGGCGCTGCGCGCGGGAGGAAGGGTTGCCGATCGGCATCTCCTCCGGCGCCGCCCTTTCGGCAGCGATCGAGGTCGCGCGCGACCCCGCGATGGCCGGGAAACTGGTGGTCGCCATCGCGCCATCCTTCGCCGAACGCTACCTTTCGACACGGCTTTTCGCCGGGTTCTGACGAAAAGGCGGCCGGGACCCCCGAGGGAATCCCGGCCGGAGTTTTCGGGAGGAAACGTCCTTCACACGGCCGCCAAGTCACGGCCTGCCGGGTGGCAGGCCGCTCCGCCGGCGGTGGGCGGAGGTCAGACGCGTTGGACCCAACGCGACTTATGGTTATCCGGCGGATACCCAGGGCTGCGCGACGGATAGCGGGCCGACCGGCCGCTCCCCCGCAACCGCGCTGCGATGGAGTTGGATGACCTCGCCGGGCGCAGAGGCGACCACGCGATGGATCAGCAGCGCGTTGTCCCACAGCAGCAGGTCGCCGGGTCGCCAACTATGGCGATACACCACCGCCGGATCGGTCGCGGCGGCCAGCAGGCGGGCGAGCAGGTGCTCCCCTTCATCGGCCGGGACGCCGAGCAGCCGGGTCGTCGTGCCCTCATTCACGAACAGGCTGCGACTAGCGCTGACCGGGTCGAGCCGCACCACCGGATGCACCGCCGGCGGATGGGCGGCGCGCTCCGATGCCGCAAGTGCCGGCCGGGCGCGCCAGCCGGGTGCATCACCACGGCAACGTCGGTCATGGTCGTGCTCGGCATCCAGGTATTCAATGCGCCAGCGCAGCCAGGCGTCGAGCCGGTCATAGGCGAGGCCCTGATGAGCGAACAGTATCTCACCGGGCGCGGCCGACAGATGCTCTACCCGCAGCAGTGACAGCCGCGTCGGCGCGGCCCGCCAGGTCAGGTCCGCATGCCAGGCGAGGCCGGCATCACCAAGGCCCGGCAGCGCCGCCGCATTGCCCTCGACGACAATCTCCGGCTGTTCCGCATGGCGGGCATGGTCGAGCGCGTGGATCTCGGGCCGGCCCAGCCGTCGCGTCACCGCCGCCTGCGCGGCCGGTGGCAGCGTCTGGTCACGCAGAACGACCAGCCCGTGCGTAGCGACGAGCCCACGCAGTGTGTCGAACACCGCATCGCCGTCCTCGGGGCTGACGCTCAGGCCCACCACCTCGACACCAAAGGCTTCGTGGAGCGCGGCCGTGACGGGCGGCGGTTGCTGCCGCACGGCGCTCACGGGTGCACCGCGGCGAGCAGCAGCGCTTCGGCGATCGCCTGGTCCTGCGGCGGATAGACGGCGTGAAGGGTGATGCCGCCCACGCCGGCGAGTACGGCGTTGATCCACGCGATGGAATCTGTCGTGATCATGGGAACGAAAAGGGCACTGATCATGATCCGTGCACCCGCAGGAGGCCGACCGCGGCAAGCACCGCCAGTAGCAACGCGCCGCTGCCCATGGCACGCAGGGTGAGCGAGATCATGCCCGCGCCCCAACCGTGCCGCGACCGCGATCCAGAACTAGCAGCGCGACGCGCTCCGCCTCGGCGGGGCTGCGGAAACAGCTGCCGTGCAGGTCCTCGACGCGCGGGTCGATGGCGGTGAACAGCCAACCATGATCGGCGGTGGTAGCGACGCCGATTAGATGGCCTTTGTCGTTGATGGTGTGTGACTGGATCATTCCGATCCTCCTCCTCCGGCGCGCGTGGCGCGGCGCCGGCTGTTGCGTTCGTTGGATGGGATGGGAGCGGTGTGTCGGGTCAGCCGCCGCGACACATTCGACAGCGCCGACAGGCCTCATGCGCCCGGTGGGGGCCGTGGCGCCGTGATGTGTCTCCTGGTGTCGCGAATTGCATTCTTTCCATCTCCGCAGGGCACCCTGCCCCCGATCATCAGCGGCAACATTTCACATTTCATTGTCGATCATTGTCAATCGACTGGGCGCATAATTCCACGATAAAAAAATGACAGAAAAGCCTTCTTCGTATGGTGCCGGCACTGCCATGGGTCACTCCATATCGCCTCTAACGCACCAAATTTCCTTGAATTTTTGAGACTGCCGACCGAATCGGGGCGAATTTCCGGCTCCACGCTCTCCGATCAAAAAAAATACTGTTTGACATTGTGTATTACAGGCGAATGATGGTGCAGTGCGGTGGTATACATCGTGGAGAGCAAGACGAGCATGTCGGCAAAGCCCAGCGGCGCAGAGGCCATTAAATTCGACAGCCATGCGCTGCGCGGCACGATCGCCGAGGAGATCGCCGCCGCCGAAGCGCGCGGCGGCCTGTCGGAAGGTGCCTACACCCTCCTCAAATTCCACGGCACCTACGAACAGTTCGACCGCGACACCGCGACCGAACGCAAGCAGCGCGGGGAGGACAAGGACTGGACCTTCATGGTGCGCGTGCGTGCGCCCGCCGGACGGCTGACCGCGGTACAGTGGCTAGCGCTGGACGCGCTGGCCGATAGGTACGCCGACGGCACGCTGCGCCTGACGACGCGCCAGGGCGTGCAGTTTCACGGCATCATCCGCCAGGCGCTGAAGCCGTCCATCGCCGCGATCCATGAATCGCTGATGACGACACTCGCCGCCTGCGGCGATGTGGTGCGCAACGTCATCACTACCGCGGCGCCACGCGCCGATGCGATCCATGCGCGGCTGGAGGCCGAAGCCTTCCGCCTGTCCTCCGAATTGCTGCCGCGCACCCGCGCGCACCACGAAATCTTCCTCGATGAACAGGCGGTCGGCGCGCCGGAGGACGAGCCCCTGTATGGCCCGACCTACCTGCCGCGGAAGTTCAAGATTGCCCTCGCACACCCCGACGACAACACGCCGGATGTGCTGGCCAACGACCTCGGCTTCGTTGCGCTGACCGAGGGCGGCACGCTGACGGGTTGGATCGTCACGGTGGGCGGTGGCATGGGCATGACGCACAACAAGCCCGCCACCTATCCACGCCTCGCCGATGCGATCTGCGTCATCGGCCCGGATGATGTGCTGGAGATGGCGAAGGCCGTGGTGCGCCTGTCGCGCGATCATGGCGACCGCACGGACCGCAAGCATGCGCGGCTGAAATATGTCGTGGCGGAACGCGGCGTGGATTGGGTGCGCGACAGGCTCTCGGCCGATCTCGGCCGCGCATTGCCGCCAGCGCCGAAACTGCCGCGCTTCAGCGTGCCTGACCTACTCGGCTGGCACGAACAGGGTGATGGTCGGCTGTGGCTCGGCCTGCCGGTCGCCGCGGGGCGCGTCGCCGGGACATTGCGCGTCGCGCTGCGGGAGATGATGGCGCGCTTCGCCCCACGCCCCATCGTGACCGCGCAGCAGAACCTGCTGCTGGCCGACATCGCCGCGTCCGATCGCACGGCCGTCGGATCCCTGCTGCGCGCGCATGGCGTGACCTTCGCCGAGGACCTCTCGCCGCTCGCACGGTGGTCGCTCGCCTGCGTGGCGCTGCCGACCTGCGGTCAGTCCCTGGCCGAGGGCGAGCGCGTGCATGCGCCCATCCTCGCCGATGTCGAGGCAGCGCTCTCGCGCCAAGGCCTGGCCGGCGAACGCATCAGCCTGCGCCTGACCGGCTGCCCGAATGGTTGCGCGCGCCCTTATGCCGGGGATATCGGCGTCGTCGGCCGCGCGCCCGGCCTCTACACGCTGTTCGTCGGCGGGGATTTCGAGGGCACGCGCCTGTCCTTCACGCTGGCCGACAAGGTGCCGCAGGCGCGCATCGCCGCGCAGTTGGAACCGCTGTTCGCCGCCTGGTCGATGAACCGGACGCTAGGCGAAGGCTTCGGTGATTTCTGCGCACGAATCGGTCAGGATGCCGCGCGCGCGGTCCTGTCGGGGCAGGCGGCCGCCTGATGCTGCCGCTCATTCATCTGCCCGACACGCCGACGCTCCTCGCCGGCCGAGGTCCTGCCCTCCTGAAACGGCTCGATCTACTCGAAGCCGCCGGGATGACGATGCTGACCGTGCATAGCGACGCGGCCGATGATGCCCTCGTGGAGCGGCTTGGCGACCGCCTGCGCCCGTATCTGCCGACGGTGGAACAGATCGAAGCCGCGCGCCTGCTGTTTGTCGCCGGGCTGACCGATACCGAATCCTGGATACTCGCGGGCAATGCTCGTGCGCGGCGCGTCGCGGTGAATGTCGAAGACGTGCCGGACCTTTGCGACCTGCATGTCCCGGCGATCGTCCGGCGCGGCGACCTGCTGCTGAGCGTCTCGACCGGCGGCGGCGCGCCGGCGTTGTCCGCGGTGCTCCGTGCCTGGCTTGCCGAGGCCTTCGGCCCCGAATGGGCCGCGCGGCTGGAGGAAGTGGCCGCACTCCGCGCGCAACTGCGCCACGATGGCGCGCGGCCGGCCGAGGTCATCCAGGGTGTCGGCGCATATCTGGCGCAGTCGGGCTGGGCGCCGCTTGTGACCGGGGGGCGATGTCGACCCGCCGCGTCCGCTCGGGACGCCTGAGACCAGGCGATCCCCATGGGCCGGCGCGGCGCATCGCGATGCCACACCCAGCACAGGATCACAGAGATGACGTTCTCCCGACGCAGCGCGCTCGGCGCCGCACTTGCCTCCGTTGCCGCCAGCCCGGCGCGCGCCGCGACATGGGCACCAACGCGCCCGGTGCGCCTGGTCGTGTCCTCCGCGCCTGCGGCCAGCCTCGACACGCTGGCGCGCATCATCGCGCCGACGCTGTCCATGCGGCTCGGCCAGACCGTGCTGGTCGAGAACCAGGGCGGCGCCAACGGCCTGATCGCCATGCAGCAGGTCGCGCGCGGCGAGGCTGACGGCCACACGCTGCTGGTGACCGGCGACGCCATCGTGCTGGCGGAACTGATCGCGCCCAATCCGGGCTTCACCGTACGTGGGTCGTTCACGCCGGTCACGCAGGCGGTGCGGGCGGCGCAGATCCTCGCGACCCATCCGGGGTCTGGCCTCACCGACATCGCGGGCTATGTCGCTGCTGTGAAGGCACGGCCCGGGCGACTAAATGTCGGCCTGCCGGCCTGGGGCGGCATCGCGCATGTCGTGCATGAATTGCTGTCGCAGGCGGCCGGCGGGCTGCCGGTGGAATACGTGACGTATCGCGGCGGCGGGCCGGCCACGACCGATTTGCTCGCCCGGCACCTCGATGCGCTGGTGATCACCCTGCCCGCCATCACTGAGCAGATCCGGCAGGGCGCGATCGTACCGCTCGCCGTGACCACCGCCATGCGTGACGCCGCGCTGCCCGATGTGCCGACGCTCGCCGAGACCGTCGCCCCTGGATACGATGTCGAATCCTGGCAGGGGCTGCTGGTGCCCAAGGACGTGCCGGCGCCGATCGTCGCCGCGCTGCACGGCGCCATCGCTGCGACGCTGCGCGAACCCGCCGTGCAGGACCGTCTGACCGGCCTGGGCTTCGAGGTGGTGGCCGATGGGCCCGAGGTCTTCGCCCGCCGCACCGACGAATCAACGCAACGTTTCGCCGGCGTGGTGCGCGCCGCGGGTATCCGCCAGGTGGGGGGCTGAAACCATGACCAACGGTCGCCGCACCCTGCTGCTCGCCTCCGCCCTGGCGGCCGCATCCGTGCGGGCAAAGGCGCAGGGCAGCGCGTTCCCCACCCGGACCATCCGCATCGTCGTGCCCTTCCCGCCGGGCGGCGGTGTCGATGTCTTCGCCCGCGCCATCCTGCCTTCGTTGCAACGGCAGCTCGGACAGCCGGTCGTGATCGAGAACATCGGTGGTGCATCCTCGCGAATCGGCACCCAGGCGGTGCTGCGTGCGCCGGCGGATGGCTACACGCTGCTGCTAACCAACGACACGCTGGCGGCGGTAGAAGCCCTGCCGCCGCCAGGGTCCGCGCCGCTGCTGCCGGGCCTGGACCCGGTCACGCTCGGGATCGAAGCGCCGAACCTGCTTGTCACCCATCCGCGGTCCGGCATCCCCGATATCGCCACCTATGCTCAGCGGCTGCGTGCGCGGCCCGGCAGCGTGAATGTCGGCGTGCCGGGCTGGGGCACCTCCCATCACCTGACCAGCGAGTTGATCGCGCAGGCGATCGGCGGCCGGCCGGAACATGTGCCGTATCGCGGCGGCGGGCCGCTGCTGGCGGATCTGCTGGCAGGCACGGTGGATGCGGCGCTCGTCACGCTCGGCGCGGCGGTGGACCAGGTCCGCGACGGGCGGCTGGTGGGGCTCGCCGTCACCTCCGCCGCACGCGCGCCATCCGCGCCCGCCGTGCCAACGATTGCGCAGGCCGTCGCGCCCGGCTTCGTGCAGACGACCTGGATGGGCACGATCCTGCCGCGGGGCGTGCCAGTTGCCATTCGCGACGCGCTGCAGGCCGCCACGGTAGCTGCGCTGGCCGAACCGGCGGTGCGGGACCGGCTGGCTACGCTCGGCTTCAGCGTCGTCGGGGGGTCCCCGGCGCAGTTCGCTGAGTTGCTGGAGGGCACGGTCACGCGCTTTGCCGGCGTCGTCTCGGCCGCCGGCATCCGGCCGGGAGACGCCTGAAAGGCCCGGTCACGATTGGGCGACCACCGCCCACTTCCGCCAACCGATCCGCTAATCTCAACCTTGGAGGAATGACGCGATGAGCATCACGACCCTCTCCCGCCGCGGCCTTTTCGCAGCCAGCGCCAGCTTGGCGGCATTCTCGGCCCGCGCGCAGCAGGCGCCCACGCTGCTGAATGTCTCCTACGACCCGACGCGGGAATTCTACCGCGAGTTCAACACCACCTTCGCCTCCTTCTGGGCCGGGCGCGGCAATCCACGGCCGGGGATCAACACGTCCCATGGGGGGTCCGGCCGCCAGGCGCGGTCGGTGATCGACGGCCTCGCCGCCGATGTGGTCACGCTGGCACTGGCCTATGACATCGACGCGATCGCCGAGCGCGGGCTGATCGCGCGCGACTGGCAGAAGCGCTTGCCACAGAACAGCAGCCCCTACACCAGCACCATTGTCTTCCTGGTGCGGCGGGGGAACCCGAAGGGGCTGCGCGACTGGGGCGATCTCCTGAAGCAGGGCGTGTCGATTATTACGCCGAACCCGAAGACATCGGGCGGTGCGCGCTGGAACTACCTCGCCTTCTGGGCCTGGGCGCTACGTCAGCCGGGCGGCGGTGCGGCGACGGCGGAAGCCGCGACGGCGCAGTTGTTCCGCCAGGTGCCGGTGCTCGATACCGGCGCACGCGGGTCGACCACCACCTTCGTCCAGCGCGGCCAGGGCGATGTGCTGCTGGCCTGGGAAAATGAGGCGCATCTTGCCTTGCAGGAATTCCCGCAGGCTGGGCTGGAGATCGTCTATCCGCCACTGTCCATCCTGGCCGAGCCGCCTGTCACAGTGGTGGACCAGAACGTGGACCGCCGCGGCACGCGCGCCCTGGCCGAGGCCTATCTGACCCATCTGTACAGCGAAGACGGCCAACGCATCGCGGCAAAGCACTTCTATCGGCCACGCGATACGGCGGCGCTGCGCGCAGCGGGGGAACGCTTCCCGGCGATCCAATTGGTGACCATCGACGACGCCTTCGATGGCTGGGCGACGGCACAGCGCCTGCATTTCAACGATGGTGGAATCTTCGACCGCATCTACCGACCTGGCCGCTGAATGAGTGCGACCCCCGCGATCGGCGCACGACCCATCTGGCGCCGCCAGTCTATGCCGGGGCTTGGCGTCTCGCTCGGCATCACCGCCGGCTGGCTGACCGTGATCGTTCTGATTCCGCTCGCCACGCTGGCCCTGCGGCCGTGGGAACTCGGATTCGCTGGTGTGGTGGGCGCCTTGCTGGAACCGCGGGTGCTGGCGGCGTTCCGCATCTCCTTCGGCGGGGCGATCATCGCTGCGCTGGTCAGCATTCCTATCGGCATCCTATTCGCCTGGGTCATCACGCGGTACCGCTTCCCCGGCCGGCGCGCGATGGATGCGCTGCTTGACTTGCCCTTCGCCCTGCCGACCGCGGTGGCAGGGCTGGCGCTGACGGCGCTGTTCGCCCCCAATGGCTGGCTCGGCGCGCCGATCGAACAACTGACGGGATGGAAGGTCGCCTACACGCCCGCGGGCATCGTCGTCGCGCTGATCTACGTCGCGCTGCCCTTCGTCGTCCGCACGGTTGAACCGGTGCTGCGCGACCTGTCGCTCGATGCCGAGGAAGCCGCGGCGACGTTGGGGGCGACGCGCTTGCAGACGATCCGCCGTGTGGTCATGCCCACGCTGCTGCCTGCCACCATCACCGGATTCGCGCTGGGCTTCGCGCGGGCGGTCGGCGAGTACGGATCGGTGATCTTCATCGCCGGCAACATGCCGATGGTCAGCGAGATCGCGCCGCTGCTGATCGTGGTGAAGCTGGAGCAGTTCGACTACGCCGCCGCGGCCGCGATCGGGCTGGCGATGCTGCTGCTGTCCTTCATGATCCTACTGCTGCTGAACATGTGGCAGCGCCGCCTGCGCCGGGGGCATGAATGACCACCGCGATCCGACCGGCGGCAAGCGATTCCTGGCCAGTGCGATGGGTCCTGATCGTCTTTGCCGCGGTACTCGCCACCATCCTTTTCCTGCTGCCGCTCGCCGCGATAGTGGCGGAGGCACTGCGGCGCGGCTGGGAACCCGCCCTCGCCGCTATCGTCGAGGAGGATTCGCTGTCGGCGATGCGCCTGACGCTGCTTGTCGCGGCCATCGCGGTGCCGGTGAACACGATCGGCGGGATCGCGGCGGCCTGGGCCATCGCCAAATGCGACTTCGTCGGCAAGCGGCTGCTGACGACACTAATCGAGCTGCCCTTCTCCGTCTCCCCGGTCATTTCGGGGTTGGTCTATGTGCTGCTGTTCGGCGCGCAGGGGTATCTGGGTCCCTGGCTTCAGTCGCACGACATCCAGATCATCTTCGCGCTGCCGGGGCTGGTGCTGGCGACCATCTTCGTCACCTTTCCCTTCGTCGCCCGCACGCTGATCCCGCTGATGCAGGAACAGGGACGCGATGAGGAGGAAGCCGCGGTGACGCTGGGTGCGACTGGCTGGCAGACGTTCCGGCGGGTCACCCTGCCCAACATCAAATGGGCGCTGCTGGCCGGCATCCTGCTGTGCAATGCGCGCGCGATGGGTGAGTTCGGCGCCGTCTCCGTCGTGTCTGGTCACATTCGCGGGCAGACCAACACGATGCCGCTGCACATCGAGATCCTGTACAATGAATACATGTTCGTCGGTGCCTTCGCCGTCGCCGCGCTGCTTGCCCTGCTGGGCCTTCTGACGCTTGCGATCAAGACACTGCTCGAAACGCTGACGGATCGCCGGATGGGGGCGCACGCATGACAGTGGAGATCGAGGGCGTCATGCGGCACTTCGGCACGGCCGTGGCGCTCGACAGCATTTCCCTGACGCTGCAACAAGGAGAGTTTGCGGCACTACTCGGACCGTCTGGTTCCGGGAAGACGACCTTGTTGCGGATCCTGGCGGGGCTCGACTTCCCGGATGCGGGTTCGGTTCGCATCGCGGGCACCGATGTTGCGGCGGTACCAGCGCGGCTTCGCGGCGTGGGCGTGGTGTTTCAGCACTACGCGCTTTTCCGCCACATGACTGTGGCGGAGAACGTAGCCTTCGGATTGCGCGTGCGCCCGCGCCGCCATCGCCCGGACAATGCCGAGATCGATCGGCGTGTGCAGCGGCTGCTGGAACTGGTTCAGATTCCCGAACTGGCCGCCCGCTACCCGCAACAGGTCTCCGGCGGGCAAAGGCAGCGTGTCGCATTGGCCCGCGCGCTGGCGATCGAGCCGCAGCTACTTCTTCTCGATGAACCCTTCGGGGCGCTCGATGCACTCGTACGCAAGGACGTGCGGCGCTGGGTGCGCAGCCTGCACGACCAGCTCGGCATCACCTCCATCCTGGTCACGCACGACCAGGAGGAGGCGATGGAAATGGCCGATCGGGTGGTCGTGATGGATCGCGGGCGGATCCAGCAGATCGGTACGCCTCGGGCGTTGCTGGATGCACCCGCCAATCCGTTCGTTGCCGGATTCGTCGGTGATGCGACGCGACTGGAAGGCCAGATCCGCGACGGCAGGTTGCATTTCGACGGCCTGCCGATCGACCCGATTGCGGCGCCCGGCGCCGACGGCCCCGTCGCGATTTTCGTACGCCGCAGCGATGTGGTCATCGAACGGTCGGGCGCGGCGTCTGAGGGGTTTCATGTCGCGCTAGTGCGGCCGTCCAACGATGCGACACATGTGGTCATCCGGCACGGCGCCATCATGCTCGACGGGGTCCTTGCTGAGACTGCTGCTGCTGTGAAGCGCGGGGACCAGTGCCGCGTGAGGATCAGGCGTTGCGCCGTATTCGGCGCTACTGGCGACATTATAGCCGTTGAGAGGGCAAGGGCGTTGGTCGATCGCGACTGAACAGATGGCAGAATCGACCTCGAAGCGGAAGCTTCCATTTATGGGATTCGAACCCGTGTCGCCGCCGTGAAAGCGTGGTGTCGCTGCGATCACATGGATCAGAGCGAAACGGCAAGGCATTGGGATCGTCAATTTCGCGTCGCCGATTTGAGCCTGCGCCGGATGCAAGCACCTTGAGACAATGTTTAGCCATCGACGAAATGCAGACATCTTGACTCTGGGGCGCTTCCGAGACGGACCCGCATATTCCGCTCGACTTCCCTTTGACAGGAAGCATTGGTGCCGACGCCCGGCGGTGAAAGGAAACCGCGAGAGCAAACCCGGCAAGTCCCGGGCTTCGGGTGGTGGGAGCGCCGCATGGGGCGGTCCTCCGCACAAGGAACCATCCCGATGTCTAACACCAAGACCCTCACTGTCGCCCAGGTTCTCATCCTCACCACCGCCGCACAGCGGCCCGACCACATGGTCCTCCCCCTGCCAGCGACCATCCGCGCTCGTGGCGGCGCACAGCGCAACCTGCTCGGCGCCCTGCTCAAGATGGACCTCGTCGCGGAGGTGCCAGTCGATGACGCGAGCATCGCCTGGCGGACCGACCAGGCCGGTCAACGCCACGGCCTCCGCATCACCGCAACCGGCCTCACTGCCGCAGGCGCCTCGCCCGAGGCGATGGCGGGATCGACGGCTTCCGACGCCGACAAGGCGGAGCAGTCGGGTGCCGCGGACAGCGACGCTGCCGTGGTTGAAGATGCTACCGCTGAGCACCGCACGCAGGAAGCACCGCCCCGGCGCCCGACCGGCAAGCTGGGTGAGGTGCTGCAGGTGATCTCCGCCGAAACTGGCGCGACGCTCGTCGAGATAACGACGCTGACCGGCTGGCTGCCGCACACCGCCCGCGCCGCCGTCACCGGCCTGCGCAAGCGGGGTTTCGATGTGGCGCTCATCCACCAGAACGGTCGTAAGGCCTACCGCCTCACCATGGCCGGCTGAGGTGGCCCCGATGACAGAACAGGGTGGAGCAGGGATTGACCTGCCCCAACGCGCGCCGGGCCCCGCGTCTCCGCCAGCGGCGCGCGACGCAGCTGCGCCAGCAGAGGACGTCGGCGAGCGTCTCACAGCGCTCGCGGATCTCGGACTGGAAGACCTGCGCATCGAGTGGGGCAGACTCTACCGCGCCACCCCGCCCCGTCTCAGCCGCGATCTCCTGCAGCGCAGTATCGCCCACCGCCTGCAAGAGGAGGCGCTGGGCGGCCTGGCGCCTGCCACCCAGCGCCGATTGGCCGCGATGGCGCGGGGGGTGGCAGGAGCCGCCTCGCGGGCGCCTACGCCGTCCGTCAAGTTCAAGGCCGGCACCACCCTGGTGCGCGAATGGCATGGTCGCACCCATACCGTCCTCGTGCGGGACACAGGCTTCGAGCATGACGGAAGACACTACGCCTCGCTCACCCAGATCGCCCGTACCATCACCGGTGCGCATTGGTCCGGTCCGCGCTTCTTCGGTCTGCGTCGGGCCAAACCGAACACGAGCCCTGGAGCAGCCGAGCATGGCTGATCGCCATAAACGGGCGTCTTCGCAACCATCGCGCAGTCCCGGCGCGCGACGGTGCGCGATCTACACCCGCAAATCCTCCGAGGATGGACTGGATCAGTCCTTCAACAGCCTCGATGCTCAGCGAGAGGCCTGTGAGGCCTATGCGGCCAGCCAGCGCCATGAGGGTTGGGTCCTGCTCCCCACCCAATACGACGATGGCGGGCTCTCCGGTGGCAGCCTCGAGCGGCCTGCCCTGCAACGCCTGCTGTCCGACATCCGTGCCGGCAAGGTCGACCTGGTGCTGGTGTACAAGGTCGATCGCCTGACACGATCCCTTCCCGACTTCGCCCGCATCGTCGAGGTGTTCGATGAACACGATGCTTCGTTCGTGTCCGTCACACAGCACTTCAATACCACCACCAGCATGGGCCGTCTTACTTTGAACATGCTGCTGTCCTTCGCGCAGTTCGAGCGCGAGGTGGCCGGCGAGCGCATCCGCGACAAGATTGCAGCCTCCAAGCGAAAGGGCATGTGGATGGGCGGATCGATCCCGCTCGGCTACCAGGTGCGCGATCGCAAGCTGATCGTGGATGAGACTGAGGCCGAGATGGTGCGGCATGTCTTCCGCACCTATTGCGAGCTTGGCTCCGTGCGATTGCTGGAGTCTCGACTTGCCGCGGAAGATGTCACGAGCAAATCGGGACGCCGCCTCGTGCACGGTGCATTGTCGCACATGCTGCACAACCGCACCTACCGCGGCGAGGTCACCCATAAGGGCCACGTCTATGTCGGTGAGCACACCGCCATCGTCGATGCGCCCCTCTGGGATGCGGTGCAGAGCCTGCTGGCCGAGAACCGCGCCGATCGTGCCTCAGGTAGTAAAGCCGATCATCCCAGCCTCCTCGCGGGGCTGGCGTATGATGGGGATGGCGAGACACGCCTTTCTCCAACCCATGCCGTGAAGGCCGGCAAGCGATACCGCTACTACGTCTCGCGAACGCTGGTCACCGCCACCCGATCATCCTCACCCGACGGCCGTCGCGTTCCTGCCAACGATCTCGAGCAGCTGGTGATCGGACAGGTGCGGCGGTTTCTGACTGACGAAGCGGCCCTGTTCGCAGCGCTGGATCGGACCATCCCGGGCATCGCGGAACGTCGGAAGGTGTTGGATCAGGCATTCCGGCTTGCCCGGGACTGGCCGAAACTGGCCGCCGCCGAAGCGCGGCGCATCCTGCTTGGCCTGCTGGTGCGTATCTCGCTGCACCCCGATCGGATCGAGTTGCACCTGCGACCCGATCACTTGCCGAAGGTCTTGTCCGGCTCGGCGCGCCACGGTTCGCTCGATGCGCTGCCCGACGAGATGATAGGATCCCCGCTCATCCTGTCCGTATCGGTAGCGCTGCGTCGCGCTGGCAAGGAGATGGCGATGGTGTTGGAGACAGACCCAGCGGCTGCGCCAACGGCCGACGCCACGCTGCTCCGATTGATCCTGCGGGCGCGCGCGATGTGGGAGAAGGTCCAGCGCAGCGAGGTGGCGGGCCTCAGCGAGCTTGCCACTCAGGAAGGCGTAAGCGGCTCCTATGCTTCGCGCATCATCCGGCTGGCCTTCCTCGCGCCGGACATCCTCTCGGCAATCATGGAAGGCCGCCAGCCCAAGGAGCTGACCGCCGTTCGGCTGCTGCAGGAATGCTGCAGGGGCCTGCCGGTCGAGTGGCAACAGCAGCGGTCCGTGCTCGGCTTTAGCTGAGCATCGCCAAACCCACGATTTCGGCGGGAACCGGCCTCATACCGAATGGCGCATGCTGGCACCTGCTTCAGCCGCTGGTCATCCTCGCCGCCGCCCCTGCCTACCATCGGGTTGGCCACATGAAAAACTCGTACTGCCAAAAGGGCCTGGAGAGACACCGGCCGGGATAGAGGCGGGAAACGCGGACCAGTGGCGTCTCTGCGACTCGCCCCCAGGACGCCATCTGCGTGAGACCGCGGAATTCCGGGCATGTTACGGCGATACACGCACGGACCTCAAATTGTTCGATATCAATGACTTAACATGGTTGACCACACAGAAGATCGAACTTCCGAATAGCATCCCTAACGCCCCGCATAACCCACGGGAATCACGGGATAATTTTGCGGCGTTTGCAGGAGAGACGGCCAACAGTACGGCAATGTGGTCACGTCCTTTGTCCACAGTCGGTGCCACAGTTGCTCCACCATCTGCTCCAACTCAGCGCATTGGGATCCCATTACCGTTCGATATCACTGAACTCACGGGCGTCGCAGATGCCCATCGTTGTGAAAGGAGTTGTCGGCATGAAGCGCACTTCCCGGATCGAAAGCCGATGCAATCGCCTGCCCTCAAACGGCTGCAACAAAACTCGTACTGCCAAAACGGCCTGGAGAGACGCGGGCCCAAGTGGAGCCGGAAAACTGGGACCGCGTGCGTCTCTGCGAAGTCGTGTGGCGATACCATCCGCGCGAAGCCGCGGTCTTCCGCGGGCTTCCCGGCAGGGCCTGAGAAAACAGAAAATCGTTCAATATCAATGACTTAACATGGTTGACCTCACAGAAGATCGAACTTCCGAATAGCATCCCTAACGCCCCGCATAACCCACGGAAATCACGGGATAATTTTGCGGCGTTTGCAGGAGAGACGGCCAACAGTACGGCAATGTGGTCACGTCCTTTGTCCACAGTCGGTGCCACAGTTGCTCCACCATCTGCTCCAACTCAGCGCATTGGGATCCCATTACCGTTCGATATCACTGAACTCACGGGCGTCGCAGATGCCCATCGTTGTGAAAGGAGTTGTCGGCATGAAGCGCACTTCCCGGATCGAAAGCCGATGCAATCGCCTGCCCTCAAACGGCTGCAACAAAACTCGTACTGCCAAAACGGCCTGGAGAGACGCGGGCCCAAGTGGAGCCGGAAAACTGGGACCGCGTGCGTCTCTGCGAAGTCGTGTGGCGATACCATCCGCGCGAAGCCGCGGTCTTCCGCGGGCTTCCCGGCAGGGCCTGAGAAAACAGAAAATCGTTCAATATCAATGACTTAACATGGTTGGGGCGGGAGGGATCGAACCTCCGAATGGCGGTACCAAAAACCGCTGCCTTACCGCTTGGCTACGCCCCACCAAGCCCGAAACCCTGCATCCGTCGCCACCGGCGGCCGCACGCCAAAGCCAAAGCAGATCCCCGCGCGCCGCACACATCGCGCGGCCGCAGCGGGGCCATCGGCAAAACCGGGCCGATCACCCGCCTTATGGTTGACCCGCGCGGGCGGCGCAAGCGGCCCTCGCAGCGAGGATGAAGGGGCTTGTCCTATCCCTGCGCAGACGCATTCGCCCAGCGTCCGATCGCCGCCCGTTCGCGCGGCAATTCGAACCAAAGGCAGGGTTCGTCCCGCCCCCGCGCCGGGCACCAGATGCGACCAGGGCCAATGGGATCCATCCCCAGAAACCGCGCCACCGCCAGGGACGGCGCATTGTCCGACTGCACCGCGGCGCGCATCCGCGCCACGTCCATCAGCGCGAAGGCTTCCCGCAGCACCGCCGGTGCGGCCTCCCGCATATACCCTTGACCCTGATACGCCTCACCCAACCAGTAGGTGAGCAGCGCCGTCGCGTGATCACCCGGCGCACGCGACGCACTGATCCATCCCAACACTTCGCCATCGGCCCGGCGCTCGATGACCAGCGGCAGGGATCGTCGCTCCGTCGCCGCCATGCGCACCCCCGCGATGCGGTCTGCCGCCATCAGCGGCGTATAGGGCACCGGCCATGATGCCAGGCGCCGGCTGACCGCCTCGCTCATCAGCGCCGCCAGGGCCTCGGCATCGCGGGGTTCGGCGCAGCGCAGCCACAGCCGCTCCGTGCAAACGGGCGGAAGAGGAGATTTATCCACAACCATGACGGGAGAATGCCTCGTTCAGACCTGTCGTACCAGCATCTTCAGAATGCGCTCCGCCATCGCTCCCCGCGGCGGGTCGAACAGCCGTGCCAGGCTGAAGCGCGCGTGATGAACCCGCGCGCGCAGATTGGACAGGCCGCGGAAGCCCTCCTCCCCATGCGTCCGCCCCTGCCCCGACGCACCGATGCCGCCGAAGGAAAGGTCGGAAAACCCGACATGCTCGACGCACCGCCCGGCCACGATCGCCCCGGATCGCGTCGCGGCCGCGATCGCGGCTTCCTCCGCCGCATCCGCGCCGAACAGATAGATCACCAGCGGCGCGGGCCGGTCCGCGATCCACCGGTTCGCTTCGGCGACGTCGTCGCATACCACCACCGGCAGGATCGGGCCGAAGATCTCCTCCCGCAGCAGCGGATGGTCATCCGGTGCCTCGGCGAGTGACGCCGCGCGCCGCAGCCCCGGCCCGTCCGCGGCCAGCGGCGTCAGCACGGCACCGGCCGAAAGGCGGTCGAGCCGCGCACCCTGAGCCTCGCTGACAATGGCGGTCTCGGGCACCGCGTCGCCGGCCGCGCGGCATGCGGCGTCGAAGGCGGCACGGCTGTGGCCGACCAGCAGCACGGTATCGGCCGCCACGCAGGTCTGCCCGGCATTCAGCAGCTTGCCTTGCAGGATCGCCCTCGCCGCCCCCGGCAGGTCGGCGCCCGGCAGTACGATGGCGGGGCATTTGCCGCCGAGTTCCAGCGTCACCGGCACCAGGTTCGCCGCCGCCGCACGCGCCACCGCGCGGCCCGTTTCGGTGCCGCCCGTGAACACCAAATGGTCCCAACGCTGGGCCGCGAAATCCGCTGCCACCGCCGCATCGCCCGTCACGGTCAGCGCCACGTCGCCCCCGAACGCCGCTGCCAGGATGTCTCCGATCAGCGCCGCGCAGCGCGGCGTGTGTTCGGACGGTTTCACCACGATGCGATTGCCGGCCGCGATGGCGTCGATCGCCGGCGCGAAGGACAGTTGGAAGGGGTAGTTCCACGGGCTCATGATGCCGATCACGCCCTTCGGGACGGGCTCGACACGCGCCCGGCTCGGCCAGGAATGGAATGGCACCGCTGCCCGCCGGGGCTTCGCCCAGCGGCGCAGGTGGCGGCGCGCATGCAGCGCCGATTCGGCGATGAGAACCACGTCGGCGAGCATCGTCTCGACCCGCGACCGGCCGCCGAAATCGGCATCGGCGGCGGCGGCGATGTCCTCGGCGCGGCGGTTCACCTCGGCGGCCAGGCGCGCGAGCAGGTCGCGCCGGCGGGCAAGGTCCAGGACGCCGTCACGGGCCTCGGCGGCGCGCAGGGTCGTCAAGGCCTGGCCCGGGGTCATGCGGTTGAACCGGAGAGGGCTTTGCCCTCTCCGGACCTCACCCACCAAAGGCTTAAGGCCTTTGGAAACCTCAATTTTGGTACACGCCCTGGGCGGTCGCCCATAGAGGTATTGCTGGCCTCTGACCATGCGAGCGCGCCCGGCGACATAGCGCCAAACATCCGCGGTCCAGGGACCCGCTGGTCCCTGGCGGGGAGGCTTGGAGGGGCAGCGCCCCTCCAATCTTCGCGCCGATGGGGCGCTGCCCCTCCAACCTGCTTTCTGCGCCGCCACGCCACCGCAATCATCCCGCCCGCCTCCGCCCCATCACCTGCGCCGCCGCCTCGCCCGATAGCGCCGCCGCCTCGATCGTCGCCGGCAGCCCCGCCCAGGTCCAATCCCCAGCGAGTGCCAGGTTCCGCAACGGCTGGCGCGGCGCGACCGGCGGCACGCCGACGCCATGCCGTGGCGTCGCCCGGCGTTCCTTCACCGCCCGGCAGGCGGGTGTCACATCGGGCCAGACGCCAGGCAGCCCGAAGGCGCGCACGGCCGCGGTGATCTCGGTCCAGGCGCGCGGCGCCAGCGTCTCGACCGCGTCATCGGCTTCGGCATCGGCGGCGCTGACGGTCACGCTGACGCCGGTGGGCCGCACCAGGACCCACTGCACCAACCCGCCAAGCACGCCGAGGAAGCGCACAGGCCCCGCGCCGGGATGATCGAAATGCAGGTTGAGAATGGGCGCATGGCGTTCGGGCACGCGCAGCCCGGTGATCAACCGCGCCGCTTCCCACGGCGGCACGGCGAGGATCACTGCATCGGCGGCGTCCAGCGTCAGCGTTTCCTCGGCCAGATGCAGTGCGACGGCGCGGCCCTCGGCGGTGGTCAGCGCGCGCAGCCGGGCGCCGAAACGGACCGTCGCGCCGGCGTCGCGCAGCGCGGCGAGTGCGGGCGCCACCAGCCCCGGCCCCAAGCCTTCGCGCTCGACCAGCAGCCGCGCCGCGCCCGCGCCGCGAAGCCGCCGCAGCACCTGGCCGAGCCGCGCGGAGGATGCCTCCGCGACCGGCGTGTTCAGGGCGGCGACCGTCAGGGGTTCGACGAAACCGCGCAGCAGTGCCGGGTGCTTCGCCATCACCTCGGCGACCGGCCGATCCGTGATCCCGGCCGCCATGCCGGCCAGCGCCACGACACCGCCCAGCGTCAGCCCTGGCGGACGCCGGGCCGGGTCGCGCCAGGCGAGCGGCGCGGCCGCGATGCGCCTCGCCGATCCGTCCGCCACGTCGAACAGCGGCAGCCCGTCCGGTTCGGGTTCCACCCACCCGTCCCGCGCGCCAATGGCATCCAGGAAGCGCAGCGCCGCGTGGTTCGCCCCCATCAGGGCATGCGTGCCATTGTCGGTCCCATCGGGCAGCGCCCGACAACGCCCGCCCGCGACCGGCGCGGCTTCGTGCAGCGTCACCGCATGTCCGGCGCGGGCAAGCGCCAGCGCGGCGACCAGCCCGGCAATGCCGGCGCCGACGACATGCAGCGTCATCGCGTGCCGATGGGCGCGAGGCGCAGCGCGAAGGCCGCCATGCGCGCCTTCTCCGCGCGCGTCAGCCGGGGGCGCGGGCGCGGCGGCGCGAAGCCGCGCGCGACCAACCGATCGAACAGCCGGCGGTAACCCCACATCATGATGCGCGCGGGCAGCAACGCGCGGGTGTCAAAGCGGCGCAACTCCGTCTCAGCCTCGGCGAAGCCGGCCAGCGCCTGATCGGTAAGCACCTGCGCGACGGAGGCGATGGCGGGCACCGCGATCATCCGCTGCGCAGGCCCATCCGCGATGCCATGCGCGGCCAACAGGTCGAGCGGCAGATAGACGCGGTCGCGCGTCGCATCCTCATCGATGTCGCGCAGGATGTTCACCAGCTGCAGCGTACGGCCCAGTGCGAGGCCGAACTCCACCGCCTCCGGCGCCCCGAAGATGCGCACCGCCATCGCGCCCACGCTGCCGGCCACGCGGCGGCAATACTGGTCGAGCGCTGCGGCATCGGCGATGCGCAGAATGGGTGCTGCGTCGGTGCGCATGCCCGCGATCATCGCCTCGCATTCCGCGACAGGCAGGCCGTAGGCGTCGCGCGCGCGGGCCAACTCGCGCGAGACGGCGCAATCCGGCCGGACGATCTTGGCCGACCAGGCATCAAGGCAGCGCTGCTTCTCGGCATCGGGCAGCGCGCCGTCCGCGATGTCGTCCACCACGCGGCAGAAGGCATAGACCGCCCACAGCGCGCGACGGCGGTCACCACGCAGCGCCGCCATGCCCCGGGTGAAGGACGACCCCGCGGCGGCGACGCGCGCCCGCACCAGCGCCGCATCGGATGGTCCTCGGAACGGCGCGGCGACGAAGCCGCGGACAGCGTCGGCCTTGGTCAGCGCGACGCGACCGGTCACGGGGTCGGCCGCCCGCAGCCGCGCCAGCAACCGCCGCGCCATCGCCATGGTCACGGTCGCTTCCATCGCCAAGCGGCGCGACGCCACCAGCCGCGGCAAGGCGGCCGCGGCATCGAGCCGTTCCGCGACACGATCAAGCGCCGCATCGAGCACGTCCCGACGCCGCGCGGCATTGGCCGGGTCGAAGAAGGCAGCCTCGCCACCGGCCAGCGTCATCCAGGGTTCCGGCAGATAGACACGATCAAGCGCGTCACGATCCCCCACCAGATCCTGCAGGTGGTTCAGAATCTGCAACGCGGTGCAAAGCGCATCCGATGCGGCCAGCGCTTCGGCTGCGGTCTCGCCATGCAATCGCAGCAGGAAGCGTCCCACCGGATTGGCCGAGGCCGCGCAGTAGCTCTCCAGCGCCGCCCAATCCGCGTAGCGGCGCTGTGTCGCATCCTGGCGGAACGCATCGAGCATGCGCCGCGCTTCCATCGTGCCGGCGCCGCTGGCGTGCAGCGGCCGCGCGGCGGGCTCGGCCGTCGCGGGATCATCCAGCGCGGCCTCCAGCGCATTGAGGCGGGCGAGCTTTTCAGCGGGCGCGAGCGTCGCACTGTCGGCGATGTCGTCGGCGGTGCGCACGAAGCGGTAGAAGCCAAGCACCTTCGGCCGCAGCGCGGCGGCGATGAGGCGCGACGCGACCGGGAAATTCTCGCTGCCCGCATCGCGGGTCGGGGAGCCGGCCGCCAGCGTCACGGCGTCTCCGGCGCCGCATAGGCGCGCCCCTTCCAGCCTTCCTTGCGGCCCATCAAGGCGCGCACGAGCGCGGTCCATTGGATCGCCAGGGCGATGACGACCGCGACCGGATGCAGCAGCACCGTCCAGGCCGGTTCGCGCACCCGGCGCGTGATGGCGATGCGCAGCGCGAAGACCAGCGCGAGGGCGAGCACCGCCTGCGTCGACGGCAGCAGGAAGAACGGCCACAGATGCGCGCCCGCCAACACCACGGTCCAGACCGGCAGGCCGAGCGGCGTCGCCATGCCTTCCCGCGCATTCTTCAGGAAGCCGCGCCAGGATTCGCCAAAGCCGCGATACATCCGGCAGGTGGCGATCCCGGCGCCCGCGACGATTTCCGTGCGATACCCCGCGGCACGCAGCCGGCGCGTCAGGCGCAGCCCGTCATGCAGCGTCGAGCGCACCGCCGCATGGCCGCCGGCCGCGGCATAGGCCTGGCGTTCGGCCATCATCAACTGGCCGCAGCCGGCGGCCAGACCGGGCAGCCGCGTGAAGGCTCGACCGCCACCGGGCAGGTAGCCGATCAGCAGAAGGTTGATGATCGGCACGGTGACGCCCTCGCCGAGCGTGTCGATGCGCTGGCGCGGCACGGCGCTGACCAGGCCGAGGTCATGCGCCACGGCATGGCCCGCCAGCGACGCCGCCGCATCGGGGGCAAGCGTCACATCGGCGTCGATGAACAGCAGATGCGTGCCACGCGCGGCCTCGGCCAGCCGGGTGCAGGCGTGCATCTTGCCCGACCACCCCTCCGGCAGCAGCGGCGCGGCAACCAGGCGCAGGCGCGCATCATGCGCCGCGATGGCGCGCACGATGTCCGGCGTGCCGTCGGTGGATCCGTCATCCATCACGACCACCTCCACCGCAACGCCGCGCTGGGCCAGCGCGGCCTCGATGCAGGTGGCGATATTGGCGGCCTCGTCGCGCGCGGGGATCAGGATGGAGACGAGGGTGCCGTCCGGCACGGCGCCCCGTGGCGCGCGCAACAGGCACAGGTTGATCAGCCCGATGACAGCGGGCAGCACCGCGAGCAGCAGCGCGATGGTGGGCGCATCAGCCGTCACGGCGCGCCGCCCGTGTCATGACGCGGATCGAAGCGATGGCCGCGCAATGCAGCAATCCCGCGTCGCCACAGCTGATAGACGCCACCCATGCCCTCGCGCCCCTGCACCACGGTTTCGAAACGCGACGGGTCGCGGGTGATGGCGTCCTGCGTCAGCCGATCGGCCGTTGCCGTCAGCGCGTCGGCGAGCCGTGCCGCCCGTGCGTCACGATCCAGGGCCAGCAGCTCGGCGGCCTGGATCGGCGTGCCGAAGGCCGCCAGCATCTCGGCCTTGCGCTCGCTCCAGAACGGATAGTCGAAGGCGAGCGGGACGAACTGCGCGCCGGGCGCCAACTCGGCCAGGCGCGTCAGGCCGGGGGCGATCGGGATGGGGCGTTCGCGCGGATCGGCGAAGCGGCCGGGCGCATTGATCCACAGGATATGCGTGGGGTCCCGCAGCACGTGTTCGGCGGTGCGCAGGAAGGCGACGGTGCCGCGCGGCGTGCCGGTCTCGACCCCGAACACGCCCAGGCGCCGCATGAAGCCGTATTTGTTCAGCGCCCATTCGGCCATGGGCGTGAACAGCGGTCGGTCCCGCAGCAGACGACGCGACAGCAGCATGAAGGCCACGCCATCCCACCAGGATGGATGATTGGCAAAGACCACCGCCGGCGCGCCCTGCGGGATGACCGGCATGCCCCAGCGCGCGACACGCAGCGCCCGCATATGCGTGCGGAAGAAGCGCGTGAACATGACGTCGAAGAAGGCGAGGTGCCGTTCCGACCGCAGCGCAAGGGGGTCGCGGGGCGGCGTCACGGCGGGGAATGTCTGGTGAGGGCGTGTTGGAGGGACGCTGCCCCATATGCGCGAAAGTTAGGCGGAAGGTTGGAGGGGCTTTGCCCCTCCAAACCACCCCACCAAAGGCTTAAGGCCTTTGGAAACCTCAATTTTGGCACACGTCCTGGGCGGTCGCCCATAGGGATATCGCTGGCCTCTGACCATGCGACCACGCCCGGCGACATAGCGCCAAACATCCGCGGTCCAGGGACCCGCTGGTCCCTGGCGGGGTGGCTTGGAGGGGCGGCGCCCCTCCAATCTTCGCGCCCATAAGGCGCTGCCCCGCCTGGTTCCCCAGCACCACCCACGCCCATCATTCCGCGGCGAACAGCGCGTCCCGCAGGCCCGCGCGTTCCGCATCCGCCGACATGCCGGCGCCGCCCAGGTCGCGGTCCAGCGCATCTGCCGCGATCCAGCCCGACATCATCACCATCGGCATGCCGGGTCCGGGATGCGCGGCACCGCCGCACAGATACAGCCCCTTCACCGACTTCGACCGATTGGACGGCTTGAACGCACCGAGGAACGCGCCGTGCGAGGCCAGCCCATAGATCGCGCCGTCCAGCACCTTGTAGCGGTCATGGATGTCCTGCGGCGTCAGCGCGCGTTCGGTGACGATGCGGTCTTCGATATCCTCAAGGCCCGCGGTGCGCTTCAGCTTGTCGAGGATCGCCTGGCGGTAGGGCGCGAACATCTTCGACCAATCCTGCCCCGGGCGCAGATGCGGGGTGTGGACCAGCACGTACAGCGCCTCCCCACCCTCGGGCGCGACGGTGGGATCGGAGGAGGACGGCGCGCAGAGATAGGCCGTCGGGTCGGGCGCGGGGACGCCCTTCTTGTAGATGGCGTCGAATTCTTCCTCCGCATCGCGGGAGAAGATGAAGTCGTGATGTGCGAGATGGTCGTAGCGCTTGTTCAGCCCGAGATAGAGCACGACGCCCGAACAGGCGGGCTGATAGCCCTTCTTCGATATGGCCTTCGCCGGTGCGCCCTTCACCAACTCGGCATAGGTGCGCACCGCATCCATGTTCGAGATCACCGCATCGCAGGCGATGCGCTCGCCATTCGCCGACACGCTGCGCACGGCGCCGCCCTCGATCTCGATGCCGGTCACCTCGCTGTCGGTGCGCAGCTCCGCACCCAGTTCGGTGGCCAGTTTTGCAAGACCCTCGGCCACCGCCCGCGTGCCACCCACGGGATACCAGATCCCCTCGCTCGCCTGCATGTCGCCGATGCTGCACAGCACGGCGGGCGCGAGATAGGGGCTGGACCCGACATACTGGACGAAGTGGTCGAGCATCTGTGCCAGCCGCGCATCGGGCACATGCCCGCGGATGACTTTCGCGACGGTCTGGCCCATGCGCAGCGCGAGCACGTCGCGCAGCACCTCCGGCTTGAAGTTGTCCGCGAAGTTCAGCGTGTCGCCGATCCCTTGGACCGGCTTCCAGAAGAAGAACTTCTCGCTGACCTCATGCAGATGGCGGGAGACCTGCTGAAACTTCCGGTACCCCGCGCCCATGCCGCGACCCGGCACGAAGGCGTCCATCGATTGCGCCATGGTGTCGACATCCGCCATCAGATCGATGCGGCTGTTGTCGTCGAAGAAGCAGCGCCATTGCGGATCGAGCCGGATCAGCGGCAGTTCCTTGGCCTGGTCGCGCTTCGCCTCCGCATAGATCCGACGCAGCACGCGCGGCACGGTCAGGATCGTCGGCCCCATATCGAAGCGGAAGCGCCCCGGCCCGGCCGGATTGTCCAGATGCAGCACCGCCGCCTTGCCGCCCAGCCAGGCGTTGCGCTCCAGAAGCGTGACCTGGTGTCCGCGCGCCTGCGCGACCACGGCCGCGGCAAGCCCGCCCAGCCCGCTGCCGATGACGACGACTTTCGCACCCATCCGCGATCCCTCCGATCAGCCCGGCACGGCGGGCATCGCCGCCATGCCGAGGTCTTGCATCAGCAGCCGCGTGCTGATGCGCGCGCCTTCATAGATCACCGGCAGGCCACTGCCGGGGTGTGTGCCGCCGCCGACCAGATAGACGCCTTCCGCCTTGCCGAAACGGTTGCGCGGGCGGAAATGCAGCATCTGGCGAACGTCATGGGCCAGGTTGAAGGTTGCGCCGTAGCCCACGGCGAAATCATCCTGCCAATCCTGCGGCGTAACCATGCGTTCATAGCGGATGCGCGCCTCGATGTCGTGCAGGCCCATCGCCTTCAGCCGGTCGAGCGCGAGGCGCCGATACCGCTGCGATTCGGCCGCCCAATCCGCCCCGCCGATCAGGTTCGGTACCGGCACCAGTACATACAGCGTCGAATGCCCCGCGGGTGCGAGCGACGGGTCGGTCCCCGCCGCCGCCTGCACATAGATGGAGGGGTTGTCCGGTATCTCGCCGCCCTCGATCTGGCGCAGGTTGCGCTCGTAATCCTCGGCAAGCAGCACCGTGTGATGCGCGACGCCCGGCAGCGGTCCCTCGATGCCAAGGTACAGCATGAAGGTCGAGCAGGAATACCGCGCCTTGGCGATCTTCGCGTCCGACCATTGCGGGCGCAGCGCTTCGGGCATCAGGCCGGGGATGGCATGGGCGAAATCGGCGTTCACAACCACGGCATCGGCGTCATGGCGTTGACCCGCGACCTCGACACCCACGGCGCGGTTGCCCTGGAAGGCAATCCGTTCAACGCCCGCGCCCAGGCGGATATCGACGCCCAGCCGCGTCGCGACGCGCGCCATCGCGTCCGACACCGCGCCGCAGCCGCCGCGCGGGTGGAAGATGCCGTGCTCATATTCCAGAAAGGACAGGATGGTGAACAGGCTCGGGCAGCGGAACGGACTCATGCCCAGGTACTTCGACTGGAAGGTGAAAGCGAGCCGTGTGCGCGGGTCACGGAAATGCCGCTTCAGGTCATCGTTCACCGACGCCCAGGGCCGCAGGTAGCGCAGCCCCTTCATGACATCCGGCGCCAGATACGCCGCCATCCCATGGAAGGGACGTTCCAGCACCGGCCGAAAGGCTGCGAGCTTCGCCCGGTTGTCGGCCATGAAGCTGCGCAGCCCGGCGGCGTCGGCCGGGTTCAGCTTGGCGATCTCGGTCGCCATGCGATCGAGGTCGGGGGTCGCATCGATAGTGACCGGGTTGGCGCCCTCGAACATCAGCCGGTATTGCGGGTCGAGCCGGATGAGATCGACCTCCGCATCCAAATCGGCGCCGCAACTGGCAAAGATTTCGCGCAGGATACGGGGATAGAGGAAGAAGGTCGGTCCGGAATCGAACTTATATCCGGCCGGTGTGGTCAGGGTGCGGGTGCGGCCGCCGACCACGTCATCGCGTTCGAACAGCGTGACACGGGCGCCATTCGCCGCGAGCAGCATGGCGGAGGCCAGCCCGCCGGGACCAGCGCCAATGACGGCGACGCGCGGTGGGGAGGAGGCAACGGCGGGGAAAGGGGCGTTCATCCGGTCCGATCGTGTTCGTGGCGTGGTGCCGCAGATTGTCGCGGATGACAAAGTCGCAAGGTGCCGCTGTGCAAGGTTGGTCCGGGTACCACCCTCTCCCGGCCAACCCGTCATTGGCCGAACGGCCTCGTGACACCTCGGCCCGGCACCGCGCGAAAGGCCGTCGCCGATCCCAATAAGGGGCTTGGGACAGCATTCATACCCGGGACCGGGTCGGGTTCCAATCGGCCCGTCACGGAAGGCGGCGGACAGGCGGGGTGTGTCCCCACCTGACCGCCTGGGCGTCCTATCGGAACACCGGCACGGCACCGTCATCCTGGGTATCGGGCAGCGGCACCTCGATCCGCACGGTGGAGGGGTCCACGCCGGTCCCACGGTCGAGCCAATAGGTCACCGTCTCAGGCCAGGCGATGACGATGGCCACGATGATCAACTGAAGGCACAGCCAGGGCACGGCACCCCAGTAGATGTCCTTGGTCAGCACTTCCTTCGGCGCGACGCCGCGCAGGTAGAACAGCGCGAAGCCGAAGGGCGGGTGCATGAAGGATGTCTGCAGGTTCACGCACAGCAGCACGCCGAACCACACCAGGTTGATGTCGAGCTTCGCCGCAACCGGGGCCAGCAACGGCACCACGATGAAGGCGATCTCGAAGAAATCCAGGAAGAAGGCCAGGAAGAAGACGAACACGTTGACGAAGATCAGGAAGCCGGTCTGGCCACCCGGCAGGTGCGACAACAGGTGCTCGATCCAGATGCTGCCATCGACGCCCTGGAACACCAGGGAGAACACCGTCGCGCCGATCAGGATGAACAGCACCATGGCGGTGATGCGGCCGGTATTGGCCATCGCCTCCCGCAGCAGGCCGAAGGTGAAGCGGCCATTCACCACGGCGATCAGAACGGCGCCCACGGCGCCCATCGCGCCCGCCTCGGTCGGCGTGGCGAGGCCGAGGAAGATGGTGCCGAGCACGAGGAACATCAGCACCAGCGAGGGCACCATGCCCTTCAGCACCTTCCAGTACAGCGGCCAGCCGCGCACGCCCCGCGCCTCGGGCGGCAGCGGCGGCACCTTCTGCGGCCAGATGAGGCTGACAATGGCGATGAAGCAGAGGAACAGCGACACCTGCAAAATCGAGGGGCCGATCGCGCCGGCATACATGTCGCCGACGGACTTGCCCAACTGGTCGCCCAGCACGATCAGCACCAGCGAGGGCGGGATGAGCTGCGCGATGGTCCCCGACGCGGCGATCACGCCCGTGGCGATCCGCATGTCGTAGCCATAGCGCATCATCACCGGCAGGCTGATCATGCCCATGGCGATGACCGATGCGGCGACGGTGCCGGTGATGGCGCCCAGCACCGCGCCCACCAGGATGACGGCATAGGCCAGCCCACCGGGCACCTTGCCGAACAACTGCCCGGTGCCTTCCAGCAGGTCCTCGGCCAGCCCGCAGCGTTCGAGGATGGCACCCATCAGGGTGAAGAAGGGGATCGCCAGCAGCACCTCGTTCGACAGGATGCCGAACACGCGCAGCGGCAGGTTGCCCAGGTATGCGGTGGTGAAGAAGCCCATCTCGATCGAGATGAAGCCGAAGAACAGCCCGACCGCCGAAAGGCTGAAGGCGACCGGGAAGCCCAGCAGCAGGAAGATGACCAGCCCGCCGAACATCAGCGGCGGCATGATCTCAAGGCTCAGCATGGGCTTACTGCTCCGGCCGCTGGTATTCGGTGAGTTCCACCGGCGCGTCGAAGCCGCGCAGCGCCGCGATCCGCTTCACGAGTTCCGACAGGCCCTGGATGCTGACCAGCGCAAAGCCGAGCGGCAGCATCAGTTTCATCGGCCAGCGCAACAGGCCGCCCGCATTGGGGGAACCTTCGTCGCGGATGAAGGCATCCCAGAAGAACGGCCAGGTCATCCAGGTCAGCAGCAGCATGCCCGGCAGCAGGAAGAAGATGATGCCAAAGACATCGATCCACAGCCGCGTGCGCGGGGACACGCTGCCATAGACGAGATCGACCCGCACATGCTGGTTGCGATTGAGCGTATAGGCCGCGCCCAACATCACCACGCCGGCAAACAGATACCACTGCGCCTCGAGCCAGGCATTGGACGACCATGACAGGCTGTAGCGCATGATGGCGTTGCCGGCGCTGACGACGACGGCGGCAAGCACCATCCAGTCTGCGACGCGACCGAAACGTTCATTCACCCAATCCACGGCGCGGCTGAAACTCAGCAATGCGTGCATATCAGTCGGCGACGGGGGCGCTTGGCACCCCCCCCTGGCAACACATGGCGTTGTGCCCCCCTGCTTGGTCGTCAGTCCCGTCGAATCGCTGCCTTAGAGCAGATCGCGCCCGGGTGGAAACACCCGTTCGGGAAAGGATGCTCCATCAACCCTGGCGGGAATGACCCCAACCGCGGGCGGGCGAACGATCTAGCGCCGGCGCTTCACCGGTGTAAACACGCCATCGCGCTGGCCGCGACTCGCCGGGGCGGCCTATCCTGCCGCCCGTGACTTGGCACCTTCACCGTCGATGCTGACGGCGCTCTGCCTGATCGTCGGATTGCTCGTACTGGTCGGCGCGGCGGCCTTGCCGCTGGCGGGCCGGGCATCCGGCGCGCGGCTGGTCCATGGGATCACCGCGCTGGCGGGGGCCGCGCTGGTGGCGGGCGGGATCGGCGGGCTGCTGGGCGGGCCCGAGGTTCTCCACCTGCCCTTCGGGCCGCCCTGGGGTCCGGCGCGGCTCGCGATCGATCCGCTATCGGCCTGGTTCCTGCTGCCGCTGGGGCTTTCGGTCGGCTGTGCCTCGCTGTTCGCCCTGGGCGGCGTGCACGGCCCCGTCGCGCCGCGGCTGCTGGTGCCCTGGCCGATCTTCGTCGCCGGCATGGCGCTGACCATCCTCGCCGCCGATGGCTTCACCCTGCTGCTGGGGTTCGAGGCGATGTCCCTCGCCTCCTGGGCCTTGGTCGCCCATGACGACGCGCAGCCGGAGAATCGCCGTGCGGCGCGCATCTATCTTGGCTTCGCGGGGTTTGGCGGGCTGGCGCTGGTGCTGGCCTTCGGGGTGCTGTCCGGCGTCGCGGGCGATACCGCCTTCGCCGCGTTGCGCGATGCCCCACCCGAAGGCGCGCGCGCCTTCGCGGTGCTGCTGCTGGTGCTGGCCGGCGCGGGGTCCAAGGCCGGCATCGCGCCGCTGCATGTCTGGCTGCCCCTCGCCCATCCCGCAGCACCCAGCCATGTCTCGGCGGTGATGTCGGGGGCAATGACCAAGGTCGCGCTGTACGTGATCGCCCGTTTTGCCTTCGACCTGATGGGACCCGCGCAGCCCTTCTGGCTCGGCGCGCCGCTGATCGCGCTGGGGGCGGCATCGGCGGTGATCGGCGCGCTGCGCGCCAATCTCGAGGACGACACCAAGGTCCTGCTGGCCTGCTCGACCATCGAGAATATCGGGCTGATCGCCATGGGACTGGGGCTTGCGCTGGCCTTCCGCGGGGCGGATCTGCCGGCGCTGGCCGCCCTGGCCGCCGCGGCCGCGCTGCTGCACACGCTGAACCATGCGGTGTTCAAGACCCTGCTGTTCCTGGTGGCCGGCGAGGTCCTGCACGGCGCCCTGTCCCGGCGGCTGGACCGGCTGGGCGGACTGATCCACCGCATGCCGGTCACCGCCTGGGCGGCGCTGGCCGGCGTGGCCGCTGCCGCGTCGCTGCCGCCGCTGTCGGGCTTCGCGTCGGAATGGCTCCTGCTGCAGGCCTTGCTGGCCGCCTGGCGGGTGGGCGACATCGCCTTCCAGATGGGCGTGGCGGCAGCGACCGCCCTGGCGGCGCTGGCCGCGGCGCTCGCAGCGGCCGCGATGGTGCGCTTCTGGGGGCTGGTCTTCCTCGGCCGGCCGCGCACCCCCCGTGCGGCGGGCGCGGTCGAACGCACGGGGGCGAGCCAATGGGCGCTGCTGGTACCGGCGGCGCTGACCATCCTGCTGGGGCTGGTTCCGGGCACGATGCTCGACCTTGCCGAACCGGCGCTGCGGCTGATGGCCGGCACCGCCGCGCCGCAGACCGGCTGGCTCGCGATCGGCGCGGCCGAGGGCGGCGCCCAGTATTGGCCGATCCCTGTCGCGCTGCTGCTGGCCGCCGCCATCGGGCTGACGGCCTGGGTGGTGCGACGCCGCGCCCCGGCGGGCGTGGTGCCAGGGCCAGCCTGGGATTGCGGCTTCATCGCCGCGCCCCAGCATCTGCCCTTCGGCGACCCCGCCAGCCAGCCCAGTGCGGCGGGCTTCGCACAACCGCTCCGGCGCATGCTCGGCACGAGCCTGCTTGGCGCGCATGAACACGTCGCCATGCCGGGCCCGGGCGAAACCAGGGCAGCGGTGCTGACGACCGGCTTCGCCGACCCGGCGATGGCCGTCCTGGAAGGCCCGCTGCCGCGCTGGCGAGACGCGCTTACTGCACAGGCGGAACGGTTGCGGGGGCTCTCGATCCGCCAATGCCTGGGCCTGACCTTCGGCGCCGTGGTGCTGATGCTCGCGCTGCTCGCCTGGCTGCCGGGCCGCTGAGATGGCCGTGGTCTGGTCCATCCTGTCGCAGCTTCTGCACATCGCATTGGTGCTGGCCGCCGCACCGCTGCTGACCGGCGGGGTGCGCTGGCTGAAGGCGCGGATGATGGGGCGGCGGGGCGCGCACCCGATCCAGCCGCTGCGCGACCTGGTCAAGCTGCTGCGCAAGAAACCGGTGGTGGCGGAAAACGCCTCGGCGGTGTCACTGGCTGCGCCCTATCTGGCTGTCGGGGCGGCGGTCGCGGCCGCGGCGCTGGTGCCGACCTTCGCGCGGGGCATGGCATTCGCCCCATTGTCGGATTTCATCCTGGTCGCGGGGCTGCTGGCCCTCGGCCGCGTGGCGATGGCGCTGGCGGGGCTGGATGTCGGCACGCCCTTCGGCGGGCTGGGGGCGTCGCGGGAGATGTCCTTCGCCGCGCTCGCCGAACCGGCGCTGGTCGTCGCGGCGCTGACGCTGGCGATCCTGGCGGGCACCACCAACCTCGACGCCATTGCCGGGGCCTTCCGCGATGGTGGCCTTGGTCTGCGCGTCTCGCTCGGCCTCGCGCTGGTCGCCCTTCTGGCCGTGGCAGTCGCCGAGAATGCCCGCATCCCGGTGGACAACCCCGCGACGCATCTGGAACTGACCATGGTGCATGAGGCGATGATCCTCGAAGCGTCCGGCCGCCACCTCGCCTTGTGGGATTATGCGGCGCAGTTGCGGCTGCTGTTGTGGCTGGCGCTGCTGGCGGCGGTGTTCCTGCCACTCGGCCAGGCACCCGCCGGGTCGGCGCCGCATCTGTGGGTGGTGGGGCTGCTGGCCTGGGGGATGAAGATGGCGGGGCTCGCGCTGGGGCTCGCGGCCTTCGAAAGCGCCATCGCCAAGATGCGCGTCTTCCGGGTGCCGGAATTTCTCGGCGCGGCACTGCTTCTGGGCCTGCTCGGTGCGGTGCTGCTGTTCGTCTCGACGAGGCTGGCATGAGGTTCGGCCAGATCACCTACGATCTCTCGCACCTGCTCGGCGGCGCGGTGCTGCTCCTGTCCTTCGTGCTGCTGTACCAGCGACGCATCGGCGCCGTGATCAACGCCTTCGCCATGCAGGGGACGCTGCTCGCCCTCGCCGCCGCCTGGGCGGCCCATGCGCAGGGTGTGCGGGGCCTGTACCTGACGGCGCTGCTCGCCTTCGTGGTGAAGGGCGTGCTGATCCCGCTTGCGCTGCACCGGCTGGTACGCCAGCTGAACCTCCATCGCACGGTGGAAACGGCGCTTGGCGTCGGCCCGTCGATGATCGCGGGCGTCGCCTTGGTCGGGCTGTCGATCCTGGCCGTGCTGCCGGCCACCGAGGCGGTCAGCGCCCTGACGCGGGAGAACCTCGCTTTCGCTTTGTCCGTCGTGCTGCTCGGCATGCTGATGATGATCACGCGACGCAATGCCATCAGCCAGGTGATCGGGCTGCTGTCGCTGGAAAACGGGCTGATCCTCGCCGCGGTCGGCGTTGCCGGCATGCCGCTTGTGGTGGAACTGTCCACCATGGCGCTGGTGCTGATGGTCGCCATCGTCGCCGGCGTCTTCGCCTTCCAGATCCGCGAGCGCTTCGACACGCTCGACACCGGCAGCCTGGAAGAACATCGCGGGGAGCGCCGATGATGCCCCTGCAATGGGCGATCGTGTTCTTCCCCTGGGCGGGCGCGCTGGCACTGGCCGCGGTGCCGAACCTGCGCCACGCCACCTTGGGCAACATCGCGGTCAGCACCGGAACCTTCCTGCTCGCGGTGGCGCTCGCCATGCAGCCCTTCGGGCAACAGGGCTGGACGCACACCGACGCGCTGAACCTGCCCTTCGTGCTGGTCACCGGCTTCGTCGGGCTGACCACGGCGGTGTTCTCGGCCGCGACGCTCGACCAGGAAGGCTTCGACCATTGGCGCATCCGCGCCTACCACGCCGCCTACCAGATCTTCATGGGCGCGCAGCTGCTTGCGCTGCTGGCCGACAATCTCGGCGTCATGTGGGTGGCGATCGAAATCGCCACGCTCGCCACCGTGTCGATGGTCGCGGTCCACCGCACGCCGGCGGCCTTCGAGGCCGCTTGGAAGTTCTTCATCCTGTGCGGCGTGGGCATCGCGCTCGCGCTGTTCGGCACCATCGTGCTGTACCTCGCGGCGCAGCCCCTGTTGAACGCGGAAACCGGCCTGTCCTGGGTGGCGCTGATGGAGGTCGCCGCGCGTTGCGAACCGGCCACGCTCAGCCTCGCCTTCGCCTTCCTGCTGCTGGGATATGGCACCAAGGCCGGGCTGGTGCCGCTGCATTCATGGCTGCCGGATGCGCATGCGGAAGGGCCGGTGCCGATTTCCGCGGTGCTGTCGGGGCTGCTGCTGAACGCGGCGATGCTGGCGGTGCTGCGCGCCAAGGCGATCGTCGGCGCCAACCCGGATGCGGTGACGCCGGGGCCGTTCCTGCTGGCGTTGGGTCTCGCATCCGTGTTGCTGGCATCGCTGGCGCTGTGGCGGCGCGGCGATGCGCGGCGTTTCTTCGCCTGGTCCAGCATCGAGCATATGGGCATCGCCGCCTTCGCCTTCGGCCTTGGCGGGCCGGCGGCGAACCTCGCGGGGCTGCTGCACCTGATCGGGCATTCGCTGGTGAAAAGCGCCGTGTTCTTCGGGGTGGGCCGCGCGGCGCAGGTGAAGGGCAGCCAGAAGATCGCCGATATCGGCGGGCTGGTGGCAACCCACCCCGCGCTGGGCTGGGGCCTGGCGATCGCCATCGCCGCGATCGCCGGCATGCCGCCCTTCCTGCTGTTCGCCTCCGAATTCCGCCTGTTCACGGCCGCCGCGGAGATCCCCTGGCTCGCCCTTCCGCTGGCGATCGGCATGGTCGTGGCCCTCGCCGCGCTGGTCACCGTGTTGCAGGCGCTGTGCTTCGGCCCGCCGACGCCCGACGCCGCCGGCGCGCTGGATGGCTGGCGGGAAGCCGCGGCCGCCGCACCGCTGTGGCTGCATCTGGCGGTGGCGGCGGCACTCGGCATCGCGATGCCGGCCGGGCTCGCGGCGATGCTGATGGCCGCGGCGAGGGTGGCGGGATGAGCGCGAGCACCATCATCCGCGCCGGCGCGCCCCAGGGCGCGCGCCCCGCCGAACGCTTCCTGCTGACCGCCGAAGCGTGGTCCCGCCTTCCTGCGGCGCTGGTGGCCGAACCAGGCCTCGCGCTGCTGGCGATGTGGGCCGAACCGGGCATGATCCATGCCGCGTTCTTCGATGAAACTGTGCTGCTCGCATCCGCCCCGGCTGAGGGCGGCCGCTACGCCGCGCTGTCCCCCGCGCGACCCGGCGCAATCCGCTTCGAGCGCATGATCCACGACCTTTGGGCGCTGGTCGCCGAGGACGCCATCGACCTGCGCCCCTGGCTCGACCACGGTCGCTGGCCGCTGGCGGGGCCGATGTCGGCACAGCCCGCCGCTTTGCCGGGTGTGGAGCCGCCGCAGCCCGAATTCCTGCCGGTCGAAGGCGAGGGCATCCACCAGATCCCGGTCGGCCCCATTCACGCCGGCATCATCGAGCCCGGCCATTTCCGCTTCCATGTCCAGGGCGAGGTGGTGGTCCGGCTGGAGGCGCGGCTGGGCTACAAGCACAAGGGCCTGCTGTCGCTGATGCTGGCCAAGACGCCGCGCGCCGCAGCGGCCTTCGCCGCGCGACTGTCCGGCGATTCGACTGTGGCGCACAGCTGGGCCTTCGCCGCCGCGGTCGAAGCCGCACTCGGCGTGGCCGTGCCGCCGCGCGCGGTGGCGCTGCGGGCGGTGATGGCGGAACTGGAACGCATCCACAACCACCTCAACGACTGGGGCTTCGTCTGCAACGATGCCGCCTTCGCCTTCCCGCACGCCCGCTGCGGCCTGCTGCGCGAAGGCGTGCTGCGCGCCTGCGACGCCGCCTTCGGGCATCGGCTCATGATGGACCGCGTGCTGCCTGGCGGCGTCGCGCCCGACATCGCGCCGGGCGGCGCGGCAGCGATCCTGGCGATGCTGGGCACGATCGAAGCCGAGATGCCCTCGCTGCTGCGCGTCTATGACAGTCATGCCAGCCTGCAGGACCGCGTGGTCGGCACCGGCTTTCTCAACCCCGCCCACGTCCAGGCTTTCGCTGCCGGCGGCTTCGTCGGGCGCGGATCGGGGCGGGCTTTCGATGCGCGGCTGCGGCCTGGCTACGCGCCCTACGACCTGCTGTCACCGGCACTGGCGCTCGAATCCGGCGGCGATGTCGATGCGCGGGTGCGGGTGCGCATCGGCGAAGTGCTGACCTCGATCGCGCTGCTGCGTCGGCTGCTGGCGGAACTCCCGGGCGGCGACACGCTGGCGGCGCTACCCGCCGCCCCGGGCGAAGGCAGTGCGCTGATCGAAGGCTTCCGCGGCGAATGCCTGGCTTGGCTGCGGCTGGACGAAGGCGGGCTGATCCGCGGCGTGTTCCTGCGCGATCCGTCCTGGCTGCAATGGCCGCTGCTGGAAGCGGCGATCGAGGGCAACATCGTTGCGGACTTTCCGCTGTGCAACAAGTCGTTCAACTGTTCCTACAGCGGGGTGGATCTGTGATCCGGCGCGGAGATTGGAGGGGCGCTGCCCCTCCAAACCACCCCGCCAGGGACCAGCGGGTCCCTGGACCGCGGGACCTTGGCGTTTTTCACGCAGGGCGGTCCTCACCCGGTCCAATACCAGAATCATGCATTCATCGTGGCACCGACCGCCGACGTCCAGCACCAAAATGGAGGTTTCCAAAGGCCTTAAGCCTTTGGTGGGGTGAGGTTTGGAGAGGGGCGAAGCCCCTCTTCAAGGAATATACATTCGCGCGCATGGGGCAGCGCCCCTCCAAAGCCGCGCGCGCCGTATCGGACCCGCCCCCATGACCATCCGCTTCGACGCCACCATCCCCATTCTGCGCATCTTCGACGTCGCGAAGGCGCGCGAGTTCTACGTCGATTTCCTCGGCATGAATTGGGACTGGGAGCACCGGCTCAAGCCCGACCTACCGGTCTTCGCGCAGGTGTCGCGCGGATCGCTGCTGCTGTTCCTCAGCGAGCATTTCGGCGATGGCTCGCCAGGGGCCAAGATCATGCTGCGCATGACCGGCCTGGACGCGTTCCACAGTGAACTGCACGGCAAGGCGTATCGCCACGCCCGCCCGGGCCTCAACGAACGCCCCTGGGGCGCGCGCGACATGGACATCGCCGACCCCTTCGGGAACCGACTCGTCTTCTCCGAAATGACCGCGGAGGATTGCACCTGATGTTGTGGCCCCGCCTCGCCCGCGCCCTGATCGGCAAGCCGCTGACCGACCCCTCGCCGGGCATCCCGCATCAGACGGTCGCCGCACTGGCCGAACGGCTGGCGGCGACGACCCGGGCCCGGCTCGGCCGCAGCCTGGCCATCCGGGAAGTGGACAGCGGGTCATGCAATGGCTGTGAGCTGGAGGTGAACGCGCTCCAGAACGTCGCCTACGACCTCGAACGCTTCGGGCTGCGCTTCGTCGCATCGCCCAAGCACGCGGACGTCCTGCTGGTGACTGGCCCCGCCTGCCGCAACATGGCCGAGGCGATGGAACGCGCGCTGGCCTGCACCCCCGAACCGCGATGGGTGGTCGCCGCCGGGGACTGCGCGGTGGATGGCGGCGTGTTCAAGGGATCCTACGCGGTGCATGGCGGCGTGGGCGCGGTGTTGCCTGTCGATCTGCTGATCCCCGGCTGTCCGCCGTCACCCGAACAATTGCTGGAAGGGCTGCTGGCGCTGCTGGAGGCCGAATCACGGCCGCCGGGCGCATAGACGCGGCCGCGCACCGTCCGAATCCCGCCGAGGCCCCGACAAAATCGGCCCGGCTGGATTGCTCCAGCCGGGCCAAGGACCTCATCTCGCAACAAGGTCAGTCGAGCGGCAGCCTGCCGGGAATAAGCCGCCGCGACGGGGAGAAACTTCGCAGGCCACGCCTGTCTGCGGCGTGGCAGGAACCTTAATAAACCGCAACACTTCTGGTTGCAGTTGAAATCTTGCCACAACCCGCCCGTGTGGCATCGCGAAATGGGCTCCCGTACCGCAAGCCCTTCAAATCAGGCACAATTCAGCCAGATCCCGCCGCAGCTGCGGCGGCAGCCGGTCCAGGCCGCGCGGCGCCGGGCCGCCGGTCGCCACATCGGCCGGCGCTTCCTCGGGCTTCAGATACCGCCAGCCCTGGAACGCCTTCATGGGCCGGGCCTCGACCAGCACCAGCGTCGGGTCCAGCAGCAGGGCGGCGCATTGGGTGGTGTCGTCCCAGGCTTCTTCCCGCATGCCCAGGATGCGCTGGCGCACCCGCACGAAGCCGCCCACCACCCAGTAGATCGACCCGCCATCGGTGATCTCGTCGATCCGCTTGGGGAACATGCGCGTCCAGGCGCGCAGCGGCGGGGCGGTTTTCAGCCGTTCGGCCTGCAGCGCGGCCAAGGCGGCGACATCCTTCGGGCCGACGGAAAGCTTGATGAGGTGCAGCACGGCCCATCCATGTCGCGTCCCGGGTCGAGTCGGCAAGGGCCAACATCGGCACCGACGTCCCTGGCACGCCGGTGCCCCCATATCCGCCGGGGCGCGGCGCGGACCCGGTGCATCGGGCCCGCCGCAGGGGCCGCCGACCGCCGCGTGATCGTCCCGCGTAACCGCGCCGTTTCCGGCCCTGCGTAACCGCGCCGTCTCCGGCCCTGCGTAACCGCGCCGTCTCCGGCGACGAACACGTAGGCGAAAGGCAGCCATGACGGCCTGCCAGGGAAAGACCAACCGCATGGCCAGCGCCGCCGCGCATCGCACGCTTGCCCGCCCGGCGCGGGACCTGCGGCTCGACATCATCCGCGGCTGGCTGCAGGTCTCGATCTTCGGTGCCCATGCGGTCGGCTCGGCCTTCGGTGCCTATGGCATCCATGCCGCCTGGGGCCTGTCGGACAGTTCCGAACAGTTCCTGTTCCTGTCGGGCTTCGTCCTGGCTTCGGTGCATACGTTGAAGTCCGACCGGGCGGGTCCGTGGGCGGCCGCGACCGACATCTGGCGCCGCGGCGTCCGGCTCTGGCTGGTGCATTTGCTGCTTTTCCTGATGACCGGCGCGCTGATCCTGTGGGCCGAGGTCGGCATTCCGCTGCCCGGCGAAGTGGACCGGCTGGCCTGGCGCACGCTGGCCGAACAGCCGCTGATCGCGCTGCCGGGGGCGGCGCTGCTGCTCTACATGCCCGTGTACATGGACATCCTGCCGGTCTTCGTCCTGTCCATGCTGGCGCTGCCGGGCTTCCTGTGGCTGACCAACAGAATTGGCGCGGCGGCGCTGCTGGCCCCCGCCGCCCTGTGGGCCGGCGTGCAATTCGGGCTGTGGCACTGGCCGGCCTGGATGCAGACCGGGCTGGAACCGCTGGCCTGGCAGTTCGTCTTCATGCTCGGCGCCTGGTTCGGCCGGCAGGCGCTGCTGACCGGCGCCGCGGTGCACCGCCATGGCTGGGCGGTGGCGGCCTCGGCGGCGCTGGTGGCCTTCGGCGTGGCGCTGTCCATCGCCGTCCGCATCGAACCGGCCTTCGACATCCCGCTGATCTGGACGCTGGCGGGCAAGACGCATCTGGGGCCCGTGGCGCTGCTGCACGCGCTGGCGCTGGCCTATCTGTTCGCCGTGCTGGTGCCCAAGGATGCGCGCTGGATGCATCACCCGCTGGCGCAGGCCATGGCGGCGGCCGGGCGGCATAGCCTGGATGTGTTCCGCACCGGCCTGTTCCTGGCCTGGGGCGTGACCGTCGCCTTCCGCCTCGCGGCCGATGCCTGGTGGCTGGACCCGGTGCTGACGCTGACCGGCATCGGCATCCTGCTGGGGCAGGCGCTGCTGATGGATCGCCGGCGCATCACCCCCGTGCTGGTGCCGCGATGAGCGCGACTGCAGACGCTCCGCGCTTCATGGAACGCCTCGTCCCGACTATGATACGCGCGCAGAGTGGGGGGCGCGCCGTGACCGGCGAAAGTGACGGCCGCTGGGAAGCCTGGATGGCGGCCGCGCAGGCGGGCGATGCGCGGTCCTATGACCTGCTGCTGCGAGACTGCCTGCCGCTGCTGCGTGCCGTCGCCCGCCGCCGCATACGCGATGCGCACGAAGCCGAGGATGCGGTGCAGGACACGCTGCTGACCATCCACCGGATGATCGCGGCCTATGACCCGTCCCGCCCGCTGCGCCCGTGGATCGTCGCCATCGCCGAACGCCGCTGCATCGACCGGCTGCGCCGGCGTGGCCGCGGCGCCGGGCGGGAAAACCCGATCGACGATTATGCCGAGACGCTGGCCGCCCCCACCGGCGTGACCGGGGAGGACCGCATCGCCGGCCGCCAACTGCGGGAGGCGGTCGCCGAATTGCCGGAAAGCCAGCGCACCGCGCTGCGCCTGGCGAAACTGGAGGACCTGCCTCTGGCCGAGGCCGCCCGCCGATCGGGCCTTTCGGTCGGCGCGCTGAAGGTCGCCACCCATCGAGCATTGAAGACGTTGCGCCGCCGCCTGGGCGGGGAGGATACGCCGTGAAGACCGATGACCTGATCGGCCAGTTGGCCACCTCGCTTCGCCCGGTCCGCCGGCTGCCGCCGCCGGGGGTTCGCGCCGCCATGTGGATTGGCTTCGCGGTGCTGCTGGTGGCGGCCTGCGTGGTCATCTTCGGCCCGCGCCACGACCTGATGGACCGCATGTCCCGCCCGCATGAAGTGGCGCAGTTCATCTTCACGGTGGCGACCGGCGTGCTTGCCGCCATCGCCGCCTTCGAACTGTCCCTGCCGGACCGGTCCGAACGCTGGGCGCTGCTGCCGCTGCCCACCGCGCTCGCCTGGGGCGCCACGCTGGGCGTGGGCTGCATGGCCGATATGGAACGCATGGGGCCGGCGGCGCTGGAGGTTGGGGTGTCCTGGGGCTGCTTCCGCTTCATCGTGCTGATGGGCGTGCCGCTCGCACTCTCCCTGATGTGGATGCTGCGCTATGCCGGGCCGATACGGCCGGTGCCGGTCGCCGTGCTTGGCGGGCTGGCGGGTGCGGCGCTGTCGGCGGCGGGGCTGTCGCTGTTCCATCATCTGGATGCCGCGCTGATGGTGCTGCTGTGGCATGGCGGCAGCACACTGCTGGTGGTGACGGCCTTCCTGCTGGCCGGCCGCCGCTGGCGGGACCGGGAGGCCGAGCGCTTCACCGCCGCTTAAGCCCGGCGCGCCACAATGGGGAGCCCTGGAGCGGCTCCCGTTCGCCTGCGCTCACGAAAGCCACTCAGGGCCTTGTTTTAAACGAGCAGCTTCACCCGGCCAGGTGATTCCACCTGTCCGGGACCTGCTCCAGCCCATGAGGCCCTCATGCGCGCCTTCCTCAACCTCTCGGTCGGCCTGAAGCTGCTGACCGCCAGCCTGCTTGCCCTGGTCATGCTGGGCGGCGTGGCGGGCACCGTCGCCCTGACCGGGAAGGACCTGTCGCAAACCCTCGCGCGGCAGGCGCGGCTCGGCCAATCATCCGGATTGCTGACCGAAGCGGTGAGCAGCGCCGCGCAGACGCCCTCGCAAGTGCAGGTGATGCTGGCGGCCAACCAACCGGCCGAGGTGGAGGCCGCGCGCGACGCCGCGCTGGCGACGCTCGATGCCACGGCCGCGCTGGCCCGCCGGGCCGCGTCGGAAGCCGGCGAGCCCTCCGTCTCCGCGCTGATGGCGCGGCTGGTCGAGGCCTCCGCCGTCTATGGTGCCGCGATCCGTGAACAGGCGGACCAGCGCATCGCCATGATCCGCGCCCGCGACCAGGTCTTCCTCGCCCGTGGATCGGAGTACGACCAGGCCTTCGAAGGCGCCAATGCGGCCATCGAGTTCGACCTGGCGGGCGAGGCGCGGGAGGACGCGCGCACCCGCTTCATCGCTTTCCACCAGGGGGCGAACGACATGCGGGCCTCCACGCTGCGCTACCTCGCCACCGGCGATGCGGCGCAGGCGCAGCGGGCCCGCCGTGCAGCGGCGCAGTCCCGCGTGCATCTGCGCGGGTCGATCTCCACCGCCGCGGCGCAGCCGCGCGTGAAGGAGGAGTTGGAGCGCATCGGACGCATCGCCGAACAGGCGGCCGAGGGTGCGATGGCGACGATCGAGCGCGGCAATGCGCTGCGCCAGTACAACGCGGAACGCGCCACGCCGGCGCGCGATGCCCTCGTCGCCGCTGTCGCCACCGCCAATGAACGGTTGCACGCGCTCGACATCCAGGCGGGCGCCGCGGTCGGTGCGGCGCTGGACCACCAGACACGGCTGGTGTCGCTCGCCTCCGGCGCGATCGCGCTTGTCATGCTCCTGTCGGCCTGGGCGCTCGCACGGACCGTCGGCGCGCCGCTGCGCCGGATGGCCGCCACCATCGCCTCCATCGCCTCGGGCGAAGCCAATGTCACCGTCACCGACCGCAACCGCCGTGACGAGATCGGACGCATCGCCGATGCCGTGGAAGGATTGCGCGTCACCGTGCGGGAAGCCTTCAGCCGCGGCCAGATGATCGAGCAGATGCCGATCGGCGTGACGGTCGCCGACCCGCAGGATGAATTCCGCATCACCTATGCGAACGGCTTCGCACAGGATCTTGTCACGTCGTTGAAAGCCCACATGCCGACGACGTTCGACGACATGGTCGGCCAGAGCATCGACATCTTCCACAAGGGACCGGGCCGCATCCGCGCGCTGCTGTCCGACCCCAGGAACCTGCCGCACAAGGCGCGGGTCGCGGTCGGGCCGGAATCGCTCGAACTCAACATCACCGCGCTGCGCGACGCGAAGGGCGGGTATCTCGGCGCGATGCTGGCCTGGCAGCGCGTGACGGAACAGGCCCGTCTGGCCGATACCTTCGAGGCCGATATCGGCGCCGTAGTCGATTCCGTGGCAACCTCCGCCGGCCAGTTGCAGGGCGCCGCGCGCACCTTGACCGACGCGGCAGCCGAGGCCGGGCGCGAGGCGATGGCCGTGTCGGAGGCCGGCATGCAGGCCAATGCCGATGTGCAGGCGGTCGCGGCCGCAGCCGAACAGATGGCCGCATCGGTGGAGGAGATCACCCGTCGGGTAGCGGAAGCCGCCGATGTCGCACGCCGGGCCGTCGCGGAAGCCAAGGCCACCGATTCGACGGTGCGCGGCCTGGCCGACGCGGCATCGCGCATCGGCGACGTGGTGCGGCTGATCGGCGAGATCGCTGGCCAGACCAACCTCCTCGCGCTGAACGCCACCATCGAGGCGGCGCGCGCCGGCGAAGCCGGCAAGGGCTTCGCGGTGGTCGCCTCGGAGGTGAAGAGCCTCGCCGGGCAGACCGCCAAGGCGACCGAGGAGATCGGCCGCCAGATCAGCGAAATGCAGGGCGCGACCAACCAGGCGGTGGATGCGATCCGCGCCATCGGCACCACCGTGGACCGAACCTCCGACATCGCCACGGCCATCGCCGCGGCGGTCGAGGAACAGGGGGCGACGACGCGCGAGATCGCCCGGTCCGCCGCCCAGGTGGCGAAAGCGACCGGCACGGTGGCACAACGAATCGAGGGCATCCGGGCCGCCGCGGATGCGACGGGTGGTTCGGCCGGGGCGGTGTTGCAGGCGTCCGGCGCGCTGTCGGGGGATGCGGCGACCTTGCGGGAACGAGCGGATGGGTTCCTGCGTGCGGTGCGGGTGGCGTAAGGCACCGCAGACAGGAAGATTGGCGCGGCGCTGCCGCGCGCGCGAATGTATACTGCTGGAGAGGGGCGTCGCCCCTCTCCAGACCTCACCCCACCAAAGGCTTAAGGCCTTTGGAAACCTCCTTTTTGGTGCTCAACGCCGCCGGTCGGTGCCAACACAAATGCCCGATTCCTGATACTGGACCGGGCAGGGATGGCCCCGTGTGAAGAACGCCATGGTCACGCGGTCCAGGGAACCGTTGCTCTCTGGTGGGGAGGGGCAAAGCCACGCCCTGGCCTTGAGCGGGATGCGCCCGCCGCCATCCGCTGCTAGATGGCGCCTCCAGCCAGGAGAACCGCCGCATGAGCTACAAGGTCGCGATCGTCGGTGCCACCGGCGCGGTGGGGCGCGAGATCATCAAGACGCTCGCCGAACGAGGCTTCCCGGTCAGCGAGGCCGTGGCCCTCGCCTCAGGCCGTTCGGCGGGGCAGGAGATTTCCTTCGGCGACAAGACCGTGCTGAAGGTGCGCGATCTCGATCGGTATGATTTCGCCGGGACACATCTCGCGCTGTTCTCGCCGGGCGCCGCCATCTCCGCCATCCATGCCCCGCGCGCGGCGGCGGCCGGGTGCCTGGTGATCGACAACACCTCCCAGTTTCGCATGGAACTGGGCGTCCCGCTGGTGGTGCCGGAGGTGAACCCCCAGGCCATCGCCAAGCGGCCCAGGAAGGGGATTGTCGCGAACCCCAATTGCTCGACCATCCAGATGGTCATGGCGCTCAAGCCGCTGCACGACATCGCGCGCGTGAAGCGGGTGGTGGTCGCCACCTACCAATCCGTCTCCGGCGCCGGGAAGGAAGCGATGGACGAGCTGTGGTCCCAGACCCGCGGCGTCTTCGTCAACGACCCGCCGCTGGCCGAACAATTCACCAAGCCGATCGCCTTCAACGTCATCCCGCATATCGACGACTTCATGGACGATGGCGCGACGAAGGAGGAATGGAAGATGGCGGTCGAGACGCGCAAGATCCTCGACCCTGACATTCAAGTTGTCGCGACCTGCGTGCGCGTGCCGGTGATGATCGGCCATGGCGAAGCGGTGCATGTGGAATTCGAAACGGCGATCACCGAGCGCCAGGCGCGCGAAGCCCTGCGCGAGGCGCCCGGGATCACCGTGCTCGATACGCGTGACGATGGCGGATACGCCACGCCGATCGAGATCGCGGGGGAAGATTCGGTCTTCATCTCCCGCCTGCGGCGCGACACCACGGTGCCGCACGGCCTGTCGTTCTGGTGCGTGGCCGACAATCTGCGCAAGGGTGCCGCGCTGAACGCCGTGCAGATTGCCGAGGAAATGCATCGCAATGGGCTGCTTGCGCAGAACCCTGCTGCGGACAGCAAGGCCGCGGCGCTTCCAGCGCCGGGGGAACCGCCGCAGCGTTGAATCCGATCGCGACTCAGCCAGGCGCCGTGAAGCTGTCCCCTCGAACACGGTCGCAGGACGTTTGCGCAGTGCGATCTGTCGCACAACCCATGGTCGTTTCAACATCGACGCGTTCGCGCCGAAGCGGTAGGTTCGCCAGGGGCCAGGAGATCACCGCATGTACATCGACGTTCCGTTCGTCAGCCAGCTCGACTACGGCGGCAGCCAGCACCTCGATGACCCGACAGGCTGCTGGTATTCCAGCGCCTGCATGATCGCCTATGCGTATGAGGCAGGGCCGCGGCGCGGCGTGCCCGAACTCTGGTCGATGGAGACGGTGATGGCGGATGGTTCCGTCCGCACCAGCCATTGGGCGATCCCGTATGAATGGCTGTCCACGCTGATGCAAAACGAGCGCCTGGTGGAGCTGAATGGCGGATTCCCCGCCACGGCGGGGGCGCTCAACATGGCGGTGCGGTTCTACGGCCCGCTGTTCATGTGCTGGATGAAGACGCATGGCGGCAACACCTACGGTCATGCGTCAGTCATCATCGGCGTGGACGGCGACGAGGTGATCTACCACGACCCCGAGAACGCACCGCGGAGCCGCATGAGTTTCGCGGACATCAAGGCGAAGCTGGCACAGGGCTGGCCGGTGCTGCGCCGCGATGCCCTGCCCTTCAGCTACAGCGTCAGTTCCCACGCCTGACCGGCGCGGCCCGGGCGGAAACGCGCCGGGTCGTGACGGTCAGCTCAACGCCGGTCGGGATAGTCCCGACCAGGCCGCGCGCGATATGTCGGCAGCGACCATCTGCCGACGATCGCCGCCGCGCGCACCCCGAAGCCCAGCGCGATGCCGCAGGACAGCGCGACGGTACGATCCACCCCGGCTTCCAGAAGCAACGCCGCGCCGGCCGCGCCCAGGGCGGCGGCGGTGACATAGATCTCCCGCCGCAGCACCAACGGCGTCTCGGCGCAGATGATGTCGCGCAGCATGCCGCCCGCCGTCGCGGTGATGGTGCCCATCAGGACCGCCACCCAGGGCGCTGCGCCCACGCGCATGGCTTTTTCCGCGCCCAGCACGGCAAACAGTCCAAGCCCGACGGCATCGGCCCACAGCAGCACCACGAAGCGCCGTTCCACCAGATGCGCGCCCAGGAACACCGCCAGCGCCAGCCCCGCGGCCAGGGCGACCATGCCTGGTGCCACCAGCCAGAATACCGGCACACCCAGGATCACATCGCGCACCGTGCCGCCGCCGAAGGCGCACAGGCAGGCGATCAGCATGAAGCCCACCGGGTCCATCTGCTTGCGTGACGCGCTGAGCGCGCCGGCGATGGCCAGCACCGCCACGGCCGCCCAGGTCAGGGCGTCCAGCAGGTCATCGAAGAAGGTCACTCCGCCGGCATGGCGGCCGCGCGGCGGCTGCGCGCCTCGGACTGCGCGGACCCCGCGCAAAGCAGCGACAGCCCGAGCAACGCAGCGACCACCGGCAAGACCAGGATCGGGTAGCCCATGTCGATCAGGAACCCCAGCGGCACCGGCGTGATCGCGCCGCCCAGCGGCAGGCCGGAGGAGACGAAGCCGAACACCTTGCCGATCTCCCCTGGCGGGGATGCATCCTTCAGCATCACGTCGCGCGGCGTGCGTGAAGCGCCCATCGCCAGCCCGCCGAGGAAGCCCACGATCGGCAGGACGAATTCCGGCATCGGCAGCAGCCCCAGGGCAAGGATCATCGCCATGGAGAAGGTCGTCAGCACCACCACGAAGCCGATCAGGTTCCGCTTCGACGTATCCGCCACCCAACCGCCGACCAGCGTGCCGGATGTGGCGCCGATCATGTAGCCGGTCAGCACCATGGAGGCCGCAGCGACCGGCGTGCCCCACAGCTTGCCCAGCACGGTGATCACCCAGGACTGGATGCCCGACCCGGCCATCGACGACAGCATGAAGAAGCCGAAGAACAAAAGGATCGGGCGTGACAACAGGAGCTCCCGCCCGGTCGGCCCGCCCTCGACCTTCCTGGCCTTGGGCTGGTCGCGCAGGATGCGGCTCTGCACCAGGATCGCGATGACGACCGGCACGCCGAGCAAGCCCACCAGCAGCAGCGCCATCCGCCAGCCCATTGTCGCGGCCAGCAGCGCGACGACCGGCGGCGCGAGCGCGAAGCCGAGATTGCCGGTGAAGGTGTGCAGCGCGAAGGCGCGCCCCATCCGCGACTTGTCGATCGACCCGGCGAGGATGGCGTAATCCGCCGGGTGGATCACCGAATTGCCGACACCCGACAGGATGGCGAGCAGCCAGATCGCCCAGATTCCAGGCGCGAAGGCCATGGCGGACATGGACAGCGCCATCAGCAGCGTCCCGCCCACCAGGAAACCGCGCGCCCCGTGCCTGTCCACCCAGAAGCCCACCGGCGTCTGCAACAGCGCCGTGGTGCCCGACATCAGCGCGACCGCCAGGCCAAGCTCGGCGAAGGACACGTTGAATTCCGCCTGCCAGAACAAAAATAGCGGCGGCAGCGTCAGGACGTAGAAATGGGACAGGAAATGCCCGGTCCCGATCAGTGTGATGATGCGCGCATCCTGGCCGATGCCGGGCGGTGGCGGGAGGTCGGCGGGCATGGTCCACCCTTGCCTGTGAAATGCGTCGCAACGCTGGGCGCAGGATGCTATCCCGTCAACGCCGATGAGACGTAGCAATGCAGCCATGCGGATCGCGCGGAGGATCAGCCTGGCAGGATCGAACCCATCTGGCGCGCGAACACTTTCGCCCTGGGGGATCGACACGGTTGCCCCCCATGCAGACCAGCCCCGGGTCTGGCGGGACCGTGCCGAACCGCCCGCGTCGGCGGGCGGCATCCTGTGCTGAGGTTTTGGATCATCGCCGGTGAACCGGCCGGGCTGGGCATTCGCGAAGACGCGACGCCGGTGCCCCGCGCTTTCAGCCGCGTCCTGCCGCATTCTTGCGAAGCAGTCCCACGGACAGCGGGCGGCCGGCGTCATCGGTGTCGCGACGATAAGTAGTTGAGAACGATTATCAGTAATCGCCACCACGACTGCCCAGGCCCCGCCGTGGAATTGACGCTGTCCCGCGCCGCACCATACAAGAGGACGTGAAAAGACCGCCCCCCCGCTCGGGGACTGGGGATCGCGGTCCACTGGAGTAGACCGACCCATGTCGAAGATCACCGACGCGCGGGAGGCCGTGATGGTCGGCCGCCGGTCGGATGGCACCCTGGTCCGCCGTCCGCTGTCGCCGCACCTGCAAGCCTATGACATGCTGCAGATGACCTCTGCGCTGTCCATCACCCACCGGATCACCGGCGTGCTGTGGTCGATCGGCCTGGTGTTCCTGGTGTGGTGGCTGGTCGCCACCGCCTCCGGCGAGGCATCCTACAACGGCGCGATGTGGTTCTTCGGGTCCTTCATCGGCGTGATCGGCCTGCTCGGCCTGACCGCCGTGGCTTGGTACCACACGCTGAACGGCATCCGGCATTTGTATTGGGACAGCGGGCATGGCTACGACATGCCGACCACCTACCTCACCGGCCGGGCGGTGCTGATCGGCACCGCGGCGCTGACCGCGCTGACCTGGCTCATCATGCTCATCACCTGGATCTGACGCCGATGGCCGCGCCGACGATACGCTCGCTTCGCTCCCCGCTCGGCCGCGCGCGCGGCATGGGGTCCGCCAAGGGCGGCACGCATCACTGGTGGATGATGCGCGTCACCTCCATGGCCTTGCTGCCGCTGACAATCTGGCTGGTCTTCGGCTTGGCGCGCATGCCGGACGCCACCTGGCTGGAAGCGACGATCTGGATCGGCCGCCCGCTCAACGCGGTGCTGCTGCTCGCCTTCCTTGCCGCCGCCTTCCACCACACTGCCAACGGCCTGCAGGAAGTGGTCGAGGACTATGTGCGCGGAGACCTCGCCAAGGCCGGCACGCTGCTGGCCATCAAGGGCACCTGTTTCCTGCTGTGGCTGTCGGCGACGCTCGCCGTGCTGCGGATTGCGGTCTGACCGACCCTGGCGGGTTCGCGAAGTCCACCTAGGTTGACAGTACCGCGCGCCCCGCGCGCGCAACGAACGAGACGGATGCGATGAACGCGATCAGCAAGCCTTCCAACGGCGCCTACCGCATCGTGGACCACACCTACGACGTCGTCGTCGTCGGCGCTGGCGGCGCGGGTCTGCGCGCCACCTTCGGCATGGGCGCCGCGGGGCTGTCCACCGCCTGCATCACCAAGGTGTTCCCCACCCGGTCCCACACCGTCGCCGCGCAGGGTGGTGTCGGCGCATCGCTCGGCAACATGGGCGAGGATGACTGGCGCTGGCACATGTACGACACCGTGAAGGGGTCGGACTGGCTGGGCGACCAGGACGCCATCGAATACATGTGCCGCGAGGCGGTGCCCGCGATCATCGAACTCGAACATTACGGCGTGCCGTTCTCCCGCACGGAAGACGGCAAGATCTACCAGCGCCCCTTCGGCGGCCACATGACCCACTACGGCAAGGAACCCGCCATGCGGGCCTGCGCCGCGGCCGACCGCACCGGCCACGCCATCCTGCACACGCTGTACCAGCAGTCGCTGAAGCATAATTGCGAGTTCTTCGTCGAATACTTCGCCCTCGATCTCATCATGGATGATGAAGGCGTGTGCCGCGGCGTCATGGCCTGGAACCTGGAAGACGGTTCCATGCACCGCTTCCGCGCGCAGACCGTGGTGCTGGCCACCGGCGGGTATGGCCGTGCCTATTTCTCCTGCACCTCCGCCCATACCTGCACGGGCGATGGCGGCGGCATGGCGCTGCGCGCCGGCCTACCGTTGCAGGACAATGAATTCGTCCAGTTCCACCCGACCGGCATCTACGGCTCCGGCTGCCTGGTGACCGAGGGCGCGCGCGGCGAAGGCGGCTACCTGACGAATTCCGAAGGCGAGCGCTTCATGGAGCGCTACGCGCCGACGGCGAAGGATCTCGCCTCCCGCGACGTCGTCTCCCGCGCCATGTCGATGGAAATCCGCGAGGGCCGCGGCGTGGGGCCGCACAAGGACCATATCCACCTGCACCTGGAACATCTGGGCGCGGACATCCTGCACGAGCGCCTGCCCGGCATTTCCGAAACCGCGAAGATCTTCGCCGGCGTGGACGTGACGAAGGAACCGATCCCGATGCTGCCGACCGTGCACTACAACATGGGCGGCATCCCCACGAATATTCACTGCGAAGTGCTGGCCGCCACCGCCACCGACCAGGACCGCATCGTGCCCGGCTTGATGGCGGTGGGTGAAGCCGCCTGCGTGTCCGTGCACGGCGCCAACCGCCTGGGCACCAATTCGCTGCTCGACCTGGTGGTGTTCGGCCGCGCCGCCGCCCATCGCGCGGCGGAAACCATCAAGCCCGGCGCCACGCAGATGCCGCTGCCGCCCAAGGCCGGCGAAGCTTCGCTGGACCGCTTCGACCGCGTGCGCAACGCGAAGGGCGGCACCTCCGTGTCCGACCTGCGCCTGACCATGCAGCGCGCCATGCAGACCCACGCCGCCGTGTTCCGCACCACCGACCTGCTGAAGGAAGGGGTGGAGAAGATGGACAAGGTTGCCGCCGGCTATGCCGACATCAAGATCGCCGACCGTTCGCTGATCTGGAACTCGGATTTGGTCGAGGCGCTGGAACTGGACAACCTGATCGGCAATGCGCTGACCACGATCCACGGCGCCGATGCCCGCCACGAAAGCCGCGGCGCCCATTCCCATGAAGACCATCCGGACCGCGACGACGTGAACTGGATGACGCACACGCTGGCGCGCGTGGACGACAAATACGCCGTCAGCCTCGACTACCGCGACGTGAAGATGCGGACGCTGACGAACGAAGTGCAGGTCTTCCCGCCGAAGCCGCGCGTGTACTGAGGAATCCGGACCCGATGGCGACCTTTACGCTTCCGAAGAACTCCACGGTCGGCGAAGGCCGCACCTATCCCGCCCCCGCCGGGTCGAAGAACGTCAAGTCGTTCAAGATCTACCGCTGGGACCCCGATGGCGGCGCCAATCCGCGCACCGATACCTATGACATCGACCTGGACCAATGCGGCCCGATGGTCCTCGACGCCCTCATCAAGATCAAGAATGAGGTGGACTCCACGCTGACCTTCCGGCGGTCCTGCCGCGAGGGCATCTGCGGGTCCTGCTCGATGAACATCGACGGGTTGAACACGCTGGCCTGCCTCAAGCCCATCGACGAAGTGACGGGCGATTGCCGCATCTCCCCGCTGCCGCACATGCCGGTGGTGAAGGATCTGGTGCCGGACCTGTCGCAGATCTACGCCCAGCTGCGCTCCGTCGAGCCCTGGCTGAAGGCTGACACGCCCCCGCCGCCCGATGGCGAACGCCTGCAATCCAAGGAAGAACGCGCCAAGCTCGACGGGCTGTGGGAATGCATCCTGTGCTTCTGCTGCTCGACCGCCTGCCCGTCCTATTGGTGGAACGGTGATCGGTATCTCGGGCCGGCGGTGCTGCTGCAGGCCTATCGCTGGATCGCCGACAGCCGCGACGAACACACCGGCGACCGTCTCGATGCGCTGGAAGACCCGTTCAAGCTGTATCGCTGCCACACCATCATGAACTGCACCCGGACCTGCCCGAAGGGGCTGAACCCGGCGCAGGCGATCGGCGAGATCAAGAAGCTGATGGTCGAACGCCAGGCCTGACGGACACGCCGAAGGAAAGGTTGGGGGAGGAGAACCTCCCCCAAGCCCCCACCCTTTTTTGGGAGTTGGGCGGGGCGCGGGTGGCTAGGCGCGCACGCCATCTGGCCAGGCGGCAGATCCAGGCGCCAGCCGTGGTTCGCGATCGCCACGCGCCCATCGCTGCAATGATGCGGGCGCCTCGGCTGCCGCCGGCGCTCGGAGCGTGAGGGGCGAACAACCCCGATACCAACGATCCTTGAAACATTGGGAATGCCGTCGTCCGCGAGCCCGCGTTCTGCTGGACAATCAACTTGGCTTGAATTAGGATTATTGTCTTTCTTCCTCGCCGCAGGGCAGCACCGCTCTTTGAACGACCCATCCGTTTCCAAGCATCGCCGCAGTCGCGCCCCACGAATTTGTCCGAAACCGACACTGAACATCGCATATAAAATCCTAAAAACTAAAATTCGCACCGCTCCACCGCACCTCTGCCCTATGCATCGCCGCCATCCGTGTCAGCATGGGGCCAACACCCGGCCCCAGAGGCCAGGGCCCGAGGATACGGAGAACCAACCATGCCCCGCCGGACCACCATCGCGACCGCCGCCCCCATCGCTGCCGCCTTGGGCTTCGCCACCATGCTCGCCGCCGCCCCCGCCCAGGCGCAGACTCTGACCATCGGTTCCGCCGCCCCGGTCACCACCATCGATCCGCATTTCCACAATGTCGGCCCGAACAACGCGCTGACCATGCACATCTTCGACCGTCTGGTGGAACGCGATGGCCGCGCGCGGCCGCATCCCTCGCTCGCCGCGTCCTGGCGCGTCGTCTCCGACACCGTCTGGGAATTCAAGCTGCGTGAAGGCGTGACCTGGCACGATGGCCGGCCCTTCACCGCCGATGACGTTGTCTTCACCTTCTCCCGCGTGCCGAACGTGGCCAACAGCCCGGGCGGCTTCCAAGGCTTCCTGCGCGCCATCACGCGGGTCGAGGTGGTGGACGCCCACACGCTGCGCCTGCACACCGCGCGCCCGCATCCGCTGATGCCGCTCGACCTCGCCTCGGTGTCGATCATCTCCCGCCACGCCGCCGAGGGCGCCGCGACCGATGATTTCAACACCGGCCGCGCGGCGATCGGCACCGGGCCGTATCGGCTCGCATCCTACCGGTCGGGCGACCGGATCGAGATGACGCGCAACGACGCCTATTTCGGCGGTGCCGAACCCTGGGCCCGCGTCAATTACCGCATCGTCAACAACGACGCCGCGCGCACCGCGGCCCTGCTCGCCGGCGACCTCGACCTGATCGAACAGGTACCGACCTCTGACCTCGCCCGGCTGCGCCGCGAACAGCGCGTGACGGTCACCGAGATCGCCAGCACGCGCACCGTCTACATGGCGCCGGACTACTCACGCGACGGCGGCACCCCGCTCATCACCGACAACAACGGCACGCCGCTGACGGTGAACCCGTTCAAGGATCCGCGCGTGCGCCGCGCACTGTCCATGGCGATCAACCGCCAGGGGCTGGTCGAACAGGTCATGGAAGGGGCCGCGACCGCCACCGCGCAGTGGCTCCCCGAAGGCGCCTTCGGCTACAACGCGGATGTCCGCCCGCGTGCCTACGACCCCGAAGGCGCGAAGCGCCTGTTGGCCGAGGCGGGGTATCCCAACGGCTTCCGCCTGACGATCCACACGCCCAACGACCGTTGGCCGAACGATGCGCGGCTGGCCCAGGCGGTCGCTCAGATGTGGACGCGCATCGGCGTGCGCGTGCAGGTCGAAGCCCTGCCCTGGACCGCCTTCGTCCCCCGCCGCGCGCGCATCGAATATGCGATGCAGATGGCCGCCTGGGGCAGTTCGACCGGCGAAGGATCGAACTTCCTGGTCAATACCCTGGCGACCAACAATCGCCAGCTGCTGACAGGGGCGAACAACAACGCACGCTTCTCGGGCGCGGCCTTCGATGCCTTCGCGGCACAGGGTTCATCGACGCTCGACGATGAAAGGCGGGAGGCGATCTGGCATGAGGCCGTCGCGCTGTACGCGCAGGAAGAACCGCTGATCCAGTTGATCCAGTACGTGAACACCTGGGCCGTGCGCCGCGGGCTGACGCATGAACCGCGGATGGACGAACGCACCATCGCGATGGGCGTCCGCCCGGCTGCGGCGCGGTAAGATCGGACAGGGGCTTCGCGCCGTGCGCGCGAAGGTCTGCTGACGGTGGTCCGTGGAGAGGGGCTTTGCCCCTCTCCAAACCTCACCCCACCAAAGGCTTAAGGCCTTTGGAAACCTCCATCTTGGTGCTGCACGCCGTCGGTCGGTGCCAAGTGTCGCCCTGCGTGAAATTACCCCAATGCCCCGCGTTCCGGGGACCCGTTGGTCCCTGGACCGCGGATGTTTGCCGCTATGTCGCCGGACGTGGTCGCATGGTCAGAGGCCAACAATACCCCTATGGGTCACCGCCCAAGACGTGTGCCAAAATTGAGGTTTCCAAAGGCCTTAAGTTTTTGGTGGGGTGGTTTGGAGAGGCAAAGTCCCTCCAACCTTCCGGCGTGTCCCGCACCGTCACAGGAACCCCACCGGGTCCACATCCACCTGCACCCGGACATTGCCCGGCACATCGACCTTCGCGAGCCAGGCCTCCAGCAATGGCTGCACCGCGATGTCACGCCGCGTCTTCAACAGCAACCGCCGCCGGTGCCTGCCGCGCAGGATCGCCAGCGGCGCCGGCGCCGGCCCCAACACCTCCACCCCATCCCCACCCGGCGCGGCCAGGCCAAGGTCGCGCGCCGTGCGGTCGGCCGCCCGTTCGTCCTCGGCACTGACGATCAGGGCCGCCAGGCGCCCGAAGGGCGGCCAATGCCCCGGCCGGCGATCATCGGCCTCCGCCGCCATGAAGGCTCCGAGGTCGCCGGACACCAGCGCCTGCATCACCGGATGTTCTGGCGCGAAGGATTGCAGCAGCACACGTCCGCGATGTTCTTCCCGCCCCGCCCGGCCGGCCACCTGGTGCAGCAGCTGGACGGTGCGCTCCGCCGCCCGCAGGTCGCCGCCGGCCAGGCCCAGATCGGCATCGACCACGCCCACCAGCGTCAGATGCGGAAAGTGCCATCCCTTGGCGACGATCTGCGTGCCGATGATCAGGTCCACCTCCCGCCGCTGGATCGACTGCGCGGCGGCGGCCGCGGCAGCCGGGCCGGGGATGGTGTCGGACGCCATCACCAGCCGCCGGGCTTCCGGCCACAGCGTCGTCGCTTCTTCGAGCACCCGCTCCACGCCGGGGCCGATCGGCACGGTGGAATGCGCGGCGCCGCAACTCGGGCAGACCTCGGGCGGCGCTTCGACATGCCCGCAATGATGACATTGCAGGCGCCGCTGGGCGCGGTGCTCGACCAACCATGCGGTGCAGTTCGGGCAGCGCATCCGGTGCCCGCAGGCGCGGCACAGCGTCATCGGCGCATAGCCGCGGCGGTTCAGGAACAGCATCGCCTGTTCGCCGCGCGCCAGGGTCTCGGTCACCGCCGCGACCAGCGGCGGCGACAGGAACCGACCCCGCTCGGGCGGCGTCCGACGCAGGTCCACCAGCGCGACATCGGGCATGTCCGCCCCGCCATGGCGCGCCGGCAGATCCACCGCGGCATACCGCCCCGTCGCGGCATTGATCGTGCTTTCCAGCGACGGGGTCGCACTCGCCAGCACGCAGGCCGCCGCCGACAGCCGCGCGCGCACCACGGCCATGTCGCGCGCGTGGTACACAACGCCTTCCTCCTGCTTGAAGGCGGTCTCATGTTCCTCATCCACCACGATCAGGCCGAGATCGGGATAGGGCAGGAACAGCGCCGATCGCGCCCCGACCAACACCGCCGCCTCGCCTTCCGCCACCGCGCGCCAGGTCTCCCGCCGCGTGCGTGACGTCAGTTCCGAGTGCCACAGGGCCGGCGCCGCGCCGAACCGCGCCCGGAAGCGGTCGAGCCACTGGGCGGACAGCGCGATCTCAGGCAGCAGCACCAGCGCCTGGCGGCCGCGCGCCAGGCAAGCGGCCACCGCCTCGAAATAGACCTCGGTCTTGCCGGACCCGGTGACGCCCGTCAGCAGCGTGGTCGAGAATCCGCCGCGCTCCACCGCATCGCGCAAGGTGGCCGCCGCGGCCGCCTGTTCCGCGCCCAGGACCGGGCCTGGATGTGCAGGGTCCGGGGCTGCGAACACGCGCCGGCGCGGCAGCAGGGCGGGTTCGATCAGCCCGGCATCGGCCATGCCGCGCAGGATCGCGGATGCAACGCCGGCCGCCTCCGCGATCTCCCCCCCCGCCCGCGCCGCCCCATCCGCCAGGAAATCGAGCACGCGCCGACGCGGCGGCGTGATGCGCGCGGCCCCATGCGGGTTTGCCGCACGGCGCCAGCCGGCCTGCGGCGCGCGGGGTTCGAGTGCGGAAGGCGCGCTCATCGCCATGCGCAGCACCGCGCCCGGCGGGCTGAGCGTGTAGGCTGCGACCCAATCGACGAAGCGCCGCAGCGTGGCGGTCATCGGTGGCGCGTCGAGGACATGCTCCACGTCGCGCAGCCGCGAATCCGGCAGGGTCGGATCAGGCGCGCCGTCCCACACCACGCCGATCGTCTGGCGCCGGCCGAGCGGCACCTGCACGAAGGACCCGAGCGGCACCGCGGCACCTGCCGGCGCGCGATAGTCATACGCCTGGCCAAGCGGCAGCGGCAGCAGGACGCGCAGCCGTGCCGCTGGCGGAAAAAGTCCGACCGTGTCCCCTGTGCGCTCCATGCTGACATGCGTCATGGGTTAAACTGTGATCCTGGGCACAGTGTTCATTCCGCCCGCGCCGCAATCTGCCCCTGGAAGGTCTTTACCCATGAAGTTCTTCGTCGATACCGCCGAGGTCGCCGACATACGTTCGCTTGCCGAGGCCGGCCTCGTCGACGGTGTCACCACCAACCCCTCGCTGATCGCGAAATCCGGCCGCGACATGAAAACCGTCATCGCGGAGATCTGCGCCATCACACCTGGCCCCGTCAGCGCCGAGGTCACCGCCACCGATGCCGCCGGCATGCTGGCCGAAGGCCGCGTGCTGCGCGCCATCGCGCCGAATGTGTGCGTGAAGGTGCCGCTGACCGAAGCGGGGCTGGTCGCCTGCCGCACGCTGTCGGGCGAAGGCGCCATGGTCAACGTCACGCTGTGCTTTTCGGCCGCGCAGGCGCTGCTGGCCGCCAAGGCGGGTGCCACCTTCATCTCTCCCTTCGTCGGCCGGCTCGATGACATCTCGACCGACGGGATGCGGCTGATTGCTGACATCGTCCAGATCTACAGCAACTACGCCGCCTTGAAGACCGAGGTCCTGGTCGCCTCGGTACGCCATCCGATCCATCTGATCGAATCGGCAAAGCTCGGTGCCCATGTCGCAACCCTTCCGCCCTCGGTGATCCGGATGTTGCTGAAGCACCCGCTGACCGATCGCGGCCTGGAGGCCTTCCTGGCCGACTGGAACAAGACAGGACAATCCATCCTATGAGCGCGCCCCTCCCCGCCCCGGCTGTCCCGTCCATGGATCTCCAGGCGGAGGAGGTCGAGGCCTTCTTGCGCGCCCATCCCGGCTTCCTCTCGGAACGACCGGACATCTATCGCGTGCTGGTGCCGCCGCGGCGCCTGCACGGCGAAAACCTGGCCGACCACATGGCGGCGATGCTGGCGGCCGAACGCGGCCGCGCGCGCGCCATGGAATCGGAAGTGCATTCCGCGCTCGAAGCCGGCCGCGCCGGCGCCGGGCTGACGGTGCGGGTGCGCCTCGCGGTGCTGGCGCTGATGCGGACCCAGGATGTGATGGAGGCCGTGACACATGAGTTCCCGGCCCTGCTCGGGGTCGAGAGTTGCACCCTGGCGGCCGAACCCGGCGCGGGGCCAGGCACCCTGCCGGCTGCCATGATCCGCCTGCCGCGCGGCGCCGTGGCGCGGCTGGTTGGCCATGGCCGGGACGCGGTGGTGCGCACGGCACCAACCGACGTCGAAATACTGCATGCCGAAGCCGCCCCGCTGGTGGTGCGCGACGCGCTGGCCCGCGTGCCGCTGCCGGTCGGCCCGCCCGCGCTGATCGCGGTTGGTGCACGCGACCCATCCGCCCTGCCGATGCGCCAGACCGTGTCCGTGCTGGCCTTCCTCGGGCGCGCGGTGTCGGCCGCGCTGTCGCGGCAGTGACCATGATGGCTTCTCGTCGAAGCCATCATGGTCACTGCCGCTTTTTTGAGAGGCTGCTTTCACGGTCCCGGTCGAGCCACGCTCGAACGATCAGGCTCTCATGACCAGTGATCAGGCGCGCACCGCCTGGCTGGATTGGCTCACGCGCGAACGCCGGGCGAGTGCGAATACGCTCGAAGCCTATGGCCATGACGCCGCTTCCTTCCTTGGATTCCTGACGCAGCACCTGGGTGGGGAGACGGACCTGGCCGCGCTGGGTGCGCTGCGCCCGGCGGATCTGCGCGCCTTCCTGGCTGAACGGGCCGCACAGGGCGATTCGACGGCGACGCGGGCGCGACGGCTGGCGGCGATCCGTGGGTTCCTGCGCTACCTGACGCGGCATCACGGCATGGCGGCGTTGCCCCTCGGCGCGCTGCGCGGGCCGCGGCCCAAGCCGCCGATCCCGCGCGCGTTGACGCCCGACCAGGCCCGTGCCGTGGCGCGGGACGTCGGCGAGGTCCATGCGATGGGCCGGCATGAAAAGCCCGAGATGCAGGCCGCGCGCGACACCGCGCTGTTCGCGCTGCTGTATGGCGCGGGGTTGCGCATCGCCGAGGCGCTGTCGCTCGACCTGCGGGATGCGCCGCTGCCGGGGCAGGATGCGGCGCTGCGCGTGATCGGCAAGGGATCGAAGGAAAGGCTGGTGCCGGTGCTGCCGGCGGTGCGCGCCGCGGTCGCCGCCTATTTGCGCCACCGCGGCGGCGGTGATGCGGACGACCCGCTGTTCCTCGGCGCGCGCGGCAAGCGGCTGGATGCGGCGGTGGCGCAGAAATCGCTGCGGGACTTCCGCCGTCTCGCCGGGCTGCCCGAACACGCCACGCCGCATGCGTTGCGGCATTCCTTCGCGACGCATCTGCTGGGGGCCGGGGCGGATTTGCGCTCGATCCAGGAACTGCTCGGCCATGCGAGCCTGTCCACGACGCAGCGCTACACGGCGGTCGATGCCGCCGGGCTGCTCGCGACCTGGAAGAAGGCACATCCCCGCGCGGGGTGATCCGGGCAATCGTCGTTCCTGGCAGGGCTTGCCGCCATCTTTCGCGATCCTGAACGAGACCCGTCGGGGCGTCCGGTGGGTCCCAGCTGCGACACTGCCATGGCCGCCGCGCTGGAAACCCGGACGATGTGCAGCGCCGCATTGGGTGCGGTCCAGGGAGGCGTTCGATGACCGTAACGGTCGGCCCGTGATGCGATCCAGCGTCAAGACCACCGTCAAAGTTGCGTTAATCGCCTGATAAAATAGGTTGTCACGCACACCCCATGAAATATATGTACGGATTGTAAGAGATGGCATTCTGTTGCAGCACCGTTCAGCATCCGATCGGATACACCGCAATGGAAACGAATGACGCCCAGCCTCGCTTCGTGGATGATTATCTGCTGTCGTTGCTCGCGCGAGCGTCGCATGTCGTCTCAGCCGAATTCCATGACAGGCTCCGAGGCCGTGGCGTTTCGGTTCCGGTATGGCGCGTACTCGCAACGCTGTCCGGCGGGGCCGAGACCGTGACCGTGCTGGCCGAGGCCTGCCTGTTGCAGCAACCCACCATGACCAAGGTGCTCGACCGGATGGAGCGCGGCGGCCTGGTGGCGCGCCATCAGGATGCGCGCGACCGGCGCCTGGTGCGGGTCCATCTGGCGCCGAAGGGGGAGGCGATGCTGGACGATCTGCTGACCGCCGCCCGCGCGCATGAAGCCGAGGTGGTGGCCCGCCACCCCGATGCCGCCGCGATCAAGGACCTGCTGCGCGCGCTGATCGCCCGGCAGGGTCGCAGGCAGCGATCGCGCGCCTGACACCGATGCCACCGATCCATGTCCTGCAGCGCATCGTGCTGGTGCTGCTCGTCATCGCCGCCATCGTCCAGGTTGTGGTCGCGATGTCGCGTTGAACGCCGGGACGCGTTGACCAGGCGGCGCCAGGCCGCCAGCCTGCGCCGCATCACGCGGGGGGTTCGCCATGAAGGTCGGCGTCATCGGTTTGGGCAGCATGGGGATGGGCGCGGCGTTGAGCCTGCTGCGCGCCGGGCATGACGTGACCGGTTGCGACATGCGCGAGGCCGCGCGGGCGGAATTCGCCGCGGCCGGCGGCGCGGTCGCGGCAAAGGCGAACGAACTTCCGCAGGGGACCGAGGCGCTGGTCCTGCTGGTGGTCAATGCCGCCCAGACCGAAGCGGCTGTGTTCGGCCCCGATGGCGCGCTGCCGCGCCTCGCACCGGGTGCGGTGATCATCAGCTCCGCCACCATGGGGCCGGATGCGGCGCGCGCGCTGGCCGAACAGGCGGCGGCGCGCCAGTTCCTGTTCCTCGACGCGCCGGTATCGGGGGGCGCGGTCAAGGCACGGGCGGGCGAGATGACCGTCATGGCGTCAGGCAGCGCGGCGGCATTCGGGGCTGCGGAACCGGTGCTCGGCGCCGTCGCGGCCAAGGTGTGGAACCTCGGCGAGGACCCCGGCATCGGCGCGACGGTGAAGGTGGTGCACCAGCTGCTCGCCGGCGTGCACATCGCGGTGGCGGCGGAGGCGATGGCGCTGGGCATCCGCGCCGGCGCCGACCCGCGGCAATTATACGAGGTGGTGACCAGCGCGGCCGGCAATTCCTGGATGTTCGAGAACCGCATGGCCCGCGTGCTGGACGGGGATGATGCACCGCGCAGCGCGGTCGACATCTTCGTGAAGGATCTCGGCCTGGTGACCGACATGGCGCGCGGGCTGGACTTCCCGGTGCCGCTGGCATCGCAGGCGCAGCAATTATTCACCGCGGCGCGGGCGATCGGCCAGGGCGGCAAGGATGATGGCTTCGTGATCCGGGTGTGGCAGGCGATGACCGGGATCAAGCTACCGGGCGAGTGAACCCCGGCCGTCAGGCGGCCAGCACCGCCTCCACCGCCGCGGCGACTGCGAATAGCCGCGCATCGCCCATGTGTTCGCCGGTCAGCATCAGCCCGACCGGCGCTTCCCCCGGCGCGTGGCAGGGGATGCTGATCGAGCAGCGGTCGAGGAAATTGCCGACCGCCGTGTTGCGAAGCAGCAGCATGTTGATGCGGTTGTAGTCCGCCTCCTCCTCCACCTCCGCAAGGCGCGGCGGCACGATCGGGCAGGTCGGGCAGATCACCGCATCGAAGGGCGCGGTACGCGGCGCGATGGCGGCGATGATCCGGGCGCGGGCATCGAGCAGCTCGACATAGTCGGCCGCCGACATCCTCTCCCCGCGGCGGATGCGCTTGAGGATGCGCGGGTCATAGGCGTCGGCCTTCTCGGCGATCAGACCGTGATGCCAGGCCCAGGCCTCGCTGGCCGCGAAGCCGCCTGCGCCATTCGCGGCGGCGATCTGGTCGAGTTCCGGCAGGTCGAACTCGATCACCTGTGCGCCGGCCGCTGAAAGGCGGGTGACCGTGCGGCCGAACACGGCGGCCACCGTGCCGTCCATGCCGTCAGTCAGGAAGGTGCCGCGCGGCAAGCCCAGCCGCAGCCCCTTGATGCGGGCCGCCGGCGGCGGCATCGGGTCCTCGGCGCCAGCCATGATGGCGTCGACGATGGCGCAATCGGCCACGCTGCGCGCCAGCGGGCCAGCTGAATCGAGCGAACCTGCCAGCGGCAGGATGCCGGTGAGCGGCACGCGCCTGGCCGTCGGCTTCCAGCCCACCACGCCGCACAGCGCCGCCGGGATGCGGCAGGACCCGCCGGTGTCGGTGCCCAGGCCGGCGAAGCCCATCCCATCGGCCACCGCGACGCCGGCACCCGAGGACGACCCGCCCGGCAGCCGCCCCGTCGCGCGGTCCCACGGGCTTAAAGGCGTGCCGAAATGCGGGTTCACCCCAAGGCCGGAGAAGGCGAATTCCACCATGTTGGTCCGACCGAGGATGACGAAGCCGGCACGGACCAGCCGCTGCACGGAAGGGGCTGTCACCTTCGCCGCCCGGGCGCCCTTCAGCGCCACCGAACCGGCCTGGGTCGTCACCCCGGCTTCGTCGTACAGGTCTTTGATACTGATCGGGATGCCGGCGAAGGCCGATGGCGCGCGCCCGGCGGCACGCAGCGCGTCCATCGCGGCGGCGCAGGCGCGTGCGCTTTCGGCATGCACGGTGATGAAGGCGCGCGCCCCTTCCCCGTCCCGATCGGCAATGCGGTCAAGCGCGGCGTCGGTCAGCGCCGCGGCGGAGATGCGCCCAGAAGCGAGGGCCGCGGCGGCATCGGCGATGGTCTTCATGCGGGGCGCTGCTCCTCAGTGTCTGTTCGCGAATGCGCCGCGCGGCGCAAGCTCGTCTCCGGCGCTGGCCCGCATCCCCACCCGGCCACCCCAGGTCAGCATCCTGTCGTTGGGTGGCCGGGTGGAGTGCGGGCCGGTATCGGACTTACTGCGCGCGCATTCTCCCGCCGCATCGGGGGATCGACAAGGGCGCCGAGGAGGGCGAGAATTTTGCGTGCGCCACCCCTGGCGGAGGCGTAAATTCTCGCGCAGGCTCCACCCAGGGATTGCGATGTCCCACCAAGCAGGGAGGCACCCCCGATGTTCGTCCTCGACACCTTCATCAGCGATTGCCGCGCGGCGATCGCGCAGGACAGCAGCCACAAATCGGTGCGAGAGGTCGTGGCGCGCGCCGTCGCCGACCATGCCTCGGTCCTCAAGGCGCTTGGCGAGCCCACCAAGGCGGGGCTGGTGCCGCTGTATCGGTCCGCGGATCTGACCATCCTGAACCTGACCTGGGGGCCACTGATGACGCTGCAGCCGCATGACCACCGGATGTGGGCCTGCATCGGCATCTATGGCGGGCGCGAGGACAACATCTTCTGGCGCCGGATCGAGGATGACGACGGCCACCGGATCGAGGCCGCGGGTGCCAAGGCGCTGGCGACCGGCGAGTGCACCGTACTGGGCAAGGACATCATCCATTCGGTGACCAACCCGATCCCGCGCCTGACCGGCGCGATCCACGTCTATGGGGGCGATTTCTTCGCCGCGCATCGCAGCGAGTGGGACCCGGAGACGCTGGAGGAAGGACCGTATGATTCGGCGGCGGTGATGCAGCGCTTCGAGGACAGCAACGCGATGCTGGCGCGCAGGTGACGGCGGCGCCAGACGCGCACCGCCACGCGATCCATCGGCTCGCGGGGCGTCGGCGCTTTGGGCGCGGTGCGCCAGACCGTACTGGCGCTAAGCCGCGAGCACCTTCACTCGCGGATTGGTTCCACTCAGCAACAGCCTGCACTGGTCCCAGCGCTTCAGCCTGACGGCCGCAGCTACTCGAATACCGCAGGTGAAATTAAACCAGACGTTAGAGCGGGGCTGGCGAACACCGTCGAACCAGCCGCGTTCTAACGTCCGGACAGCGACCCCACCCTACGGCTGAGTTCGGCCATGATCGTCCAGACACGTTCCGCATCCATGCGCGTCTCAGGATCGTTCAACAGGCGGTCAACTTCCGCCATCCGCCGCTCGATCTCGGCTTCCGACATTCCATCCTCCAGGGCCGCGACCTTCTGCGGCACGATTCACACAGTCGGGGTCAAAAGCGCCTGAATCATGGATGGGTTGCGGCGAAGGGTGGGCACAGTGCCGTGATCACCCCCGGCACAGCACCGGGAATACCGCCGGCGCCACGGCCGCGGACACAGCCCGCGCGCCAGTCCCGGCGGCACCTGTGCCGCGTTCCGGCCGCACGCCATGTTCGGCGAGAAACCCTTCGACCTGATCCGCCCGGATGGCGAAGTTCACGCCCTGCGGCAGGCTGCCGGTCGCCCGCAACACCACCAGGTCGTTCAGCCGCCCGACGGCGACACCCAGCAACAGCCCCGCATCATCGACGGCCGGCCCGCCGGAATTGCCTGGCTGCACCGCGGCATTCATCTGGAAGCGGGACGCATCGCCGCCCAGCCCGGACAACGCCGTGACGATCCCGTTCGTCACGTTCAGCCCCGTGGCGAGCTGCTGGCCATAGGGAAAGCCGAAGACCAGAACGGTCTCGCCCAGTTCCACCGCCGCGCGGTCACGAAACCGCACCACGGACTGGAATCCGCGCCCGAGGTCGAGCAGCGCCAGGTCCCGCCGCCGATCGCTGGCGACCACGCGCACCTGCCGGCCCTGGCCATCGACGATCGACCGGCAGCCCTGCACGACATGGGCATTGGTGATCGCCAGGCCATTGGCGGTGACGGCGAAGGCCGAACCGTTGCTGAGCGGCCGGCCCGAGCGCGGTGCGGCGGGGGCGGCCTCGGCCTGGCCTTCGCCCGGCTTGCCGGGCGGCGCGCCCGGCATGCCCGCCGGCCCGGCATCCGCCGGCACGGCCGTCCCATCCGGCCCGCGCACATAGCGCGCGACCGGCGCATTGCCGCCGCCATAATCGGTCACGATGGTGCCGTCCGGCGCCACCACCGCGACGCCGGCCGGCTCCACCTCCTGCGGGGCGCAGGCGATGGTGAACAGCAGGAGGGCGAGAGCGGGTGCGTGTCGCATGCGGCCGATCACATTGGGTGGGGGCATCGCACGCGAAAGGGCGCGCGGGGCTGGGGGGTGCGGCGTCACGCCGCCTGCCGCGCGGCCGACACCGCACGCATGCGGCCGCCCGGCACGGCGCCCGGAATGGCGGCGGCCATGTCGGCCGCGACCAGCAGCCGGTTCCACGCGATCCCGGTCTCCACGCCCATGCGGCGGAACATCCAGGCCAGATCCTCGGTCGCCACATTGCCGGTCGCACCGGGGGCGAAGGGGCAGCCGCCGATGCCGCCGGCGGCGCTGTCGAACACCCGGCAGCCGGCTTCCCAGGCGGCGGAGACATTGGCCACGCCCATGCCATAGGTGTCATGGCCATGATAGGCGAAGCGGTTGCCCCAGCGCCCGATCGCCTGGCGGAACACGCGCGACACCTGATCGGGGCTGGCATTGCCGGTGGTGTCGGCCAGCGCGATTTCCATGTCCGGGTCCAGGAAGACGATGCGCTCGACCCATTCCAGCGCCTCGGCTTCCGGCACGACCCCATCGAAGGGGCAGTGGAAGACGCAGGACAGGTTGAAGCGGATCAGCGTGCCGGCCGGGGTGTCCTTCACCAGCTTCGCCAGCTCGTCGAAGGATTCCTCCCGCGTGCGATTGAGGTTCGCCTTGTTGTGCCCCGCGGTGGCGGACATGAAGAAGCCGAGGCGGTCGGCGCCATGTTCGATGGCGGCGTCGAAGCCGCGCCGGTTCGGCACCAGCACGGTCGATTCCAGCCCGGGCATCCGCTTGCAGGCGGCGAGCACCACCTCCGTCTGCGCCATCTGCGGGATCGCCTTGGGGGAGACGAAGGACCCGACCTCCATGCGCCGCAGCCCGGCATCGTAGCAGGCCTGGATCAGGGCGATCTTGGCGTCGGTGGACACCAGCGCGCCGGTGATCGACTGGATGCCGTCGCGCGGGGCGACCTCGCTGATGATGGCGGTCTGGGTCATCCGATCGTCCTTTCCTCGCGGCCCTTCGGGCACGCTTCCCGGTGTAACCTTGGCGCGGGGCCGCGGCAACGCGGATGGTCAGCCGCGGCGCAGCATCCGCAGCAGCACCAGCGCCAGCGCCGTCTTCACCACCGTGCCCGGAATGAAGGGGATGAAGCCCGCCACCACCGCGCGCTCGATACCCACGAAGCCAGCCAGCCACGCGATGCCTGGGATGAACACCACGAGATGCGCGGCCGTCAGCATCGCGCCGGCGCGCCGCCAGCCGCTGCCGGCATGTCCCGCCAGCCAGGCGGCCGGAAGGAAGCCGACCAGATAGCCCGCCGTCGGCCCGGCCAGCGCGGCGATGCCGCCCGTGCCGTTGGCGAAGACCGGCAACCCGGCGGCGCCCTCGGCCAGGTACAGGGCCACGGTCGCCACGCCGAAGCGCGCGCCGCCCAGGGCGCCGAGAAGCAGCACGACCAGCGTCTGCAACGTCGCCGGCACCGGCCACAGCGGCAGGGCGACCTGCGCGGAAGCCGCCAGCGCGGCCGAACCGAGCAGGGCCAGGCCCCAGAAACGAACTGCGCCCTGCGGCGCGGCAACAGCGATCATTGGATCGAAGACTCCAGATACACGTCAGGCAGAAGGCGCAAGTGGCGGAGCAACGGCGCGGTCGAGCGCCCCGAACACCTGCTCATTATGCGCTCCGGCGGCCACGCCCGGCCAGCGCACCATCTCCCGCGGCGCCACACCATCGAAGCGGAACGGCGCGGCCGGATGCAGCACTGTCCCCAGCAGCGGGTCCGCCACTTCCATCACCCAGCCGCGCTCGCGGAAATGCGGGTCGGTCGCGCAATCGGCCATGTCGAACAGCCGCGAACACGGCACTTCGGCGGCTTCCAGGATGGCCTCGGCCTCCGCGCCGGTCTTGGTGCGCGTCCATTCGGCGATGGCGGCATCCAGCTCGCCGACATTCTCACAACGCCCGGCATTGTTGGCGAAGCGCGGGTCGGCCGCCATCGCCGGCCGGCCGATCGCGCCCATCAGCCGCTTGAAGATCAAATCCGAATTGCCGGCGATGCACAGCCATTTCCCATCCGCACAGGGATAGGTGTTGGTCGGCGCGGCGGTCTTGATCGCCGCCCCCTGCGGCTGCCGCACCCAGCCGAACAGGCCGTATTCCGGCAGCATGCCTTCCATCAGCGAGAACACGGACGACACCAGGTCCACATCGACCACCCGCCCTTTCGCCGCCGGGTCGCCCTTCACCTGCCAGCAGGCCGCGACCACGGCCATCGCGCAGTACATGCCGGCGAGGTCGTCGCTGATCGAAACGCCGCAACGCGGCGGGGCGTATTCGGTCTGGCCTGGGTTGGCGGTCAAATGCCGCAGGCCGCCCATCGCCTCGCCAATGGCGCCGAAGGCGGGCTTGTCCCGATACGGCCCATCCTGGCCATAGCCGGAGATGCGCCCAATCGTCAGCCGCGGGTTCTCCGCATGCAGGACGTCCGGCCCCAGCCCGATCCGTTCGAGGTATCCGGCGCGGAAATTCTCCACCAGCGCATCCGAACGCTTCAGCAGCGCCATCAGCTTCGCGCGGTCATCCGGCTTTTTAAGATCCAGCGTCACCGACAGCTTGTTGCGCCCATGCACGCTGAACCAGACGGCATTGCCATCGACGCTGGACCCCCAGCCGCGCACCGGGTCGCCATCGGGCGGTTCCACCTTCACCACCTCCGCCCCGAGGTCCGCCAGCAGCCGGGTGGCGAAGGGCGCGGCGATGTAGTGACCGAGTTCGACGATCTTCAGCCCGGCGAGGGGCAGGTTGGGCGCTTGCGTCATGCATTGACCCATAATCCAGAACCGCCTGGGCGGGAAACGCTTCGGCAAGGGATGACGGCGCAGGATGACCCGGCCGGCGCGCTGCGGCGCGCGGCATCCTGGACGGCGCGGGTCTCCCCCTGCCCGCCGCCCTCCGGCCCGATTGGGGCCGCAAAACTCACGGGGGCGGCGCCGCGTCGGTGCCGCCCCCGGCTTTTGCCCCTGCCCCACCCCTGCCATCCTTGTCCGCCAACTTTCCCGCGTGACCCTTTTGCGGCACGGTGCCGTCATTCCGGGACAAAGGATGGCCGAGGCATGACCGAGGATGACGCGCTCGCCCGCTATGCGGGGCTTGGTGACGCTTGGCGCGACCGGCAGGGCGAAATCGCCGAGGCCGCCGCCCTGGCCCGTCGGCTCGCCGGCGCCTTCCGCCACCCGGCGAATGAGACCGCCGAGCCGATGCCCGCCTTCGCGGTCCCCGCGCCGAAGGCCGCCCGCTGATGGCCGGGCAAGCGCATGACCTGACGCTGGCCGAGGCCTCCGCCGCCATCGCGCGCCGGCGCATCGCCCCGGTCGAATACCTCGATGCCCTGCGCGCGCGGTTCGATGAACTGGAACCGCGGCTCAACACCACCATCCTGCCGCTGTGGGATGCCGCGCGCGACGATGCGAAGAAGGCCGGGCGCCGCATCGCGCGATCCGGCCCGCGCTCCCCGGTCGATGGCTTGCCGGTCGGGCTGAAGGACATCATCGACCTGGCAGGGCAGGTCACCACCTGCCATTCGCGCCATCTGCTGGACAACCGCAAAGCCGCCGATGCGGCCGTGGTCACGCGGCTGCGCGCGGCCGGCGCGGTGTTCCCGGTCAAGCTGGCGACGCATGAATTCGCCATCGGCGGGCCGGCCTTTGACCTGCCATTTCCGCCCGCCCGCAACCCGTGGAACACCGCCCATCACCCGGGCGGGTCGTCCTCGGGGTCCGGCGCGATCGTCGGCGCGAACATCCTGCCGGCGGCGTTGGGGACCGACACCGGCGGGTCCGTGCGCCATCCGGCCAGCCATTGCGGCATCGTCGGCATGAAGGCGACCTATGGGCTGGTGTCCCGCCGCGGCGTCTTCCCGCTGGCCTTCACGCTGGACCATGTCGGGCCAATGACGAAGGACGTGGCATCCAACGCCATTCTGCTGGGCGTCATCGCCGGCCATGACGAGGGCGACCCCGGCAGCGCCGCGCGGCGTGTCGAGAACTACGCCCGCCACATGAAAAAGGGACTGAAGGGCCTGACGATCGGCTTCGTCCGCCACTTCCACGAAACCGACCAGCCGGCCGCTGCGGAGGTCACCGCCGCACTCGACGCCGCCGCGAAGCTGCTGGCGAAGGAAGGGGCGAAGATGAAGGTCGTCACCCTGCCCTCGCTGGCCGACTTCGCCGGCGTCAACCGCGCCATCCTCCTGTCCGAAGCCGCCGCCATCCACGGCCATTGGCTGCGCGAGGCACCTGACGGGTATTCGAACCTGACGCGCAAGCGCCTCGCCCCCGGCTTGTTCGTGCGCGCCGAGGACTACATCCAGGCGCAGCGCCGCCGGCGCGAACTGGTCGCGGCGGTCGAGGCGGCCTTGGAAGGCGTGGACCTGCTGCTGACGGCATCCAGCATGGACCCCGCCTGCCGCATCGATGACCCGGAAGCGGTCGAGATCACTTATCCCCGCCAGGCGCGCACCCCCTTCAACGTCACCGGCCATCCGGCGATGACGTTGATGTGCGGCCTGTCCAAGGCCGAGGGCCTGCCGCTCGCGCTGCAACTGGTCGGGCGTTTCTTCGACGAGGCGACGATGTATCGCGCGGCCGCCGCCTATGAACGGGCCGCACCATGGAAGGACCTCCGCCCCGCGCTGTGAGGCGCGCGTGCCGTATCGAATGACCCCTGACAACACCCTGACCAAGCCGGCGGCGACGGGCATCGCGCTGCCCTCGCCCCGGCTGCGGCGCCTGTTGCGCGGCGCGGCGGCACCATTGCTGCTGCTGGTCGCGGCGATGCTGCTGCGCGCCTTCGCCTTTGTGCCCGCGGTGATCGACACCGACGAAGGCCTGTACATGGTGCAGGCCCGCGAATGGCTGGCCGGAAGCTGGCCGCTGGTCGGCGTGTGGGACATGCATCCGGTCGGCGCGCCGGCGCTGTTCTCGCTCGTCATGTGGCTGTTCGGCGAAGGCATCTGGGTGTCGCGGATGCTGGGGCTGATCGGCACTTGGCTGACCGCCTGGGCGCTGTTCGCCATCGTCCGCTTCGCCACCGCGCCGCCCGCCTTGGGCCTGGCGGCGGGGCTGCTGTACCTGGCGCACACCACGCTGCTGGGCGGGCTGGCGACGAACACGGAAATCCTGTTCGCGCCGCTGGTCGCCTGGTCCATGGCGCTCGGCCTGCGGGCGGCGCGGCGCGCGATGGAACATGATGAAGCGCCGCCCTTCAGCAAGATCGTCGCCATGGGGCTGATGATCGGCTGCGCGCTGGCGATCAAGCCGGTGGCAGTGTTCGAGGGCTGTCTCGCCTGGCTGCTGTTGGTCGGCCCCGCGCTGTGGCGCGGCCTGATGCCGTGGCGGCGCGTGATCGGCTACGCGATGGCCTATGCCGTGCTGTGCGCGACGCCGACCCTGCTGCTGGGCGCCGCGTACCTGATGCGCGGCGAACTCGACGCCTTCATCACCGGCACCTTCATCGCGCCGCTGCGATATGCGGGTGGCCGCGTCGGGCTGGTCGATGCCAGCCGCTTCACGCTGATCGTCGTGATGATCCTGCTCTGGGCCTTCGCGCTGGTGCCGCCGGCCTTGATCCGCCCGCGGGTCAAACGCGGGCCGGTCGCGCTGCTGCGCTGGGTGGCGGTGGCGTGGTTCATCGCCGCCACCGGGGCGGTGATCATGCCAGGAATGTTCTACCAGCATTATTTCCTGATCTGGCTGCCGCCGCTGAGCCTGCTCGCCGCGTTGGGCGCGCGGCGGCTGGCACGGGTGGCGCGGCCAGGGCTGGTGGTGACGGCCTTCACGGTGCTGGTGGGTGGCGTCGGACTCGATGCCTGGCGGTCCTCGACCGTGCCCATGCTGTACAGCGCGATCGGCCTGGGCGGCCCGGACCCGGTGCGGGAAGTGGCCGCGGCGATCCGGCGGGAGATCGAACCGGGCGACCGCATCTGGGTCGTGAACTACCACCCCGCATTGTACGTGCTGTCCGGCGCCGGCCTGGCGACGCGCTACGCCTTCCCCGGGCAGTTGGTCGGCCCGTATTGGCGCGTGACCGGCATCGACCCGAATGAGGAAGTGGAGCGCATCCTGGCCAGCAATCCGCAGGTGATCGTGGTCGATCGCGGCTGGTGGCCGCGCGTGCGCCCGCGCATCGCGGCAATGATCGAGGAAGTTCTGGCCGAACGCTACGACCTCGAATCCGTGGTCTATGAGGATCGCGGGCCGGTCGAGATCTGGCGCCTGCGCTGAAACCGGCGGATGCCGGTTTCAGCTGGCTTTGTTTGACCCTCAAACGGCGGGCGCCGCGCATCCGCGCGGCTTGCCTTCGCGCCACGCGCGGGTGCACCGGGCATTATTGGCGGTCTGGGCGCGGTCGCGCTATGCGCTCCGGGGGGCGGCATTGCCGGGCACGTCTGTGCATCCCGAACGACGTGCGACCGACACCCAAACGGCGGGCGCCGCGCATCCGCGCGGCTTGCCTTCGCGCCACGCGCTGGTGCACCGGGGATCATTGGCGGTCTGGGCGCGGTCGCGCTGTGCGCTCAGGGGGGCGGCATTGCCGGGCATGTCTGTGCATCGCGAACGACGTGCGACCGACCCCCAACGGCGGGCGCCGCGCATCCGCGCGGCTTGCCTTCGCGCCACGCGCGGGTGCACCGGGGATCATTGGCGGTCTGGGCGCGGTCGCGCTGTGCGCTCCGGGGTGGGGGCGCCCGCGCCGCTCAGCGCCGTTCCAGCGCGGCGATGAGCGGCAGCATGCTGTGCGGATGCGGTGCCTGGGTCGGGCAGTCGATGGTTTGCAAGGGCATGCCGACATGGCTGCCGAACTGGCTCACGGGGTCCCAATTGCCGCGGAAATTGGCGATCGGTGCGAAGGCGTCATCGGCAGAAGCGGCGACGATCTGGTTCATCGCCGCGACGATCTGCCCACCCAACCCCAGGCTGGCCAGGCTCGCCAGGAATCCGACGCCGGCCGAACCCGCGCCACCCACGGCAGCGCGCACCGGGTTGGCCGACAATTGGTTCACCAGCGCCAATGCGCCGGGCGCATTCCAGGTGACGCCCGGCAGGCCGAGGATGGCACCCACCATCTGCACGAAGGCCCCGCCGAGCGAATGGCCGGTCAGCCAGACCACCTCCGCCTGATGCGTCACGCCCGCGGTGAACTCCACGGCGTCGTTCAGCTTCATGGCCAATGCGTTCAACCCCATTCCGATGCCGCCGAGATCCGCGGCCACCGCATCCTTCATGTTCGCCGTGCCACGAAAGCACACACAGGCGATCTTGTTGCCGGGCCCCTTCCAATAGACACGGGCGCGAAAATTATCATTCTCGTACAGATCTTGGATCTGACTGGTATGCCAATCACGCAGCATGCCGGAGTTCGCGGTATCACCGTAAATGTCATCCGCAATTCTTGCCATGTTCAAGATGTCGTACATCTTTGCCTTCCGAGCGCAATTATTCGATGCGCCGGAATACGTCGCGTCCGATCTCCGGAATAGCGATCCAGGTCACAGGCGGGTGTCGGGTCTGAAACGGTTCAGTGGCCCCATACCGGGCCTCGCGGGTCGGCATCGATCCGAGGGTTTTGTCGTGGCGCCTGCGCTCAAGCGTCGGGGAGGACTGGCGGACGCGGTCCGCGGCCCTTGCCTTCGCGATCCACCACCGCCACCGCCAGCGACACCGCCGACAGCCCCAGCCCCACGGCGAAGATCGCCGCGTGGCTTTCACCCGTGGCGCCGAAGATCGCCGCCATCGCGAAGCCGGTCGCGGCCTGGGCCACCGCGAAGGCAGCCGTGGTCCGCACCCAGACCAGCCCGGCCTGCGCCCCCGCCCGTTCCCGTGCCGCGGCGAGCGCCACGGCCGTCACGCTGACCGCCGCCACGCCGGACAGGACGCCCGAGACCACCAGCCACGTCACGCCCGGCAGCAGCGCACAGCCCAGCGCCACCACCTGCACCACCAGCGCCAGCACCATCGCCCGCCGCCCGCCGATACGGTCCGCCAGGGCACCACCCGCCAGGCTTCCCGACAGCGCGCCCACGCCGAACACCACCCACATCAGCCCGCCCGCCTGCACGCCCAGCCCGTGACCTCGCGCCGCCAGGTCCGCCAGATAGACCATCGGTGGCACCAGCCCGGCCCCCGACAGGCCGTAGGATACCACCAGCAACCGCACATCCGGCAAAGCGCCATGGCCCCGTTGGGCGACCACCGGCGGTGGCGCCGGCCAGAAGCGCCGTGCCGCCATCCACAACACGAAGGTCGTCGCGGACAGGCCAAGCCACGCCGCCGACACCCCCTGACCGACCACCAGGGCCGGCACCAGCAGCGCGCCGAGCGTGATGCCCGACCCGACGCCGAGCAACACCACCCCGCCGGCCATGCCTCGCCGCTGCGGCGCGACGACCGCCTGCACCGCTGGTCCGGTCAGTCCCATCAGCACGCCACCGGCAATGCCGGCCAGGCACCGCCACACCCCCAGCCAGGCCAGCCCGCCCTGCCAGGCGCAGCAGGCCGCCGCCAGCGTGGCCAGCGCCATGCCGGCATCCAGCGCGCGCGGCACCGACAGCGCGCGCCCCACCCGCGGGGCCGCCAGCGCGCCGATGAGATAGCCGGTCAGGTTGATCGCCCCGAGCAGCCCGGCCCCCGCGCCATCCACCCAGCCCGCCGCGACCATGGCCGGAAACAGGGGCACATAGGCGAAGCGTGCCAGGCCGATGCCGGAACATGTTGCCGCCGCGCCGGCCAGGGCCGGGCCGAGAAGACCGCGTGTCATGCGCGTGCCCCCGCGCGGCAGCGCCCGCGACCGAAACATGCCCCGCAAGGCGCAACCAGCGGGGTCAGCCCCCACCCACCATGCCCCGCACCAGGTTGAGGTTTCAAAAGGCCCTTTGGCCTTGGGCGGGGCGAAGTCCGGAGAGGGGCGGCGCCCCTTATGCGCGGAGATTGGAGGGGCGCTGCCCCTCCAAGCCACCCCGCCAGGGACCAACGGGTCCCTGGACCGCGGCTGTTTGGCGCTATGTCGCCAAGCGTGCGCGCATGGTCAGAGGCCAGCAATACCCCTATGGCCCACCGCCCAAGGCGTGTACCAAAATTGAGGTTTCCAAAGGCCTTAAGCCTTTGGTGGGGTGGTTTGGAGGGGCAAAGCCCCTCCAACCTTCCGCCGAACCTTCGCACATATGGGGCGCTGGCCCTCTCCGCGCGCGCCCTGCGCAAGGCATTCCCCACAACTTCGAATCGGACGGACGCGACATCGCCATCGCTACGGATGCGCCTGCGCCGCCCGGATCGCCCGTCGCAGTTTCGCGATGCCGGTACGCGGGTGTCCGTTGTCGCACAGCCTGATGCCGTCCTCGACCAGGCGGCGGATGGCGTCCTCCCGGGCGGCCGGCAACACATCCAGGCGCTCGACAAGTTCCGCGCAGTATTCCCGGCTGTCGGTGGTGACGCGCGGCGTTGGCTCCCCGCCGGCAACAAAGTCGGGTGCGGCAATGAGAAAGGCCAATGGAAGGATGGCACGCATCGCCGGCACCATGCCGCCTTGCGCCTAGCCCGCCGGTGGCTGGCAGATGAAGCTGGGTTCATTGTCCCGCCCCGCCCATCACGTCCAGCCGAGCCGGATCGAGGCCTGCAGCCCGGGCGGCGCGCGACCGGGCACCGCGTCGCGCAGCAGCAGGTCGCCGCCATGCAGATGCGCCACGGCGCGCACCAGCGAAAGCCCAAGCCCCGAACCGGGCGTGCCGCGGGATGCATCGGCGCGGAAGAACCGTTCGCCGGCGCGGGCACGGTCCTCCGGCGGCAGGCCGGGGCCGGTGTCCGCGACAATGACCTCGACCCCTTCGCGCGCGCCGGCGCGGGCGGACAGCCGGACCGTGCCGCCGGGCGGGGTGAACTTCAAGGCGTTGTCCAGCAGGTTGCCCACCGCCTGTGCCAGAAGATCCCGGTCGCCCACCAGTTCCAGCTTGTCGGGCAGGTGGGTCTCGATCACCTGGCCGCGCGCCTCGGCGACGACGCCGTAGAATTCGGCAACATCGGCCAGCACCGGCACCAGGTCGATCGGCGCGAAGGCCGCCCGGCGCGCGCCGGCCTCGGCCTCGGCGATGCGCAACAGCGCCTCGAACACGCGGGTGATGTTGTCCAGGTCGTTGATGCCGCGTTCCATCGCGGCGCGCAGCGCATCGGCATCGCCCGCATCGGCCAGCGCTTCCTCCAGCTTGGCACGGGCGCGCGCGATCGGCGTCCGCAGGTCATGCGCGATCGAATCCGATACACCGCGGATGCCTGCCATCAGCCGATCGATGCGGTCGAGCATGGCATTCATGCTCTCCCCCAAGCGGTCGAACTCATCATCCCGCCCCGAGGACGGCACCCGGCGCGACAGGTCGCCGGCGGCGATGGCCCGCGCGGTCTGCGCGGCCGGGCGCAGCTGCCGTTCCAGCGCGCGCCGCAGCACCGCCGCGCCCAACAGCGCGAACACCGCGGCGGCGGCGGCCGACCAGGCGATGCCTTCGGCCAGCAGGTCGCGAAGGCGCTGCTTTTCCTCGACATCGCGGCCGATCAGCAGGCGGTGGCTCTCAAGGTCGATGGCATAGGTCCGCGCCTCGACCTGCATGCCGTCGCGCGCCACCAGCGCCACGGCCCAATCGCCGGCACCACCGACCTCGGTCGGCCAGCGGTCGAGATTGCCGGAAAGCCGGCGGCCGGCGACATCGACGAGAAGATAGATCGCGTGGTTCTCGACATCGGCGGCGAGGCGTTCGGCAATCGCCTCGGCCACCGCGTTCGGGCCGGCCTCGCGCCAGCGCTCCGCCAGGCCGAAGGCATCGGTGCGCAGCGCGGCATCGGTCTGGCGATCGAGAGACCCGGCGGTCGCGTACCACAGCACCAGTGCGAACAGCACCGCGGAGAAGCTGAACACGCCAGCGAAAAGCAGGGCGAACCGGAAGGATGCGCTGCGCAGGAAGCGCACCAGGGGGTCCCAGGCGTTCGGCCTGTGCAGCGGGGAATCAGGCACGGAGACGGCGCCGTGGGGCTGGCGGCGGGAAGGCGGAGAAGGGCGCCCCCCCGCGGGCGCGAGGGGATTCTGACGGGGCGCCATGGAGAGGGGCGTCGCCCCTCTCTAAACCTCTCGCCACCACAGGCTTAAGGCCTTTGGAAACCTCCATCCTGGTGCCGTACGCCATGGGATGCGCAAACCCTGGTACTGGACCGGGTGAGGATCGCCCTGCGTGACAAACGCCAAGGTCCCGCGGTCCAGGCACCCGCTGGTCCCTGGCGAGGTGGCCTGGAGGGGCAGCGCCCCTCCAACCCTGGCGCCTCGGCGCGGCGGCCGCGGTCAAGAACCCAATCCCTCACGCCTCGGCGCGGATCATGTAGCCGGCATTGCGCACGGTATGGATCAGCGGCCGGTCGAAGCCCTTGTCCACCTTCTGGCGCAGCCGGCTGACATGCACGTCGATCACGTTGGTCTGCGGATCGAAGTGATAATCCCACACCTTCTCGAGCAACATGGTGCGCGTCACCACCTGCCCGGCATGGCGCAGCAGGTGTTCCAGCAGCCGGAACTCGCGCGGCTGGATCTCAATGCGCTTGCCCCCGCGCGTGACGCTGCGCGACAACAGGTCCATCTCCAGGTCGGCGATCTTCAGCTTCGTTGCCGGGGCATCCACGGTCGGGCGGCGCGCCAGCGCCTCGACCCGCGCGAGCAGTTCGGCAAAGGCGAAGGGCTTGACCAGATAGTCGTCGCCGCCGGCCTTCAACCCCTTCACCCGTTCATCGACCGCCGACAGCGCGGACAGGAACAGCACCGGCGTGCGGTTGGACTGCCCGCGCAGCGTCTCGACCAGGCGCACGCCATCGACCCCGCCGGGCAGCATGCGGTCCAGCACCAGGATGTCGAACTGCTCCGACGCCGCGAGGAACAGGCCATCGCGCCCATTGCCCGCGTGCTCGACCACGTGGCCGGCTTCCTGCAGGCCCTTGCGCACGAAGCGCGCGACCTCGACATCGTCCTCGACCAGCAGAATCCGCATGCGCCTGTGTCCTCAGCCTTCGTTCGGCCGCCGGCCGATCTGCACCGCGATGTCCTGGCTGCGCCCGCCGCGTTGCAGGGTCAGGCGCACCGTCTCCCCTGGCGGCAGGACGGCCACGCCGCGCACCAGCGCGCGTGACGTCGCCACCGCTTCCCCGTTCAGCGCCGTGACCAGGTCGCCCTGGCGCAGCCCGGCACGCGCGGCGGGGCTGCCGCGTTCGACCCCCATGATCACCGCGCCGCGCGTCCGCCGCCCCTGTTCCTCGGCATCCGATACCGAGACGCCGAGCCAGCCGCGATCGACACGCCCATCGCGCAGCAGCGATTCGATCACCGGCCGCGCCAGGTCCGAGGGCACCGCGAAGCCGATACCGGCGGAAGCGCCCGACGGCGAATAGATCGCGGTGTTGATGCCGATCACCTCGCCCGCGAGATTGAACAGCGCGCCGCCGGAATTGCCCGGGTTGATCGGGGCATCGGTCTGGATGAAGTCGTCGAAAGGCCCGGCGCCGATATCGCGCCCGCGCCCCGAGATGATCCCGCTGGTCACGCTGCCGCCGAGGCCGAAGGGGTTGCCCGCCGCCATCACCCACTGGCCCACCCGCATATTGGCGGATACGCCGAGCGACACCGCGGCCAGCGCCCCGCGCGGCGTGATCTTCAAAAGCGCGAGGTCCGTCAGGTCGTCCGCCCCCATTACACGGGCCGGATATTCAGTGCCGTCCTGCGTCGTGACGATCACCCGCGTCGCATTGCCCACCACATGGCCGTTGGTGACGATGATGCCGGAGGGTTCGATGATGAACCCCGAACCGGCGCCCTGCACCAGCGGGCGGCTGCGTCGGCGGTCGCCCGGCGACCCGCGCGCCTCGGAGGGCGAGGGCGATGGATCCCGGCTGGTGACCTGGATGCTGACGACGGCCGGCAGCACGCTTTCGGCCAGGTCGGCGAAGTCGGGCAGGCCGCGCTGCGCGACGCCCGGGCGCGCGCAGGCGACCAGCGCCAGGGGCATCAGCAGCGCCAGGCGGCGCGGGAGGGGGTGCGACTCGATGGTGGGGGGCGGCATTCTCACGGGGTCCAATCTGCGCTGACCCACCGGGGGGTTCAACCGCCGGCTACAGGGTCCTCCGGCCAGGCATGCTTCGGATAGCGGCCGCGCATCTCCTTTCGGACCTCCGACCACGATCCCTTCCAGAAGCCGGCGAGGTCCCCGGTGACCGCGATCGGCCGCCCGGCGGGCGACAGCAGCGCAACCTGGATCGGCACCCGCCCGCCCGCCAAAGGCGGCATGGCGGCCAGGCCGAACAGATGCTGGGCGCGGGCTTCGAGTGTCGGGACGTCGCGCGCATAATCCACCGCGGCCGACCGGCCGGCCTGCAACGCGATGCGCGGCGGCAGCGCGGCATCCAGCGCCCGGCGCCGGTCCCACGGCAGGCGATCCAGCAACAGGCCGGTCGCGTCCAGCGCGGCAAGTTCGGTCAGCCGCGTCCGGCCATGCAGATGCGGCGCCAGCCAATCCCGCACCGTGCCGGCAAGCGCGGCGTCCGAGACATCCGGCCAGGCATCGCCCTCGACCCGGCGCATCCAGCCGATCCGCGCCTGGGCCTGGCGGGCGGCATCGGTCCAGTTGAGGTCGCGCAGGCCGCGTTCGGCCGCCGCCTCGGCCAGGGCCGTGGCCACCGCTTCGGGGTCGGCATGCGGCAGGGTCGCTTCCTCCAGCACCAACGGGCCGAACATCAGGCGGCGGCGGGCGACCACGGCGCCGGCGCGGGCATCGAAGGCCGCCCCTTCCTCCCGCCGCAGCCGTTCGGGAAAGCGCGCTTCGAGCACGGCACGGTCGATCCGCGCGGCCATGCGGATGCGCGCCTCGGTGCCCTGCAATGCCAAGTCGGCGACGGCCAGCAGCGGCGATTTCGCCAGCGCGTCGGTGGCCGGCAATCGCGCACCCTGGCCGGACGCCAGCCTGAACGCGCCATCCATGGTGCCGCGTTTGGCCGCGATCCGGTCGGGAAATCCTGCGGCGAGCAGCGCACCGGCATCGCCCTCGGGATGCACGGCGCCGTGCACGCCAAGCCGCCGGCGATGCAGCGCGGCGGCACGACGGATCCGATGAATGGTCCCGCGATCCGCATCGGCGCGGTCTCCGCCGTGCAGAAGGTCGAGCCGAAGGTGAATATCGGACGGAGCCTCCCGTCCCTTGATCGGATCGCGTTCTTCCAGCAGCGCGGCGAGGTCTGCGGCCAATGCGCGTTCCCCGTCATCGGTCGCGGCCACCAGCATGCGGGCCAGGCGCGGATGCGTCCCAAGCCGCGCCATGCGCCGCCCCGTCGCGGTGATGCGCCCTTCGCCGTCCAGCGCATCAAGGTCGGACAGCAACGCCCACGCCGCCTTCACGGCGCCCGTCGGCGGCGGGTCGAGGAAAGCGAGTTCCCCCAGCGACGCCCCCCAGCCGGCGATGTCGAGCACCAGGGACGACAGCTCGGCCTCCAGCATCTCCGGCCGGTCGGCGATCGGCAGGCCGCGATGCAGCGCCTCCGACCACAGGCGGATCGCCACACCTGGCGCGGTGCGCCCGGCACGACCGGCGCGCTGTTCGGCCGCCGCGCGGCTGATCCGCAATGTGACCAGCCGCGACAGGCCGGAAGCCGCATCCAGCCGGGGTGCCCGACGGAAGCCGCCATCGACCACAATGCGGACGCCGGGGACCGTGAGCGAGGTCTCCGCGATCGAGGTCGCCAGCACCACCTTCCGCCGCCCATCGGTGGTGGGGTTCAGCGCGATGTCCTGGTCGGCCGGTGGCAATTCGCCATGCAGCGGCACCACCAGCGCATCGAGGCCGGACAGCCGTTCCTGCGTGCGCCTGATCTCCCCCCAGCCAGGCAGGAAGGCCAGCACGTCGCCCGGATGGTCCCGCAGCGCGTCCCGGATGGCACCGGCCATCGCCTCGGGCAGGTCGCGCGCATCTGCCAGATCGCGCGCGCGGTACTTCAGCGTGACCGGATAGGCGCGGCCGAGACTTTCGATGACCGGCGCGGCCCCGGCACTTGGCCCGGACCACATGAGCCCCGCGAAGGCGCCGCCATCCAGCGTCGCGGACATCGCCAGCAGCCGCAATTCCGGCCGAAGCGCGCGTTGCAGATCGAGGCACAGCGCCAATGCCAGATCGGTGTCGATGTTGCGCTCATGCGCCTCATCGAACAGCACCGCGGCGACGCCTTCGAGGCCCGGATCGGATTGCAGCCGGCGCACCAGCAGGCCCTCGGTGACGACCTCGACCCGCATGCGGTCGGAGAAGGCACGATCCAGCCGCGTGGCGAGTCCTATGGTCCCGCCCGGCGCCGCTTCGCCCAGCATCTCCGACATGCGGCGCGCGGCGGCACGCGCAGCCACGCGGCGCGGTTCCAGCACCAGGATGCGGCCGCCCTCGGCCCAGGGTTCATCCTTGAGGACCAGCGGCACCAGCGTCGTCTTGCCCGCGCCGGGCGGCGCGATCAGCACGGCATTGGGGCCGGCGCGCAGGGCGTCGCGCAGGGCTGGCAGCGCCTCGGCAACCGGGAGGTCGAAGGAAGTGTCCATCACGCGGCACGTGGCCGCGATAGAAAGCTTAGGAATGGGCTTTGCCCTTCCGCGGAGCCCAAGGCCGAGGGAAGGCCTGGAGGGGTGTTGCCCCATGGGCAGGGAGATTGGAGGGGCGCTGCCCCTCCAAACCTCCCCGCCAGGGACCAGCGGGTCCCTGGACCGCGGGATCCTGGCGCTGTTTTTTCCTGGTCCGGTGTCGATGATCGGACGTTCTCTTGGCGCCGATCGACGGCATTCAGCACCAAAAAGGAGGTTTCCAAAGGCCTTAAGCCTTTGGTGGGGTGAGGTTTGGAGAGGGGCGACGCCCCTCTCCAAGGCGCACCGCCCCTCCAGTTCCATAGGACCATCACGCGAACCAGCGTCGCAACGCCTCCGACACCCCCACCACCGGCGCCTGCGGCACCCGCGCCGTCACCGCCGCCCTGCGCAACGCCGCGACCAGAGCGCAGTCCAGGCTGTCGAGCACCGGCACGCCCAGATGCGGGGCGACGCGCGGACCGATGCCGGCCAGGCCCGCCCCGCCGAGCACCACCGCCCCGGCACCATCCGCGACCGCGGCGCGCGCGGCATCGACCAGCAGCGTGGCTGCACCATCCGGATCGCGCGCGATCATGTCCCCGGTCGGTGCCACGCCGCACACCAGCACGCGATCCGGGCCGAGGCCTCGCACCAGGCAGAACTCCTCCAGCATCGGCACCCACAGCGCGCCACCGGTCAGCAGCGCGATGCGCGGCGCCAAGGCCAGCGCCGCGGCTATCGACGCTTCCGCCATGCCCACCACCGGGATGGGCAGGATTTCCCGCGCGGCATCGATCCCCGGTTCGCCGAAACAGGCGATGACCACGGCATCGTAGCCCTGCGGGTTGTCGGCGCCGACATGCTCGGCCAGGGCGGCCAGCACGGCATGGCCGGCCACCGCGACGGCCGCGCGTGTCGAGATGTAGCGCGCACCGAAGGGCGCGGTCGCCGGGACGACCTCCGTGGCGGGCAGGCCCAGCCGCGGGATCGCCTCGGCCGCGCGGGCGGCGAGCAGGTCGGTGATGGCGGGGTCGGTGTTGCCGTTCAACAGCAGCAGGCGCATCGCATGGGATCAGCATGCGGGCGGCGCGCATGCAAGGGCGCGACCCGACCGCGCCGTGAAAGCCGCATCCGACGCACCGCTGGCGTGCATGCTGCCCCCGTTCTGGGCATCGCCGCCGCGCGCACGGGTGTCCGCCCGCGGGCAGGTCATGGCATGCCCCTTGCAGTACCGCACCGTCTGGACCGGGCCGCCTCCCGGCCTCCCGTGACCCATGCGCGCCGGGCCTCCGGCGCCGCTGAGGAGAGCGCATGCTGTTCTACCTGATCCGCCGCGTCCTCTACGCCATCCCGATCGCGCTGGCGGTCGGCTTCGTCTGCTTCATGCTGGTGCAGATCGCCCCGGGCGATCCGATCAACGCCATCGTGCCGCCCGATGCGCCGGGCGATGTGGTCGAACAGGTGCGGCGCGAGTACGGCCTGGACAAACCGTTGCCGGTGCAGTTCGGGCTGTGGCTGCTGAAGGTGGTGCAGGGCGACCTGGGCCGGTCGCTGGCGACCGGGCGCAGCGTGTGGTCGGACCTGTCGGGCGCGGTGGTGAACACGCTGCGGCTGGCGGTCGTCGCGTCGCTGATCGGCTTCGTCCTGGGCTGCGTGCTGGGTGGGCTGGCCGGCACCTTCCGCGGGTCCGCCATCGACCGTACCGCGGTGGGCATCGCGGTAGCCGGCGTGTCGGTGCCGCATTACTGGCTCGGCATGGTGTTGGTGGTCGTCTTCTCGGTGCAGTTGAACTGGCTGCCCGCGATGGGTGCCGGGCCAGGCGGGTCGGCCGATTGGGGCTGGGACTGGGAACACCTCCAGCACCTGGTGCTGCCGGCGATCACGCTCGCGGTCATTCCCATGGGCATTGTGACACGCACCGTGCGCGGCATCGTCGCCGAGATCATGAGCCAGGAATTCGTCACCGCGCTGCGTGGCAAGGGCCTGACGCGCGGGCGCATCTTCATCCATGTCGTGAAGAACGCGGCGCCGAATGCACTGGCCGTGATCGGGTTGCAGCTGGGGTACCTGATGGGCGGGTCGATCCTGGTGGAGACCGTGTTCTCCTGGCCCGGCACCGGCATGCTGCTGAACAACGCGATCTTCCAACGCGATCTGCCCGTGCTGCAGGGGACGATCCTGGTGCTGGCGATGTTCTTCGTGACGCTGAACCTGGTGGTGGATCTGGTGCAGACGGCACTCGATCCGCGGATCAAGCGCGCATGACCCGCGGACCATCGAAGGGCGCGCGCAAGCGCGCGACGGATCAAGCGCCCATGACCCGCGCACCATCGAAGGGCGCGCGCAAGCGCGCGACGGATCAAGCGCCCATGACCCGCGCACCATCGACGGGCGCGCGCAAGCGCGCGACGGATCAAGCGCCCATGACCCGCGCACCATCGACGGGCGCGCGCAAGCACGGGACGGATCAACCACGCGGGAAAGGCATGAGCCGATGAGCGCCACCACGCCAACGGCCGCCGAGGCCGAACTCGCCGTCCAGGCAAAGCAAGGGGCATCCCGCAGCCAGGGCTATTGGGCCGGGGTCTGGAAGCGCCTGCGCCGGGACCCGCTGACCATCGCCTGCGCGCTGGTCCTGCTGATCATGCTGTCGGTGATCGTCTTCGCGCCGCTCTTCGCACCCCACGACCCGTACCAGGGCAGCATGATGCGCCGCCTGCGCCCGGTCGGCACGCCGAACTACCTACTCGGCACCGACGAACTCGGCCGCGACATGCTGACGCGCCTGCTGTACGGTGGCCGGCTGTCCTGGTTCATGGGCATCACGCCGGTCGTGCTCGCCTTCTTCATCGGCACCACCCTGGGCGTGCTGGCGGGGTTCAACGGTGGCAAGACGAACATGGCCATCATGCGCACCACCGACATCTTCTACGCCTTCCCGTCCGTCTTGCTCGCGGTTGCCATCTCCGGCGCGCTGGGTGCGGGCATCGTGAACGCGATCCTGGCGCTGACCCTGGTCTTCGTGCCGCCGATCATCCGCGTGGCGGAAAGCGTGACGACGGGCGTGCGCAATCTCGACTTCGTCGATGCGGCGCGGGCCTCCGGCGCGTCCGCCTTCACCATCGTGCGCGTGCATGTGCTGGGCAACGTGCTGGGACCGATCTTCGTCTATGCGACGTCGCTGATCAGCGTGTGCATGATCCTGTCGTCCGGGCTGTCGTTCCTCGGCCTCGGCACCAAGCCGCCGGAACCCGAATGGGGCTTGATGCTGAACACGCTGCGCACGGCGATCTATGTGCAGCCCTGGGTCGCGGTGCTGCCGGGCATCTGCATCTTCGTGACGTCGATCTGCTTCAACCTGCTGTCCGACGGCCTGCGCCAGGCGATGGATGTGAAGAGCTGACGATCTTCGCGCCGGCGCGGCGATCGTGTTGGCGCAAGTTCGACTTTGCTGGCCTTTTCAGAACAGATCGCGCCTGACCGGATTCGGTCAGGCGCGCGACGATGCTGGATCAGGCAAGGCCGCTGAGCGTCGCGCGACGGCCGATCGCGGCACGGCCGCGGTCGGCAGGGTTCATGCGATCAGAAGGCCCGCACCGCTGCGACGGAGCCGAGCCTCTCACGTCATCGCCACCGCAACCCAGCGCGCGAAGCCCGGCCGCTCGCCAACCGCGGCATACCAGTTGGACAATGCCGGCAGGTGCGGCATGCCCTCCACTCGCACCTCGTCTCCGAACCAGCGCCGCGCATAGCAGCCGACCACGATATCCGCGATCGTCATCGCCGCCCCGTCGATGAACGGCCCGCCCGATCTGGCGATATGCGTGTCCAGCCCCGTCCAGCATTCCCCCGCGGCCTTGGCCGCCGCCATCACTACGGCCATGTCACGCTTGTCCGCCGGCGTCCGCACCATGCCCCAGAACAGGTTCCGCTCGGCCGGCCCCAGCGTGGAAAGCTGCCAGTCCATCCAGCGATCGGCACTCGCCCGCGCCGCGGGACCGGCCGGATACAGGGCGCTGTCATGCTTCATCGCCAGGTAGCGCAGGATGGAATTCGATTCCCACAGGACAAAGCCATCATCCTCGATGGTCGGAATCCGGCCGGTGGGATTCATCGCGCGATAATGCGGCTCATTGACCACGCCATGCTCCATGCCGGCATCGACGCGGTCATAGGGGATGCCGATCTCGTCGAGCATCCAGAGCACCTTTTTCACATTGACCGAATTCACCCGGCCCCAGACCTTCAGCATCGCATCCCCCTGACGATGCGCTGAAGCTAAAGCAGTTTCGGCCGCGCTGAAATCAGGGTCCCGCGGCGGCTCACCCCGGCAACAACAACGGCAGCGCCATCAGCCCCGACACCAGGATCGCGGTGAAAAGGGAAAAGCGCGTTGCCATGGCGAAGGTCTCCATCCAGGGGTGCCTGCGCCGAAAACGCGATGAGCCCGGCCGGGTTTCAACCGCAATGCGGCGTCAGGCGCCTGGACCGGCGGCCCTCGGCCCTACAGCAGCGGCCGGCGCGGTGCCGGTTCTTCCCAGTACCGCCCGACCCGCTGCATCGCCCGCAGGTCGCCAATCGCCAGGCGCTGTGCATCCAGCCGGATGAAACCACCTTTGCGCAGCCGTTGCAGCACGCGGTTGGTGTGGACCACCGAAAGCCCCAGCGCATCGGCGATGTGCAGCTGCGTCAGCGGAAAACGGATGGTGCCATCCTCGACCAGCCCGGCCGATGCCGCCCGCTTGAACAGATGCACCAGCAGGGCCGCGACGCGTTCCATCGCGGTGCGTCGCCCGACCGACAGCACCACGTCGTCCACCAGCCGTTCCTCATGTGCCGCGAGCCAGGTGATGTCGAGCGCGATGCCCGGATGGTTGCCGAAAAAGCGCGGCACGGCATCGGCGGCGAAGGCGCACAGATTGACCTCGGTCAGCGCCTCGACCCCATGGGGCAGGTTCGCCAGCAATTCGCCCTGCAGGCCGAGCATATCGCCCGGCAGCAGGAAATTCAGGATCTGCCGGCGCCCATCCTCCAGCGTTTTGAAACGAAACGCCCAGCCCGCCAGCAGGACATAGACCCGCGTCGTGGCCTGGCCCTCGGCCAGGATGGTGGCACCAGTCGTGCACAGCCGCTGCCCCACCTTGGCGGCGGAGATGGACGCGATTTCACGCGCCGTCACCGGCTTGAACGCTGCCAGCGGCCGCAGCGGGCAGCCCGTACACGGGATCGGGGGTTCCATTACAGCCGTTATCCCAGGTTAATGACGCGCACGCGCGTTGGTTACAATATGCGTGCCCTCATGGAGAACGACTGGCTTGGCCATTCTGGGCGACCTGGACCGCAAGCCGTTGATCGGCTGGCTGGTAGGGGCGGCGGCTTTTGCGGCCGCCTTCCTGGCACGATACCATTTTTCCGTGGCGATGGAGGGGCTGCCCTTCGTCACCTTCTTCCTCGCGGTGCTGGTGACATCATTCTTCGGTGGCTGGATTCCCGCAACCGCGGTCGCGGCGGCATCGTTGATCGCGGCCGACTACTACTTCCTGCCCCCCTTCGGTAGCTGGAAACTCGATTGGCCGCGCACCGTCGTGGCGCTGGGCTTCTTCGTGCTGGTCGCCGGCAGCCAGATCGCGCTTGTCCATCGCCTCACCAAGGCGTTGCGGCGGCTGGAATGGAAGCGGGCGCAGATGGAATCGCTGCAGGCTTCCGAACGCCTGATGTTCAGCGAATTGCAGCATCGCGTCGCCAACGGCATCCAGCTCGTCGCCAGCCTGCTCTCGCTGGAAGCCAGCCGCGTCGAGACTGCGGAGGACGCCGTCGCCGTGCTGGACGATGCGGTCACGCGACTGTCGATCGTCTCGACCATCCATCGGCGCCTGCATGACCCCGCGCTGGGCGATGCCGGGTTCGAAAAGGCGCTGGAGACCCTGACCCGCGATATCCTGTCGGCCGCCGGCCGCCCGGGTGTGACCGTCAGCGTCCAGGCACCGCGGTTGGCCATCACGCCGGCGGATGCGACATCGCTGTCGATGATCGTGGCCGAGGCAGTGACCAACGCCATCAAGCACGCCTTCGCCGACCGCGAGACGGGCCGGATCGACATTCGCTTCGACAGCGACGCGGCGGGCGAACGGCGATTGACTCTGCGCGACGACGGCCCCGGCTTCGCGACCTTGCCCGACCAGGACGGTGACAGTCTCGGCGTGCTGGTCATGAGCAGCATGGCGCAGCGGCTGGGCGGACGGCTCGAACTGGGCAATGCGGCGCAAGGCGGGGCGATGGTAACGGTGGTGATGCCGCCGGCGCAGGCCGCGCCGGAGTGAGGGATCGCGCCTGGCCGGTGCCGCCGAGAGGGGCGCTGCCCCATGCGCGGGAATATATGGCGATGGTGCTCCTTGAAGAGGGTCGTCGCCCCTCTCCAAACCTCACCCCACCAAAGGCTTAAGGCCTTTGGAAACCTCAATTTTTGCGCTGAACGCCGTCGGTCGGTGCCAAGCCAAATGCCCGAATCTTGGCATTTGACCAGGCAAGGAACGCCCTACGTGGCGAACGCCAGGGCCCCGCGGTCCAGGGACCCGTTGGTCCCTGGCGGGGTGGTTTGGAGGGGCAGCGCCCCTCCAATCTTCGCGCCCATGGGGCGCTACCCTTCTATTCTTGCCGCTCACCACGTCATGCAACGCGCTTGCTGGGCCGCCGGGTCGGCGGCGCGGGCCGGTGCCGGTCGTGTCAAACTGACACTCAGCACTTCGCCTCGATGGCGTCCCAGATCGCCTTCTCCAGGTGGATGCCGTCGAACCGCGCGATCTCCTGCAGGCCGGTCGGCGACGTCACGTTGATCTCGGTCAGGTAGTCGCCGATCACGTCGATGCCGACGAAGATCATTCCGCGCTGCTTCAGCGCCGGGCCGATCGCGGCGCAGATCTCCTTTTCGCGGTCGGTCAGCAGGGTCGGTTCTGCGCGGCCGCCGACATGCATGTTCGACCGCGCCTCCCCGGCGGCGGGCACCCGGTTGATCGCCCCCATCGCGATGCCATCGACCAGGATGATGCGCTTGTCGCCCTGGCGTACGGCGGGGACGTATTTCTGAATCACCAGCGGTTCCCGCGACCGTTCGGTGAACATCTCGATCAGCGCGCCGATGTTGGGATCGTCGGGGCGCAGATGGAACACGCCGGCGCCGCCATTGCCGAACAGCGGCTTGACGATGATGTCGCCATGCTCCTCACGGAAGGCGGCGATCCGCCGGCGGTCGGCGGTGACCAGCGTGACCGGCATCAGCTCGGGGAAATGCGTGACGAACAGCTTCTCCGGCGCGTTGCGCACCTCGGCCGGGTCGTTCACCACCAGCGTCTTGGGGTGGATGTGCTCAAGGATGTGGGTGGCCGTGATATAGGCCATGTCGAAGGGCGGGTCCTGGCGCATCAGCACCACATCGGCGCCGGAACCCAGGTCGAGTTCCTCCTCGGTGCCGAAGGTGAAGTGGCGGCCCTGTTCGCGCCGCACCTCGACCGGCTTGGCCCAGGCCGTGACGCGCCCGCCGCGCAGCGCCAGGTCGCGCACATGATAATGCCACAGCGCATGGCCGCGGGCCTGCGCTTCCATCATCAGGGCGAAGGTGGAATCGGCGTCGATGTTGATGGTCTCGATCGGGTCCATCTGGACCGCGACGCGAAGGCTGCGGGTCATGAGCGCGCTTCCTGATCATGGTCCGGGGCGGACCGCTTGCGCCTGTCGTGCCATCCCGGCGTGAAATCCGCCAGAGGCGTTGAAGCTGGGCTCGAAACCCAACCCAGGATTGTTTTTGGTTAACACAATGCGATTTGCGGTTAAGTTCTGCTGCGGCTGTGGCATAGATTGACCCATGGTTAAGGCCCGCAGCGCGCGGGCCGAAGGTGGCAGGACGCCGCACCACCCCTCGCCCGAGTTTCCCGCGTCATGCGCTTCTTCCTGCCGGTCTCCGACCTTCTGTTCACACCGGACGACGAGCCACCCGCGCTACAATCGGATGTGCTGGTGCACGGTGCCCAGCACCCGGTGATGCCCGGGATCGTCGCGGCACCGCCCGATGGTCCCGACGCGGCAGCGGCGCCCGACACGATCCCCGAAAGCGCCTTCGCGCCGCTGCCCGACAGCCCCGCCTCGCCATCGGCGCCACCCCTGCCGGCCGCCACCCCCGCCTTCGCCCTGCCGCCCGAGGACGCCTTCCCGACACGGGCCGAACTCGATGCCATTCTCGCGGCCCATGCCGGCCCGCCGGCCAGCCCGGACGCGGCGGAACGCGCGGCGGCCGCGGCGCTGCTCGGGCTCGACCCCGCCATCGCCGAAGACCCGGCGCTGTACGATGCCGCGATCGCCGCATTGCCGGAACCCGATGCCGATGCAGTGCTGGCCATCTGGATCAGCGAGGCCGTGACCGGGGAATGGCCGTTGGGCTGACCGCGCGGCGCGAGAGGAGTCAGGCGACCGCGTCGCGGGGCTTCGCCCGGCCCAACGCCTGCATCACCACCATTGTCACCAGCACCAGCACGATGACGCCCAGCGTCGCCCCGGTCAGCCGGTCCACCACCGGCAGGATGGATTGCGGCGGCGCCGGCCCCGAGACCAGCGTGATGATGACCGCAAGCCCGCCCTGCGTGCCGACATAGGCCGAAGGCCCGCCGCCATGATGCAGCACCGAAAAGACGAACAGCCCTAGCCCCAGCACACCCAGCCACAGCGCCAGCGACATCCCGCCCAGCATCATCGCGCCCAGCCCGAAGGCGCCGCCGAGTATGCAGCCAAGCATCCGCTGCCGCCCCCGATGCCGCAGCGATCCGAAATCCCGGTCGAGCACCACCAACGCCGAGATCGCCATCTGCAGCGGCTGCGGCAGGTCGAAGCATCCCCAGGCCAGCAACACCGCCACCAGCACCAAACCGCCGATCAGCGTCACCCCGGTCAGTTCCTGCTGCGTCAGCGTGACGGCTGATGTCGGCGGCGGGGGTGCGGCATGGGGCATGATCAGCACCGCGACGACCGTGGCGCAGAGCACCCCGCTGATGATCTCCACCGTTCGGTTCACCGCGAAGTCGAACAGCCCGGCCGGCGTCACGGCGGCCTGCACCAGCACCATGGTCGCCGTCACCCCGCCCAGCACCCAGGCATAGGGCGTCGGCGCCGAAAACCGCCCGCGCGACGCCACCGCGCCCACGCAGAACAACCCCAGCAGCAACAGCGCCGGCTGTCCGCTGGACAAGGCCGCCAGCGCAAGTCCCACCGCCAGCCCCACCAACGTACCCGCCACCCGCTGCAGCGACTTCGCCACCATCATGTGGCGATCAGGTGCCGCCACCACCCAGGCCGAGATCGCCGACCACCACGGGTCCTGCAACCCCAGCAGCAACGCCACCAGCACGGCGGTCACCACCCCGGTCGCGGTGGTCAGCCCCTGGCGCGCGGACCAGCCCATTGGGTCAGAACCACACCAGCACGCGCGCCGTACCGCCATGGAACAGCGTCACGCCCGGCGGCAGGTCGGGCAGCGTGATCTCCACCGGGAAATGCTGCGGCAGGCGGATCCAGTCGGTGTCGGGCGGCACCACCGGCACCACCGCTTCGGACGCCGTGGCCGGCGCGCTGAGCACCGCCGGCGCCACGCTGCGCACGCGCCCCCGATGCAGCCGCCACGGATCGCTGCCGAGCAGCACCCACGCCGTCTGCCCCACCCGCAACCGCCCCAAATGCCGCTCCCCGACATTGGCGACCAGGCGCCAATCGGCATCCGTCACCAGCATCACGGCCGATTGCCCGGCCGCGACCCAATCGCCAGGCCGCGCGACAAATGGCGCGACACGCCCTGCGGCGGCTGCCACGACACGCGTGCGCGACAAGTCATAAGCCGCACGGTCGAGTGCTGCGCCCGCCGCGGCCAGCTCCGCGCGGCGCACCTCCACCAGCCGCCGCGCGACATTGGCCGCGGCGCTCGCGCGATGAATCTCGGCCTGCGCCACCGCGGCGTCGCGCACCGCATCCTGCACGCGTTCCTGCGGCACGATGCCGCCACGCCCCAAGGTCTGCTCCCGCGCCAGCATCTGTTCGGCGTCGGTCAATCGCGCCCGCGCCTGGTCGATCGCGGCATCGGCCTCGGCGACCGCTTCCTCGGCCAGGGCCCGCTGGCGTTCGGCGACATCCCGGGCGGCGGTGGCGCTGGCGACAACAAGCGAGAAGGGACGCGGTTCGATGGTCAGCAGGGCGTCGCCCGCTGCGACGCGCTGATCGGGACGAATGGGCAGTTCGGCGATCGGGCCGCCGACCTCCGGCGCAACCGCGACCAGCGCCGCTGTCACCCGCACGTCGCCGGCATAGGCGACCACCAGGCCGATCAGTTCATAGGCCAGCCACAACAGCAGCGCCGTGCCCAACACGACGCGCAGGACATGGTCCTCGATCCATTTCAGCATGCGGCCCTCGGTTCTCCGAAACCAGCGTATCGGGCCGTGCAAAGGCCGGAAAGCGCAGCATCATCGCCTGGTGCAGCGCGCGGCCGGCGATGGCTGGGTGGGGCTGCCCCTCCGGGGCCGCGGTGTCGTCTCGGACCGATCCAACATCCGGATGAGACGATGCAGCCATGCCGGAGGCGTGCCCGAGCGGCGCTTCGCCGGAAGCTGCACCGCGCCGTCAGGGCGCGCGCAGGACGTAATCCTCGCTGGGCCGCGCCTCGCCGCGCGCCGCGCCCACCAGCGCGGCCTCGATGCGCTCGGCGATCGCGTCGCGATAGTGCATCGGGTCCCAGTAATGCGTCGGCTCCCGCGTGATCGGGCTGGCGCGCCAGAAATCCAGCAACACCGTACCCGGGCGCGCGCGCGCCATGGCCGTGACCTGCTGCTTGCAGGCCTCGGTGATCGCAGCGCTGCCGGACCCCGGTGCACCCTGCGACCCGAGCCACAGCGGCATGAACACCAGCATCAGCCGCGTCTGCGCCGGCGTCGCCGCAACCATCCGGTCCAGCATCGCCAGCGGCGGCATCGTCAGGTCCGATGCCGGCGTCGGCACGGCCCAGTCGATCCCGGCATCCAGCGCCGGCAGGTTCGCCGCGGCGCGGGCGGCGTCGTAGCGGTCCTCGGGCGGCAGGAAGCGCGTATAGCCGTCCCGGCCATAGCGCGGGCGCATCATCCCGGTCAGCACCGCGAATTGCCGCACCGCTTCCTGCACCGCATAGAAGGACAGCATCTCCCGATACGCCGGCCATGGGTTGGCGCCGTAGAACGCCTCGGGGAAGGCACGCGGGGTATAACGTTGCAGCGGCCCCGCATCGCACCAGACATGATCCAGCCCGATCACCACCGCGCGCGGCCGCGGATGCGCGCGCAGGAAGACCTCGAACAGGCGCGATTGTTCATAGGCCGTGGCAGCGTTCATCGACACATTGGCGAAGCGCGCGCCAAAGGCGTCGTTGAGGGCGGCGGGACGCAGCATGCGCATCGTCGAGGTGCCGAAGATCGCCGCATCGAACCGGTCCGACCGCGCCAGGCCCGCAAAGGCGTAGCGCGCATTGGTCGAGATTGGCGGCCGTTCGGCCGGGACATGCAGCGGCAGCACGCCCCAAGGATCGACCGCCACGACGAAGGCATAGACCACCGCCACGCCGATCGCCGCCGTCGCGATGGCGCGGGTGTAGAAGCGCCGCCACCGCGGGTCAGAACTGGAAGTAGATGAACTCACTGGGCGTCCTGGAACCGGATTGCAGGATGAGCAACAGCAGCACGACGCCGACCGGCACCGCCAGCCAATGGGCGGGCCGCAGCCGCAGCAGCGCCACCTGTTGGCTGGTCGGGCCGAACACCGCGACCACCGCACCGACGATGAAGGCCACGGCATGATCGACCTTCACCTGGCCGATCCCCTCCAGCCCCGCCATGCCGCGCAACAGCGTCCAGGCGGTGGCGAAATCCGGCGCGCGGAACAGCACCCATCCGGCCATGACGAACAGCATCGTCAACGCCCAGCCCAGCGCCGCCGGCATCCGCCACCCCGCCCGCACCCAGGCGCCATTCAACGCCAGCGCCACGCCCTGCAGCCCGCCCCAGACCACGAAGGTCCAGTTCGCGCCGTGCCACAACCCGGCCAGCAACATCGTCAGCACCGCGTTGCGCGCCTGCATCACGCCGCCGCCGCGATTGCCGCCCATCGGGATGTACAGGTAGTCGCGCAGGAAGCGCGACAGCGTCATGTGCCAGCGCCGCCAGAAATCGCGGATCGATGTGGCGCGGTACGGCGCGTCGAAGTTGAACGGCATGCGCAGGCCGAACATCAGCGCCAGGCCGATCGCCATGTCGGAATACCCCGAGAAGTCGAAATAGATCTGCAGCGTGAAGGCCGCCGCCGCCGTCCAGGCCTCGGCCGCCGAGGCCGGTGCGGCCATCGCCGCGGTGAACAGCCGGTCCGCGACTTCCGATACATAATCGGCGATTCCGAGCTTCTTCGCCGCGCCGATTGCAAACAGCACCATCCCGCGCGACAGGTTCTCCCACATCTCCGGCCGGCGCGGATCGGCGGCGAACTGGTCGATGATTTCGTTGTGGCGAACGATCGGCCCGGCGATCAGCTGCGGGAAGAAGGTCACGAACATGAAGAAGTCGAGCAGCGGATAGGCATGCGCCTGCCCGCGCCGCAGATCCACCAGGTAGGAGATCTTCTGGAACACGAAGAAGGAGATCCCCAGCGGAAGGATGATGTCCCACGGGCTGAAGGTCAGGCCCAGCAATTCCGCGAAGGTGCCGGCGAAGAAATTGGTGAATTTGCACACGCCCAGAACGGCAAGGTTCAGCACCACGCCGATTACCGGCCAGTCCCGGCGCCGGTCGGCTTCGTGCAGCCAGCCGATCACCCAGTTCAGCAGCGTGAGCCCCACCAGCAGCGGCACGAAGCGCACATCCCACGCCGCGTAGAAGGTCAGCGAGGCCACCACCGCGACCACCTGGCGCAGCGTCCGGCTGCCGGCGGTCGCGTAGTACAGCGCGAGCGTCACCGGCAGGAACAGCAGGATGAAGGTCTGGCTCTGGAACAGCACGGCGCCGCCCTAAAGCGTGATGGCAGTGGGTGCGAACGCACCGGAGGTCTGAATCACGCGCTTGAACAAAAGGTTAGAGCGGGGTTGGTGAACACCGTTGAACCAAACCCGCTCTAGCACGGCGGCCAGGGCCTTCCTAGGCCGCGCCGGCGGCACAGATCTCGGAGGGCCGGCGGCACCGGCCCGCACCCCCACCCGGCCACCCAACATGCGCATCCTGGATGGTTGGCCGGGTGGAGGGTGCAGCCTCTCAGGCCAGCGCGTCCGCCTTGCGCGGCGTGACCGGCACCAGCAGGTACCGCACGCCGTTGCTCTCGGCCGGCGGGAAGCGCCCGGCGCGGATGTTCACCTGGATCGACGGCAGCAGCAGCATCGGCGCCGCCAGCCCGGCATCCCGCTTGGTGCGGAAGGCGACGAACTCGTCCTCCGTCACGCCATCCTTCACATGCGGGTTGTGCGCGCGCTGGTCCGCCACGGTGGATTGCCACGCGAAATCGTCCCGCCCCGGCGCCTTGTAGTCGTGGCACATCCACAGCCTGGTCTCCGGCGGCAGCGCCAGGATCTTCTTCATCGACCGGAACAGCACCCGTGCGTCGCCGCCCGGGAAATCCGCCCGCGCCGTGCCGTAGTCATGCATGAACAGTGTGTCGCCGACGAAGACGTCGTCGCCCACCCGGTACGATACGCAGGCAGGCGTATGGCCCGGCGTATGGATCACCTCGACCTCCAGCGAACCGAGCGGGACGCGCTCGCCATCGGTGAACAGCCGGTCGAAATCGCCGCCGCCGGGCTTCACGTCATCGGCGTGGAACATCGGGCGGAAGATCGCCTGCACGTCGCGGATATGCTCGCCTATACCGATCGGCGCGCCCGTCTTGGCCTTGATGTACGGCGCCGCCGTCAGGTGGTCGGCATGGGCGTGCGTCTCCAGCACCCAGTCGATCGTCAGCCCTTCTTGCGCCGCGGCCGCCAGGATGCGGTCGGCGAATGCGACATCGGCCGTGCCGGTCCGGTTGTCCCAGTCCAGCACGGGGTCGATCACGGCGGCACGCTTCGTCGCCGCATCCCACACCAGATAGGATACGGTGTTGGTCGGCTCGTCGAAGAAGGCACGGATGGTGGCGGGTGCGGCGGTCATGGGCGTTTTCTCCAGCATGCCAGCTTCGCAGATGGTGCCGGCGCGGGCGATTCCAAACCGCCCCCGCCCCGCCGCGCTTGCCACCGCGCGCCACCCTTGGTTGCATGACCGCCGACAGGCCACGGATCGATGATGCACCGCCGGATTGCCCTTTTCGTGCTGCTGTTCTGCATGGCCTCCGGCGCGCTTGCTGCCCAGCCCGCCATGATCGTGCTGGACGCGTCCGGTTCCATGTGGGGCCGCACCGGGGAACGCAGCCGCATCGATACGGCGCGCGATGCCGTGGCCGCACTGATGTCCCGCTGGCCGGCCGGGCGGCCGGTCGGCCTGGCCGCCTTCGGCCATCGCCGCACCCAGGATTGCGCGGATGCCGAAGTGCTGCACGCCCCCGCCACCGACCCCGACGCCATCGCCAGCCTGGTCCAGGACATCACCCCCCGTGGCCGCACCTCCGCGGCCGAGGCCGCCCGCCTGGCCGCGGAGGCGCTGGGTGCCGATGCCGGCAGCGTCATCCTGGTCACCGACGGGGTGGAGACCTGCCACCCCGACCCCTGCGCGGTCGCCCAGGCGATCGCGCGGTCCGGCGCGCGGGTGGCGATCCATACCATCGGCTTCGCGGTCAGCGACCCTGTCGCGATCGCCCAGCTGCGCTGCATGGCCGAGGCCACCGGCGGCCGGGCGCAGACCGCCGCCGATGCATCGGAACTGGCCGAAGCGCTCGACCGCGCCGCGGCGTCTCCAACCCCGGGCCCCCGCGCCTCCGCGCCGCGCGCGGAACCGGTGCCGGTTCCGCGCCTGGTCGTCACGGTGCGGCTCTGCGCCGGCTGCGACCCGATGACCGGCGACGCCCGCATCCAGCTGCTGCGCGGGCATGACATCATCGCCACCAATGGCGACCCCTTCGGCCGCTTCTTCGATCTGCCCGCCGGCGATTACGCCGTGGCCGTCGAAACCCCGCTGTTCGAACGCGGCCCCGTCGCCGCCACGGTGCCGGCCAGCGGTCCCGGTCGTGTCGAGGTGATACTCGATGCCGGCTGGCTGGTCGGCGACGTCCGGACGGATCCGTCAGGCCTCGCCGTCACGCGCCTCGCGCGGATCGCCCTGCACCCCCTGAGCGCGCCGGACGAAGGGCAACGCCCACCCGCCGAGGCCGAGACCGGCCACCCCGCCTTCCTGGTACCGACCGGCGTGCACCGGCTGACCGCCAGCATCGGCAACGCCACCGGCAGCGCGGAAGCCGCCGTCACCGCCGGGGAGGTCGTGGTGCTGCCCGTCCCCCTCCGCTTCGGCACGCTGGTGCTGCGGCGCGAAGGCTTCGGCGTGCCGGACCCGCGCATCTCGATCACCGCGCTGGATGGCGACCACGACGCGGTGGATGACTGGCCGGCGGAAGACCGCGCGGAATTCCGCCTCGCCCCCGGCCTGTACCGCGTCGCCGCCATTCATGGCGGCCTGTATGGCGAAGTGGATATCCGCATCGGCAGCGAAGCGACCCAGGACGTGACGCTGCGGCCGGCGCCGTAGGTCAGAATGTCTCGACCCAGGGCCGTACCTCGATCTCCCACGACCAGGATGATCGATGCTGGCGGATCAGGTGCAGGTACGTCTCGGCGATCGCATCGGGGTCGAGCAGCGTGTCCTGCCCGCCCTCCGGGCGCCGCGCGCTGCGGATGCCGCCATCGATCACGACATGCGCGATATGCACGCCCTGCGGATGCAGCTCACGCGCCAACGACTGCGCCAGGCCGCGCAACGCGAACTTGCCCATCGCGAAAGGGGCCGATTGCGCATACCCCTTCACCCCCGCGGAGGCACCGGTCAGCAGGATGTTCCCCGACCCGCGCGCGACCATCCGCCGCGCCGCCTGCTGCGCCGCGAGGAATGCCCCGAAGGCGCAGACCTGCAGGCTGCGCTGAACATCCGCCGGCACCAGGTCGATGAACGGCCCGCGCGTGCGGAAGGACGGGTTGTAGATCACCACCTCGGCGTCGCCCTCAGCGGCGAACAACGCCTCGATATCGGCTTCGGCGGCCGCATCGCAGGCACGGGCCACCGCCCCCGTCTCGGCCACCAGCGCCTCCAGCTTGGCGACGTCCCGCGCCGCCAGGGCAATCGCGTAGCCCTCTCGCGCCAGCAACCGCGCCAGGGAGGCCGAAAGGCCATCCCCCGCACCGATGATCAGGGCCTTCGGCATCACGTCGCTCCATCATGGTCCGGTGTCGGATGTGGGGATGAGAGGCGCTGGCAGGAGGGGGAGGATCGCAGGACGCATTGGAGGGGCGCTGCCCCTCCAAACCGCCCCGCCAGGGACCAGCGGGTCCCTGGACCGCGGGACCTTGGCGTTGGTCACGCAGGGCCGTTCTGACCCGCCCACGGCCAAGAATGGGGCATCCATTTTGGCACCGACCGCCGGCGTTCAGCACCAAAAATTGAGGTTTCCAAAGGCCTTAAGCCTTTGGTGGGGTGAGGTTCGGAGAGGGGCGAAGCCCTTCTCCGAAACACCGCGCCCGCCTCCTCACCCTGCCCGCGGCGCCGCCAGGATCACCGCCGCCCCGGCCAGGCACAGCGTCGCGCCGATCGCGTCCCACCGATCCGGCCGCAGGCCCTCAACCACCCACATCCAGGCGAGCGAGGCGGCGATATAGACCCCGCCATAGGCCGCAAAGGCGCGCCCGGCGGCGGCCGTCTCCACCCGGGTCAGCAGCCAGGCGAAGGCGACCAGCAGCACCACGCCGGGCACCAGCCACAGTGCGCTGCGCCCGAGCCGCAACACCGCCCAGACCGCGAAACACCCGCCGATCTCGGCGAGCGCGGCAAGGACGTAGATCGCCCCCGTCTTCAATCGATGGTCTCAAGAAGCGCGCATAGCGTCGCGCAGCGCGCAGCCATGTCCTGCCACAGGATGTGCTCGAACGGCGCATGCGCGCCCGCACCCGTGCAGCCCAGCCCGTCCAGCGTGGGCACGCCGAGCGCGGCGGTGAAATTGCCGTCCGACCCGCCACCGCGGTGCTGCTTCGGCAGGTCGTAGCCATGGGTCGCCGCCAGGCCGCGCGCCATGTCGTACAGCGCGGTGATCGCCGGGGTCTCGACCATCGGCGGGCGGTTCATGCCGCCCTCGACCTCGATGCGGATGCCGTCGGCCTCGCCGGCCATGCCGAGGATCAGGCGCTCGATGCGCTCGCCCTCGGGGATCGAGGTGACGCGGCAATCGATCTCGCAGCCGGCCTCGGGCGGGACGACATTGGGGCGAGTGCCGCCCCAGATCGGCGCGACATTGGTGGTGGTGCCGCCGGCCAGGTCCGTCAGCGCATGGACCTCCAGGATCTTGCGCGCCAGCGCGACCACGGCGGACCGCCCATCCTGCCAGTTGCCGCCGGCATGGGCGGATACGCCATGCACCTTCATCACAAAACGCCCGACGCCCTTGCGCGCGGTGACGCAGCAGCCGGTCGGCCCGCCGGCAGGTTCGGGGATCAGCACGGCGCGCGCCCCGGTCGCCGCCCGTTCGATCGGCGCGCGGGATGTCGGGCTGCCGACTTCCTCATCGGGCGTCAGCAGCAGGATGATCGGGCGCTTCGTCCTGACCTTCTGGCGCAGGATCTCGCGCACCGAATGGAAGGCGAAGAGCGACCCGGCCTTCATGTCATAGATGCCGGGGCCATGCGCCTTCGGCCCTTCGACCTTCCACGGCATCGAACTGGCCAGGGTCCCATGGTCCCACACGGTGTCGAGGTGCCCCGCCACCACCACCGGCGCGCCTTCGCCCGGTGTGCGCGCGACCAGCGTGTCGCCATACCCATCGGTGCCGGGGATGCGTTCGATCGCCGCGCCGACGGCGCGCAGCTCCGCCTCGGCCTTGCCGATCAGCCCGTTCACCGCCGCCGCGTCGGTCGTCGGCGTCTCATGCAGCACCCAGGTCTTGAGTTCCTCGAGCAGGCGTTCGGAGGAACCGATCTCGGTCTGCGGCATGGGGCTGTCCTTGTGCGGCGGGGTGCCGGGCTTCTGGCAGGGGGGTTTTCCCTTGTCCATCCCGGGCCGGGAGGCTACCGACCGCACCGCAGTGCACAACGGGGACCCCCGCCTCCCATGCCCGATTTCCATGCCTTCAAGTCCTCGACCGACGTCCCCGCAGCGGCCCCTGGCAACGCCCGGGCGGCGGAGTAGCCCCATGCGTCGTGTCTGTGTGTTCTGCGGGTCGGCGGTCGGTGCGCGGCCGGATTATGCGCGCGATGCGGAAGCGCTCGGCCGGGCGATCGCCGCGCGCGGCCTCGGCTTGGTGTTCGGCGGCGGCGCCGTCGGGCTGATGGGCGTGGTCTCCCGCGCCGTGCAGACGGCCGGCGGCGCGGTCACCGGCATCATCCCCCATGGCCTGGTCATGCGCGAAGCCGGCAACCGGGACCTCGCGGATTTGCGCGTCGTCGCCTCGATGCATGAACGCAAGGCGATAATGGCGGAAATGTCGGACGGCTTCGTGGTCCTCCCCGGCGGCTACGGCACGCTTGAAGAAGCCGTCGAGGCACTGACCTGGCTGCAGCTGGGCATCCATCGCAAGCCGGTGGTCTTCATCGACACGCTGGGCTTCTGGCGACACCAGATGGCGATGCTGGACCACATGGTCGATGAAGGCCTGCTCAAGCCCGACATGCGCGCCATGGCGATGCTGGCCCCCGACCCCGAGGCGGCGCTCGATGCGCTGGCGCGTTTCATCCCGCCCGCGGTGCCACGCTGGCTGCTGCCGGGCGAAGCGTGATGATCGTCGATGGCTGGCACCAGGTGCCCCCGGCCGCCCGCGGGGCGACGGTCGCACTCGGCAATTTCGACGGCGTGCATCTGGGCCATGTGGCGGTGCTGCGCGCGGCCCATGCGGCGCGGCCCGACCTGCCGCTGGCCGCGCTGACCTTCGAACCCCACCCGCGCGAGCATTTCCGCCCCCATGACCCGCCCTTCCGGCTGACGCTGCTGCCGGCCAAGGCCGTCGCGCTGGCCGCCGCCGGGGCGGCCTTCGTCTTCGCCCTGCCCTTCGACGACGCCTTCGCCGCGATGACCGCCGAGGCCTTCGTCGAGGAGGTGCTGCACAAGGGGATCGGTGCGAAGCACCTGGCCTGCGGGGCGGATTTCGCCTTCGGCAACCGTCGCGGCGGCGATGTCGCGTTCCTGGCGCGGGAAGCCGAAAGGCGCGGCATGGGCCTGACCGTCGTCCCGCCCGTGCATCAGGGCGGGGAGGCGATCTCCTCCACCCGCATCCGCCGCCTGTTGCAGGATGGCTACCCCGATCGCGCCGCCGAGAAGCTGGGCCGGCCATGGGAGGTCTGCGGCACCGTGGTCCATGGCGACAAGCTCGGCCGCGTGCTGGGCTGGCCGACGGCGAATATGTGGCTTGGCCGGCACCTGGAACCGGCCCATGGCGTCTATGCCGTCACCGTGGCCCTGCCGGATGGGTCCGAGGCCAAGGGCGTGGCGAATATCGGCCGCCGTCCGACCCTGGGCGGGGACCCGGAAACCCGGCTGGAGACCTTCATCTTCGACTGGTCGGGCGACCTGTACGGTCAGGAGATCGGCGTGCGGCTGGTCCATTTCCTGCGCCCCGACGCGAAATTCGCGGGGCTTGAGGCGTTGAAGACCGCGATCGCCGAGGATGAGCGGCAGGCACGCGCGGCGCTGCGCTGACGCGAAACCGCCGCCGCGTGCGAATCCGTACCTCCGCCGCGTCCCATCGGGCGTAGGATCGCCGGGACCTCACCTGATGCGGGAGGATCCCATGTCGATCGCGTCGAGGCCGGCTGTCGCGGTGCTGGCCGCGGGATTGGGAGCCGCGAACCCGATATCGACCGAGCCATTTGCCGGGCTGGACCTGCTTTGGGTGCGGCCTGCCACCGAGGCCCAGGAAACGCTCCATTGCGCCAGGCTGCTGGTGCTGAACCTGCCGCGGGACTGGGTTGTCGGGGATGCGGCGGTGGCGATCTTCGCCGACGACCCGGCGGACCACGCCGTGCGACGGTTGGCGGAGGCGTTGCTGCTGGAACTTGCCGCGGTTCTGGAAGTCCCGCAGCGCACCGCCGAAGGGTGCCGGGTCCCGCCCGCCAGCCCGGTCGCCGACGTGCTTGGTGCGGTCCGCGCCCTGCGCGTCGATGCCAGCGCGGGTTTGGTGGTCGGCATCGGGGTGGGCAGCAGCGGGCCCGCCGTGCTCGCCGCGACGGGGGATGAGGTAGCCGCGCGCCTGCTCGGCGCCGATGGGCCACGATTGGCCGCCGGCATCGCCCTGGACCGCGATGGGCAGGCCAGCTTCGCCCTGGGCGCGCCGCCCGAAGGCCAGGCCTGGACCGACCGCGTGAAGCTGCTGTGCGCGGCGCTGGCCTCGGCAACCAGCCAGGTGCGGCCCGACACCTGTCTCGCGGGCCTGGACGGCGACCGGGCGATGGCCCGGACCGGGCCGCGGACACCGTTCTGACCGGGAACGCAGCCCGCGACGGTGCCGGTGCCAGGCGGCACTGGCGTCACACGCCCGGATGGGGTGCTTGACGCGCCCCGGCCTGCCTCCGCATATGCCGTTCATGGCCTGGAACGCGCCTGCGCGAATTATCGTCCCGGCCCTCCGCTGAGGGTCGGGTTTCAGCGCGCGCATTCCCCCACGACACGCCGCCCGCCCGGACCCACCGGCGCCGGGCGCACCGAGACAGGCTTCCATGACCGACAGCCCCGCCGAGGCCCGCGACTATCGCGGCACCGTCTTCCTGCCCAAGACCGCCTTCCCGATGCGCGGGGACCTGCCCAAGCGCGAACCCGCCATGCTGGAACGCTGGGCGCGGCTGGGGTTGTGGGACAGGCTGCGGGCGCAGTCCAAGGGGCGCGACCCCTTCGTGCTGCATGACGGCCCGCCCTATGCGAACGGCAACCTCCATATCGGGCATGCGCTGAACAAGATCCTGAAGGATGTGGTCAATCGCGCGGCGCAGATGGCCGGACATGACGCCAACTACGTCCCCGGCTGGGACTGCCACGGCCTGCCGATCGAATGGAAGGTCGAGGAAGAATACCGCGCCAAGGGTCGCGACAAGGACGCCGTGCCGGTGCTGGATTTCCGCGCCGAATGCCGCGCCTATGCGGCGCATTGGCTGGGCGTGCAGTCGGCCGAGTTCCAGCGCCTGGGCGTGGCCGGGGATTGGGCCGACCGCTACGCGACCATGGACTTCGCCTCCGAGGCGATGATCGCCGGCGAGATCGGCAAGTTCCTGCTGAACGGGTCGCTGTATCGCGGGCTGCGGCCGGTGATGTGGTCGCCGGTGGAAAAGACCGCGCTGGCCGAGGCGGAGATCGAGTACCACGATCATGTCTCGCCCACCCTGCACGCGAAGTTCCGCATCCTGCGCGCGGGGGCCGAGGACCTCGTCGGCGCCGATGTGGTGATCTGGACCACCACGCCCTGGACCATTCCGGGCAACCGCGCCGTCGCCTATGGCGCCGAGATCGATTACGCGCTGGTGCATGTCGAGGGTGTGACCGAGACGTCCCTGCTGAAGGTCGGCGACCGCCTGCTGGTCGCGCTGCCCCTGCTGCCGGCATTCGAGAAGGACGCCGGCATCGGCACGCATTCCATCAAGCGCGTGTTGAAGGGTGCGGAACTGGAAGGCGCGATCGCCGCCCATCCGTTGCGCGGCGCCGGATATGATTTCGACGTCCCCGTCCTGCCCGGCGACTTCGTCACGACCGAGGCTGGCACAGGCTTCGTCCATATCGCGCCGGGCCATGGCGAGGACGACTTCAACCTCGGCCGTGTCCACGGCCTGCCGATCCCCGAAACCGTCAACGACGACGGCACCTTCACCCACCACGCGCCGGGCTTCACCGGGCTGCATGTCTTCAAGGCGCATACGGCCGTCTATGACGCGATGCGCGCCGCCGGCACGCTGGCGGCGATCGGCAAGCTGACGCACAGCTACCCGCATTCCTGGCGATCCAAGGCGCCGGTCATCTTCCGCGCGACGCCGCAATGGTTCATCGCGATGGATGATGCCAACGCCATCCGCACCAAGGCGCTGGCGGCAATCGACGCGACCTATTTCGTGCCGGATGCCGGGCGCAATCGCATCGGGTCGATGGTCGCCGCACGTCCCGATTGGTGCATCAGCCGCCAGCGCGCCTGGGGCGTGCCGATCCCGATCTTCGTGTCCAAGCAGTCCGGCGAGCCGCTGCGCGACCCGGCGATCATCCAGCGCGTGGTGGAGGCCTTCACGGCCGAAGGGGCGGATGCCTGGTACAAGCCGGGCGCCGCCGGCCGCTTCCTCGGCCCGGACCGCGACCCTGCGCAGTACGAACAAGTCATGGACATCGTCGATGTGTGGTTCGAATCCGGTTCGACCCACGCCTTCGTCCTGCCGCCGCGCGGCCTGCCCTTCCCGGCCGATCTGTATCTGGAAGGATCGGACCAGCATCGTGGGTGGTTCCATTCATCCCTGCTGGAATCGGTCGGCACCAACGGCGTCGCGCCCTTCAAGGCAGTGCTGACGCATGGCTTCGTGCTCGATGAGCAGGGCCGCAAGATGTCGAAATCCATGGGCAACGTCACCGCGCCCCAGGATGTGATGAAGCAGTACGGCGCGGACATCCTGCGCCTGTGGGTGATGAATTCCGACACGGCGCTCGACCTGCGCATCGGCCCGGAAATCCTCAAGCAGCAATCCGAACTGTACCGCCGCATCCGCAACACGCTGCGCTGGCTGCTCGGCAGCCTGGAGGATTTCTCCGAAGCCGAGACGGTCCCCTATGCCGAATTGCCGGAACTGGAACGCTGGGTGCTGCACCGGCTGACCGAACTGGATGCGAAAGTGCGCCGCGCGGCCGACCCGGATTCGGCGGATCGCTTCGCCTGGAACGGCGTCTATCCGGAAATCCACAATTTCTGCGCGGCGGACCTGTCCGCCTTCTACTTCGATATCCGCAAGGACGCGCTGTATTGCGACCGGCCCGACAGCCTGCGCCGGCGCGCCGCGCGCACGGTGTTGGACATCCTGCACCGCAGCCTGTGCGCCTGGCTGGCCCCGGTTCTGGTGTTCACGGCGGAGGAAGCCTGGCTGGCGCGGTTCCCGGATGAGGAAGGGAGCGTGCATCTGCTCGATTTCCCCTTCGTGCCGGAGGGGTGGAAGGATGATGGGCTGGCGGAGAAGTGGGCGAACATTCGTGCCTATCGCAAGACGGTGACGGGCGACCTTGAGGATATGCGCCGCGATGGCGTGATCGGCTCGTCCTTGCAGGCGCGCGTCGAGATCACATTCGGCGAAAATGATCCCGCCGATCATTTGACACCGGAAGGCTGGGCCGAAATTCTGATTGTCTCCGCGATAGACTTGCAGCGCGCTGCTCAGTCAAGCAACACGCTGACGGTCGCCCCCGGCACCAAATGCGCCCGCTGCTGGCGCGTCCTGCCCGAGGTCGGCCGCTCCGCGAAGCACCCCACCCTCTGCCTGCGTTGCGAAGACGCCGTCGAGGCCCATGACGCCCTGGCGGGCCAGCCCGCATGAGCCTGCGCCTTGGCCTGCCAGTCGCCGCCGCCATCCTGGTCGCCGATCAGGTGACCAAATGGTGGATGCTGGACGTCGCCCTGCTGCCCCTGGTCGGCCGGATTCCGCTGCTGGAAGCCGGTCCCTTCGGCCTCGACCTGACCATGGTGTGGAACCGCGGCGTCACCTTCGGCCTGCTGTCCGGCGAAGGGTCCTGGCATCACCTGGCGCTGGCGCTGATGGCCGCGCTTATCGCCGGTTTCCTGCTGCGCTGGATGGCGCGTGCGGAAAACCGGCTGACCGCCCTGGCGCTGGGCGCCGTGGTGGGTGGCGCCATCGGCAATGTGATCGACCGCATCCGCTTCGGCGCCGTGGTGGATTTCGTGGACGTTCATGCCTGGGGCTGGCACTGGTATGTCTTCAACGTCGCCGATGCCGCGATCGTCTGCGGCGTCATCGCCCTGGTCGCGGACGCCTTGTTCCGGCCAAAGGCCGGGCTTAAGGAAGTCCCATGAGCAAGCGCCTGCCCCCCACCCTTGCCACCCTCGCGCTGGTCGCGCTGCTGCCGGCCTGCGGTGACAGCACCGCGCGCACGCTCGGCCTGGTGCGGGATGCCCCGGATGAATTCCAGGTGACCACCCGCGCGCCGCTGTCCATGCCGCCGGACATGACCACCCTGCCCAGCCCCAGCCCCGGTTCGCCACGCCCGCAGGAACGCACGTCGAGCCAGCAGGCCGAGGCATTGCTGTCGCCGGGCCTCGCCTTGCAGGACCCGCGCCGGGCGTCCAACGCCCGCGCCAGCGTGGGCGAAACCGCACTGCTGCAGCGCGCCGGTGGCGATGCCCCCGACGACATCCGCCGCCGCGTGGATGAGGAAAACCTGCGGCTGGACCGGCCCGACCGCAGCCTGTCGGACCGCCTGATCTTCTGGCGCGATCCGCCGCCGCCGGGCACGCCGGTGGACCCGGCCCGCGAATCCCAGCGCCTTCGCGAAAACGCGGCGCTCGGCCGCGATGTCGAGATCGGCGAGACCCCGGTGGTGCAGCCGCCGCGGCGCACCTTCTGGACCTGGCTGGGCCTGTAACCCGCCGCGACACACGGCCAGGGTCGGCGCGCGGGCAGGCCGCACGCCTCAGGGCGAACGGCCGAGCAGAGGATGGACGCCCGTCGGGCACACTCGGCGTGAAACACGCCGGCCAGACGATCTTCTTTGTCCTGCGTCGCGCCTGACCGGAACGGGTTCTCTCACGTCGCTCCGGCCTCGCGAGCGGTGCGAAGTACGCGACCGGCACGGTTTCCGACCCTGTTTTCATCGCAGGGCATGGACCGCACTGCCCGTCCCCTGCCATACGCTTCGGTAAGGCGGCATCATCCGGCTTCACCTGGACCCTGCACATCGCCATCTTGCGGAGATGCCCGAGATCACCCGCCGCCACACGATCCTCGCCGCCGCCGCGACGCTGTCCGCCGCGCCGCTGGCACCCGCCATCGCGCAGCCGCAGCCACAGCCCGCGCCAGCCGTCCCCGGCCCGGCCGCGGGGGCGCGGTTGGGCGCCCAGCGCGGGGCGCTGCCCAACGGGGGGGACGTCGCGGGGGTGGGAAGCCGCCGCGCCCCCGGGGGC
>JALHQB010000004.1 GCA_022842185.1 Acetobacteraceae bacterium
CGGCCGCCCCCGCTGCACGGGCCGCTGCCGGCCGCCCGGCTGGTGCATCCCCCGCACCTGCCGCGCGCAAGGCTGATGGTGACACGCCGGCCGCCCGCCTGACATTGAAGGCGCGGTCGCCCGGCGAGGAAGAGGACGAGCGCCGCCCCGCCATGCGCCGCCCCGGCGGCCCGCCGGGGGCCCCCGGCCGTCGCCCGATGCCGGTGCCTGTCAAGAAGGCGGCGCCGCCGACCGACCGTCGTCGTGACAGCCGGATCGACGTTCAGGCGGCGATCGAAGGTGAGGACGAGCGGAGCCGTTCCATCGCGTCCCTGCGGCGTGCCCGCGACCGCGAGCGCCGGCAGCAGGAACTCGCACGCCTGCGTTCCGGTACGGAGCGCGTGGTGCGCGACGTCGTGGTGCCTGAAGCCATCACCGTGCAGGAACTGGCGAACCGCATGGCCGCGCGTGGCGGCGAGGTGGTGAAGTCCCTGTTCCGCATGGGCGTGATGGCCACGCTGACGCAGACCATCGATGCCGACACCGCGGAACTCGTGGTGCAGGAATTCGGCCACCGGATCCGGCGCGTGAGCGAGTCCGACGTCGAAATCGGCCTCGAAGGTTCGGTCGATACCGACACCGACCTGACGCCGCGGCCCCCGGTCGTGACGATCATGGGCCATGTCGATCACGGCAAGACGTCCTTGCTGGATGCCCTGCGCAAGACCGACGTGGTCGCGCACGAAGCCGGCGGCATCACCCAGCATATCGGCGCCTACCAGATCACCGTGCCGGACGGGACGAAGGTCACCTTCATCGACACACCGGGCCATGAGGCCTTCACGGCCATGCGTGCGCGCGGTGCCTCGGTGACCGACATGGTCGTGCTGGTGGTGGCTGCCGATGACGGCGTGATGCCCCAGACGATCGAGGCGATCCGCCATGCCAAGGCGGCCGGCGTTCCGATCATCGTGGCCGTCAACAAGATCGACAAGGCCGGCGTGAAGCCCGAGCGCGTGAAGCAGGAACTGCTGCAGCACGAGATCGTGGTGGAGTCGCTGGGTGGCGATACGCAGGAGATCGAGGTTTCGGCGACGCAGAGGATCAACCTCGACAAGTTGCTTGAGGGGATTTCGCTGCAGGCCGAAGTGCTCGACCTGAAGGCCAATGCGACCCGTGCGGCCGAGGGCACCGTCATCGAGTCCAAGCTCGATCGGGGCCGCGGTCCGGTCGCGACCGTGCTGGTCCAGAAGGGCACGCTGCGGCAGGGCGATATCGTCGTGGCCGGCGCCGAGTGGGGCCGGGTGCGCGCGATGCTCGACGACAAGGCGCGCCAGGTGAAGGAAGCCGGCCCGTCCCTGCCGGTCGAGATCCTGGGGCTTTCGGGCGTTCCCTCCGCCGGTGAGAACTTCATCGCCGTCGAGAACGAGGCCCGCGCCCGCGAGGTGTCCGAGTTCCGCCAGCGCAGGCTGCGCGACAAGGCGGCCGCCGCGATCGGCGCCGGCCGTGGCAACCTGACCGACATGCTGGCCCGCATCCAGGCGGGCGAGCAGAAGGAAGTCGCCGTCGTCGTAAAGGCCGATGTGCAGGGATCTGCCGAGGCGATCGGCGTGACTCTGGGCAAGCTGGGCAATGATGAGGTGCGGGTCCGCGTGCTGCATTCCGCGGTGGGGCAGATCACCGAATCCGACATCCAGTTGGCCAAGGCGTCGGATGCCGTGATCGTCGCCTTCAACGTCCGCGCGACATCGCAGGCGCGGGCGCTGGCGGCGCAGGAAGGCGTCGATATCCGCTACTACTCGATCATCTACGAAGTCGCCGATGACATCGAGAAGCTCTACAAGGGCAAGCTCGCCCCTGTGCAGCGCGAGAAGTTCCTGGGCTACGCGCAGATCCTGCAGGTCTTCGAGGTCAAGAAGATCGGCAAGGTCGCCGGTTGCCGGATCACCGAGGGCGTGGTCAAGCGCGGCGCGGGTGTCCGCCTGCTGCGCGACGGCGTGGTGATCCACCAGGGCGAGCTGTCCACGCTGAAGCGCTTCAAGGACGATGTCCGCGAAGTCGGCAACGGCCTGGAATGCGGCATGTCCTTCGCGAATTACGAAGACATCCGCGTCAGCGACCAGATCGAGTGCTACGAGGTGGAAACCGTCGCGGCGGCCTGATTGGAGGGGCTTTGCCCCTCCAAGCCACCCCACCAAAGGCCTCAGGGCCTCTGGACACCTTGGCTGGGTGCCGTGGCTTCCCCGCCCGGCGCCCCGTACTGGTTTGCAAAGGCCTTAAGCCTTTGCCGGGGTGGTGCGGAGGGGCGGCGCCCTTCCGCGTCTCGCGCAGGAAAGTGCCATGAAGAGATCTAACCCTTCCGCCCCCTCCCAGCGCATGCTCCGCGTTGCGGAGGAAATCCGCCATACCCTGGCCGCCGTTTTCGCGCGGGAGGAATTCCGCGACCCCGACCTGCACGACCTGCGCGTGACGGTGGCGGAGGTCCGCGCATCCCCCGACCTCAAGCATGTCACGGCCTTCGTGTCGGCTTTGGGCAAGGAATTGACCAAGGAACAGCTGGCCGGGCTCCGGCGGGTTTCGCCCTTCCTGCGGCGGGAAATCGCGCGATCGGTCACCCTGAGATACGCGCCGGAACTGCATTTCCAGCCTGACGCCGCGCTGGAATACGCGACGCATATCAATGAGGTGATGAACCGCCCGGAAGTGGCCCGCGACCTGGTGCCGAAGAAGGACGAGGCGTGACACCGCCATCCGAACCGCCGCAGATCCGCGTCATCGCCATGCCGGCCGATGCGAACCCGGCCGGCGACATCTTCGGCGGTTGGCTGATGGCCCATATGGACCAGGCGGGTGCGACCATTGCCTTCCGCACGGCCCGCGGCCGCGTCGCGACCGTGGCGGTTGAGGCGATGACCTTCCACCTGCCGGTGCATGTGGGCGATGAAGTCAGCCTGTACGGCAAGCTGATCGGTACCGGCCGCAGTTCCATGCGCGTGCATGTCGAGGCCTGGCGCCGCGACCGGACGGCCGAGGACGCCGCGCGCGTGACCGAGGCGACCTTCACCTTCGTCGCGCTGGATGCCGCCGGCAAGCCGCGCCTCGTGCCCGCCGCCTGATCAGGAGGCGCAGCTGAACACCTGGAGCACGACCATCACCCAGCCCAGCGCCGCGGGGGCCACGAAGCCCAGCAGTGCGACGGGGGAGGCAAGGGCGCTGCCCCACACCGCGCCCATCCAGCTTTCACCGATCAGCCCGCCCGCCATGGCGCCGATGCCGAGGACCGAAGCGGCGATCAGACACCGGCCCCAGAGGGGGTATTCCTTGTCCTCCTCCGCTTCTTCTTCATCCACCGGCAGCCTCCCGCGCTGACCAACCGGCGCGAGCGTTACGCCGCCGCCGCCGACACGCTACGGAACGTTTCATGGCCCAGAACCGCCAGCGCCACCGCAAGCCGAAGGGCCGCCCGCTCGACGGTTGGCTGATCATCGACAAGCCGACCGCGATCGGGTCCACCGATGTGGTTGCCATCTGCAAGCGCGGTTTTCAGGCGCAGAAATGCGGCCATGGCGGTACGCTGGACCCGCTGGCGACCGGCGTGCTGCCCATCGCCTTCGGTGCGGCGACCAAGACCGTGCCCTATGTGATGGACGGCACGAAGCAGTACCGCTTCACCCTGAAGCTGGGCGAGGCGCGGGATTCCGACGATGCCGATGGCAAGGTCATCGGCACCTCGGACGCGCGGCCGACCGACGATCAGATCCGCGCCGCGCTGCCGGCCTTCATCGGCGACATCATGCAAGTTCCGCCGATCTATTCCGCCATCAAGGTGGCGGGCGAACGCGCCTATGACCTGGCGCGTGCGGGGGAGATCGTGGAACTCGCGCCTCGCCCCGCGCGCGTCGATCGCTTCGAACTGATTGAACGCCCGGACGCCGATACCGCCATCTTCTTCGTGGAATCTGGCAAGGGCGTGTACATGCGCTCCCTGGCGCGCGACATCGCGAAGGCGTGCGGCGCGCTGGGGCATATCACAGCCCTGCGCCGCATGCGGGTCGGACCCTTTCATGAGAAGGATGCGGTTCCGCTGGACAGGATCGCCGTTTCCGGCGATACCCCGCCCCCTTCCCCGGATCTTCTGCTTCCGGTGACGACCGCGCTGGCCGACATCCCGGCGCTGGCCCTCACTGAAGCTGAAGTCGCCCGCCTGTCCTTCGGCCAGCCGATACCGCTGGTGGAATTGATGGGCCGGGTACCGCGCGAGGCCAACCCCGATGGGGGCTTGGCCAGGGCGATGGCGGGGGAGCGCCTGATGGGTCTCGCCCGCTTCGAGGAAGGCTTGCTGAAGCCGGAGCGGTGGCTGGGCCAGGGCGGTTCACAGGCTGACCGGTGAACACCGGCGGTCTGATCATGCAGCCGAAGGCGCACGCGCCCGGCCAACACGAAGGATAACCCGATGTCGATCACTGCCGAACGCCGCCAGGCGGTCATCAAGGATTATGCGACCGGTCCCAATGATACGGGCAGCCCGGAAGTGCAGGTCGCCATCATGTCCGAGCGCATCCTGAACCTGACCGAGCATCTCAAGACCCACGCGAAGGACTTCCATTCGCGCCGTGGCCTGCTCGTGCTGGTCGGCCAGCGCCGCGGTCTGCTGGACTACCTGAAGCGCAAGAGCCAGAAGCGCTACGAAGTGCTGATCGGCCGGTTGAACCTGCGGCGTTAGTTTAGCCCAAGGCGTCGGGCGCGACCCATCCGGCCTGCTTGGCTTCGCGCCATGCGCTGGCTGTGACTGATGGTCTGCTGCGCTCGCGGCCTGACGGCTTGATCAGGACAGGATCTTGGAATGCCCCGCGCCGCGATGCGTGGGGCTTTCTGCGTTTTGAGCCTTGCTTGACCCGTGCCACGGCCTCCCGTAAGTAACCAAGCGGTTACTGTTGCGCGGGGGGAAGTGAAAGCGTGGGTCTGACACGACAGGACTGGCCTGCTGGCGTGGCCGAACGCTTGGCTGCCGGCTGTGCAATCCCGGCGCATCCGCTGGCGCTGACGGCCGGACGTGCGCTGGACCCACGCCACCAGAAGGCGCTGTCCCGCTATTACCTCGATGCCGGTTCAGGCGGCCTCGCCGTTGGTGTCCACACCACGCAATTCGCGATCCGTGAGCGTGGCCTTTACGAGACTGTGCTGCGCATCGCCGCCGAGGCTGCGGCCGAACGGGCGGATACGCCGATCCTGGTTGGCGGCGCCATCGGCCGCACGGAACAGGCCGTGGCCGAAGCCCGCCTCGCGCGGTCTCTCGGCTATCACGCCGTGCTGCTCTCCCTCGCCGCCTGGAAGGGCGCGTCGGAGGACGAGATCATCGCCCATTGCCAGACCGTTGCGGCCGAGATGCCGCTCTTCGGCTTCTACCTCCAACCGGCAGTGGGCGGCGTGCCCCTGCCGCTGTCCTTCTGGCGGCGCTTCGCGGCGATCGAGAATGTCGTCGCGATCAAGATGGCGCCCTTCAACCGGTATGCGACGCTCGACGTTCTGCGCGGCGTGCTCGAAGCCAACGCCCAGGACCGCATCGCGCTCTACACCGGCAATGACGATCACATCGTCGCCGACTTGCTGACGCCCTTCACCCTGGTGCATCGGGGCCGCCCGACCACGCTGCGCATCGTCGGCGGGCTGCTCGGCCATTGGTCCGTCTGGAACCGCGCGGCAGTGGAATTGCAGAAGCGCTGTGCCGCCGTGACCGGCGCCATCCCGGCTGACCTGCTCGCACTCGACGCCGCCGTCACGGAAATGAACGCCGCCGTCTTCGACGTGGCCCACGACTTCCACGGCGTCATCGCCGGCTGCCATGAAGTCCTGCGCCGGCAAGGGTTGCTGGAAGGCACCTGGTGCCTCGACGAAGGTGAATCGCTCTCGCCCGGACAGGCCGACCTCCTGACCGCCGTGGCCGAACGCTACCCGCACCTGACGGATGACGACTTCATCCGCGACAATCTCCATCGCTGGCTTTCGTAGGGATCACGACACATGGCGGAACGCCGCATCGGCCTCATCATGAACGGCGTCACCGGCCGGATGGGGATGAACCAGCACCTGATCCGCTCGATCGCCGCGATCCGCGCCGATGGCGGCGTAAAACTTGCCAATGGCGACACCATCATGCCGGATCCGGTGATCGTCGGGCGCAATAGGACGAAGCTGGAGGCGCTGGCGCGCGCGCACAACATCACCCGCGTCAGCACCGACCTCGATGCCTGCCTGGCCGATCCGAAGGATGAAATCTTCTTCGACGCCGCGACCACGCAGATGCGCGCGGGTCTGCTGCGAAAGGCCATCGCCGCCGGCAAGCACATCTATTGCGAGAAGCCGACCGCCGACAATCTGGCCGACGCGCTGGATGTCGCGCGCCTCGCCAAATCCGCCGGCATCAAGAACGGCGTCGTGCAGGACAAGCTGTTCCTCCCCGGCCTGCGCAAGTTGAAGATGGTGATCGACAGCGGATTCCTCGGCCGCATCTGCTCCGTGAAGGGCGAGTTCGGCTACTGGGTCTTCGAAGGCGACCTGCAGCCCGCCCAGCGCCCGTCCTGGAACTACAAGAAGGCCGAGGGCGGCGGCATCATCCTCGATATGCTCTGTCACTGGCGCTACGTTCTCGACAATCTGTTCGGCAATGTCGAAGCCGTCTCCTGCCTCGGCGCCGTGCACATCCCCGAGCGCATCGGCGAGGACGGCAAGCCCTACAAGGCCGATGCCGATGACGCGGCCTACGCGACCTTCCAGCTCGAAGGCGGCGCCATCGCGCACATCAACTCCTCCTGGGTCACGCGCGTGCGGCGCGACGACCTCGTGACCTTCCAGGTGGACGGCACGCATGGCTCTGCCATCTGCGGCCTGCACAAATGCTGGACGCAGTCGCGTGTCGCCACGCCCAAGCCCGTCTGGAACCCGGATCAGCCGCAGACCATCGACTTCTTCGCGGGTTGGCAGGAAGTCCCGACCACCACCGACTTCCCCAACGGCTTCCGTGTGCAGTGGGAGGAATTCCTCAAGCACGTCGCCGGCGAGCGCGCGGACTATCCGTGGGACCTGATGGCCGGGGCCAAAGGCGTGCAACTTGCCGAGGCCGGGCTGAAGTCCTGGGCGGAACGGCGCTGGATCGATCTGCCGAAACTCAGCGCCTGACGGGCAGGGGAAGGAGAACCTTCCCCCGCACCCCCATCCCTTTTTCTGGCACTTGGCGCCGGTTCAGGCGACGCGCGGAAAGGACACAAGAATGCCCACGATCAATCTGCCGAAGGGCAGCGCCATCGAAGCCTTCACCACCAGCGCGCCACGCGACTTCCCGAAAGCGACCCCACCCTTTCCACGCATCGCCCTCGCCGCGGCGCATGTCGTCGCCGATCCGATCGCAGAGCAGGACCCCTGGCTCGATGCGAAGGTCGACTGGGACCGTACCATCGCCTTCCGCAAGCACCTCTGGTCCCTCGGCCTCGGCGTCGCGGAAGCCATGGACACGGCGCAGCGCGGCATGGGGCTCGATTGGGTCGGCGCGCAGGAACTCATCCGCCGCTCGCTCGACGCCATGCAGGATCATCCCGGCGCGGTGATGGCCTCGGGTGCGGGCACCGACCACCTCGCCCCCGGCCCCGACGTCACCATCGACGACGTCATCCGCGCCTATGAAGAACAATGCGAAGCGGTCGAGGCGATGGGCGGCCGCATCATCCTCATGGCCTCCCGCGCCCTCGCCAAGGCCGCGCGCAGCCCGGCGGATTACGAGCGCGTCTATGCCCGCATCCTCAGCCAGGTGAAGCAGCCCGTCATCATCCACTGGCTCGGCGAGATGTTCGACCCGGCGCTCGAAGGATACTGGGGCAATCACGACCACATGGCGGCGATGGACACCGCGCTGGCCGTCATCACTGCCCATGCCGACAAGGTCGATGGCGTGAAGGTCTCCCTGCTGGACGACCAGAAGGAGATCTCGATGCGCCGCCGCCTGCCGCGCGGCGTGCGCATGTACACCGGGGATGACTTCAACTACGCCGAACTCATCGCGGGCGATGACCACGGCCATTCCGACGCGCTGCTCGGCATCTTCGACCCGATCGCCCCGGCGGTGGGCGGCGCGCTCGCCGCGCTCTCGCACAACGACCTGTCCACCTTCCACGACATCCTCGCACCCACCGTTCCGCTGTCGCGCCACATCTTCAAGGCGCCGACGCGCTTCTACAAAACCGGCGTGGTCTTCATGGCCTGGTTGAACGGCCACCAGGACCATTTCGTCATGGTCGGCGGGCAGCAATCGACGCGCAGCATCCAGCATTTCAGCGAGCTGTTCCGGCTGGCCGACAAGGCCGGGTTGCTGCGGGACCCGGAGATGGCCGTGACGCGCATGCGCTCGCTGCTCGCCCTGCACGGCGTCGCATGACGCCGCTCGTCGCACGCGCCTCCACGATGATCGCGGCGGAGCCGGCGCGCATCTTAGACGCCTTCGTCGAACCGGACATGCTGTCCCGCTTTTGGCTGGCTTCGGCCAGCGCGCCGCTGCGCCTGGGTCAAGCGTCGCATTGGACGTTCCTCGTGCCCGGGGCCGAGGCCGAGGCGACGGCCACCGCGCTCGATCGGCCGCATCGCCTGGCCTGGGACTGGTCCGACGGCACCGGGGTCGAGATCACGCTGGAACCCGAAGGTGCCGAGACGGTCGTCGCGATCGCCTGTTCCGGCTTCGACGGTTCTGCGGAGACGCAGGTCGCCACGGCGCTGGTGACGACGGAAGGCTTCGCCATCGTGCTGGCCGACCTGAAAACCTTGCTCGAGAGCGGGCAATCGGCCGGGCTGACGGCCGCGAAGGCGCGATTGATCATCGCGCGGGGATGCTGAGGAGCGCATGGCGATGCAACAATCCCTCAACACCATCACGACGAAGGCCTGGACGCTCGCGCAATGCATCGAGGCCTGCGCGCGCCATGGCATCGCCGGCATATCTCCCTGGCGGGATGTGCTTCAGGCCATGGGCACGCAGGCGGCGGCGAAGCACATCCGCGACGCCGGCCTGAAGGTCACCGGCCTGTGCCGCGGCGGCATGTTCCCCGCCGCGGACGCCGCCGGCCGCGCCGCCGCCATCGAGGACAACCGCCGCGCGATCGCCGAGGCCCACGCCATCGGCGCCGATTGCCTGGTCGTGCTCGGCGGTGGTCTGCCCAAGGGATCGAAGGACCTGCCCGGCGCGCGGGAGATGATGCGCGAGGGCCTGCACGCCATCCTGCCTGATGCGCGGGCCGCCGGCGTGACGCTGGCGCTGGAACCGCTTCACCCGATGACCTGCGCGGATCGATCGGTGCTGTCCACGCTCGGTCAGGCGCTCGATCTGTGTGAGGAACTGGGGGACGGCACGGGGATCGCGCTCGATGTCTATCATGTGTGGTGGGACCCGGACCTCGCGCGGCAGATGGTGCGGGCAAAGGGCCGCATTGCCGGCTTCCATGTCTGTGATTGGAAGGTGCCGACCACCGACCTGGTCTTCGACCGCGGCATGCCCGGTGAGGGCGTCATCGATATCCCCGCCATCCGTGCCATGGCCGAGACGGCTGGCTGGACCGGCGGCGTCGAAGTCGAGATCCTGTCGAACCGCTGGTGGTCGGAAGACCCCGAGACGGTGATGAAGTCGGTGAAGGCGAGCCATGCCTTCTGCTAGAGAAGATTCCGGTCGATCCGAGCCAGAAGAGCGGAAGATGCTCGCCGATACATGAATCTGAGCGGCGGTTTCCGTGAGCCCAGTCGACCGAAAGCCGCGCCCAGGAAGTCACAACAATCGTCCGGGACAACGACAATGAAGACCACACGCCGCGCCTTGATCGCCACGACCATCGCCGCGCCGGCACTCGCCCAGGCGCCATGGACGCCGACGCGTCCGATCCGCTTCGTCGTACCCTTCCCGGCGGGCGGGGCGACGGATGTCGTCGCGCGCGTCCTGGGTGAACGCCTGCAGGACGCGCTCGGCCAGCCTGTGGTGGTGGAAAACCGCACGGGAGCCAGCGGCAATATCGGCGTGGAGAACGTGGTCCGCAGCCCCGCCGACGGCACCGCCCTGCTGATGGGCACCACGGGCACCTTGACGGTGAACCCGCATCTGAATGCTGCGCTCGGCTTCGACCCGCTGCGGGACCTGGCGCCCATTTCCATGGCCTTCACCACGGACCATGTGCTGATCGTCAACCCGCAGGTACCGGCGCAGACCGCGCAGGAATTCCTCGCCTTGGTGCGTGCGCGGCCTGGGGCCTTGTCCTACGGATCGGCCGGGTCGGGTTCGTCCACCCACACCGTGCCGGAACTGTTCAAGCTCGCCGCGAAGGTCGAGATCACCCATGTCCCGTACCGTGGCAGCGCCCCGGCGCTGAACGACGTCGTCGCGGGCAACGTACAGATGATGCTGGATCAGATCCCGTCCGCGATCGGCCAGATCCAGGGCGGCCGGGTGCGCGCCCTGGCCGTGAGCGGTGCGCGACGGTCCCCCTTGCTGCCCGACGTGCCCACCTTCGCCGAGATCGGCCTGCCGGACGCGCAGGCGACATCCTGGGGCGCGGTGATGGCGCCGGCCGGCACGCCGGCTCCGATCGTTCTGCGCTTCAACGCGGCGATCCGCGAGGCCCTGGCCCAGCCGCCGGTGCGCGAACGCCTCGCCGCCGCGGGCGCCGAGGGCGTTTCATCGACGCCGGAGGAACTGGCAGCCTTCCTGCGGGAGGAATCCCAGAAATGGGCCCGCGTGGTGCGCGAAGCCCGCATCACCGTGAACTGACCGGACCGCCGCGCACTGTCGTCACACATTGCCATCTTGAGGTGGCGCGACGCTCCAGGCAGGTTGCAGTGCAACACGCCGCCGCGTCGCGGCAACGGAGCAGCGCATGGCCGATCGGAAACTGTGGTTCGTCTGGGGTGGAATTTTCACCAGCTCCAACTGGCAGGAATTGGAAGCGGGCACCGAGGAGTGCCATGGCCCGTTCCACGACCTGGAGACGGCCGAACGGACGTGGCGGGAGGAGATGCGCCGCCGCGTCGATACCGCGCAGCACCGGTTGTTCGTGATCGAGGCGCCGCGACCGGGCGGCTGATCAGCGCGACGGCGCCAGGAACGGTTCGTCGCGCGTTGCGGTGATTGCCTGCCAGGCGGCGCGTACTGTCGCCGTGCCGTGTTGCCGTTCCAGGCGGCGCAGCGTGAAATGCGCCCGGGCGACGCCGCGCAGGTGCGACAGGAACACGAGGTTGATGGCCGCACCCGCAGCCGCGCCGACGATGGGCGCGGCCTGTGCGGCCAGCTTCAACCCCACCGCGCCGGTGAAGCGCGCCGCCACCGCCGCGACAAGGCGCGGCACCATGGCCTGCGCGATGCTGCCCTTCATCGCCTCGGCCAGCGCCAGACGCACCGCGAAGTAACCGCTCTCGGTCGCATCATCGGCTGCCGAGGTGCCACCCAGGGCAAACACCTTCAGGCATTCCGCCGCTGCCCCCGGCGCCTTCAGATCCTCGCCTTCCTCGGCGGCGATGGCGGCGACCTGGCGCAGCAGGATGGTGGTCGATACCGGCAATTCGGCCAGCGTGCCCGGCAGGCCGAACGCCCCGCCCACCGCGCCGGTCGCGGCGGCCAGACCGCGATGCAGCCAATCGGACGGAACAAGCCTGGACGTGCGACTAGGGTCGGATCGCAGCGCGGTCGCCATGGCGCCGGACAGCGCGGCGCGCACCGTGCTGTCCAGCCCGCCCTGGACGAAGGCCGGCAGCCGGGCGCGCAGCGCGTCTATCGGCATGCCCGCCGCACCGGCCAGCCGGGCGGCGAGCGTTGGATTCTCCAGCGCCTGCCGAGCGGCGCGCAATTCCCCGAATGCGATGGGTGGCAGGGTCCCGGGGATGGTGGTGGCGAGGCTCATCGCGGCTCCGTGGAACGTGGCTGCGCGCTACAGGATGAAGCGCGACAGGTCCGCGCTGCCAGCCAGCGGCGCCACCTTTCCACGGACCAACGCGCCATCCACCCGCACCGTTTCCCCGCCGCGGTCTGATGCGGTGAAGGACACGTCCTCAAGCAACCGTTCCAGCACGGTGGCAAGGCGACGGGCGCCGATATTCTCGACACTGGCGTTGATCTCCGCGGCGAGGTCGGCGAGCGCATCCACCGCATCGGCCTCGAAATCGAGCGTCACGCCCTCCGTCCCGAGCAGCGCCGTGTATTGCTTCAGCAGGGAGTGCTCGGGTTCGGTCAGGATGCGGCGGAAATCGTCGCGCGTCAGGGCGGCGAGTTCCACGCGGATCGGCAGGCGGCCCTGCAATTCCGGCAACAGGTCGGACGGCTTGGCAAGATGGAACGCGCCGGAGGCGATGAACAGGATGTGGTCGGTCTTCACCGGCCCATGCTTCGTCGTGACGGTGGTGCCCTCGATCAGCGGCAACAGGTCGCGCTGGACGCCTTCGCGGGAGACATCGCCGCCACGCACGCCGCCTTCGCCGGTGCGGGCGCAGACCTTGTCGATCTCATCGAGGAAGACGATGCCGTTGTTCTCGGCATTGGACACGGCATCCCGAACCAACGTGTCCTGGTCCAGCAACTTGTCGGCTTCTTCCTTCGTCAAGGCGATGCGGGCTTCGGCAACCGTCATCTTGCGCGGCTTCTGTCGGCCGCCGAACATCTTGCCGAGCATCTCCTGCATGTTCTGCATCTGCATGCCCTGCTGGCCGGGCAGATCCATCATGCCGATGGGCATGCCGCCGCCGGCATCGGCCACCTGCACCTCGACCTCCCGGGTTTCCATGCTGCCTTCGCGCAGCATGCGGCGGAACTTCATCTTGGTCTCGCCGGTCGCCGCTTCCCCGACCAGAGCGGTGATCAGCCGTTCCTCGGCGGCCAGCTCCGCCTTCGCCTGGACGCCCCGGCGGGCCTGTTCGCGCGCCATGGTGATGGCGGATTCCACCAGGTCGCGGACGATCGATTCCACGTCGCGGCCGACATAGCCGACCTCGGTGAACTTGGTTGCCTCAACCTTCAGGAAGGGCGCATTGGCGAGTTTGGCGAGGCGGCGCGCGATCTCGGTCTTGCCCACGCCGGTCGGGCCGATCATCAGGATGTTCTTGGGCACCACCTCCTCGCGCAGCCCTTCGGGCAATTGCTGGCGGCGCCAGCGGTTGCGCAGCGCGATGGCGACGGCGCGCTTGGCGTCCTGCTGTCCGACGATGTGGCGGTCGAGCTCGGAGACGATCTCGCGCGGGGAAAGATTGATGGATTCAGACATTCTTCTTAGCCCTCAGACGGCGGGCGCCGCGCATCCGCGCGGCTTGCCTTCGCGCCATGCGCTGATGCGCCGGCGGCAATGGATGGGTTGGGCGCGGTCGCGCCTTGCGCTCCTGGATCGCGGTGGGCCGCGATCCGATCGGTAATGGGCTGGACGCTCATGCGTCCAGGCTTTCCAGGATGATGTTGCCGTTGGTGTACACGCAGATGTCGGCGGCGATCTTCATCGATCGCCGGCAGATCTCCTCCGCGTCGATGCCGTCCACCGGCAGCAGCGCGCGGGCGGCCGACAGCGCGTAGTTGCCACCGGACCCGATGCCGATGACGGCATCCTCCGGTTCCAGGACATCGCCCTGGCCGGTCAGCAGCAGGCTGCGCTTGGAATCGGCCACTGCCAGCAGGGCCTCCAGCCGGCGCAGGTAACGGTCGGTGCGCCAATCCTTCGCGAGATCGACGCAGGCGCGTTCCAGCTGGTCGGGGAAGCGTTCCAGCTTCGCCTCCAGCCGTTCAAGCAGGGTGAAGGCATCGGCGGTGGCGCCGGCGAAGCCGGCCAGGACGCGGCCCTGCGCAATGCGGCGGATCTTGCGCGCATTGCCCTTTACCACCGTCTGGCCGAGCGAAACCTGGCCGTCGCCAGCCATGGCGACACGGCCATCCTTGCGCACACAGAGAATGGTGGTGCCGTGCCACCCGAGGGGATCATGTTGTGAGGAGATCATGGTGCGCCGAATGTGGGCGCGCCGGGGCCGCGACTCAACAGGGGCGCCGTCGTGCCGGCCGCTTACCAATCAGTAGGGGTTGGCGTGGTTTCCTGGCCGGGGCCTTGAACGGTTCCGCCCACGGGTCCCGGACGCCATGCATCCCACGATTGATCCCTTGCCGGCCACCAGCCAACCGGGCCGCGCACCGTCCTTGCCATGGGCCGGGCTGGGCGACCGCCGGGCCGGCGAGCGGACCCCGCTGCGGCGCGGTGCCATGTTGGAACTGCCCGGACGGCGTCGGCTTGCCGTCAACCTGCTGGACCTGTCGCTCGGGGGCGCTGCCGTACTGGACCATGGCATCGGCGCCACCATGGGGGCGACCGGCGCATTGATGCTCGACACCGCCTTGATGCCGGTGACCGTGGTGGCGGTATCGGAGGACCGGCTGCATCTCGCCTTCCTGCCCATGGCGCCCGAAGCCGAATCGGTGCTCCGCAGGCTGCTCGGCGCCATGGCGGATGGCGCTCGCGCCGGCTGATACTGGCGCTCTTGCGCGGCATTATTGCGGGACCGGGGCGCAGGGGCGTAGGAAGCCCGGATGGATGGCCTCTCCTCCCCGCCGCGCCGCGCCGACATCGTCCGTGAGACTTCCGAGACCGCGATCCGTGTCGCGCTGGACCTGGACGGGTCCGGCCGGTCCGAGATCGCCACGGGCGTCGGCTTCCTCGACCACATGCTGACCGCGCTGGCCCGGCATTCGCTGATCGACATGACCATCGCCGCTCGCGGCGACCTGCATATCGACTTCCACCACACGGTCGAGGATGTCGGCATCGTCATCGGGCAGTGCCTCAAGCAGGCGCTGGGCGACAAGCGCGGCATCCGCCGCTATGGCGCCGCCCTTCTGCCGATGGACGAGGCGCTGGCCGAATGCGCCATCGACATCTCCGGCCGGCCCTTCCTCGCCTGGTCGGTGCCCTTCGCCCGCGACAAGGTGGGGGAGATGGACACCGAATTGTTCGAGGAGTTCTTCCGCGCCCTGGCCTTCAACGCGGGGATCACGATGCACATGACCTTGAAGGCAGGCACCAATGCCCACCACGTGGCAGAGGCCTGTTTCAAGGCCACGGCGCGTGCCCTGCGGCAGGCCACCGAGGCCGATCCACGGGCCGAAGGGGACATCCCCTCGACCAAAGGAGTGCTGGAGACCTGAGGATGCGCGTGTGGATGGTGCAGGTCAGGCCGCTGGCGGCGGGAAAGCCGCCGCGGGTCGTGTTGCTGCGGGATGGTTTCGCGTGGCTTGCCCTGCTCGCGCCGCCGCTGTGGTTCCTCGCGCATCGCCTCTTCGCCCTTGCGGCGCTGTATGTCGCCGCATTGATGGTGTTGGGCGCCGTGTTGCCGCCCGCCGCCGCCGGTCCTCTGGCCCTTGGTCTGCAACTCTTCATGGGTTTCGAGGCCCGTAGCCTGCGATCCTGGTGGCTGGACCTGCGTGGCTGGCGGACCGAAGCCGTGGTGATGGGGCGCGACGCCGATGCGGCGTTCCTGCAACTCGCGGCCTGGCGGCCCGATCTGGCCCGCGTGGCGGCGTGAAGGGGTGGGGCATGGCGCAGCAGCGCATCGCAGTTGTTGATCCAGGGTCGGGCAATCTCGCTTCGGTGGTCCGCGCCTTGGAGAAATCCGCCTCGGACAATGACATCGAGGCCGTGGTGAAGGTCGTCACCGCGGCCGCCGACCTGCGCATGGCGGACCGCATCGTGCTGCCGGGGCAGGGCGCCTTCGCCGCCTGTCGCCGAGGCCTCGATGCGCTGCCAGGCATGGTGGATGCGCTCGAGGAACGCGTGCGCGGCAATGGCGTGCCGTTCCTGGGCATATGCGTCGGCATGCAACTCATGGCGACCTGCGGGCTTGAGCATGGGATGACACCAGGACTCGACTGGATTCCCGGCATGGTGGCGCCCATGGATCCACGCGGCATGGACGGCGCGCCCCTGCCGCTGCCGCAGATGGGCTGGAACGCCCTGTCCTTCGAGGAAGGCTTCCACCCCGTGCTGGACGGGGTGAACCCGGGCGACCAGGTCTATTTCGTCCATTCCTACGCCTTCGAGGCTGCGGAGGCCGAAGACGCGATTGCCACCACCGACTATGGCGGGCCAGTGACCGCGATCATTGCGCGCGGCAACCTCGCCGGGCTTCAGTTCCACGTCGAGAAAAGCGGCCCGATCGGGCTGATGATGCTTGCCAACTTTCTTCGGTGGGAACCGTGAACGCATCCGTGGATGTGAAACCTCCGCGGCAGGTGGCGGTCGAACGGGCCGAACGCCTGTCCGATGCCGATCTCGCCGAGCTGGCCGAGGCGACGGATGCCGCCATCATCGAAAGCGGCGGCTTCGGCTGGATCGAACCCCAGGGCCGCGCCGCCCTGCAGCGGCATTTCCGTGGCGTGCTGCTGGTGCCCGAACGGGAATTGTTCGTCGCGCGGCTGGACGGGCATGTGGTCGGGTCCGCCCTGCTGGTGCGACCGCCCCGCAACAATGAAGCGCAAGCCTTCGCCGCGACGCTGACCCACGCCTATGTCGCACCCTATGCGCGGGGTTTCGGCCTTGCCCGGCTGATGGTCACCACGGTCGAGGAACGCGCGGCCGCACTCGGGCATCGCGTCATCAACCTCGATGTGCGGGAGACGCAGGTGACCGCCATCGCGATGTTCGAGGCGCTCGGCTACCAGCATTGGGGCACCCATCCGTTCTATGCGCGGGTGCGCGGCCAGACGGTCGCCGGGCGTTTCTACATGAAGACCCTGGAGCCCGGCCGCGGGCGCAGCACTGGCGCCTTGATCGACGGGGCGGTCTGATCTTCTCGTCGAGCGCGAAATACGGCACGAATCCGTGCTGATGTCGGGCGGCCTGGTGCTGCTGGCCGCCATGACGTGCCTCGGATATGGATTATTGGCACTGCGACTGGCCGAGCGGCTGAGCCCTGGCATGGGGCGCGGCATCACAGTCGGCGACCTCGGCATCCTCGGCTTTGCGGCGCTTGGCCTGATTGCGACGATCGCCCACACCTTCGTGCCCCTCGGCGGCGTTCCTGCGGCCCTGGCTGGCCTGACAGGGATTGTGGTGCTGCTGACGCACTGGCGCCGGTTGGAGCGCAAGGCCAGGGATTTCGGTTGGAGACTGCCCGCGACGCTGCTGCTGCTCGCCGCCGCATGTCTTTACCTCGGGGCCATGATCCCGTCCGCGACGCAGGGTCATTTCGATACCGGGCTCTACCATATACAAGCCGTGCGCCAGGTCATGGAGCATCCGCTGATCCTTGGCAGCGCGAACATCCACATGCGTTTCGGCTACAATTCGGTTGTCTTCCCCACCGCGGCGTTGCTGTCGGGGGGCTTTCCCGGGCTCGCGGGGGCGGTCACCGGCAACCCACTCCTGCTGACCTTCTTCATACTGTCGGTCGTGCAGCGCGCCCTGTCGCGTGGCGATGCGGTCGGATTGCGCTCGGCGCTGTTCGGTCTTCTGGTCATAGGGCTGGCGCTGTTCACGCCGCTGCTGATCCTGCGGATCTGGATCGGGTCGCCAAACAGCGACATCCCCAGCGCGCTGATGATGTTCTATGCCTTCTATCTTGCACTGCGCCTGTCCGACCTGGGCGACAGTGCCGAAGACGCGGCGGAACGGGGCGGCACGGCGGCGATGCTCGTGGTGGTCGTCGCGCTGGCGGTGATGCTCAAGCTATCGGCGCTGCCGGTGGTGTTGGTGATGCTGTTGCCGGCCCTGGCCTGGCGGCGCGGCATGATCGCGGGGCGCGATATCGCCATTGGTGGGGGCGCGGCCTTGGCGATCGGACTCCCCTGGCTGGCGCGAGGCATCGCAACCTCGGGCTGTCTCGCCTATCCGCAGCCGTCGAGTTGTCTGCCGGTGCCCTGGCGGATCAATGCCGATGTCGCGCGGTCCGATCTCGACTGGATGCGGTCCTGGGCGAGGCGGCCGGATCTGCCGCCTGACATGGTCCTGGCCGATTGGTCCTGGTTGCCGCATTGGCTGGGGAGTCTTCGGCAGGAGCCGTCCTATCCGACCTTCCTGCTGCTGGGTGGCATTGCTCTGCTGCTGGTCGCTGCCCGGTCGACGATGCGGCACCTGACCACCGTGAGAGACCTTCTGCCGGCGCGGGCGCGGACGGATGCCCTGGTGCTGATCGGGGTGTCGGTTGGCGGCATAGCCTTCTGGTTCTTCACCGCGCCGCTGGTCCGTTACGGCCAAGCCTGGCTGGTGCTGCCGCTGCTGCTGGTGATCGCGCAGTGGGCGCCGTTCGGCTGGCGAAGTGTTTCTGGCGGTGCGGCGATCGCGGGCATGGCGAACCCCCGCGCCCGCACCGGCGTCGCGCTGGGCATCGGCTTGGCGGTGGTCCTGTCGCTCGCGGGCAAGCCGCTGCGGCGGCTGCTGGACACAGCGCCCATCCGGCTGCCCGACGTCGCGGTGGAATCGCGCGGCGAAATTGCCGGAATTCCCCTTTATGTCCCGCTTCAGGGAAACCAGTGCTGGGACGCCCCGCGCCTATGCACGCCGCATGTCCGACCCGGGCTGGTGGCAGCGCCGCTGCTGTGGCGTTGGATGGTTCTCGATCCGTCGTGAGGATCGGCGGTGGCACTCACGCGCGGATAACGTGCTGATTTTCCCGCGTGAAGCCGCGGTCCGGACGGGGCGTACTGGACCACGCCGCCGGGACCAGCGGTTGCCCCGGCGGTGGGGGGCGCGCCGATGCGCCAGACGATGCTGGCGCAAAATGCCCAGCGCCCTTGCTTCATCGCGCAACTTTACGCGCCTGGCTGATCCCAGCCAGGCGCGATCTGCTCAAACCAACCCTTCGCAGACGGTCGCGCATGGCGACCGTGCGGATCAGGCCGCCGTGCGGATCGCCGCGGCCTTCACATCGTCACTGACGGCGCCGGCGAAGGTCGCAAAGTTCTTTTCGAACAATCCGACGAGATTGGCGGCCGTGCGGTCATAGGCGGCCTTGTCGGCCCAGGCGTCGCGAGGATTCAACACTTCCGTCGGGATGCCCGGCACGGCCTTCGGTATCATCAGCCCGAAGAACGGGTCGCGGACGAACTCGACCTTGGCGAGCGAGCCATCCAACGCCGCCCGCAGCAGCGCGCGCGTCACCTTGATCGACATGCGTGACCCGGTGCCATAGGCGCCGCCCGACCAGCCCGTGTTCACCAGCCAGCAATCGGCGCCGTGCTTGCCGATCAGTTCCTGCAGCATCTGGCCATAGACTTCCGGATGGCGCGGCAGGAAGGGTGCGCCGAAGCAGGTCGAGAAGGTCGCCTGCGGCTCCTTCCCCAGGCCCTTTTCGGTGCCCGCGACGCGTGCCGTGTAGCCGGACAGGAAGTGGTACATCGCCTGCGCCGCCGACAATTTGGCGATCGGGGGCAGCACCCCGAAGGCATCGGCGGTCAGCATCACAACGTTCTTCGGCAGTCCCGCGGTGCCGCGTTCCACCGTGTTGGGAATGTAGTGGATCGGGTAACAGGACCGGGTGTTCTCGGTCAGAGATCCGTCATCGAGGTCGACCACGCCATCGGCGTCGGCGACGACATTCTCGAGCACCGTGCCGAAGCGGTTGGTGGCGGCCCAGATCTGCGGCTCTGCCTCCTGCGACAGCTTGATGACCTTGGCGTAGCAGCCGCCTTCGAAGTTGAAGACGCCGGTATCCGACCAGCCGTGTTCGTCGTCCCCGATCAACGCGCGCTCGGGGTCGGAGGACAGCGTGGTCTTGCCGGTGCCCGAAAGGCCGAAGAACAGCGCGACATCACCGGCGGCGCCGACATTCGCGGAACAATGCATGGGCAGTACGCCGCGCGCCGGCAGCAGCCAGTTCATGACGGTGAAGATCGATTTCTTGATCTCGCCGGCATAGGACGTGCCGGCGATCACGATGGTCTTCGTCGCCAGGGACAATGCGACGACGGTGCTGGTCCGGCAGCCATCGGCCGTGGGATCGGCCTCGAACTCCGGCGCGTGCAGGATGGTCCAGTCGGGCGCGAAGCCGTCCAGCGCGTCGCGGTCCGGACGGATGAACATGTTGCGGGCGAACATCGCGTGCCAGGCATTGGTGGTGACCAGCCTTACGCGGATCTGGTGGGCGGTATCGGCGCCGGCATGCAGGTCCTGCGTGAACAGCTCCGACTTCTGGCCCAGATACGCGCGCACCTTCGCCACCAGGCCGGCGAAGTTCTCGGCTGGCAGCTTCTGGTTGATCTTGCCCCACCAGATGGCGTCGCGCGTTTCGGGTTCATCGACCACGAACTTGTCCTGCACGGAACGCCCGGTGTGTTGGCCTGTCACGGCGATGAAGGCGCCATCCGCGGAGAGCCGGCCCTCGCCACGCCGCAACGCCTGCGCCACGAGGGCAGGCGTCGTGAGATTCGGATGGACCTCACCCGTCGGGGAGACACCGGTGCCGGCAACGGCGGCGTTCTTGGAAACCATGCGGGGCCATTCTCCTGGCGTTCACTTCGCGATCGGCGACGGAAGCGTTTGGGCGCCCAGGGCGGCGAAAATACGGCGGGACTCCGCCGATCCTCAACCCTGAAGACACCTTCGCCCGTCTCGCGTCGCGCGGATCAGGGCCGCGCGCACACCCTCCGCATCGCTTACCTGTGCTAAGAAAGCAAGCCGAACCGTTTGGTTTCCATCCGATAGGTCGCAGCCGTCGATATCCACCGCCACCAGCCGCCATGCCCCCGGCGCCGCGCCAAGCAGCCCCGTCGCTATGGCCACCACGGCATCGGAATGATCCGCGTTCACATGGGCGATGATGTCCGCCTCCGCTGCCGCGATGGCGGCGACGGCGGTGGGGTTCGGGGACAATTCGCTGGCCTTCATCCGTTCGGCACGGGCGAAGCCGCCGACATGCAGGGCGCCGCCAATGCGGACGCGCCACAGGCTGAAATCGCCAAAATCAGCGTAGAGGCCCGCATAAGGGTGCCGCGCGAGCCAACGCGCCTTCAAGGCGGCGACCTCGGTGGCCGGCGCGGGCTCCGCCAAGCCAGTCACGGTCAGGCGCGGCGCGGTCTGCGGATTAGGCCCGTCGGCCGTACCGGTGAATAGCAATGCGCAGCGGGGTTCCGCCGCCAGTTGACGGGTATGGGCCGACAGGGTGGACAGCCAAAGCAGGGGCGAAAGGTCCGGTGCGGGGGCCGGCGTGACCAAGCTGGCAAAGGGTTGGCCGTCGGCCACGGTTGCCAAGGTTGCCGCCTGCGCCCCGCGGATCAGGGCGATCGCCTCGCGCAGGCCCTGTTGCGATGCCATGTCTTCCTCCGGCCCGGCTCGTGCCACAATCAGGCGCGACACTGGATTGAGCATCGCTGCGACGCAACCGCGTCGTGGGGGTGCCGGAGAACCGGAAAGAGATATGCCGCAGACCATCGCCCTTGTGGACGACGACCGCAACATCCTGACCAGCGTACAAATGACGCTGGAAGCGGAAGGCTATACCGTCCGTACCTTCACCGACGGCGAGAGCGCCTTGCAGGGCCTGTTGTCCAAGCCCGCGGACCTCGCCGTACTCGACATCAAGATGCCGCGCATGGATGGCATGGAATTGCTGCAGCGGTTGCGGCAGCGGTCGAACATGCCGGTGGTCTTCCTGACCTCCAAGGATGAGGAGGTCGATGAGCTGATGGGCCTGCGCCTGGGCGCGGACGATTACATCACGAAGCCGTTCAGCCAGCGGCTGCTGCTCGAACGCATCCGGTCCCTGTTGCGGCGGAACGAAGCGTCGCGTGCCGAAGGATCGGGCGCCCCGCCCGGGGGCGTCATCGCCCGCGGCGACCTGGTGCTGGACGAGACTAAGCACACCTGCGTCTGGAGGGGCGGGCAGGTGCAGCTGACCGTGACGGAATTCCTGTTGGTCAAGGCGCTGGCCGTGCGACCCGGCATGGTGAAGAATCGTGACCAGCTGATCGATGCCGCCTATGGCGAGAATATCTATGTGGATGACCGCACGATCGACAGCCATGTGAAGCGCATCCGCAAGAAGTTCCGCTATGTTGATGGCGAATTCGACCAGATCGAGACGCTCTACGGCATCGGGTACCGCTACAAGGAAGCTTGATCGCGCGAAAAGGGCGACATCGTTGATGAACGTGCAGCCCGGCCCAGCCGATGCCTGACGACGGCGCTGCCTCCCGCCCACAGGGCAAGGCTACCGGCGCTTCGACGGTGGCGCGGGCGCCGCGTCGGCGCTTTTCGCCCATGCTTCGGCGCATCCTTCTGGTGAATGCGGTGCCGCCGGCGCTGTTGGCGGCGTCGTTGCTTTACCTTGATCAATATCAGAACGGCCTGATCGCTGCCGAAGTGGAGGCGCTGCGGACCCAGGCCCGCATCTATGCCGGCGCCATTGCGGAAGCCGCGGTGCGGATCGATGGCGACCGCGCCATCCTGGTGCCGGAAGCCGCCCGGCCGCTGCTGCGTCGCCTCGTTGAACCATCGCCCAACACCCAGGCGCGGCTGTTCGACAATACTGGCTTGATGGTGGCCGACAGTCGTGTCCGCGAAGGCCCCGGTGGGGCCGTGATCAGTGAACCGCTGCCGCCACCTGAGCCGCGCGGCGCGCTGACATCGACCGTCGCCGGCGTCTATGACCGATTGGTCGCGGTGCTGCCCGGCACGCTGCGCGGCAGTGGCGATGATGGCGGCGTCGCGGTCAATGTCGGGCCCGAAGCGCCGGATTTCGATTGGCAGCCCGACCTGGGCCCGGACCGGCGGGAGGAATTGCGCCTGGCCCTCGAAGGTGGCGTGCGCCCCTATATCCGGCGCACCGGGGATGGTCGGTTGCTGGTGTCGGTCGCCGAACCCGCGCGCCGGGGCGGGCAGAGCGTCGGCATCGTGCTGCTGACGCGCGAATCGCGGGAGGTGGATGAACGGCTTTTCCAGATCCGCGCATCGGTGTTGATGCTGTTCGGCACGGCGCTCGTGCTGACGGTGATGCTGTCCTTTTATCTGGCGCGCACGATCGCCACGCCGATGCTCGACCTTGCGCGCGCCACGCAGCGCATCCGCGAAGGCGAGGGGCGAGAGGAATCGGTGCCGGAGCCCCTGCTCGCCCGCAATGACGAGATTGGGACGCTGGCGCGCGACCTGCAGAATTCCGCCCGCGCGCTGTGGGCGCGCATCGATGCCAATGAACGTTTCGCCGCCGATGTGGCGCACGAACTGCGCAATCCACTGACATCCGTGCGCAGTGCTCTGGAGACGCTGCGCCGCATCGAGAATCCCGAGAACCGCAATCGGCTGCTGGCCATCATCGCTGATGATGCCGTGCGGATGGATCGGTTGATCGGCGACATCAGCGATTCGTCGCGCGTCGATGCGGAACTGTCGCGCACCATCTCCACCCCAGTGGATATCGCGCCGATCCTGGCTGCGCTGACGGAGTTGCACGAGGCGACGCGCACGACCGAGACGGCGCCGACGGTTGCTCTGGAGACCGAGCCCGGCGCGCTGGTGGTGCGTGGCGTTGAGGGGCGCATCGTGCAGGTGTTTCGCAACCTGCTGGGCAATGCGCTTTCCTTTAGCCCGGCGGGGGGGCGGGTCCTGGTCAAGGCCCGGCCGACCGGCGCGGTCGTCGAAGTGGCGATCGAGGATGAAGGGCCTGGCATCCCGGAGCAGAAGCTGGAGAGCATCTTCGAGCGGTTCTATTCCGAACGCCCCAGCGGGGAACGCTTCGGCCAACACTCCGGACTGGGACTGTCGATCAGCAAGCAGATCGTCGAAGGGCTACGCGGCCGGATCTCCGCAGAGAATCGGCGTGATGCGGTGGGGAAAGTCGTGGGCGCGCGCTTTGTGGTGCGTCTGCCGGCGGCGTAGCACGCCGCTGGCGATGGCCAGTTCCGCTCGGCATCACGCCGTGCTGCTTTGGCCCCATGCCGATCCGGCGACGATGCAGAGCATTTTGCGCCGGACCGCGCTGGCACAAAACGCTCTACGCCTTTGCGCGATCGAGCGTCTTCTCGCGTCTGGCTGATGCCAGCCAGACGCCGGTCTTTCTCACGCCAGATGGTTCAGCGCAGCACGCCTGGAGCGGTTGCCGCGCCGCCAACCGCGCCCACGGCACCGCCGATCAGCGCCCCCGTCCCGGCATTGCCGGAAAACGACCCGACTGCCGCTCCGGTGCCGGCACCCAGCAGGCCGCCCGTGAGCGCCCGCTCACCCGGGGATTCGCCGCAGGCAGCCAGCCCGAGACCGGCGGTCAGGGCGATCAGGGCGGGGATCTTGCGGAACATGGAACTCCTCCTGTGAATGTGACTGTCAACTAACGCGGCGGTGCGCCGTGCGTTTCCGGATGCCGCGAAACTCGCCCCGGCCGGCGTCGGCGCCTGATAGGGAATCTGCGAACTGTTTCATGCCGGCGCCACATTCCTGGGTGCAGAATGCGGCCAAAAGGAGATCCTCGACATGCGTACAATCATCGCCGCGGCCGTCATTGCCGCGTTCTCGCCCGTGATCGCCCAGGCGCAGGACCGCCCGCAAATCTTCCCGACGCGCGATGTCGCCGTGACGTACAATGTTTCGGGCCAGGGACAGGGCGCGGAACTGACCATGCAATGGTCCGCCGCGCAGCGCCTGATGCGGATGAACATGCCGGGCGGCATGGGGTACATGGTCGCGGACCATCAGAATCAGCGCGGGTTCATGGTGATGGAGGCGATGCGGTCCATCATTGACGTGCCGATGCAGGAGGCCGCCGGCATGCAACAGCAGCTTGAAAATGCTCGCTTCACACGCGGCGGCACAGAAAAGATCGCCGGTGCGGATTGCACGGTCTGGCGTTATCAGGGTGAAGGCCAGAACGGTGAAGCCTGCATCACCGCCGATGGCGTCATGTTGCGTGCCGAAGGCACCGCGCAGGGCCAGCAGGGCCGCATGCAGGCGACCCGCGTCGCCTATGGCCCGCAGGACCCAGGGCAGTTCCGCCGGCCACAAGGATACCAGTCGATGCAGATGCCGCAGGGCATTCCCGGCATGGCGGGCCCACGCCAAGCCACCCCGCGCTGACATCGGGTCCGAATGCATCGACCGGCTGAACCTTCGGCCCGCTTGCGGGTCTTCCAATGGCATTCGTCACGGGCCACATCTGCCGCCATGAACCGTCGTCTGCTGTTGTTATCGCCCGTCCTGCTCGCCGCCCCGGCGCTGGCTCAGCAACGCGCGCCGGCGCCGCCGGCCGCCGCGCCGGCTGCGGCGCTGACAGAACGGGACCGGGCCGACCTCGCGCGGGTCGAAGCGTATCTGAACGCGCTGACCACGCTGCGCGCCCGCTTCCTGCAGATCGCCCAGAATGGTGCGTCCGCCGAGGGCACCGCGTGGATTTCGCGCCCCGGGCGGATGCGGTTCGAATACGACCCGCCGGAACCGCTCCTGCTCGTCGCCAATGCCGGGCAATTCCTGATGTATGATCGGGAGCTTCGTGCCCCCACCACGTTGCTCATCAGCCAGACCCCCTTGGGGATCATTCTGCGCGAGCAGGTGCGCCTGTCCGGCGATGTGACCGTCACCGGCGTCGAACGGTCCGGCGGCTTTCTGCGCGTCACGATGTATCGTACCCGGGAACCGGGCGAAGGACGGCTGACTCTTGTCTTCAATCCTGACCCGATGGAACTGCGTCAGTGGTCGGTGATCGACGCACAGCGACGGGAGACCCGCGTCAGCCTGTTTCGAATCGAAACTGGGCTGCGCCTGCCTGCTTCGCTGTTCCAGTTCAACGATCCGCGGTTTTTCGAACCCGGTGGGATGGGGGCACCCCAGGGCGGCGGGTGAGCGGTCTGGCCCCAGCCGGTTGGTTGATGATCCGCACGTCGCCGCTCGTTACATTCACGTGCCGGCCGTATAGGCATCTGAGCATCCGGTTGCGCCTTGCATGCGTGCAACGCTGTCCAGAGTTTCACGAAAACTCCATCGAATGCCTTGATCCTGACACCGCATCGCGGGAACCTTCCATTCCATGAGACCGCTCATCGGCATCTCCTGCTGCCAGAAACCCTTCGGCACCTTCGGTACGCTGAACCACGCTGCGTCCGACAGCTACATTCGCGTCGTGCGTGGCCCTTCGCGTGGGACGCCCGTGCTGCTGCCCGCGGCCGGGGAGGATCTGTCCAGCGAGCTGCTGCCGCACCTCGATGGGCTGATCCTGACCGGCAGTCGCTCCAATGTGTGGCCTGGCCATTATGCGGGCCCTGCGCATGCCGATGGCACGCCGGAGGATCTCGATCGCGATGCCACCACCCTGCCGTTGATCCGCGCCGCCATCGACCACGGCGTGCCATTGCTCGCCATCTGCCGCGGCATGCAGGAACTCAACGTCGCGCTGGGCGGCAGCCTTGACCAGCGCATTCAGGACCTGCCCGGGCGAATGGACCATTCCACCCCGTCCGACCAGCCGATGCCGAGGGTTCGTACCGGCAAGGCGCATGGTGTACGGGTTGAAAAGGATGGTGCGCTCGCCCGGCTGCTGACGGCGCCGTCGCGCGGTGCGGGACGGTTGGCGGTCAATTCGCTGCACAATCAAGGAGTGCAGCGCCTTGCGCCCCGCCTCGTTGCCGAGGCCTGGGCGCCAGACGGCACTGTTGAAGCCGTTCGCGTCGAAGGTGCTGCGGCCTTCGCGATCGGTGTGCAGTGGCATCCGGAATATGATTGGGAGCATGACGCCGACAGCCGCGCGATCTTCCACGCGTTTGGACAAGCCTGCGCCGACCATCGTGCTGCGCGCATTGGGGCAGGGACCATCGCGCAGGCGGCAGAGTAGCGATACGCGGGAAACGCGTGACGCATATTACCGCAACGCAGGCAATTGCCTTTTGCGTCCAAGGCCATACAGGTCTAAAGTTGTTTCACCGGCACTTAAAATGCCGGCGGTCGAGTACCGGTGTCCCCTGCCGGCTCGCCCGACCATTCCGATCGGAATAAAATACGGCGCCCGGTCACCCCCCTGACCGGGCGCTTCTTTTTGTGGCGCATCGAAGGCCAATCCGTCGCGGTTACTTGGGGTTCCGAATTCACCTTCACGCGACACATCAAGTCGCAGACAGCTGACCAGGCTGGCTTCCGGCCCGCCTCTGTCGGCTGTATAGGTCGTGAACCCCATCCCCGCTCGGAGCTTCGCCCGCATGGTGTCCTATGTCCTGCCCCCGCCGCCGGTCGCTGCCATTCCCGTGAAGGGCAGCGATGCCATGTTCGCGGTCCGGCGGATCTTCTGCGTCGGGCGCAACTACGCGGAACACGCGATCGAGATGGGTTCCGACCCGACGCGCGAGCCACCCTTTTATTTCGCGAAGCCCGCGGACGCGGTGGTGATCAACGGCGCCGACATGCCGTACCCGACCGTGACGAAGTCGCTGCATCATGAAATGGAACTCGTCGTCGCCATCGGCGTGGGCGGCAAGAACATCGCGGTGGCCGACGCGCTGAAGCATGTCTGGGGCTATTGCTGCGGCCTGGATATGACGCGCCGCGACATCCAGAACGAGGCGAAGAAGACCGGCCGCCCCTGGGACATGGGCAAGGGCTTCGACCAGTCCGCCCCGATGGGCCTGCTGGTTCCCGCCGCCGGCATCGATCCGTCCAAGGGACTGATCGAGTTGAAGGTGAACGGCAAGGTCACGCAGACCTCGGACCTGTCGAAGCTGATCTGGTCGGTGCCGGAAGTGATCGCGAACCTGTCGGAACTGGTCGAACTCGCCCCGGGCGACCTGATCATGACGGGCACGCCGGAAGGTGTCGCGGCCGTGGTCCGCGGGGATGTGCTGGAAGGCATCGTCGAGGGCGTCGGCGAGGTGAAGACGAAGATCGTCTGATGCCTCGCAGGCCTGGTATCGGCCGCGCCCCGCTGCGCATCGCCACCTGGAACATCAACAGCGTGCGGCTTCGGCTGCCGCTGTTGAGCGATCTCGTCGCGCAGCTCGAACCGGACGTGCTGTGCCTGCAGGAAACAAAATGCCGGGACGAGTTCTTCCCGCATGAGGGTGTCGAGGCCCTAGGCTTCACGCATCGGCTGGTGCGCGGGATGAAGGGCTACAACGGGGTCGCCATTCTTTCGAAGCGGCCCATCCTGCTGCGGACCGACGACCCCGACTGGTGCAACAAGGGCGATTGCCGGCATCTTGGCGCCAGCATCGATGCGCCTGGCGGTCCGATCGAGTTGCACAATTTCTACATCCCGGCCGGCGGCGATATCCCCGACCGGGTGAAGAACCCGAAATTCGGCCACAAGCTGGACTTCGTGGCCGAGAGCACCGCATGGTCCGCCGCCCGCCCGGCGCAGCGGGCCGTGCTTGTCGGCGACCTCAACATCGCGCCGCTCGAACACGATGTTTGGTCGCACAAACAACTCCTGGATGTTGTTTCGCATACGCCGGTGGAAGTCGCCGCCCTGACCGCCTGGCAGCAGGCCGGGGGTTGGCACGACGCGCTGCGGCATTTCGTGCCGCCCGACCAGAAGCTCTACACATGGTGGTCCTACCGTGCTGCCGACTGGCGTGCTTCGGACCGCGGACGTCGGCTGGACCATGTCTGGGTCAGTCCGGACCTCGCCGGCGGACTGACCCGACATGTGGTTTTCAAGGATGCGCGGGACTGGACCAAGGCATCGGACCATGTCCCCGTGATGGTGGAGTTGATGCCATGACACGACGGTTCGGACGACGAGCGGGCCTGCTCGCTCTGCTGCTGGGCGTGACTGCCTGCGCGACACCCGAGCCGCCCGCCCCGGTCGTCGTCACGCCGCCCGACCCGGAGCCCGAGCGCGTCTATTCGCCCGGCCCGATTCCCTGGACGCAACTGTCCGACGAACACAAGCGCCGTGCGCGATCCGGCCTGGCACGGATCGGTGAGTCGGTCGATGAGGATGAAGAATTGCAGGCGCGGTGGATGATCATGTCCCCGGCCCAGCAGCGGTTCATGATCCGTCGGCCGCCACCGCCGCCCGTCGTTCGACAGCCAGCCAGGACCGCCACGAGGCGCGGCCGCGCGCCGGCCAGATCGACCCGGACGCCTGCCCGAGCGCCGGCGCGGAGGTCCACGCCGGCACCGGCGACGCGACCGCGCAGGTAGCTGAGGTGTTGGGGGGTGCTGGTCCGCGCCCCGCGCCTTTGCACGAGTGTGGACGCGGCCGGGCACGGGCGCCGTATCCATGCGGCGACCTCTTCGGTCGTTCCCGCGGTCCAGGGACCCGTTGGTCGCTGGCGGGGTAGTTTGGAGGGGCAGCGCCCCTCCAAACGTCGCGCCTATTGGACGGCGCCCCTCTCCAAGGCCCGTGTCAGGCCGGCGTGAACATCGGCACTGGTGCCGCGCCTTCTTCGGTCGGCTTGAAGACCAGCTTCACCTTCTGCCCGATCTTCAGCGCATCGAGGTCGCAATCCACGATGTTGGTGAACAGCCGCGGTCCCTCGTCGAGTTCGACATAGGCGACCGCGTGCGGTTCCTTCGTGCGCATGACGGAGAAGCTGTAGATCGTCCCCGTCCCCTTGCTCTCGACCATCTCGACATTGTTCGACAGGGTGAAAGGCGAGCAGCCGCGCGGATACCAGAAATGCTTGCCGGTATCCTTGCACAGGCCAATGAGGAACTTGCCCTCCCGGGCGGCGTCCCAGAATGGCTTGGTGGTGGGGTCTTCCTTCGGCGCCGGGATGGCGCGGTTGGCGGATTGCGTCGCCATGGTGATCACTCCCGCTCCATGATGAGGGTGGCGCCGCCGTGGCGATGGCCGAGAAGCCCGCCGACGCCATTGGCCAGCGCCAGCCTGCAGCCCGGCACCTGCACCTTTTCGTGTGCTTCGCCGCGCAGCTGACGCACGGCTTCGATGACCTTGGTCATGCCGCCGCGGTTCGCCGGGTGGTTGTTGCACAGGCCGCCGCCATCGGTGTTGAACGGCAGCTTGCCGACACCGCTGATCAGGTTGCCGTCCATGACGAACTTGCCGCCCTCGCCCTTCTTGCAGAAGCCGAGGTCTTCGAGCTGCATCAGCACGGTGATGGTGAAGCTGTCATAGATCGAGGCATACTGGATGTCGGTCGGCTTGACCTTCGCTTCGCCGAAGGCGGCCTCACCGGCCTGGCGCACGGCGGAGTAGGACAGGTCGATGCCGCCACCGGCCTGGTTCTTGGTCGCCTCGGCACAGCCGAGCACCTTCACCAGCGGCCGCTTCAGCGACTTCGCGATCTCCGGCCGGGCGACGATCAGCGCGCCGCCACCATCGGAGATGACGCAGCAGTCGAGCCGGTGCAGCGGGTCGGACACCATCGGCGAGTTCACCACGTCCTCGACCGTCACGACCTTCTGAAGCATGGCGTGCGGGTTGTATTGGGCGTGGGTGGACGCCGCGACCTTGATCCAGGCGAGCTGTTCGGAGGTCGTGCCGAATTCATGCATGTGGCGCATCGCCACCATGCCGTAGGAATTCACCACCGTGCGACCCATCGGGATCTCGAAGGGATCGTCGGGGATGTTCGGTGCCCAGGACCGCGGCACGGTGCCGGTCGCCATGCCTTCCGCGCGCGGCCGGCCGGCGAGGGTGATCAGGGCGACGTTGCAGCGGCCTTCCTTGATCGCCATGGCGGCATGGCCGACATGCATGACGTAGGAGCAACCGCCCATGTCGGTGGAATCGACATGGCGAAGCTTGGTCAGCCCCATGTAGTCCGCCATGTTGATGGGCCCGAGGCCCGGGGCGGCGCCGGTGCAGAAAAAGCCGTCCACGTCGTCCTTGGACAGGCCGGCATCCTGGAGGGCGCCATAGGCGACCTCGGCATGCAACTGCGCGACCGATTGTTTCTCGGCCTTGCGCGTCGGGTGCTCGAAAGCCCCGACGAGATAGGCCTGGCCGTTGATGCTCATGACGGGAGCGTTCCCTCCTGCTGGTTCAAGCGGGCCGCAGGGAAGCAGCGTGGCGGCCGGCTGTCGAGGGGGCGGCCCAACCGCTCGGTCGGCGCGGGCGCACGGTGTGTTGTCCGATCTTCGGTCGAGGGCTCTGTCTCGGACCAGGAGCGCACAGCGCGACCGCGCCCAGACCTTCAGGGACCGCTGGCGCAACAGTCCAGGGCGCGAAGGCAAGTGGCCCGGATGGGCCGCGCCCGACAATTGAGGGCATAAAAAAAGTCCCGCCGGGACCGTGCGGAATTGCACGGCGCCCGGCGGGGTTTCACTGCCTGGCTGGGGGGCATTATCAGCGCGGCAGGAACTCGGCGAAATACTCGTAGCTGTCGGCATTCATCTGCGCGGCAGCCGGATCCTCTTTGGCCAGCACCTGGGCGCGGGCGGGCTGGTAGGCGTGGTCGCGCGTGCCCAGGGCGAGATGGCTCATCTCATGCACGATGATGCCGCCCTGGCTGTCCTGCCCGGTGCGGGCGGCGCGAAAGAAGGGTGGGCAGACGCCCATGACTTCCCGCGCATTCCCACCCCAGCGGACATAGGCGAAGGTCTGCCCGCGGCAGGATTCCGCGCGGTTGCATTCATAGGTCAGGCGAGATTCGCGCTGGTCGAGGCCCACCGAAATCGCCCGGAAATTCTTCGCGATCGCGCCCGCCGGGTTGTTGCCGAAGAAGCGCGCGAGATGCGGGCGGATCGCTTCGGGTTGCAGCGTCAGGGCGGCGATCGACGCGTTGGTCATCTGACGCGCATCGGAGAAGCCGCGGCGAATGGTGATGCGTTGTTCCTCGGAGCAGGCGCCGTTCTGCGACAGCCCCTGGCGCTCCCCGCCCTTCACACCCTGCGCCGCGACCGGCAGAGGAGCCAGCATCAGGGCGGTGAGGGCGGCGGCGGTGGCGAAGGTCTTGCGCATCTCGTGTCTGCCTGGGTGTCGGTGGCAGACGGAGAATGACGCGCGGGGTCCGGGCCGGCGATGAAACGGTTCAGGGCTGGGTCAGCGCGCCCGGCACGGCGCATCAGGGCGGGACCGCGCCCGGAACAACGGCCGCCGTTGGGTCAGTGCGCGCTGATTTGAGACGTCACGCCGCCGTGGCGGCCAAGCGACGCTTTTCCTGCGCATTCCGCAGCAGAGCGATGCCGCGATACATGCCGTGGACCATCTTGGAGTACGGCATCACGAGGAAGAACGCGAAGACCAGCCCCAGATGGATCGCGAGCATCAGCCCCATCGCTCCGGTGTGCCGAACCGCCAGCAGAAGGAGCCCCGTCGCGGCGATCAGGAACAGCAGCCCGAGTATGGCGAATTCGCCGCCCATCACCTTGCGTGACACAGGGCCGGGGTCGGTGATGATCTTCACATGCGCGAGGCCCGCCGCGCCGATCATCATGAGCACCCCACCCCAGGTACCGAACTGTACCGGCAGGGACAGGAAGGCATGCGGCGACTTCCACCCGAAGACATGATGATAGATCGCGCCGGTCGTCGTGGCCGCAAAGCACAGCAGGAAGCCGTACATCAGCGCCTGGTGCAGCCAACGTCGGCGCATGGAAAAGCTGTCATCGACATCGTTGCAGCCATGCCCGCCGCCCCCGAGGTTCCGCAACGTCAGAATGTCGAATGTCGCTTCCGCCGCCGGCTTGGGACCGAGGTCACCCCCTGCGCCACCGGTCGCCTTCAAATATGACCGCGCCCCCATGATCATCGCCACGATGGCAAAGCCGAAGGTCAGTGTGGCAATGGCGGTCATCAGCCACATCGGGATGATGCGGAAGAACGAGCCGACACCCGTATGCGCGGCATACAGAACTGCCGGATCCTTGATCAGCACGACCAACACAAGCAGCAGGGCCACGCCGATGGAAGCGGCCAGAGAGACGATCGTGCCGCTGCGTTCGAACACGGCGCCCATCGGCGCCGGCCAGGCGTGCTTGGCATAGGTCTCGTTGCGGATATCGGCGAAGGTCGCGGGGATGTTGATGCCGAAGGCGTGCGGCGGGGCATATTGACAGGCGTGATAGCAGCCCTTGCAACCGTGGCAGAGGTTGGCGAGGTGCGTGAGGTCTGCCTCCGCGAAGGATCGGCGCATCGCCATGGCGGGAAAGACGGCGCAATAGCTTTCGCAATAGCGGCACGAATTGCAGATTTCCATCTGCCGCCGGGCTTCGGCGATGGTCTCCGACTCAGCAGCCATGCCGATCCTCCGTCGCGTATTGCGGCATCACGAACCTCAGTTCCTCACCAGCTTGGCGGCTTCCTCGCCGGCGATGCGGCCGAAGGTGGTGCCGAGCGTCATGCCGAACCCGGCCAGGTAGCCCTGCCCAAGGATGTTGCCGGACATGATCTCGCCGCTCGCAAACATATTCGCCGAAGGCTTGCCATCGGCCATCATGACGCGGGCGCGGTCGTTCACCTTGACCGACAGGAAGGTGAAGGTGATGCCCGGTCGCAGCGGGTGGCAATAATAGGGTGGCGTGTCGATCCGCCGCGCCCAGTGGGACTTTGGCGGTGTCAGACCCTCGGTGCTGCAATCGTCCAGCGTCTGCGCGCTGAAGGTGCCTGGCCGCACCGCGGCGTTGAAATCGGCGACGACCTTTTCCAGCTTGCCGGCATCGAGGCCGATGATCCCGGCGAGCTCTGCTATGCTGTCGGCCCGGTACGGTGCGAAGACCGGCGGCAGGTAGTTGTTCTGCGCCTTGGAATCATTGATGGCGAAGGCCACTTGGCCGGGCTGCTGGGCGATCAATCGTCCCCAGATGGCATAGCGCTTCGGCCAGACGTCCTCACCCTCATCGTAGAAACGTTCGACGTTGCTGTTCACCACGACCGCGAAGGGCACGCAGTCGAGCCGCATGGCGAGGCCGCCATCTTCCATCGGCGCGCGCGCATCATTGGCGACCGCGTGGAACTGGGTGGGGTCGCCCACTTCCTGAACGCCCGATGCGAGCATGTCTTTCAGGATGCGACCTTGGGCGTAGGGCGTGCCGCGGATCTGGAAATTGTCGGCGGCATCACCCCAGTACTGCCGCAGCCACTCGCGATTGGCCTGGAAACCACCGGCCGACGCCACGAAGGCCTTGAAACGAATGCGGTCGGGGAAGCCGCGATGGGACACGATGGCTTCGGTGGCGAAGCCGTCCTTGATCTCGATGTGCTGGACCTCGGTGTCATACAGGATGACGACCCCGAGCCGTTCCGCCGTCCGGTACAGCGCGTTGAGCAGCGCCTTGCCGCCACCGAGGAAGAAGGCATTGGTCCGCGCCAGTGACAACGTGCCCGACAGGGACGGCTGGAAGACGACGCCGCATTTCTCAAGGAAGCCGGGCGCGTGCTGGCTGGCACGGATGCACATGCGGGCGAGCGGTTCGTCGGTCTTGCCGCCCGTCACGCGCTTCAGATCGTCCCAGTATTCTTCTTCGAGGTAGCTGTCGGTCAGCACGCCGGTCGGGCCGGGGTGCAGGGCGCGCAGGTTGCGGGTGTGGCGGGAATTGCCACCGCGCATGGCCTTCGGGGCATGTTCGGCCAGCACCACCGTCGCGCCGGCCTCGCGTGCCGTGATCGCGGCGCAGAGCGCGGCGTTGCCTCCGCCGGCAATCAGGACGTCGAAGGTCTGGCTGAGATCGGCCATGCTTCCGCGGCTCCAGTGTTCCCGCCGATGTGTACAGATGTGTCCAACAATGTCCAGATGGATGTTCCATCGGGCGTTCGATTCCGCTACGCCTGCGGCATGGACGGACCAGCCCCAGGCCGCGACCGCTCGGAAAGTGCCTATGTCCGCATCCGCGAGGCCATCCGCGAGGGTGGGCTGGCGCCGGGCGAGCGGCTCACGGAGGTCGATCTCGCAGCGCGCTTCGGCGTCTCCCGCACTCCGGTCCGCCAGGCGATTGCCCGGTTGGAGGCCGAGGGGCTGCTGACCCATGAAGCGCGCCGCGGATTGACAGTGACCCGGCCGGACCACCAGCAGGTGGTCGAGCTGTATGTGATGCGCGAAGTCCTGGAAGGGGCCGCCGCGCGTCTCGCGGCCCAGCACGCCAGCGAGACCGAGATCGCCGCCATGGCCGAAATCGTGGAGGGCGAGCCGGCCGCCTTTGGCGATGGCGCGGCGCTGGCGACAGTGAACCAGCGGCTGCACGGGCTGCTGTATCTGGCCGCCCACAACCGGTACCTGCTGCGCAGCCTGGAGCAACTTGGCGCCACCATGTCCCTGTTGCCGACCCTGTTGACGCGTGGCGGGCGTGCGGAACAGGCCCATGCGGAACACCGCGCCATGCTCAAGGCCATCGTCAAGCGGGATGGCGATGCGGCGGAAGCGGCGGCGCGCAAGCACGCTCGCGCGGCGCAGAAGCACCGGCTTGCCTGGATGGTGGGCACGATCGGCGTGCCGATCGCCACGCCGGGCGCCAGGCCGGATTGACTCGCAAGCCCCGGCGCCGAACGCTTGGCGGGCGCATGGCGCGTGTACGTGCTGACCGAGCGGAGAGACCATCATGATAAAACGAATCGCCCTCGTGGCGGCCTGCCTGGTTGGCATCGCACAGCCGGTCCGCGCGCAATCGCTGTCGGTGGCGGTGGAAGCCCCGTTCGGGCTGGACCCGCATTTCCTTTTCGCCGGGCCGAACATGGCCGCGGCGCGCCACATCTATGACAGCCTGATCAACCGCGATCCCGAAAGCCGCTTCGTGCCCGGCATCGTGGAATCCTGGGTGGCGGTTGCGCCGCAGGTCTGGGAGTTGCGACTGCGCCGCGGCGTGACGTTCCATGATGGCAGCCCGTTCACGGCCGATGACGTCGCCTTCTCGATCGCCCGGGTGCCGAATGTGCCCGGTAACCCGGGGCCATATACGTCGAACCTGCGGACCATCGATCGTGTCGAGGTGGTTGATCCGCACACCGTCCGCCTGCACACGAACCAGCCCAATCCGGTGCTGCCGGGGCAGCTGACCAACATCTTCGTGGTGTCCAAGCGCGCCGCGGAAGCGGCTTCCACCTCTGACTTCAACAGCGGGCGTGCCGCGATTGGCACCGGCCCTTTCCGGCTGGAGCAGATGCGCGGCCAGGAAGGCATGACGGTGCTGCGCAACGATGCCTTCTGGGGTGACAAGGCGGCGTATCAGCGTGTTGATATCCGGGTCATCGGCAACGACGCGTCGCGGCTTGCGGCGTTGTTGAGCGGCGATACCGACATCATCGAAAGCGTGCCGCCCCCCGATGTGGAACGGCTGCAGCGCGATGCGCGGCTTTCGGTGTTCCGGCGCAATTCCGACCGCATCATGTACCTGCTGCCGAACATCCGGCTGGACCAGTTCCCGTTGATCGTCGGTGCCGATGGCCAGGCGCTGCCGCGCAATCCGCTGCGTGACGTGCGGGTGCGCCAGGCACTGTCGATCGCGCTGGACCGCCAGGCACTCGTGGCGCGTGCGCTTGACGGCCAGGGCGTGGCGACCGTGCAGATGGTGCCCGAGCAGTTCGGCGGCTTCGACCCGTCCATCACCGTCCCCGCCGCCGATCCTGCCCGCGCCCGCGCGCTGTTGGCCGAAGCCGGGTATCCGAACGGCTTCGGGCTGACCCTGGGCTGTTCCAACAATCGCTACGTCAATGATGCGCGGGTCTGTCAGGCCGCCGGACAGATGCTGACGCGCGCCGGCTTCCAGGTCCGGGTGGAGACGCAGCCCTGGAACGTCTTCTCACCCCGCACGCTTGCGCAGCGCAACGACCTCCCGCTGATGCTGTACGGGCTGTCGCTGTCTTCGTCGCGCGATGCGTCCTACATCCTGTCCACGGCGGTCCATACGCGCGTGCCGGCGCAGGCGTTCGGGCAGGGCAATCGCGGTGGCTTCAGTGATGCGCGGCTGGACGGGTTGATTGCCGGTGTGATCGGAAATGCCGGCGAAGGCCGCGAAGCGGCGCTACGTCACGTGGCGCGTGAATCGCTCGACCAGGTGCCGTTCATCCCGATCTACAACCAGGTGGTCGTGGTCGCCGCGCGACGCGGCATCGAATACACACCGCGCATGGATGAACAGATGGTCGCCTATCACGCGCGGCCGGCGCCGCGCTGAAGCGTGGCGTCAGCGCCCCGCGGGCAACAGCCCCGCGCGTGCCAGGCCGGCGCGCTCGGCGGCCTTTGCGTCCGGCTGCGAAGCAGCGAAAGCCGCCGTATCCAGATACAGCCGCGGCATGTTGAAGCGTTCCATCACCTGCCGCGTGGAGGGTTCGTCGAGCGCCTCGCGGAAGGCATCGTGCAGCCGCGAGACGACGGACGGGTCCATGCCTTTCGGCCCGGCGATGCCGTAGGGGCTGTCCACCACCACGTCGAAGCCGGATTCACGCAGCGTCGGCACATCCGGAAAGCGCGGCATGCGGCTGCTGCCCCAGGTGACGAGCAACCGAAATCGCCCTTCCGCCACGATCGGCGCCCAGCCGCTGGCATCGGCGATCATGTCCACCTGGCGCGACAACAGGGCGGTGGTGAGCTCCCCACCACCACGATACGGCACATGCGTGAACTCGACACCCGCACGCTGGGCGAGATCCAACATCGTCATGTGCTGCACCGAGGTCGCGCCGAGCGTGCCGTAGGTCAGGCGACCTGGACTGGCACGCGCTGCGTCGAACAACTCGGCAAGGGTCTTCCACGGGCTGTCGGCATGCACACAGATGCCGTGCACCGAACCGCTGAGCTGCACGATGAAGGTGAAGTCACCGAGCGAATCATATGTCGGGCGTTCGGCGGTGAGCATCGCGCGGTGCACGCCGCTGAAGAACTGCGCAATGGTGTAGCCGTCCGGCCGTGCGTCCTTCAGCGCCGCGGCGCCGAGGGTGCCGCTCGCCCCCGGTCGGTTTTCCGGTATCACCGGCTGGCCGAGCCGGCGACCGGCCTGGTCGGCCACCGCCCGGAGGAAGATGTCTGCGGAGGCACCCGCGGGCCACGGGATCAGCAGGCGGATAGGCCGGTCCGGAAAGCCCGCCTGGGCTACTGCCGGCACCGCCAGCGCCGTTGACGCCGGTGCCGCGAGCAACGCCCGGCGCGAAAACACTGTGCGATCGATCGTCCGCATTCGCCTGACCCCCGAGCCTGTCGTCACCATGGTCCTGGCGAATGAGGCCGATGGTCAAGCGGCCCGGTCCGACAGCGGCCGATCCCAACGGAGGCGGGGCGTGCAAGCAGGCCTCAGGCGTGGGCGAACAGCGGTTGTCCCGGATGGTCCCACCGCGTGCGCAGCACCGAACCCGATTCACTCTCGGTGATGAAGATGTCCCGGTTGTCGGGGCCGCCGAAGCAGACATTGGTGGTGCCAAGGCCGCGCGGCGAGCGGATGCGCAACAGCGGTTCGCCGAGGCGGGAGAAGATCCACACCGTGCCCATGCCCGCATGTGCGACGATGAGGTTGCCCTGCGTGTCCAACGCCATGCCGTCAGGCCCGGCGAGGCCGCCCGACATCGCGATGAAACGCCCGACACGGATCACGCCGCCGTCGGGGGTGATCGGCACCCGCCAGATTGCATTGTCCCGCGTGGCGCCGACATACAGCGTGTGCCCGTCCGGGGTCAGCACGAGGCCGTTCGGGCTTGGCACATTCGTCACCAGCGCGTCCGCCTGGTCGGACCCGGCCCGCAGGCGGTACGCACGACCGGCGGGATCATGCAGGCCGGTCTGACCCTGGTCCGTGAAGAACAAATCGCCGTTCATCGTAAAGGTGCAGTCGTTCACGCCGCGGAATCCTTCCCGCCGCGCACGCGGGACCAGCGGCGTGACGGCCCCTGTGGCTGGGTCGAGCCGCAGCAGGCCGCGCTTGGCATCGGTGATCGCCGCCCAGCCGTCCCGATGAAACGCGAGGCCGTTCGGTTCGCCGTCATAATCCGCGACGACGGACCATTCGCCTGCCGGCGTGACCCGGAAGATGCGGCCGAAGACGATGTCGGTCAGCCATAGATTGCCTGCGCGATCGAAGGACGGACCTTCCAGGAAGGAGTGCGGCGTCGGGCCGGGGCGGCCATACAGCCACTCGCTGCCGCGATCGCGGATGCGCAGCGCTTCGGGGACTTCGGTGTGGATTTCTGCGGTGACGGAAGGCGGTGCGGCGTACATGGTTCAGCCCAGGGTGATGTTGGCGAGGCGGATGAGCCGCGCTGTGCGATCGCGCTGCGCGACGACGAAGGCGGCGAAGTCTTCAGAGCTGCTGCCGAGCGGCACGATTCCGATCTGGTCCATGCGCTGGCGCACGTCCGGCTGCGCCAGGGCGAAGGCCGCCGCGGCATGCAGCCGCGCGACAGCCGCCGGCGGCGACCCGGCGACGGTCCATAGGCCGTTCCATTCGTCGAAGTCGAAGCCGCGATATCCTTGTTCATCCAGCGTCGCCACGTCGGGCAAGGCACTGATCCGGCGAAGGCCGGCCGCGCCCAGCGCGCGAAGGCGCCCGCCCTGGACATGCGCAGTCGCGGCCGCGGCCGAGGCGAAGGCGCAGGACACGTTGCCGGCAATCAGGTCGGTCATGGCCGGGCCGCCCCCACGATAGGGGATATGCGTCATTTCGACGCCGGTCATGCGGGTGAATTCCACCATCGCCAGATGCGCGCCAGTGCCATTGCCCGATGATGCATAGGAGATCGCACCAGGCCGCGCCTTCGCCGCCGTCACCAGATCGGCCGCGCTGCGATACGGCGCATTCGCGGGCACCACCAGCATCTGGGGCTGCCAGGTCAGCTGGGTGATGGGCGCGAATGCGGTGGCATAGTCAAAGGTCAGGCCCGTCATCAGAGTCGCGTTCACGACATGGCCCATGCTGTCGAGCAGCATCGTGTGGCCGTCCTTCGGCGCCCGGGCGACCTCCGCCGCGCCGATCGCGCCGCCGGCGCCACCGCGGTTCTCGACGACGATGTTCTGGCCGAGCTGCGCCATCATATGCGGCAGCAACAGCCGCGCCACGGTGTCGGTACCGCCACCGGGCGGGTATGGCGGGATCAGGCGCAGGGGCTGGTTCGGGAAGGCTTGCGCCCTGGCGTGGCTGGCCATGGGCAGTACGGCAACCGCGCCCAGCACTATGCGACGATGGATGTTCATGGATCGATTCCTCGCAGGCTTTGGGCAAACCTGCGCCACGATGCGCCCACCGTCCAGGCACCAAGACCATCGCCCCGGCCGCCGCTCGATGCTGCCAGACACCACTGCATTGGCCGTGGCGCCAAAGTTCAAGCCGTTCGGGCGTCTCCACCCGAACGGCATCGGCCTAGGCGAACAGGCCGGGCGACGCGATAGGCCACCCGGCGCGTTCGATCACGCGAAGGTCAGTACCCCGCCTGGAACCACCTGGATGTCGAGCAGCGAGATCGTGCCCCCATCGCTCAGCGTCAACGTCAGGTCCTGAGCCACGCCGCCGCCGACATCGCCAAGGCTCTGGTCCGTGACGGTCAGGCCGTCGATGATGCGGATGACGTCGAAGCGCTCCAGGTCAACGATGATGTCCGCTCCCCCGCCGGCACCGAAGATGAACAGGTCGCTGCTCGCGCCACCGATCAGTAGGTCGTCGCCCTCGCCACCGATCAGCGTATCCGCCTGCGTCCCGCCAGCGAGGGTGTCGGCTCCGACGCCACCGTCCAACCAATCGCGGTGGAACCCGCCGGACAGCAGGTCATCGCCTTCGCCGCCGATCAGCGTGTCGAAGCCGTTGCCGCCGTCCAGCGTATCGGCGCCCGCGCCACCGACCAGACTGTCGGTGCCGCTGTCGCCGATGAGAACATCCTCACCATCGCCGCCCTGCAGCGTGTCGTTGCTGCTGCCGCCGAGCAGCGTGTCGTCGTCCGCGCCACCATCCAGGCTGTCGGCGCCGTCGGCACCACTGAGCAGATCGTTGCCCGTGCCGCCGGACAGCACGTCGCTCGCCGTTCCGCCATCGAGCGTGTCGTTGCCGGCGCCGCCCATCAGGCTGTCGACCAGCGCGCCACCCAGCAGCAGGTCGTCACCATCGCCGCCGAGCACCGTGTCGGCACCGTTGCTGCCGTCGAGCAGGTCGTCCCCGTCACCGCCGTTCAACAGGTCCGCTCCGTCGTTGCCGATCACGGTGTCCGCCCCAGCGCCGCCGAGCAGCGTATCGGCACCGCCACCACCGACGATATTGTCCGCCCCGCCGCCGCCATCGACGCTGTCATTGCCGGTATTGCCGGCCAAGATGTCGTCGCCCAGCCCGCCCAGCACGGTATCGTTGCCGAAGCTGCCCGAGATCAGGTCGTCACCCAGCGTGCCGTTCAGCATGTCGTCGAAGCGGCCGCCAACAATGTTGGCGCCGTCCAGCACCGTGTCCTCGGCGCGGGACACCAGGTCCTGGATGCGCGTGTCGTCGCCCGGCGCCGTATCGGCGGTGTCATAGGCCGCCGCCGGCGTGGCGTGGTTCTGTTGCAGATAGTCCTTGAAGGTCTGCTGTTCGCCCAGCAGCGTGGCGGACGAAGCACCCACCGTCGCCATGGTCGCCTCGGCCGTGAAGTCCAGCGCCTCATCGACCGCTGCGGTCACGGTGCCGTCGGCCAGCATGTAGCGGAAATTGCTGCCATTGGCCTTCATCGGGAAGCCATCGCCGCCATTGGCGAGGAAGTTCAGCGTCACCAGGCTGATCGAGGCCGGGGCGTCGAGGCTGACCACGCCATTCTCGACCAGCCTCGCAAGCAAGTTGCCGTCGGCATCGATGATCGCGAGCGACATGATGCGAGAACCGGCATCGTTGGTGGGATCGTAGGAGATCGCCAGCCCGCCGATCTGCGGGTAGCGGCCCTGGTTGCCCAGCGAGGCGACGCCGTGTTCCAGGATGGCCTTCAGCCCGGCCGCGTCGGTATCGAACACCATCAGGCGGTTGTTGAAGCGCAGCGCGTTCTCGATATCCAGTGTCGAGATCGCCCCGGCCGGCTTGCCGGCAGCTTCATTGGCCAGCGGCGGTTCCTTGTCCCCGGTGACGACATCGACCGAACCGACCGCGGTGCGGATGCCGCCGCCATTCTTCAGCGACCCCAGCAGCAGCCCATCGCCCAGTGCCTCGCGTGCGGCGGCCAGGTTGGCGTCGGCGGTCAGGTTGCCGAAATTGGTTTCCTGGTTGCGGACCTGGTTGCGCTCGCCTTCCAGATAGACGTCGGTATAGCCCCACACCTCGCCGTCCTTGGCCTCGATCACCGCCTGCACGGCGTCGGTGATCTCCTTCACCTCCGCACCCTTGGTGCCTTCGGCGAAGGCGGTGGCGTCGAGTTCGTCCTCTGTCACGCCCCAGGCTTCGGCCACGTTCTCGCGCGTCGCGGCATAGGCACCGTTGATCGCGGGATCGAGGCTTTCGGTGAGGATGTTGCCGTCCGCGTCGAACTCGACGACCAGGCGGCCGAGATAGGTGTATTCATTGTCGGTGTTGACGATCAGCGTGGTGCCGCCATCCGCGCCATTGGTCAGGATCGGATAGGTATCGGCGAAGTCCGGCGCATGGCCGGGGAAGGCCACCGCGTCATCGTCATCATCGCCCAGGCGGGTGTTCGACCCGGCGGCGAGGATGATGTCCACGCCGTTCAGCAGCGGCGCCAAGGCTTCCTCCAGCGCGATCTGCTGCAGGTGCGCCATGAGCACGATCTTGTTCACGCCCTGGTCACGCAGATCGTCGATCACCGGCTGCAGCAGGGCGGCCAGCTGAGCCATGTCGTTGGCTTCTGACCCATCGCCGGCGAAGCCCTTCACCTCGACATTGCCGGTCGAGGCGATGGATTCGAGGATCTGGGTGGTGACGCCGACCAGGCCGATCTTCTCATTGCCCTTGGTCACGACGGTGGAAGGCACGATGCGCCCGCGCAGGGAGGACGCTTCCTCCAACCCGCCCACGCCGACCGTTTCGGTGTAGCGGCCGTTGCTGTCGGCATCGGCGGAGAAGTCGAGGTTGGCCGTCAGATACGGGAAGGCGGCATCGGCCACGGCATCGGCGAACACCCGCGTGCCGAAGTCGAATTCATGGTTGCCGACGGTCGAGGCCTCGACGCCGATGCGATTGTGGATCTCGATGTCGGCCGCGCCGGGGTTGTCTCCGCGCGTGTGGGTGGCGGCCACCGAGGGGTCGGTGCCGGCGGCGAAGAACGGGCCGGGGATGTAGTTGTCGCCCCCCGCCAGGATCAGGGTATTGACGTAGGCGCCATCGAAGGCATCGACCAGCGCGGCCAGGTTCGGCGCAGTGCTCGACGCCAGCAGCCCTGCCTCGCCATCCGAGAAATGCAGCAGCTGCAGCGTGAAAGTGGCGTTCAGATCATACAGCGTGGTGGTGGCGCTGTCCTCATTCGCCACGGCCAGCATTGTATCCCCGGTGGGCGAGGATGCCGCCGGGATCACGGTGATGACTTCCGGTGCGTCATCCCCCGGCGTGGTGAAGAAGCCGGTGAAAGTGAAGTCGTCAGCGCCATCCATGCGGAAGGAGGCGACGCCATCGGCGCGTTCCAGTGCGACGAAGACATAGGTCTCGCCATTCACCTGGCCGATGGTGATGCCTTCCGGTTCGACGCCTTTGTTGTCGTCGCGGTTCTCGTCGTAATTGTCCGGGAACTGCGTGGCGATAAGCTCATCCAGCATGTTGCCGCTGTCGAAGACCTGCTCGCCATCGGTGGTCCAGACACTGAAGGACCGCCCGCCGAAGACGTGCAGCTGGTCGTAGTCACCGTCATTGTCGGTGTCTCCTGTCGCGACCGACACCGTCAGCCGGCCGATCGATTCCTTCACATCGGCGATGCCGTTGTCGTTCAGGTCGGGGAAGGCGGTCGGGTCGAGGGTCAGCGAGGAAATCCGCGCTTCCTCATTGTAGCCGGGCCAGTCGGTCCGCGCGTCGCCCTCATTGGCGGTGATCAGATACGTCGTGCCGCCGACATCCACCGCCGAGATGGCGTCGGGCATGTACATCCCGAACACGTTCTGGAAGGTGCTGGGCGCATAGACATTGTCCTGGTCGTTGCCCGAGATCGGATTGGCCTCGGCGCCGTGATCCTTCAGGCCGAGCGGCAGGATCGCGGTGAAGGTCGCGCTCGGGATATCGAGCACGGCGATCGCATTCGCCTCCTGCAAGGTGACGTAGGCCTTGGTCGGATCGTTCGGATCGACCGCGACGTATTCGGGTTCGAGGTCCTGCGCGACCGTGGCGCCAGGGGCGAACAGCCGCACGCCGGCGGCCTTCAGCGCGGCGGCATCGCCGTTGAAGGCGGTGAAATCGGCGGTGGTCACCGCGCCGGTGGCGACATCGATGATGCTGACCGAGCCGTTCGGATCGACGCTGTCGCTGGCCCCGTAAGAATTGGGCTCGCCCTCATTGGCGGTCAGCAGTTTGGTGCCGTCCGGAGTGAAGCCGATCTGGTCGGGCAGCGCGCCGACGGTCACGAATTCCTCACCGTCGAAGTCGCGCGCGGTCAGCGTCACGCTGTCCCCGTCGCGCACCACATCCAGGATCATCACCTTGCCGGGATCGGTCTTGGGGATGGATTCCAGCGCGATGGCGACGACCCCGCCCTTCGCCGCGACCGAATTCACATTGCCCAGCGCCACGGTGGACACGCTGGCGAGGATCGTGCCTGTGGCCGGGTCGACCGCATCGATGCCCGAAGGCCCGGCGATGAACAGAAGGCCCGAGCCGGCATCGAAGGCCGCGACTTCGGCATCGAGTGCGGCAGAGCCGTTGCCCGCCGTATGGGCCAGCGTGAAGGCATTGGTGGCGCTGAGCTGCGACCCTGACATGGAAGTCTCCGGCAAAACATGGTTCAGCGCCGATTAGGACGCCTGCCGGGTCCGCTCCCTCACAGGACTGTTACGGAATAATTAAGAAATTGTACCAGCCTGACCATTGATGCGCGCTGCACGTCGCCACCGTCGGGAGCGAATGCCTCCAAGCGGGACCGCGATGCCCCGACGCATGAGATGAAAGCGTGGACATCGTCAGATCGACCCATGGTTCAACCCGGCAGGGATACGAGGGTTACCGTCCTCGAAACGAATTCCGTGCCGGCACGGATGAAGCTCATCGGGACGATCCGCATACGGGTCGTCCCGACCTGCGGGCCGGTGGCAAAGGCGAGGAAGCGGAAGGCGGCCGCCTGCCGTGCCGCGTCGCGGGTCAGCACAACGCCGGCATTGCCGCCGATCGGCAGCCGACCCGTTCAGCCCGCGACGCGATCGTAGCGCAGCCCCCGCGCCAGCCAGCAACCGACCGTGGCGCTCACGGCGCGCCCGGCGCCATCGCGGTGGATGGCGATGGTCCAGTCGCCTGGCGGCGTGTGGTCCAGCGCGCGCGGGCACGGCAGCGCCCAGAGGTCCGGTCCGATGGGGTCCAGCAATTCCAACCGCCCATGCCCGAGGAAACCCGAGAAGCCCCCATACAACGCCCCACCCGCATCCGCGATCGTGAGATCTGCTTCGAGTTCGGCGCAGCGGTATTGCCCAGCCGCACCCATCCGGGGCGCACCATCGGTCGGGCGCAGCATCGTCGTCTGGTTCTCCTTGATGCGTTCCATGCAAAGGCCCTGGGACGCTGGACGCAGCCGCGTCTGGGCATTTCGGGCGGTGCCGTCGGACTGCAGATCGAGCATTTCCGCGCCATGGCCAAACCGTAGCCGGATGCGCCCGGGTGGCGCGGCCTCGACGCGCGCGGACAGGCCGGTTTCAGGGTCGGTGAAGGCACCGCACCAATCGGGCGGCGGCAGGTCCGTCCGCGGTGCGTCGCGCGGTTCGCCCAGCGCCGCCGCGAGAAGGTCGAGCATCGCGGCATGGGCATCCGACAGGTGGTTGAACATCACGACCACCGAGACGCGTTCGGCGGCGATGTGAATGCGGTTGCTGCGCCACCCGCGCAGCGCGCCGCCATGACCAGTTGCGGCGCGGCCGAATTCCGTGCTGCGGGCGAGGCCGAAGCCATAGAAGGCCGGCGCGCCATCGGCGAAGGTGACCGGTGCCGAAAGCCGCCGATATACTGACGTTGCATCGTCGCGCGTGGCGTCGATATGTTTTTCCCAGGCGATCATGTCGTCGAGCGACGCGCCAAGCCCCGCATCGCCTGTCCAATGGATACGGTTCACGGCGGGGCGGAACCCACTCGCCTGAGTGCCTTCGTAACCCTCGGTGCCATCGGGCATGGCGCCGGTATCCGCGGCGAGGAAGGCGGTTTCCATTCCTGCCTGCTGCAAGATGCCGGTGCGCAGCAGGTCGGCGAAGGCCGCACCGGTTTGTGCCTCCAGCATTTCCGACAGCAGGCGGAAGTTCTGGTTCACATAGGAATACCGGGTGCCGGGCGTGAATTGCAGGGACCGGGTGCCGCCGATGACGCGTGCCGATTCAACCGGCCCGAACGGCGCCTCCGCGGGGGATCCATGCAGCATGGCTACGGCCCAGTAATCCCGTAGCCCCGATTGATTATGCGCCAGGTGCAGCGTTGTTGGCAGCGCGCCATCCAGCAACGGCAAGTGCGGTCGCAGTTCGGCATCCAGCGCCGCGACATCCGTCAGCCGATCCAGCACAGTGGCGCAGGTGAATTGCTTGGTGATGGAGCACATGCGGAACAGCGTCCGCGGCGTGAAGGGCAGGCGCCGTTCCGCATTGGCGTATCCCCAGGCATGGCGCAGAACCACCTCGCCATTCCGCACTACGGCGACGGCGCCGCCAGGGCCAGGATACAAGCGAGGCAAGGCCCCGGCGACGCGCTCGATGCTGGTATCGGTCATGGCCGCATGTTCGCGCCTGCTGCGCCGCTGCGCAAACCGGGCGCGTTTCAGCGCCCGGCCGCGGCGTGCATCAAGCCTTGAAGTACCACTGCTCCGGATGCCCGCCCCAGGGTGTCCTAATGTGCTGGGACACGCCGGTGCGGGCCGGCACGTTCTCCAGCCTTTCATTGACCACGCGCACGCCCATGAAGGCGGGCGACAGGCCCACCACGCCGATGCCCCATTGCTGTTCGACGACGATCTTCCAGACCTCCTGCGCCGTGCGGGTACGTTCCGCCTGCCGCTGGCCCGCGGCCGAACGCATCAGTTCGAAGGCGCGCACCATCTGCGGTTCCGTGGGCGCGGTGCCACGCGCCCCGGCGGAAGCGAACCACAGCGCATGCGCGTTGCCCATGACGCCGGCGGTCGGATCCACCGGCAGCGCATAGCGTGGGTAGAGATACAGGCTCTCGGTCCCGTTGTTGGTCCACATCAGGATCTGGTTCTGGTCGTTCAGCGCGCGGGTGATGGCGAGGCCGCGTTCCATCACCTTCACGTCACCCGCCAGGCCGATCTGGCGCCAGTGCTGGACGATCATCTCCGCCTGTTGCGGCCAGGTGGGGGACAGTGTCTGTGCCACCGCGATCTCGATGCGCAGCCGTTGGCCGTTGTCCCGGCGCAGGCGGTAGCCTTCGCGGTCCTTGCGCGTCAGCCCCACCGCATCGAGCAGCGCATTGGCCTGGCGCGGGTCATGGGTGGACCATTTCGTGCGCCATTCCTCGCCAGGGCTTTCGGGGATGATTCGGTCGGGGATGACCGAGCCCGGCGTACCGAGGCCGAGCCAGAAGGCCTCATTCAACTGTTCCCGGTCGATGCCGAGCGACATCGCGCGACGGAAGCGCGCATCGGCCAACAGCGCACCGATCTCGCGATCCTCGGTATAGGTCAGGTTAGGGAACAATACCGTGTCCGACCCGTTGAAGCCGGGGTCCAGATGCACGCGATACCGGCTGCGCGCACGGTTCTCCAGAAGGATCGGCAGCTTGCCGAGATCGATGAAGCGTTCCTGGTAATCATAGTCGCCCGCGACGGCGCGCAGGTTCACCACCTCCGGGTTCTCGGCGAGCGTGAGCTGCACGCGATCAATATACGGAAGCTGGTTGCCCTCGGTATCCACCGCGTAGAAGAACGGATTGCGCTCCAGGATCCATTGCTGTCCGGTGATCGGCTGCGTCATGCGCCAGGCGGACAGTGTCGGCAGGTCCTGGTTCAGCCGCCAGTCCGATTTGGCCCGGAACAGTTGCACCCAGTTGTTGAAGCCGGCCGCGCGCGCCTGCGTGGCCAGCGTCTCCGCCGGCGTGTATTTCGGCAGGAACTGGCTCAGATAATGCTTCGGCGCATAGACGCTGTAGGCGCGACCTTCCGACTGCTGGCGTGTCTGCCCCCCGCCCACCAGCGTGTCACCGGCAAGCAGGAACGGGAACAGGAAGTTCGGATCCTTGAAGATGAAGACGACCGTGGTCTCGTCCACCTTCTCGACGCGGCCGGGCTTGCCGTTCGATGCCATTTCCGGCGCCGGCGCGGCAACCAGGTCGCGGTTCTGGTACATGTCCTCGAACCAGAACACCCAATCGTCGGCTGTGTGCGGGGACCCATCGGACCAGCGCATGCCCTTGCGCAGGAAGACGGTGGTGCGGCGGCCGTCCTCGCTGACCTCGAAGCCTTTGCACAGGCACGGCGCGATCTCGGTGCCGGTCTTGTCGAAGAAGAACGGTTTGTCCGCGGACATGATGCGGTTGCCGTTCTCGCTGTCGCTCGGGCCGATGAAGCCGCGCCGCCACGTGCCGCCATAACGCCCGATGCTGCGAAGCGGCTGGATGACCATGACATCCTGCGGCAGGCGCTGTTCGACCGGTGGCAGGCGCCCCGCGCGCACCTGTTCGGTGAGCATCGGTGCTTCCTTGAACTGCGCCGGCCGGCGCGCAGGGTCACCGATCAGCGTGGGCCCTTCCAGTTCCCCCACCAGGTTCGATTCTCGGATGCTCCCCTGGGATTGCGCCAAGGCCACGGAGGCGAGGCTGGTCGTGGCCAGCAGGGTCGCCCCGAATTCGCGTCGCTTCATGATCTTCCTCCCTTGTCGATTCAGGCCACGCCGGCGAGTTCGATCTCCCGTGCGCGGTGGCAACTGGTCCAGCGTCCCGGCGCTACCTCGGTCAGTTCGGGGCGCTCGGTGCGGCAACGGTCCTGCACATAGGGGCAGCGCGGATGGAAGGCGCAGCCCGGGGGCGGATTGGCGGGGTCGGCGACCTCGCCTGTTGCCTTCATCTCGCGGCCGCGGCGCATCGGATCGGGCGCGGGCACGGCGGCGAGGAGCGTTTCGGTGTAGGGATGCCGCGGTGTGCGATACAGCGCGTCGGTCGGTGCGATCTCGACAATGCGGCCGACATACATCACGGCGACGCGGTCGCTGACATGGCGCACGACCGACAGATCATGCGCGACAAACAGCATGGACAACTTCAAGCGGTCCTGCAGGTCCAGCAGCAGGTTGATGATCTGCGCCTGCACCGACACATCCAGCGCGCTGACCGGTTCATCCGCCACCACCAGCCGCGGGTTCAGCGCCAGCGCGCGCGCGATGCCGATGCGCTGGCGCTGCCCGCCGGAGAAGGCATGCGGGAAGCGCGTGCGCGCCACGGCGGGCATCTGCACCAGGTCGAGCAATTCCAGCACACGCGCATTGCGCTCCGCGGCGGGAACGCCATTGACCTTCAGCGGCTCGGCAATGATGTCGCCCACCATCATGCGTGGGTTCAGCGATGAATACGGGTCCTGGAAAATCATCTGGATGTGCCGCCGCAGCGGCCGCATCGCGCGCTTGGACAGGCGCGCCAGATCGACGCTTTCGTCACCTTCCGGGCTGAATCGGATGGCGCCCGAGGTGGGAGACAGAGCGCGCAGGATGCAGCGGGACACGGTGGTCTTGCCGCAACCGCTCTCACCTACCAGCGCAAGCGTCTCGCCGGCGGAAATGTGGAAGGACACGCCATCCACCGCCCGCACGCGGCCGACTTCGCGGCGCAGCATGCCGGCATGGATGGGATAGTGCTTCTTCAGGTCATCGACCTCGAGCACATTCATGCCGGCACCTCAAGGAAGCAGGAGGCGCCGGCACGCCCAGGCATCAGGGGCGGCGGCGATGCGGCGTCACAGCGCCCCGGCATGAAGTCGGTACAGCGCGGATGGAAGGCACAACCGTTCGGCCGCGCGCCGGGATGCGGGACAGCGCCGCCAATTGTCGACAGGCGCTGGCGCGGCGTGGCGAGGATGGTGGGTACAGCGCGCAACAAGGCGCGGGTGTAGGGATGGCGTGGCGTGGCAAACAACTCGGCGACCGGCGCGTATTCCACCACGCGGCCGAGATACATCACCGCGACCTCGTCGCACATCTCGGCGATAACGCCCATGTCGTGGGTGATCAACATCAGCGCGATGCCCTTGTCGCGCTGCAGCCGCCGCAGCAGGTTCAGGACCTGCGATTGCGTCGTGACGTCCAATGCGGTGGTGGGTTCGTCCGCGATCAGGATATCCGGGTCGCCGGCCAGCGCCATGGCGATGCCGACACGCTGGCGCAGCCCGCCGCTGAGTTGGAACGGATAGGCATCGACGCGCAACTCCGGTCGCGGAATGCCGACTTCGCCAAGCAACGCGATGGCGCGGTCGCGGGCGGCGGATTTCGACAGGTCGGAATGCTGGCGCACCGCTTCGATGATCTGGTTGCCGACGGTGTAGTGCACGGACAGTGCCGTCATCGGTTCCTGGAATATGAGCCCGATCCGACCGCCGCGGATCTGCCGCATGCGGCGCGATTCGGGGTCGATCGCGATGAGGTCGGCTTCCTCCGGCGTGCCGGGATCGAGCAGGATGTTCCCACCGACGATCCGCCCCGGACGATCGAGGATGCGCAGGATCGACCGGGCTGTGACGGATTTCCCGCAGCCGGATTCACCGACGATCCCCAGGGTACGTCCCGCATGCAGGTCGAAGGATACGCCCTCCAGGGCGCGAACCGTGCCCTGTTCCATCTCAAAATGGACGGCGAGTTCGCGGACGGCGAGGGTGGTGCGTTCAACCATAGGGGTCTGCCGCATCGCGCAGCCCGTCTCCGAGGAAGTTGAAGGCCAGGATCACGAGGATCACGGGCACCGCCGCCGAGAGCAGCCATGGCGCACCCGACAGCACCTGGATATTTTGCGCATCCTGCAACAGGATCCCCCACGAGATCGCGGGCGGCCTAAGTCCCAGCCCTAGGAAAGACAGCGCCGTCTCCGACACGATCATCGCCGGCAGGGCGAGGCTGACCGCTGCGATGATGTGGCTGGCGAAGGATGGCAGCATGTGGCGGAAGATGATCCGCCCTTGGCTGGCACCGGCGAGTTCGGCGGCGATGACGAAATCTTCCTCCCGCAGCGAAAGGAACCGCCCGCGTACAACACGTGCGAGGTCAGTCCAGCCGATCAGCGAGATGATGACCGTGATGGCGAAATAGACCTGGAGCGTGCTCCAGGTGTTGGGCAGTGCCGCGGCGAGGCCCATCCACAGCGGGATGGTCGGTATCGACCGCAGCACCTCGATCACGCGCTGGATCAGGGTATCCACCCACCCGCCATATAGGCCGGATATGCCGCCGAGGATGATGCCGAGCAGCAGGCTGAGCGTGACACCCGCAAGCCCGATGAACAGCGACACGCGTGTCGCGACGATCATGCGGGAGAACAGATCTCGGCCGAGTTGGTCCGTCCCGAGCAGGAAGATGCCATCGGTACGCTGACCGCCCGCCACGCCGATGAGGTGGATGTTGGTCTCGAACAGGCCGAGCAGGTTGTAGGTATAGCCTTCGGTAAACAGTCGCACCGGGAGCCTGCGGTTCGGGTCGGGGGTATAGACCAGCTGGAAGGTCTGCCGGTCGCGCACGCCGCGCAGCCCATAGACGTGCGGATTGAACCCATCTTCGTCGAACAGGTGGATGGCTTGCGGCGGGATGAAGGATCGCCGCGCATCGGTCGCGTGCGGGTCGTTGATAGCGAGGAAATCGGCGAAGGCCGCGACCATGTAGAACAGGAAGACGATTACCAGGCTGATCACGGCCAGCCGGTGCTTGCGGAAGCGCCACCACGTCAGTTGAAGCTGCGTCGCTTCCGCCCAGCGGTCCTGGGCGGCGACCGTCGTGGCGCTCATGACCGCCCCTCCAGCCGAATGCGCGGATCGATCCACATCAGCAGCAGGTCCGAGACAAGCGTCCCGATCACCGTCATGACGCCCAACAGCAACACGATCGCACCCGCCAGGAACATGTCCTGCGCCACCAGCGCCTGGAGCAGTAGCGGTCCGACGGTCGGCAGGCCCAGTACCAACGAGACGACGATGCTGCCGGACACCAGATAAGGAAACAGATACGCGATCGACGACGCGAAGGGATTGAGTGCTGCCCGCACCGGGTATTTCAGCACGACGCGCCGTTCCGACAGCCCCTTGGCCCGCGCCGTCACGACGTAAGGCCGCCGCAATTCATCGAGCAGGTTGGCGCGCATGATGCGGATCAGCTGAGCCGTGCCCGCCAGCGCCAGCACCGCCGCGGGCAGTGGCAGGTGCTTCATCAAATCCCAGACGCGCCCCAGGCTCCAGGGCGCCTGGACGTATTCCGGCGAGAACAGCCCACCCACCGACAGGCCAAGGTAGCGGAACCCCAGATACATCAGGATCAGTGCAAGCAAGAAATTCGGCACCGCGAGCCCGATGAAACCGATCGTGGTGAAGATGTAGTCGCCGACGGAATACTGCCGTACCGCTGAGTAGATACCGATCGGCAGCGCGATCGCCCAGGTCAGGAACAACGCCGCCAGCGACACCACCATCGTCAGCCACAGCCGGTCGCCGATCACCTCGTTCACCGGCCGCCGCCACACCATCGAGACGCCGAAGTCACCTTGGAGCACGCGACCCATCCAACGCGCGTATTGCACGATGACCGGTTGGTCCAAGCCGTATTCGATACGCATGGCTGCGGCCTGGTCCTGCGACACGGAACTTCCGCTTGCGACCAGGTTGGCGATGTAGGCATCGACGAAATCGCCCGGTGGCAGCCGGATGATCATGAAGGTGAGCGCCGAAATGCAGACGCAGGTGATGAGGGCGAGACCCAGGCGTTGCAGCAGATAACTCAGCATGCGGATACATGGCCACAGCCGGCCGCGGGCATCGCCTCGGGCATCCTGTCGTTCCTCTCCACGCGCCCGATCCGTGTCAGGCTGCTTGGCGGAAAGTAAACACCCGAGATTGACACGCGGCAAGCCACTGGTGAGCGCGAAGGCAGGGTTGCGACATCGGACGGTGCGCCATGTGGCGCGACATGGGCGGGCTGAGGCGCAGCGCTTGACGTCAACGTCTACGCCAGTGCCGCGCACGGGGACCTGTTCCTTCACCCCACGCGGACTGGCGTCAGGGCGCCGCGTACGAGGTGACGCATTTGGCAGCGTCGCCTGACGAAGGTCGTTCTTGCGGGTTCGCGCAGGCGCCCCGGCATGCTTCATTCATCACGCGATACCAAACCTGATGAGGAAACGCCCATGACCGCACCGGAACGCCTGCGCGCGCTGCTTGCGCAGAACCCCTTCATCACCATGCCCGCGGTATGGGATGGCCTGAGTGCCAAGCTGACCGCCGCGGCCGGCTTCGAGACAGCCTTCCTCTCCGGATCCTGTGTTGCCGCCAGCCGACTTGGTGGACCCGACCTCGACCTGATCTCATTCGGAGAGATGTTCGACAGCTTCAATATGGTGCATGGCGCGGCCCCCGACCTGCTGGTGCTGGCCGATGGCGACCATGGCTATGGCAATGCGATGAACGTGCAGCGCACGGTGCGCGCCTACGGCCGCGCAGGTGCCGCCGCAGTGCTGATCGAGGACAAGATCACACCCCGTGCGCTGACCGCCGCCGGCAAACCCTGCCTGCCGCGTGAGGAGGCACGCATGAAGATCCGTGCCGCAGTGGAAGCTGCGAAGGATTCCGGAATCCTGGTGCTCGCGCGCACGGACTGCCGACCGACCCAGGGCATCGACGAGGCCGTGGCGCGCATCGAGATGTATGTCGAGGAAGGTGCCGACATTTTGTTTCTCGACAGCCCGAACGATGACGAGGAAATCCGCCGCGCCGTGAAGGCGGCCGGCGGTCGTCCGTCCTTTGCCGTCCTGTCGCCGGGATCGCCGCGCGCCACGCCCGATCGGAAGCGCGCGATGGAACTCGGCTTCAACATCGGCACCTACCCAACCGGGATGCTTTCGCCTGTCGCGGCCGCGATCAAGGCCGGGTTGGCAGCCCTTGCCGCAGGTGAGGCTGAAGCGTCGAGCGCCCTGCCGCCGGCCGAACTGCGCGCGACGCTCGGCTACGGGGATTACGACGCGGCGGCCAAGAAGTTCATCATCGGCGGGTGATGCAAGGCGCCGTGGGTGACAGCCCACGGCGCCGGAGCGCTACGCTCTACGCCATTGTTTGATCGAGCATCTTCTCGCGCCTGGCTGGGAGCCCAGTCAGGCGCGTCCTTCTCCAACGGCGCGCCCGCACGGCCTGCGGGCCCCTGAGGGGTGACGCGGCGCAGTTTTGCGGCGAGGATGCCCGCAATGACAACAGCGGCGCGATGCCCGAGGCAGGCGCGCCGGGAGGAAACATCATGAAGCCGTTCCGCAGGATCTTCCTTGGCGCCGCGACGCTCGCGCTCGCGCCGTTCGCCACGCAGGCACAGACTTTCCCCGACCGCCCCGTTGTGATCGTCGCTGGCGCCGCGGCGGGCGGGCCAACAGACGTCATCTCCAGGATCGTCGCGGAAGCCATGGCGCGGCAATTGCCGCAGCCCGTGGTGGTCGAGAACACGCCGCCGGCCAATGTCGGCGCGCAGCGCGTCGCGCAGGCGAGGCCCGATGGCTATACGCTGCTGATGTCCAATGTCGGGCTGGCGGCGGGTGCCACACTGTTCCGCCGGCTGTCCTTCGACACCGCCACGGCTTTCGCGCCGCTTGGTCTGGTGTCGGATGCGGCCATGACAATCATCGCGCGCCCCGGCTTCCCGGCCGAGGACATGCGGAGCCTGATGGGCGAGATCAATCGGCGCGGAGAGGCGCTGAACATCGGGACCGCGGGCCTCGCCTCGGCGGCCAATCTCTGCACCTTGCTGATGCAGCAACAGGCGCAGAGCCGCATGACCATCATCGCCTTTCGCGGCACGGCCCCGGCGATCACCGAACTGATGGCCGGCCGACTGGATCTGCTGTGCGACCAGGCGACGAATACGGTGCCCTTCATCCGCGATGGCCGCATCCGCGCCTATTCCGTCAGCAGCCCCGCGCGGCTGCCGGGCTTGCCGGATGTGCCGACCACCGCGGAGAGCGGATCGCCGATCATTGCCATGAGCACCTGGCATGGCCTGTACGCACCAGCCGGCACGCCTGAGGCAATCCAGCAGCGGCTGAACACAGCCCTGCTGGCGGCCATGCAGGATGAACGGCTGCGCGGGCGCTTCGCGGATCTACAGACGGATACGGCAACGCCGGAACGCGCGAGCCTCGCCTTCCACCGTCGCTATCATGTGGAGGAGATCGAGCGCTGGCGCCCGATCATCCAGGCCGCCGGCGCTTACGCCGATTGACCGCGGTCCAGGGGGCCGTTGCCCCCTGGTGGGTGAGTTTGAGAGGGCGACGCCCTCTCAATCCGCCTGTTCAAGCCGCTCGACAACCTTCGGCGGCGACATCGGCAGCGCGGTGAACCGCTTGCCCAGCGCGTCGTACACCGCATTGGCAATGGCCGCGAGCGGCGGCACGATCGGTGCCTCGCCTACCCCGCGCACGCCCTGCGGGTGCTTGGAGTTCGGGATTTCGATGACCAGCGCCTCGATCATCGGCACGTCGGAACACACCGGCATGCGGTAGTCGAGGAAGGTCGCGTTATCGACCTTCCCGTTCTTGTCATACAGGTATTCTTCCGACAGCGCCCACCCGATGCCCTGCACCACGCCGCCCTGGATCTGCCCTTCGACATAGCCCGGATGCAGCGCGCGCCCGACATCCTGCGCGGCGGTGTAGCGCAGCACGCGGACGATGCCGAGATCGACATCGACTTCGACATCCACGCAATGCGTGGCGAAGCCGGGGTCCGCACCGGTGGTGTTGAGCTGGGTCTGGTTGCCGATCGGCCCGCCCATCTCATTCGCCTTGGCGGCGAGGTCCTTGAGCGACAGGGGCGGGAACTTGCCAGCATTGTCGCCGGCCGGCAGCGCCATGCCGTCTTCCCACTTCACTGCCTCGGCCTCGATCTTCCAGATCTTGGCCGCACGGTCCTTCAGCTGCGCGACCACCTTTTCGCAAGCCGAGGTCGCGACCATAGCGGAGGCAAAGGTCACGCGGCTGCCGCCCGTCAGGTTCGAGAAGCCGATGGTCTGCGTGTCACCGATGATGACGTTGACGCGGCCATGTTCGATGCCGAGAAGTTCGGCGACGACATTGGCGATCGACGCGCGGCTGCCGCCGACATCGGGGTGGCCGGTGGTGACGACGACGTTGCCGTCCTCGGTGATGTTCACCTGCACCGAGGATTCACCGCCGGCATTGTACCAGAAGCCCGAGGCGACGCCGCGGCCGCGCTTCACGCCCGGACGCGGGTTCTTGTCGAGCGGCGCCTTGTAGTGCGGGTGCTTGCGGATGGCGTCCACCGTCTCGATGAACGTCACGTCGCCGAAATTCGGCCCGTAGATCGCCTTGTCGCCCGGCTTGGCGCTGTTGCGCACGCGCATGTCGAGGGGGTCGATCCCGAGCTTCTCCGCGATTTCATCCAGCACGGATTCCGCCGCGAAAGCGCCGTGCGGGGCGCCTGGCGCGCGATAGGCCGCGACCTTCGAACGGTTCGACACCACGTCATAGCCGGTCGAAAGGATGTTGGGGATCGCATAGGCCGCAAAGGAACATCCCACCGGGCCGCGCAGCGGTGACCCCGGCAGGCCACCGGCCTGGAGGTAAAATTCCCCCTTCGCCGCGACCAGCGTACCGTCCTTCTTCGCGCCGATCTTGACCGTCATCAGCGAACCCGGCGCCGGGCCGGTCGCGCGCTGCACATCGTCACGTGACATGACGATCTTCACCGGACGGCCCGACTTCTTGGACAGCAGCACGGCCACGGGTTCGAGATAGACGATCGTCTTGGCACCGAAGCCGCCACCGATCTCAGCCGGGATCGCGCGGATGTTGCTCTGCGGGATGCCGGTCAGCAGCGCGGTCATCGCGCGGACCATGAACTGGCCCTGGGAGGACGACCAGATCGTCACCCGCCCATCCGCGGCGTGGGAGACGGTGCAGGCATGGGGTTCGATGTAGCCCTGATGCACCGGGCGCGTGGTGAAGGTGCGCTCGACGATGATGTCGGCCTCGGCGAAGCCCTTCTCGATATCGCCGGTCTTGAGCACCATGGTGCCGGCGATGTTGGACGGCTTGCCCTCATGCTGCACCCAGTCATGCAGGATCGGCGCGTCGGGCTTGATCGCGTCCTCGATCTCGATGGCGTGGGGCAGGACCTCGTAATCCACCGCGATCAGCGCGCAGGCCTCGGCCGCGACCTGCTCGTTGATGGCGGCGACGGCCGCGACCGGGTGGCCGTGGAACAGTGCCTTTTCCTTGGCCATGACATTGCGCGCCATCCAGCGCATGTCCTGGATGCCGAGCATCACCGATTTATCAAGCGGGAAGTCCACGAAATCCTTCGCCGTGACGATGGCCTTCACGCCGGGCAGCGCCTCGGCCTTCGACGTGTCGATGGACTTGATTCGCGCATGGGCGTGCGGGCTGCGGAGGATCTTGCCCCAGATCATGCCCGGCATGGTGTTGTCGGCGGAGTAGGTGGCGCGGCCGGTGACCTTGTCGGCGCCGTCGGGGCGGATCGTGCGGGTGCCGATCCACTTGTTGGACATGTCGTTCATCGTGCGGACTCCCTCATGTCGGCGGCCGTTTCCAGCACCGCCCGGACGATCTTGTCATACCCCGTGCAACGGCAGAGGTTGCCGGCCAGGCCGAAGCGCACCTCCTCCTCGGTTGGGTCGGGGTTCTTCTCCAGCAAAGACCGCGCCGAGATCAGCACACCCGGGGTGCAGATACCGCATTGCAGCGCCGCCATTTCCAGGAACTTCTGCTGCAGCGGGTGCAGCGTCTCGCCCTGGGCCATGCCCTCGATGGTGCCGATGGACTTGCCCTCGGCCTCGACCGCCAGCATCAGGCAGGCGCACATCAGCCTTCCATCAACCGTGACGGAACAGGCACCGCAATCGCCGGTGCCGCAGCCTTCCTTGGTGCCGGTCAGGCCCAGCGGGCCGCGCAGCACATCCAGCAGGCTGGAGGCCCCGTCAGTCAGGAACTCCATCGGCTCGCCGTTGATCGTGGTCGTCACATGGGTTTTCGACATGGTCTCAGTTCCCCCCCGCGCGGGCGGCGGCAATGGCGGCCGTGCGTTTCAGCAACACGCCGGCCACCTTGGTGCGATAGACAATGGTGCCGCGCTTGTCGTTGATCGGGTTGCAGGCGGCGCGGCAGGCGGCAGCGGCGGCTTCCAGCGCAGCGTCGTCGAGCTTGGTGCCGATCAGCGCCTTGGCGGCGGCTTCAACCAGCAGCACGGTCGGGGCGACGGCGCCCAGGCCGACGCGCGCGGCCTTCACCACGCCGCCTTCCATGGTCAGGTTCACGCCGATACCGACCACCGCGATGTCCATCTCGGTGCGCGGGATCATCCGCAGATACGCGTCCGACGACCCCGCCGGTCGTGCCGGGAACGTCAGGGAGACAACGATTTCACCCGGCGTCAGGGTGGTGCGGCCAGGGCCGGCCGGCACGGCTTCCACCGGGATCTCGCGCTTGCCATTCGGCCCCTGGATCGTCACCAGCGCTCCGGCGGCGACCATGGCGGGCACACTGTCCCCGGCCGGCGATGAATTGCACAAATTCCCGCCCGGCGAGGCACGGCCCTGCACCTGCTTGGACCCGATCAGGTTGATCGCTTCCAGCACGCCCGGCCAGGCCTTGGCGAAGCCCTTGTGTTCTGCCAGCACAGCGCCGGACACCGCAGCGCCGACGCGGAAGGCGCCGCCACCGAGATCCTCGATCGCGGTCAGTGCCGGGATCTTCTTGATGTCGATGATGGTCCCCGGCTTGCGAACGCCTGAACGCATCTGCACCAGCAGGTCGGTCCCGCCGGCCAGAATGCTGGCGGCGCCGGTCGCTGCGGCGAAGGCGCTGACGGCCTCGTCAACCGTGGTCGGCGCCAAGTATCGAATATCTGTCATTCCTGCTTCCCATCCCGTTGCATCCCGTTGGCCCGGGAATGCCAGACATGCTGTCGCGTCAGGCTAAGCCCGTCGCGGCGCGCGGCATAGCCCCCCGGTTGACACGGCCCGGCCAAAGGGTAGCCCTATCGGATCAGCATAGGGGAACCACCATGGCACGTCATCTCAAGCGCGGCCGCGACGCCGAGGCCCGAGCGGAGGATGACGCGAAGGTCCGCACAACGGTCGAGGGCATCCTGGCCGATATCGCCGCCCGCGGCGATGATGCGGTGCGGGAATTGTCGATCCGCTTCGATAAGTGGGATCGCACGGATTTCCGCCTGACGGATGCCGAGATCAAGGATTGCCTGTCGCAACTGTCGGCGCGCGACCTGGATGATATCCGCTTCGCGCAGGACCAGGTGCGGAACTTCGCGCAGCACCAGAAGGACGCGCTGAAGGATATCGAGGTCGAGACCCTACCCGGCGTGGTGCTGGGCCACAAGAACATTCCCGTGAACTCGGTGGGCTGCTACGTGCCTGGTGGGAAATATCCGCTGCTGGCCTCCGCGCATATGTCGGTGCTGACGGCGAAGGTCGCGGGGGTGAAGCGCATCATCACCTGCGCGCCACCCTTCAACGGCGCACCGGCGCCCGCCATTGTCGCGGCGCAGCATCTGGCCGGGGCGGATGTGATCTATTGCCTGGGCGGCATCCAGGCGGTCGGCGCGATGGCTCTGGGCACCGCGAGCATCGACCCGGTGGATATGCTGGTCGGCCCCGGCAACGCCTTCGTCGCGGAGGCCAAGAGGCAGTTGTATGGCCGCGTCGGCATCGATCTGTTCGCCGGCCCGACCGAAACGCTGGTCATCGCCGATGACACGGTGGATGGCGAGTTGTGCGCCACCGACCTGCTTGGCCAGGCGGAACACGGGCCGAATTCGCCCGCGATCCTGCTGACCAATTCCGAAAAACTGGCCCGCGACACCATGGCTGAGGTCGAACGCCTGCTGACCATCCTGCCCACCGCTGCCGTCGCCCGGAAAGCCTGGGAGGATTACGGCGAGGTGATCGTCTGCGACAGCGAGGAGGAGATGGTGCGCGAGGCCGATCGCATCGCCTCCGAGCATGTGCAGGTGATGACGCGGGACCCGGACTATTTTCTCGCCCACATGACCAATTACGGCGCGTTGTTCCTCGGGCCGCGCACCAACGTGTCCTATGGCGACAAGGTGATCGGCACCAACCACACGCTGCCGACGATGAAGGCGGCGCGCTACACGGGGGGGCTGTGGGTCGGCAAGTTCCTCAAGACCGTGACCTATCAGCGGGTGCTGACGGATGCGGCGTCGGCGATGATCGGGGAATACTGCTCGCGGTTGTGCATGCTGGAAGGCTTTGCCGGCCATGCCGAGCAGGCGAACATCCGCGTGCGACGCTATGGCGGCCGCAACATCCCATACGGCAAGGCGGCCGAGTGATGGACCTGCCCCGGACGCCATCCTTTCGCCTGGACGGCAAACGCGCGCTGGTGACTGGGGCCGGACGCGGCATTGGCCTGGCGGCCGCGGCGGCGCTGGGTGAGGCCGGAGCGCATGTCACGCTGGTCGCCCGCAGCGCCGACGAAATCGAGGCCGCCGCCGCTGCGCTCGGCAACGCGACGGCGCTGGTGCTGGACGTGCTGGATGTCCCCGCGACGGAACGCGCCATCGCCGCTGCCGGCCCGTTCGACGTGCTGGTGAACAATGCCGGCACAAACCGGCCCAAGACCTTCGTCGATGTCACGCATGACGATTACGACGCGGTGATGGATCTCAACCTCCGATCCGCCTTCTTCGTCGCGCAGGCGGTGGTGAAGGGGCTGATCGCGGCGGGCAGGCCGGGATCGATCATCAACATATCCTCCCAGATGGGCCATGTCGGCGGGGCGAACCGCACGATCTATTGCGCATCCAAGTGGGGGATGGAGGGGATGACCAAGGCGATGGCGGTCGATCTCGCCGCGCATCGCATCCGGGTGAATACGATCTGCCCGACCTTCATCGAAACGCCGCTGACGCGGCCTTTCTTCGAGGACGCCGCTTTCAAGGCGAGCGTGCTGTCCAAGATCAAACTCGGCCGCATCGGGCAGGTCGAGGATCTGATGGGCGCGATCGTCTTCCTCGCCGGCGATGCCGCAGCGCTGATGACGGGGTCGTCGATCGTCGTCGATGGCGGCTGGACCGCTGATTGAACGGGAGAAGACCAATGAAGCATTGCATCGTCCAGGATGAAGGCCGCCTGCGGATCGTCACGCTGAACCGGCCCGAGGTGATGAACGCCCTGCACAGCGAGGCGCATCATGAACTCGAACAGGTTTGGGACGAGTTCGCCGCGAACCCCGATCTGTGGGTGGCGATTGTCACCGGCGCGGGCGAACGCGCGTTTTCCGCCGGCAATGATCTGAAGATCCAGGCTGCCGGCAAGCGCGGCCCATCGGCGCGCACCGGGTTTGCCGGGCTGACATTACGGTTTGACCTCGACAAGCCGGTGATCGCCGCGGTGAATGGCGTGGCGATGGGGGGTGGCTTCGAGATCGCGCTGGCCTGCGACCTGGTGATTGCTGCCGAGAACGCCGTCTTCGCCCTGCCCGAACCCCGCGTCGGACTGATCGCGGGTGCCGGTGGCGTGCACCGGCTGCCGCGCATGATCGGGCAGAAGCAGGCGCTGGGCATGATCCTGACCGGCCGGCGCGTTTCCGCTGCCGAAGGCCACACGCTGGGCTTCGTCAATGAGGTGGTGCCCCAGGGCCAGGCGCTGGAGGCCGCGAAGCGCTGGGCCGCGCTGATTCTGGAATGTTCGCCGCTGGCGGTGCGCGCGTCCAAACAGGCGGTCTATGCCGGCATGGACAAGCCGACGCTGCGCGAGGCGATCACCACCATGTATCCGTCCCAGCAGCGCAACCTGGACAGCGAGGACTACATCGAAGGACCGAAGGCCTTCGCGGAGAAGCGCAAGCCGGACTGGAAGAATCGCTAATCCGAATACGGGTAGTAATCGGCGGCGCGCATGTGTTGATAGGGCAGGGCTTCAAGCCGGACGGTGCCGAGGAAAGGCTCGTCCGGTTCGACCAGCAGGATGGTCGGCGCGAAGCCGCTATCGTCGAAGCCGCGGCGGAAATGCACGCGCGACTTGATGGCGATGACATCGTAATCCGCCGCTGACAGACCCAGACTCCACAACTCCTCGGGCAGCATGATCTGCACGAGGAAAGGGCTGAGCACGACGACATTGCCATCGCCGAAGCGAATGGCGATCCAGTTCTGGCCCTTGCCGGTGGCGCGAGCCGTTGTGGCATCCGCGACCAGCAGTACCTGCCCCGTGATGCGAACCGGATCGCCGGCGGAGGGATCGACGCGGCCGCCGATCTCGACCGCCACGGCATCGCCCGGTTTCGCGCCGGCCAATGACGCAATCGCATCAGGCGCCGCGATGGTCGCGACCAGTGTGCGCGACAGGCCCTGGGCGATGATCTCCCGCAACAGCCAGGTGGCGTAGCCCGATCGGTCGCTGTGGTCGGCAATGACCACCGGCGCCTTGCCTTCCGCCACGGCCTGCTTCGTCAGCGCGACGCCCGCGCTGATACGATGGACGGTGGCGCCCTTGACCAGCGCCTCGCGCCGGCGCCAGGCCCAGTCGGCCATGTCGCGCGCGATGCGCTGCGCGAGGTCCGGCTTGCCGTTCGTCATCACCTGGAATCCCATGCCGCCATCGGGCACGTCGCTCCAGGGGAAGCCGAAGAAGACGTTGACGAAGCCGTCCGGTTCGCGCGCTTCCCAGGTCAGGGCGCGCTGCACCAGGTCGGACCAGGGCGAGGCACCCGTCCACATCATCACCGTGGGTGCGAGGATCGGCAGTTTCAGCGTGACGGTGGCGGGGCGGTAGTCGCGGCGGATGGCGCGGACCAGCATCCGCGCCGCGCGTTCGCCTTGCAGATGCATGTCGTAATGCGGGAAATACTTCACGCAGAATGCCATGTCGGCGTGGCGGAGGAATTCCTCATCCTCATTGCCATGCGGATCGAAGGTCGCGGCGATCCGCGCCTCGGGTCCCAGCGCAGCACGGACACGCTTCGCGATCTCGGCTTCCGGCCGCGGCACACCGCGCACGCCCATCGCGCCATGCAGCGCAAGATAGGCGCCGTCGAATGGTCCAAGCGCCTTCAACTGCTCGATCTGCCGCCCGACGAATGTTTCGAAAGCCTCATTGGTGATCCAGCCGGAACCAGTGCCGGTCTTGGGCCATAGCGGCGATTCGATGCCGACCAGCTCCACGCCATCGAACTCGCGCGCCACCCGCACGAATCCGCCCATATAGCCCTTGGGGTCGGTCGCCAGCAGCGCCTCCCCGGCCGCGGGTGAACCGGGGTAGCGAAAGTCATCCTCCGTCGTGTCGAAGGGCAGGAAGGTGACGGTTTCGTGGGCGAATTGCAGAACGGCGATACGCATGGTCAGAAGCGGTCCGCGCGATACGGCGTGGGGTCGATGAAGGGCGTCTCGCCATCCATCATCTCGGCGAGCAGCCGGCCAGTTGTCGGCCCCAGCGTGAAGCCCTGATGCGCATGCCCGAAGGCGCACCAGGCGCCTTGCTGGCCGGGCAACTTCCCGATGATCGGGAGCATGTCCGGCGTGCAGGGGCGCACCCCCATCCAGGGTTCGCGTTCCACCGCATCGCCCAGCGGCAACAGCGTGCGCGCGACGGGTTCGGCGCGCGCCAGTTGCACCGGCGTCGGCGCTTCATCGATGCCGGCGAACTCCGCGCCGGTGGTCAGCCGCACGCCGGCGCGCATGGGTGCGAGCAGGAAGGAACTTTCGGTATCGAGCACCGGCCGGTTCAGCACCGCATTCCCTTGCAGAGCGAAATGCTTGTGGTAGCCGCGCTTGCCGAAAGTCGGCGGATCATAGCCCAGCGGCTTCGTCACCTTATTCGCGAAGGCGCCGAGCGCCACCACCACCTGCTCCGCCTCGGCCGGGCCGTCGGCGGTCTGCACGCGCCAGCCGGCCCCCGCGCGCGCCAACGAGGCGGCATCGCCGGTCACGAAACGCCCGCCAGCCTCGGCGAAGCGCGCGGCATAGGACATCACCAGCGCATGCGGGTCGCTGACCGACACCGGGTCGGTCCAATGGATCGCGCCGTGGCGTGATTTGAGCAACGCCGGCTCGGCCTCGGCCAGCGCGGCGCTGTCCATGGTTGCGAAGTTGACGCCGTGCAGGCGCTTGCCTTCCTCAGCCTGCATCCGGGCGAAGTTGAAACTCGCCTCGTCCGAAAACATGCGGATCCAGCCTATCGGGCGCAGCAGCGGCATCGCATCGGTACCGCGCGCTATGGCGTAGTGCTCGTCGAGGCAGGTCTCGATCAACTTCGCATAGGCCTCGGCAATCCGGGCATAGCGCTGTGGCTCCGAATTCCACCAATAACGCAGCAACGGCGTCGCCAGGCCTGGCAGCGCGCCCCAGTGATAATGCGCATCGATCGATTTGTTGCGCGCAATCCGCATGATCTCGGAGGCGACGCGCGGGAAGGGGTGCGGGTGTACGGCTTCGCGCTGGATGAGCCCGCCATTGCCGAAGGACGCGCCCAGGCCTGGGTCCTGCCGATCCACCAGGAGCACGTCATGGCCACGGCGGCGCAGATGCAGCGCCACCGAGACGCCGACCATTCCGGCGCCCAGAACGATCACCGAAGAAGGCATGCCCGCGACAATCCCTTGGATACGAAGGCTGCCATTAGCGCCCGCAGCATGGGATCGATCAAGAGCCCCGCGGAACGGCGGGCGGCGTTGGCCCGCCGGCCGGACGCCCGCGCCACTCGCGCCGGTTCCGCCACGAAGGCGGAGAACCGATCGGGCGCCAAGGCCATGCCTGCCAGGCCGAGCGTATCGGGCTGGTGACGAACGTCAGGCTCCGCGACGGCGACCGCCGTCATGGCAGAGTGCCATCATGGTCCACGCCGCCGCGGCGTCAGCCCCGTCCCGCCAGTTTCGCGACGGTCGACTCCAAAGCCTTGTCCATCACCTCAATCAGCGTGTCGCATTCGGACTTCGTGATCACCAGCGGTGGCGAGAACACAATGGTATTGGAATGCCGCGATCCGCCACCGGAACGCCCGACGATCACGCCATGCGCCTTGCAGAAATCCACCACGCCCTGCACGAGGGCGCCGTCGAGCTGCACTTTGGACTCACGGTCCGTGACGAGCTCGACGCCAATCAGCAGCCCTTTGCCGCGGATGTCACCCGTGATGCCGTGGCGGAACAGCCGGTCCTTGAAGCCGTCCATCAGATACGCGCCCATGGTCGCGGCGCGCTCTGGCAGCGATTCCTCCAGCATGATCTCGATGTTCCGCACGGCCACTGCGGCCGAGACCGGATGCCCGCCATAAGTGTTCACCTGCATCACCTGGCGGGATTCCGCGACTTCGCCGAGGAAGCTCTCGAACACCTTGTCCTTCACCACGGTGGCGGCGATCGGCAGGTAGGCCGACACGATCCCCTTCGCCACGGCCATGATGTCGGGGCTGATGCCGTAATGCTGGTGGGCGAACATCTTGCCGGTGCGGCCGAAGCCGTTGATCACCTCATCGACATGCAGAAGCACGTCGTACTTGCGGCAGATGGCTTCGACCATCGGCAGGTATTCGTCGGGCGGCACCGCCACGCCCACGGCGGACATGATTGGCTCGACGATCACCTCGGCCACCGTCTGCGGGCCTTCGGCCAGGATGGTCGCCTCGAACAGCTTGGCGCAGGCCATGCCACAACTGCCGGATTCCAGCCCGAGCGGGCAGCGGTAGCAGGTCGGTGCCGGCACATGGATGAATTCGCCCGCATAGGGTTCGAACTTCATCTTCCGCTCGCCCATGCCGCCGGCCGCCAGCGTCGCCAGCGTCGTCCCGTGATAGGCATAGTGCCTGGCGATGGTCTTGAAGCGGAACTGGCCGGGGAATTCGTGCTTGGCGTATTGCCGCGCGATCTTGAAGCCGGCCTCGTTCGCCTCCGATCCCGAATTGACGAAATAGCTGTGGTAGCCGCCACCCATCAGCCCGTTGAGCTGTTCGGCCAGCCGAGCCGCCGGCAAGTTCATCGCGGTATGCGGATAATACGCGATCTGCTGCATCTGCTCAGCCGCGATTTCGGCGAGTTCCGTGCGACCATAGCCGATGTTCACGCACCACAGCCCGGCCATGGCGTCGAGGTAGGAGGTGCCGTCCGCGTCCACGATGGTCGAACCTTGGGCACCGGTCACCACGATCTGTGACTTCTCCAGTGCGCGGTGCTGCACGATCGGATGCATCACGTTCTGCAGATCCTGCGCGACGACGCGCTTGCGTATCTCGGGATCGGGCTGGTTGGTCAGGGACATGGCGACACCTTGCGGCTGCTGGGTGATGACGGGGCCGGACGCTGGCAGCCAGATGGTTGCGCGACTTGGCGCCGGAGGAAAGCCCGAACCGCATATCGCCCTGCGGCGGGTTCCCACCTCGGTCATGGCGGTCTAGGCTCCGAACCAACGCGCAGCCGGCACACAACGACCGGTCCGCGCATCGGGATTGCCATCGTCACGGCCCATCGCATGGGAGAACTGCCTCGATGAGCCTTTCCACCACACGCCGCGCCCTTCTCGGCGCGGCAGCCATCGGCGGCATAGCGCCTGCCGCGCGCGCGCAGTCCTATCCCACACGCCCGGTGCGTCTGGTGGTGCCTTTCCCACCTGGCGGCGGCGTGGATGCCGTGGGGCGCATTCTCGCCGAACCGCTGGGCGCGCTGCTGGGCCAACCGGTGGTGGTTGAGAACCGCGCCGGCGCCGGCGGCGCGATCGGGGTGGAGGCTGTGGCGAAATCGCCGCCCGATGGGTACGCGCTTTCGATGGTCAGCGCGGGCAACATCACGGCGGGGCCGGTGGTGCGGCCGACGCCCTATGATCCGCTGGCGCTCGGCCATGTCAGCATGGTCACGCGCAGCCCATTGCTGTTGGTCTGTGGCAATGCCCTGCCTGCACAGAACCTTGCCGAGTTCGTCGCACTGGTGCGTCGGGAGCCGGACCGCATTCGCTTCGCCTCCGGCGGCGTGGGGACGGCGACGCATCTCGCGGTCGAACTGATGAATCTGCGCCTCGGGGCGCGCATGGTGCATGTTCCATATCGGGGAACGGCGCCGGCTCTGACGGATATCATTGCCGGCAACGTAGACATCTTCTTCAGCGATGCTTCGGCCTGGCCGATGGTGCAGCAGGGGCAGATGCGGTTGCTCGCGGTCAGCGCCGCGACGCCCTGGGCAACGTCCCCGCAGACGCCATCCGTCGGGTCGGCGGTGCAGGGTTTTGACATCTCCAACTGGTACGGGATCATCGCTCCGCCCGGCACCCCTGAACCTATTCGCGCCCGGCTGGCCGCCCATATCGCGACGATCCTCGGAAGACCGCCGATCATCGAGATGCTGGCACGCATCGGCTTCGATCCAGCGCCGATGCCTCCGGCTGAATTCACGGCTTTCCTGCGCGCCGAATTTGAGACCTGGCGTGGGGTCGTGCAGGCCGCCAACATTCGTGCCGTTGACTGAAGACAGGATCTGATGACCAAGACCGCGCGCCTCGCCGTCGATATCGGCGGCACCTTCACTGACCTGGTTCTTTCACTACCGGACCGGTCCCTTTCCACCAAGGTCCTGACCACCACAGACGCACCGGAACGTGCGGTGCTGGAGGGTACGGCCACCATTCTCGCACAGGCGGGGATCGTCGCTGCGGACCTCGCCCTGGTCATCCACGGCACCACGCTCGCGACCAATGCGCTGATCGAACGCAAGGGCGCGAAGACCGCGCTGGTGACGACCGAGGGATTCCGCGATTCCCTCGAGATGGCCTACGAGCATCGCTTCGAGCAGTACGACCTGTACATGGAGCGTCCCGAACCCCTGGTGCCGCGCCCGCTGCGCTTCGAGGTTCCCGAGCGCGTCGCGGCCGATGGCGAGGTCCTGCTGGCGATGGAGGAATCCGCGCTGGATCGCATCGGCGCCGCGGCCAAGGCCGAAGGGGTCGAGGCGCTCGCCATCTGCTTCCTGCACGCCTACCAGAACGACGCGCATGAACGTCGCGCGCGGGAGATCCTGGCTCGGTATTTTCCATCCGAGGTCATCGCGATTTCATCCGAGGTATGCCCCGAGATCCGCGAATACGAGCGCACCTCCACCACCGTCGCCAATGCCTATGTCCTGCCGCTGATGGAGAGCTACCTGCGGCGCCTGGAACGCGGCATCCAGGCGATGGGCGCGACCTGTCCGTTGCTGCTCATCATGTCATCCGGTGGCATCACGACCGTGGAGACGGCGAGGCGCTTCCCCATTCGCCTGGTCGAATCCGGCCCCGCCGGCGGCGCGATCCTGGCGCAGATTCTCGCCGCCGAGAACGGCATCCCGCGCGCGCTCGCCTTCGACATGGGCGGCACGACAGCGAAGATCACGTTGATCGACGACATGAAACCTCAGCAGGCGCGCCATTTTGAGATCGCGCGCGCCGCGCGTTTCGTGAAGGGCAGCGGCATCCCCGTCCGCATCCCGGTGATCGACATGGTCGAGATCGGCGCCGGCGGTGGTTCCATCGCACGCGTCGATGGGCTGGGTCGCATCACGGTCGGGCCGGACAGCGCGGGTTCCATGCCCGGGCCCGCCTGCTACGGGCGCGGCGGTACGATGCCGACCGTGACCGATGCCGATCTCGTGCTGTCCTGGATCGATCCTGCGCTGTTCGCAGGCGGCTACATCTCGCTCGATCCGGCCGCATCCGCCACCGCCTGCGCGAATGCGGTCGCCACGCCGTTGAAGATGACGACGGAAACCGCAGCACTCGGCATCACCGAGATCGTCATCGAGACCATGGCGAATGCCGCGCGCGTCCACGCCGTGGAAAACGGCAAGGAGACCGCCGGGCGCACCATGATCGCCTTCGGCGGCGCCGCGCCGTTGCATGCCGCGCGCATGGCGGCGAAGCTTGGAATGGATCGCGTGCTGGTGCCGGTCGGGGCTGGTGTCGGCTCGGCCCATGGCTTCCTCGGTGCGCCGATCGGTTATGAAGTCGTGCGCACGCGCCTGGTCAGCCTGAATGCCTTCGATGCCGCACTGGTCAACAGCCTGTATGACGCGATGCGCATCGAAGCCGAGGCCGTCGTCCGCCTCGGGGCGCCCGATGCCGCGGTGAAGGAAGTCCGCACCGGCTTCATGCGCTATCGCGGCCAGGGGCATGAGGTGGCGGTCACACTGCCCGATGGACCCTATGACGCGGCGAGCCAAGACACCTTCAAGGCGGCTTTCGAAGCCACCTACAACGCGCTGTACGGCCGCATCATCCCCAAGCTGGAGATCGAGGTACTGACCTGGACGCTCTCGCTGGCCGAGGCGAAGCCGCTGCCCGCGCGCATCGCCGAGGCGCCGCCGGCCGCCGCACCACCACCCGCCGGCACGCGCCGCATCATCGACCCCGGCACCGGTGGTCCCGTCGATGCCGCCATCTACGACCGCGCGTCGTTGCCCCCCGGCGCTCGCATCTCAGGTCCGGCCGTGATCGTGGAGGCCGAGACTTCCACCCTGATCCCCGATGGTTTCACGGCCGGCCCCAATGCCGCCGGCCACTTGCTGATCGAAAGGATCGCCCGATGAGCAACACGCTCGGCGAGATCGAGATCCAGATCCTGTGGAACCGCCTGCTCTCGGTGGTCGAGGAACAGGCGCAGACGCTCGTCCGCACCGCCTTCTCCACCGCGGCGCGGGAGGCCGGCGATATTTCCGCCGGCGTCTTCGACATGAAGGGCCGCATGCTGGCGCAGGCCGTCACCGGCACGCCGGGCCACATCAATTCGATGGCGCGGTCGGTGGTGCATTTCCTCGATGCCTTTCCGGCCGACACGCTGAAGGATGGTGACATCCTCATCACCAATGATCCCTGGAAGGGTACCGGCCATCTGTTCGACCTGACGGTCGTCACACCGATCTTCCTTGATGGCCGTGCGGTGGCGCTGTTCGCCTCGACGACGCATGTCGTTGATATCGGCGGCCTCGGTGTCAGCGCGGAGGGCCGGCAGATCTACCATGAAGGGCTGTACATCCCGCTGATGTATCTCGCGCGGGCTGGGCAGATGAATGACGACCTGCTCGGCATGGTGCGCGCCAATGTGCGCGAGCCTGTGCAGGTGATCGGCGACATCTACGCGCTGATCGCCTGCAACGAGAAGGGCGGCACCCGCTTGGTCGAGATGATGCGCGAATTCAAGCTTCGCGACCTCGAATTGCTGGGCGAGGAGATCATCACCCGCAGCCGCCGCGCCATGGCTGATGTCATCGCGAAGCTGCCGCAGGGGTCGTGGTCGGCGTCGATGACGATCGACGGGTTCGAGGCGCCGGTGACGCTCGCGGCCACCGTGACCATCGCAGGCGACCGCGTGCTGGTGGATTTCGCCGGCACGTCGGGCTTGTCCCGCTACGCGATCAACTGCCCGATCTGCTACACGGATGCCTATACCGCCTTCGGCGTGAAGGCCGCGCTGGCGCCATGGATCCCGAACAACACCGGCACGTTGGACGCCGTGATCGTCACCGCGCCGGAGAACACCATCGTCAACGCGCCGCACCCGGCCGCGGTCTATGCGCGTTCCGTCATCGGGCACATGCTGCCGGATGTGGTCTATGGCTGCCTGGATCAGGCGATGCCGGACACGGTGCCCGCCGAAGGCACGTCGAGCCTGTGGAATCTCAGCCTGTTGGCAGGCCATGGACTGACGGGCAGCGAAGGGTCCGCCGTCCGCGCCTTCAACGTCACGACCTTCCATTCGGGTGGCGCCGGTGCACGGCCGCGACAGGATGGCCTGTCGGCGACGCCCTTCCCATCGGGCGTGCGCAACGTGCCGGTCGAGATCACCGAAGCGATCACGCCGCTCGTGGTCTGGAAGAAGGAGTTCCGGCAGGGATCCGGCGGTCCGGGTCGTCAGCGTGGCGGGCTTGGGCAGCGCATGGAAATCGAGAACCGGGACGCGGCGGCCTTCGGCATCCAGGCACGCTTCGAACGCGGCGAGTATCCCGCGCGCGGGCGTTCCGGCGGCGGGCCGGGCGGTCTGGGACGGCTGTCACTGGGGTCGGGTACGCCCCTGAAGGTCAAGGGATTCCAGGTCATCCCCGCCGGTGATCGGCTGGTCGTCGAGATGCCCGGTGGCGGCGGGTATGGCGACCCGTTCACGCGCGACCCGGCGCAGGTGGCGCGCGACGTGCGGTACGGGTTGATCGAGCCGGACCAGGCTGAGACCGACTACGGCGTGGTGCTCACCAGCACCGGCGAACACGATGAAGCGGCGACGGCATTGCGCCGCGCCGCTCGCTGATCGCCTTCAACCACCGGCTTTATCCGGAGGGCACAGCCCTCCGGATGTCTTGCATCCCCTACGGCTTCGCCATGCCGGCTCGCCGCAGGATTGGCCCCATCGCCTCCGACCCCCTGGCGAGCAGCGCTGCATACTCCTCGCCTGGCAGGGCCTGCGCATCGACGCCGGTCGCGGTGATCTGCTCGGCCACCGCCGGGTCCCGCAGGGCCGCCAGCGCCGCCGCCTCCAGCCGCTGGACGATCGGGCGCGGCGTGCCGCGAGGAACGGCGACGCCCAGCCAGGAATCGATCTCCACGTCGTAGCCTGCTTCACGCATCGTCGGTACGTCGGGAAACTCCTGCCAACGCATCGGACTGGCCGAAGCGAGCAATCGCAGTTCCCCGGCGCGGATCTGCGCCACCACATCGGACGGGTTCTGCACGATCACATCGACATGCCGGCCGAGCAGCGCGACGACCGCCTCCGCACCAGAACGGTACTGAACCTGTTCGAACTTGCCGCCCGTCAGGCGGCCGAGTTCGAACATCGCGAGGTTGTTGGGCGCAGAAGGCGCACCGACGAACAGCCCATTGCCCACCTTCGACGCGCGCACCAGGTCATCGAGCGTCCGGTGCGGCGAATCCGCGCGCACGGTGACGCCATAACGGAACCGCCCATAGCCGGCGATGAAGTCGAAGCTTTCGAGCGTGTAGGGCAGGTCGCGCACATGCGGCTGGATGGCAACGGTGGAATAGGTGACGACACCGATGGTGTATCCATCCGGCCGTTGCGTCGCCACGAAGGCGGGGCCGATGGTGCCTTCCGCGCCCGGTCGGTTGACCACCACGATCGGCTTGCCGAGTTGCCGTTCCAGCCCGCGCGCGAAGGCACGCGCGGAGACATCGGTATTGCCGCCGGCGCCGTAGTTCACGATGAGCTGGATCTCACGCTCCGGCCATTCGGCCCGTGCCGCCCGGCTGCCCGCCAACGTCATGCCGCTGGCGAGTGCGGGCAGGGTTCGGCGACTGATCATGACTGTCATCGTTGGTAGCTCCCTTAGGTCTCGAATTATCTCAGGCGTCGTGCTCCCGGTCGGTTCGCGCGACGGGGCCGCGACGAAGGTCTCGGCGGCCGGGCAGTTCGACCTGATCTTGATAAGTGCAGTCAGGCGCGACCAGTTCCGACGCAGGCGTCAGGGCATGTAGCTGCCGCCGCCGATATCGACGGTGGTGCCAGTCAGGTAGGCTGCCGCATCCGACGCCAGGAAATGGACGAGCTCCGCGACCTCCTCCGGCTCACCCAACCGGCCGACCGGGATGCGCGTCAGAAATGCCTCGTTCATTCCCGGTGCGGCACCCGCCACCATGTCGCTGTTGATCCGCCCGGGGGCCACGCTGTTCACCGTGATGCCGAAAGGTCCGAGTTCGACGGCGAGGTTGCGCGCGAAGCCCATCAGGCCGGTCTTCGAGGCTCCGTAGTAGGATCCGGTGATCGTGCTCGGGACTCGCGCGGCCTGGCTCGTCATCATCACGATGCGCCCCCAGCCACGCTTCTTCAGCACCGGGATCGCCTGGCGCGACAGCATGAAGGGGCCGGTGAGGTTCACATCCATCACGCGACGCCATTCCGCCGTGGGGATGTCCTCGACCATGCGTTTGCGGCCGTCCACCTTGGGCGAGATGCCGGCATTGTTCACCAGCACGCCGAGGCGCGGCCACCAATCGCCCAGCACATTCGGCAGGTCGAGGATCGCCGCCTCATCCGCCACATCAAGGCGGATGGCGCGCGCCTGATGCCCCGCGGCGACGATGCCCGCCGCCGTCGCATCGACGCTGTCGAGCACGTCGGCGAGTACGACAGGATGGCCAGCCTCGGCCAGGCGCCGCGCAATGGCGGCGCCGAGGCCGCGCGCAGCGCCGGTGACCAGGGCCACGCGGTCGGCGTTGTGCTCGTCGTCCGTCATGTCGCGCATTGCGTTCTACCTGTCCGCATCATGGTGTCAGGATGACCTTGCTGGCGGCGCGTTGGCGCGCCAGTTCGAAACCCTCCAGCCCGCGATCGAGCGGCAGGCGATGTGTGATCATCGCCCGATAGGAGTCCGCGTCGCGCGCGAGCAGTGCGATCACCCGTTCCCATGTTCGCGGCTCGGACCCATGTGACGCGCGTAGCTGGTGTCGATTCCGCACGAACGCCGTCAGGGGCAGGGAAAGCGGCGCGGCGTGAATGCCGGCCACCACCAACACGCCTTCGCGCTTCAGGACCGGCAGCGCATCGGTGATGGATGCCGGATGGCCTGTCGCTTCCAGCACCGCATCGACCGGCGCGCCGCCGGTGATGGCCAGCACCCGCTCCGCGAGCGGCGCCTCGGTCACGTCGATGATGTCGTGGAAGCCGAGCGCGCGCAGCACGGCGTAGCGCGGTTCGTCGCCGCGCCCGGCGACCAGCACGCGCCCCGCTCCGGCCGCGCGCGCCATCAACGCAAGTCCCTGGCCGATCGTTCCCGGCCCCAGCACGAGGACCGTGTCGCCCAGTCCGATCCCGCCGACAAGGACGGCCTCCGCGGCAACCGAAAGCGGTTCGACCAACGCACCGAGTTCGGCATCGACCGAGTCCGGCAACGGCAACACATTGCCGGCGGGGACGTTGATCAGGCGAGCAAAGCCACCATCCGCCGTCAGGCCGATGGTCAGGCGTGTCCCGCGCCGCGCAGGTTCCGCGGGCCAGGACGCCAGCCCGTCTCCGCGCATGAGGCGCGGATGAACGGACACGCGTGTGCCCTCTGCCACCGCAGCACTCGCGCCGGACGCCACCACCACGCCTGCGAATTCATGCCCCATGGTGACTGGCAGGAACGGCACCATGTGGCCGTAGCCATCCGTCCACTCATAGGCATGCACGTCGCTGCCGCAGATGCCGACAGCCTCGACGCGCACCGTGACCTCGCCTGCCGCCGGGGCGCCGGGTTCCGGCACTTCCACCGCCTCGAGGCCAAAGCCCGCCTGTGTCTTTCGCAGGGCGAGCATGGTCAGAACGGCTCCGGATAATGCGCGTACATGCCAAGCGGCGGCTTGCCGTTGGGGTCGGTCAGGACCTCGATCAGTGCGGGCTTGCCGGACGTGAATGCGGCGTCGAGCGCGGGGCCGACATCCTCGCCGCGCTCCACGCGGACACCGGAGATACCGCAGGCGCGCGCGATGGCGGCATGGTCAACCTCGGCGAAGTCGCAGGCGATGGTGTGGTCGCCGAACTTGGTGTCCTCGGCATGCTTCTGAAAGCCGAGAATGCCGTTGTTCAGCACAACGACGGTCACCGGGACCTGGAGACGGCGCAGGGTTTCCAGTTCCGCCCAGGAATGGCCAAAGCCGCCGTCGCCGCACAGGCAGACGACGCGTGAATCCGGTGCCGCAACCTGCGCACCGATCGCCAGCGGCACGCCCCAGCCAAGCCCGGCGAGGCCGCGTGGCGACAGGAACCGCTGTCCGGCGCGCTTGGCCGTCATGTAGATGTTGATCCAGTTCGACGAATAGGACGCATCCGCGACCATGATGCCGTCCGCCGGCAGACGCTTGTCGATTTCGGCGGCAACGCGCTCGGGGCGGACCGGGCCGCCGTCGCGCGTGGTGACGCCACCGACCAGTTTGCGCCAGCCTGCAATGGCGGCGCCGATCTGCGCTTCAACCTTCGGGCGCGCGGCGGTGCGGGCACCAAGATCCAGGCGAAGCATGGCGTCCCGCAGCGCGGCCAAGGTCAATCTGGCATCGCCGGCCAGGCGCAGGGCTTCGTAGTTGCGGCCGATTTCCGTCGGGTCGGGGTCGATATGGATGAAACGCGCGTCCGGGGGATACAGCGTCCAGGAATCGGTGCCGTTCTGATTGGTGCGGTTGCCCACCAACAGGACGACATCGGCCTCCGTCACCATCGACCGGAGCTCGTGGGTGCGGGCGCCGCGCCCCATCGTGTTGCCGACCACGCCCAGCGAAAGCGGATGCGTTTCATCGACGCTACCCTTGCCCATGAAGGTCGTCGCGACCGGCAGGTGCGCGTCATGCTGCAAGGCCGCGAGTTCCTGCGCAGCATCCGAGATATGCACGCCGCCGCCCGCGATCACGATCGGCCGCGCCGCGCCGGCGAGCAGCGCGGCGGCTTCGGCGATGCGAGACGGATCGGCGAGGGTCCGATCCAGCGGATAGGAGCCCAGCACCGCATGCCGCCGCGATACACCAGCCGCCTTTTCCAGAAGCAGGTCGGCCGGCAGCAGCAAGACCGCCGGGCCGGGGCGGCCAGACGTCGCGGCCGTGAACGCCATGTCCACATAATCTTCGACCCGGTCGGCGCGGTCGATGCGGCGGACGAACTTCGCCACGCCGTCAAACAGCTTGTAGTGGTCGAACTCCTGGAAGGCATTCTTGTCCGCGCTGTCGCGGTTGACCTCCTGCACCAGGGCAATGACCGGGATGCTGGCCTTCAGAGCCTCCGCCAGCGGCGGGACAAGCAAGGTCGCGGCGGGCCCGTTCTGCGCCGTGACCACCCCGACCTTGTGCGAAACGCGCGCGTAGCCGTCGGCCATCGATCCGCCCATGTTTTCCTGGCGGTAGACGGTTTGTCTGATGCCGGCATTCGGTGCCGCCAGGTGGAAAGCGGAGGGCAGGCTCTGCCCAAAAGTCGTGGTCACGCCGTGGCGGGCAAGTGCCTCGGCCAGGCGCAGCGCGACAGTCGCGTTGGCGATAGGGCCAGTGTCCGGCATGGGGGCGTCTCCAAAGCATTATGCAATTTGATATAGCAAACGCCATGTTGCTTGACAGGTCAACCCGGCGCCACCGAGAAGCGCATGATGACTGCCATCGCACCCCTCGCTCCTGTCGATCGCGACGAGACTTTGACCGAGAAGGTCTATTCTCGGCTTCGCAGTGCGCTGGTCGGGGGTCGGTTGGTGCCGGGGCAGAAGCTCATTCACAGGCAATTGGCGGTCGAACTCGGTGTAAGCCCGACCCCGGTGCGTGAAGCGCTGCTGCGTCTGGTATCCGAAGGCGCGCTCGACCTGGACGCGCGCGGGATCGCTTGGGTCCCGCGGCTGCCGCCCGAACGGTATGCCGAGATCATGGACCTGCGTGTCGAGCTCGAAGGCCGCGCAGCGGCGCGGGCCGCGACGCTGGCGACAGCGGCGGACCTCGCCGCGCTGCGCGCCATCCATGCGCGCCTCATGGTCGGGCGGCGTGCGAAGGACGGGGCCGTGGTGCTCGCCGAGAACGAACGTTTCCACTTCGGCGTCATCGCCATCGCGCGAATGCCGGTGCTGCAGCGCGTGGTTGAAACATTATGGACGCAGGCCGGCCCAACCATCAGCCTGCTGTCGGCGGTGCCGCGGCCCGTCTCGCCGGCGGGTCATCCGCATGACGACCTGCTGCGGGCCCTGAAGGCGCATGATTCGGTCGCGGCGCGCGCTGCCGTGGAGCGCGACCTGCGTGAACATGCGGTGATCGTGGCACCCTTGCTCTAACCAGCGAGGCTACGCATCGCCTGCACGCCCGGCAGCATCCCCATATTGATGACGAGACATCGCCCATGACCAGCCCGAAGCAGATCAGCCTCGGCCTTTCGATGCGCTACCTGGGCTACCACGCGGCAGCCTGGCGGCATCCCTCCGCCGATCCGAACGCGGCCTCGAAGTTCAGTCACTACAGGTACCTTGCCCAGACCGCCGAAGCGGCGAAGCTCGACATGGTGTTCCTGGCCGACGGCATCGGGTTGCGCACCAAGGATGAGCCGGCAGGCGCGCTCAGCCGATCGCACCAGACGCTTGAACTCGAGCCGCTGACACTGCTGTCCGCCCTGTCATCGGTCACCTCGCATATCGGGCTCGTGTCCACAGCCTCGACCACCTACAACGAGCCCTATCACATCGCGCGCAAATGGGCCTCGCTCGACCATCTCTCGGGTGGCCGCGCCGGCTGGAACATCGTCACGTCGTGGTCCGAAGCCGAGGCGCATAACTTCAACCGCGACAAGCACATGGACTACGACCTGCGCTACGACCGCGCGGCCGAGTTCGTCGAAGTGGTGAAGGGCCTGTGGGACAGTTGGGAACCCGATGCCCCGGTCTTCGACAAGGACAGCGGCATCTTCCTCGACCCCTCGAAGCTCCATGCCCTGAACCACGTCGGGACGCATTTCAAGGTCAAGGGGCCGCTGACCATCAAGCGCACGCCGCAGGGCCGTCCCATCCTGGTTCAGGCAGGTGCGGCGGAACAGGGCCTGGAGATCGCCGCACGCAGCGCCGATGTCGTCTATTCCGCGCCGCTCGATCTCGCCGCGGCCCAGGCCTACTACGCCAACCTGAAAGGCCGGCTTGCGAAGCATGGACGCGAACCCGACAGCCTGAAGATCATGCCCGGCGTCACGATGTTCATCGGCCGCACGCGGGAGGAAGCGCGCGCGAAGTTCGACCTCCTGAACAGCCTCGTGCCGCCGGAACTCGGCCTGTCCTACCTGTATCAGCAGATGGGGGATCTATCGGCCTACCCGGTCGACGGGCCGGTCCCGGAACCGCGCGACGTGCTGGTGAAAAGCATGGCGAAGAACCTGTACGCCATGGCGCAGCGTGACAACCTGTCGATCCGCCAATTGTACACGACCATCGCCGCGGGATTTGGCGTGCGCGTGCTGGTCGGCACGCCGAAGGACATCGCCGACGACATGCAGGCCTGGATCGAGGCCGATGCGGCGGATGGCTTCAACCTTTGCCCCCCAGTCCTACCGCTCGGACTCGATGAATTCGTCACCATGGTCCTGCCGGAGCTTCGCGCGCGCGGGATGTTCCGAACGGAGTATACGGGGCCGACGCTGCGAGAGAATCTCGGTCTCAAGTTGCCGCAGCGTCGAGGCTGATCAGCCGCAGCGTACCGACATCCCGCCATCGACCACGAGTTCCGTCCCGGTGATAAAGCGCGCCTCATCCGATGCCAGGAACAGTACCGCATTGGCGGTGTCGCGCCCATCACCGGCGAAACCCATCGGAATGCGCGCGACGCGCTGCTTGATCAACGCTTCGACATCGCCGCCGGCGCGCTGGCCGGCAAGCCGCACCTCGACCATCGGCGTGTGCATCTGCCCCGGCACCACGGTGTTCACACGGATGCCCTTCGCCGCGTACTGCACGGCGACGACCCGCCCGAACTGGATCACGCCCGCCTTGCAGGCCGCATAGGCGACCTGCGCCGAGCCGGTCCAGCGAATGCCGGAGGTCGATGCGAGATTGACGATCGCGCCGCTGCCCTGCGTCTCCATGATCGGCAGCACATGCTTGCAGGTCAGGAATACGCTCTTCAGGTTGAAATCGACCTGCGTGTCCCAGACCTCCTCGCTCATCTCGACCGGGCCGCCGGCGGCGGAACCGCCGACATTGTTGACCAGGACATCGATGCGTCCGAAGCGCGCATGGCAATCCGCCACCATGTCGCGCACGGCGGCGTTGCTGGTCACGTCGCATTCCACCGGCGTGAAGCGGCCGCCGAATTCGGCGATGCGCTCTGCGGTCTCGGCCATTGCGGCAAGGTTGCGGTCCACGCCAAAGACCGTTGCGCCGTCCTGCGCGAACAGCACTGCGGCGGCGCGGCCATTGCCCCACCCACTGCCGACCGAACCCGCGCCGCTGACAATAACGACCTTGTCCTGGAATCGCTTGGTCACGCGGTGTCTCCTCCTGCTGGCGTCAGTGGCGCCGCGGCTGTGCGTTGCGTCGAAGTGTGCCGCAAACCCTAAGCCGCGTCGGACGGCGTGCGCAGCGGGCTCAGGATTTCCTCGTCATGCTCGCCGATCCTCGGCAGGTCCAGCCGGACACCCAGGCGATCAGCCCCGAACTGGATCGGCAGTGCCGGCACGCTGGCACGGCGGCCATCGGGCAGCGTCACCGTCAGCAGCCCGCCATTCGCCTTCAGATGTGGGTCATCAAACAGATCCCACGGCTTGGCGATGCGCGAAAACGGCAGGCCCGCACGTTCGCACATCGTCTCGAGTGCGGCGATGTCGTGCTTGACCAGCAGTGACTGCACCAGCGGAATCAGCGTCTCCCGCCGCTTCGCGCGTTCCGTGTTGGTGGCATAGTCCGGGTTGTCGAGCACCGGTTCCCCCAACTCGCGCAGGAAGATCTCCCACTGGCGGTCGGTCACCACGCCGATGAAGATCTGCCCGCCGTCGCGGGTGTCGAAGACATCATACACCCCCCACGAGCGGCGGCCGGCGGGCATCGGCAGCGGGTCCTGCCCCGACAGCGCCTGCTGCAACATCGTGGTGGACATCAGGAAGGCGGCGTTCTCGAACAGGCCGGATTGCAGGTGCTGGCCCTGCCCTGTCGCGTCGCGTTGCCGCAGCGCCCCCATGATGGCGATGACACCAAACATGCCGCCCATCATGTCGTTGACCGGCGCGCCGGCCCGCAGCGGCCGCCCCGGCGGACCGGTCATATAGGCGAGGCCCGCCTGCATCTGCACCACTTCATCCAGTGCCGTGCGGTTCTCATACGGCCCCGGCAGATATCCCTTGAGTGAAAGGTAGATCAGCCGGGGATTGCGCGCCGACAGCGCTTCGTAGCCAAGGCCCCTGGCGTCCAGGCCACCCGGGCGGAAATTCTCGATCACCACGTCAGCAGTGTCGATCAACCGCCGCAACGTCTCAAGCTCGCCGGAATCCTCCGTATCGATCCGCACCGACTTCTTGTTGCGGTTCAGGCCCGGAAAGAAGCCGGCCCCGGACGCGATCAGATAGCGCGTGCGATCGCCCTTGCCGGGCGGCTCGACCTTGATCACCTCGGCGCCAAGATCGCCCAGCACCATGCCGCAGGTCGGACCCATGACCATGTGGGAGAATTCGATCACCCGTATGCCGGCGAGGGGGAGAGGAGCGGTCATCGGCGGCGTCCTTGATGTGAGCGGGAGAGGCCGGCCAGGGATGGGCGTTTCCCACTGCCGAACCTCGCCAACCTGTGGCGTCGCGCGAATTGCGTCCCCATCACGCCGCGCGCGCCTTCGCCCGGAATGCATTCAGCGACCCACCCCGCAGCAACGCCGACGGCAGCCCACGCCCGAGGATCGTCTCCGCAAGGTGCCCCGCCGCGATCAGCGCATCGATGTCGATGCCGGTGCTGATCCCCATTTCCTCGCACAGCAGCACGAGTTCTTCTGTCGCGATGTTGCCCGGCGCGCCGGGATGCCCGGCGAAGGGGCAACCACCGGTGCCGCCCACCGCCGCGTCGAATTCCGCGACGCCCATCCGCAGGCCGGCATAGGCGTTGGCGATGCCGAGGCCCCGGGTGTCGTGCAGATGCAGGGAAATCGCCTGGCCGGGCCAGCGCGACCGCACCTCTCCCACCACGCGCTCGATTTGGCCTGGATTGGCCCAGCCCATCGAATCCGCAAGCGAGATACGCTCGATCACGCAGCCGGTCTCGGCGGCCAGCGCCATCACGTCCGACACCGCGGCGATCGCCTGGGCCGGCGTCACGTCGCCCTGGAAATTGCAACCGAAGACGGCTTGGACCGAGGCACGGGTGACCGGCACGCCGGCAGCCTGATGCTCGGCGATGTTCTCGCGCATCGCCGCGATCTGGCCGGCCCGATCGCGGCGCAGGTTCTTGAGCGAAAACGCCTCGGACGCCGCGACGGTGATCGACCCGTGGATCGAAAGCCGATCCTTGAAGGCCAAGGCGCGCTGCAGCCCCTGCGGGTTGAACCATAGCGCGTGGTAGATGACGCCCGGGCGGGGGGTGAAGCCGGCCACGACGGCATCCGCATCGGCCCAGCCCGGAACGCGCTTGGGGCTGACGAAGGACGCCACCTGCAACCGCGATACGCCGGTCCGGGACAGAGCGTCGATCAGCGCGATCTTGTCGGCGGTCGGGATGGGTGTGGTGGCGATCTGGAAGCCCTCGCGTGGGCCTTCCTCGGCAATGCGGACGCGGTTTGGCAGGTCGGACATGACCATCTCCTCGGGCTTGGCGGTTCGGCCGGTTCAGCCATCATCATCGCCCGGCGGCGCCGGGATGGCGAGATAGGCCAGCACGCGCGTCTCCAGCCGACCGCGCGACACGGTATCGAGGATCAGCCCGCAGACCATCGACAACGCGCCCAGGATCGCCAGCCCCGTCGCCAGCATGGCTGTCGGGAAGCGCGGCACCAGCCCGGTCTCCACATAGGTCGCCAGCAGCGGCACCGCCAGGATGACGGCAAGCGCAAGCTGCGCCGCGCCGGCCCCGGCGAAGAAGGCAAGCGGCCTTTCGCGCTGCACCAGCAGCAGGATGGTGCGCAGGATGCGCATGCCGTCGCGCCAGGTGTTCAGCTTGCTGACCGAACCGACCGGACGTTCCTTGTAGCGCGTCCGCACCTCGCCCACCGGCAGGCGCAGTTCCAGGGCATGGACGGTGAATTCGGTCTCCGTCTCGAATCCTGAAGCCAGCGCAGGGAAGGACTTCACGAAGCGGCGAGAGAAGACGCGATAGCCGGAAAGCATGTCGGTGATGCGGTCGCCGAAGATGCGCCGGACCATCCCCGTCAGCATGCGGTTGCCGAAGCGATGGCCGCGGCGATAGGCGTGGCCGGCATCGGCTTTGGTCACGCGCACCGCCGTGACCATGTCCAACCGGTCCGCCAGCAGCAGGCGGACCATCTCAGGTGCGGCAGCGGCGTCGTAGGTATCGTCGCCATCGACCAGCACATAGGCGTCGGCCTGAATGTCGGCGAACATCCGGCGGACGACGTTTCCCTTGCCTTGCAGGGTCTCGGTGCGCACCACGGCGCCAGCCGCCGCCGCGACCTCGCGCGTCCGGTCAGTCGAGTTGTTGTCATAGACATACACGGTTGCGCCGGGCAGCGCCGCGCGGAAGGCGGCGACCACCCGCGGTACGGCCACCTCCTCGTTGAAGCAGGGGATCAGGACTGCGATGCGCGTCCCTGCCGCCCTGCCGCGACCGTCCATTCCAGCCATGTCCATGCGCCCGCGGAAACCTGGCTGCTTCACTGCCCGATACAACGCGCCTCGGCCAGTACCGCATCGCCGCGCAGGCGTACCAAGCCGTCCGGCGGAAGGGTGAAGCGAAAACGGCCACCCGGTTGCGGCTCGGCCGGCGGATCGGCCTCCAGGCGGTCCTGGCCGGGCGCAAGGACCTCGCCGATCTGGCAACCGGCGCCGAAATCCAGCAGCGCCTGGCCATCCGCCCGCAACCCGCGCCGCCCGGCGCTCTGCCATCCTGGCCCTGCGGCCTGACATAGATGCCGCGCCGGCCCGGCGTGGCGCAGGGGTGGTGGCGGGTCGGTCCTGCCTGCCCGGACGACAGGGCAGACCAGCGGCCCGACGCCCGCCGGCGACCAGTTGGTGCAGACCCGTCGGCACGCGTCGGTCGCCGCCGACAGCCCGTGGGGGTCCAGCAATTCCAACCCTCGCCCGTCCCCCGGCGCGACGGCGTAGAGCGGCGCCGACCCGGCGATGAGCGCGGCCAGTGCCGCCCGGTCGGGCGCGCCACCGACCTCGGCGAGCCCGGTCAAACTCCACAGCCCGGTCTCCGCCGGCAGACCGGTCGCGAGGAAGGCGGTCGGCTTGGATGTGCCCAGGACCGCCGCGCCGGGCGCCAGTGCCGGCCAATCCACGGCCAAATAACGGTCGCCAAGCGGCGCGCGCAGCGCCGGGACAGGCTTGGTCAGCGGGAATGCCGCCAGCACCGCAACGGCCGCGGCGGTCGTCGCGACCCGAATCGGCAGGGCGGTCAGCGCCGCGATCAGCAACACCGGCGCCAGTGCTTCCATGACGAAGGCGTAGCGATAGATCGAGAAGACCGGCAGCCAGATCGCATAGGCCACGAGGAAGAAGGCCACGACGGGCAGCGCGCCCGGCCGCGCCGGCGCGCCGCGCAGGAATGGCAGCGCGACGGCGGCCAGCAGACCGGCGGCGATGCGCGGATCGCGCATGCGCTCCTCCGTGACGCGTGGCAGGTCCGACACGGCCCAGAGGAAGGGGCGGATCATCGCGTCGGTCAGCGTCGCGGGCATGAACTGCAGGTCGCGGCCGGCGCGCGGAATGCCGGCCCCGGCGTCGAACCAGTCGTTGAAGTACGGGAACACCGGGTTGCCGGTGAGCATGGCCAGATGGCCGGCCCACCAGCCGCCGGTGACCACGATGCCGGCCAATCCACCCACCGCGCAGGCGAGCAGCGCGACCGGCAGCCGCCGATCCCAACCGATGGTCATGACGATCATGGCGGCGATCGCCGGCGCGAATGGCGCGTTGGTCAGTTTCAGCCCGATCGCCGCGCCGCAGGCGAGGCCCGCCAGCGCCGCCCCCCGCCACGGATGCCCCAAGGCTGGCCGCAACAGCATCAGGACACCGACCAGCACCATTCCGCCGGTCACGACATCGCCGGAGGTGGTGCCCACCTGGCTGCGGAACACCGCCCCGCCCGCCGCGCCGATCGTGGCCAACACCGCGAGCCATTCATGGGCCAGGATGCGTCGCGCGCAGCGCCAGACGACCCAGAGCACAGCCCCCGCGGGCAACCCCATCAGGAAAGCGATCAGCCGCGGCCAGTCGTTCAGCCGCCACAGCAGCCACGCGAATGGGATGTCGGGCAGGGGGTTGTGGAAGCCCTGCATCCCCGCCGGCAGGACATCGAAGGGCCGATCCACCAGCAGCCGCCATGGCGCATAGACATGGTAGTTCTGGGCGTCCCAGCCGCGATCCGCGCCCAGCACCACGGAGGCGATGCCGCAGCACAGCATCAGCAGGACCAGCACCGGCACGCCGGACGCCGCGCCCGGCAGCGCCCCGCCCGGCGCCATCATGTGCGCCGGAACACAACGATCAGGTTGTTGGCGGGCATTTCGGTGACCATGGCCGGCCCGAAGCCGTGCCCGGCCGCCAGCGTGGCGACGTCTTCGAGGTCACGCACGCCCCAATCCGGGTTGCGCGCGCGCAGATCGGCGTCGAAGTCGGCATTGGACGGCGCGGTATGCGCGCCACCGCGCCGATAGGGCCCATACAGCAACAGCGGCGCACCGGGCGTCAGCGTGGCTGCGGCACCGCGAAGCAGCCCCTCGGTCGCGGACCAGGGCGCGATGTGGATCATGTTGATGCAGACCACCGCATCGGCGCCGGTGATCGGCCATGGTGTCGCCGCGGCGTCGATCGCCAGCGCCGGCAGGATGTTGGGCAGGCCGCGATCGGCCACCCAGGCGTCGATGCTCGCGCGCGCGTCGGCATCGGGGTCGCTTGGCTGGAACATGAGGCCCGGTAGGGCGGCGGCGAAATGGATGGCATGCTCGCCGGACCCGCTCGCCACCTCCAGCACCCGCCCGGTCGGCGGCAGATGGGCGCGCAGCGCGTCGAGGATGGGGTCACGGTTGCGTGCGGCGGCGGGGGCGAAGCGGCGCAGGTCTGGACGTGTCATGAGACATGGCATCCCGCGATGCGCCGCCGCTGGCAAGCGCCGGGTGGGTCGAGGCCGGTTTCGCCAGATATGAACCCGCGCCAGACGGCGACGCGACCTCGGGCCATTTCCATCCCGGTCAGGATTTGTGAGCCAAGGCCGCGCTGCTCCGCTCCCCGACAACGCGGTGCGGTTCGGAGTATCCGGCATCCGCCCTTGGCGGCCCTCATCACGGAGGCGCCAAGGCCGGTGCGGTCGCGATGTTCAGGCCGGCGGCATCGTCTGCGCCATGGGCGGCAGCTTCACCACGCGTTCGTACCAGGCCGTGAGCTTCGGATGCCCGGGGCGCCACGGCTCGTTTGGATAGCGGAAATCGAGATAGCCGAGCGCACAAGCCACCGTGATGTCCCCGATGGTCTCCAATTCGCCGAGCGTTTCCTTCTCCAGCGCGTCCAGGGCGCGCGTCACCTTCGCCTGCTGGCCGGCGATGTATTCCTTGCGCCCGTCATCCTGCGGCAGCGCGATTTCACGCCGGCGCGGCTGGGTCGCGTCCAGGATGCCATCGCCCAGCGCGGCAAGCGTCAGTGCGCGCCAGCGCGCGGGGCCGGATGCGGGGATGCAGGGTGGCGCATCGCCCAGGCTGTCGATGTATTCGCAGACCACCGGGCTGTCATACAGCACCTGCCCGTCATCGGTGACGAAGGTCGGGATCTTCGACAGCGGGTTCAACGCGGCGAGCTCCGCGGAGGAGGTCGCGACCGTCCACATCTCGATACGGCTGTCCACGCCCCGCTTGATCGCAAGCGCGCGGCATTTGCGGACATAGGGGCTGGCGGGCGACATGGTGAGCTTCATGCGGCGTTTCCTCGATTGCGGATGACGCGACTGTCCACCGCCCATCGCCATCCGTCCAGACGGGGGCTAGCCTGGGGGCAACGGAGGACGCCGCATGATCGAAACCATCGAGGACATCCCCACGCGCGACGGCGCGATGGAGACCTTCATCGCCCGTCCCGAACGCGGGGGCCTGTATCCCGCCGTGCTGATGCTTATGGACGCGCCGGGCATCCGGGAGGAACTGCACGACATGGCCCGCCGGCTGGCTTCCGTCGGCTTCTGCGTGCTGCTGCCGAACCTGTATTATCGCGCGGGACGTGACACCAAGTTCGGCCCGGGCGTGCTGGTGATGGGCGACCCCGACCGCGACCGCATGCGCGCGATCCGCACCAAAATGACGATCCCGCCAGTGATGGGCGACGTCGCCGACATGATCGCGTATCTCGACCGCAGCGGCATCGCGGCGCCCGGCCCGATCGGCGCGCATGGCTACTGCATGTCCGGTCCCTATGCGTTGGCGGCAGCCGCGCGTTTTCCGGGCCGGGTCGCCGCCGCCGCGTCGTTCTACGGCACCTGGCTGGTCAGCGATGCGGAGGAAAGCCCACATCTGACGTTCGGTCGGGGCCGCGCGGAATTCTACATCTCCTGCGCCGAGCACGATGAACTGGCGCCGCTGCCGATGGTGGCGGAACTGCGCGCGCTGTTCGAGGCCTCCGGCGCGGCGGGCGAGTTGGAAATCCACCCCGCTGTGCATCACGGCTTCGCCTTCCCGCAGCGCCATTGCTACGACAAGCCTGCCGCGGAACGGCATTGGGAACGGTTGATCGCGCTGTATCGTCGGCGGCTGGGCGGCGGCTGAGGCCAGCCGCGTGCCGACCATGCCCTGGGCACTGCTCGCCGCGGGGTGTCTCGCCATGTTCGCGGCATCGTCATCGGGCACCACGCGCGCGCCATTCCTGATCGACATGGCGCGCGACCTGTCGGCGAGCCTGCCGCTGGTGGCGAATCTGATGGCTGTGACCTCGATCGCCTGGGGCGTTTCCTCGCTGTGTGCGGGGGCCGCTTCCGATCGCTGGGGGCGGCGGCCGTTCCTGGTGGGCGGGCCGCTTGGCTTGGCGGCCGGGCTGGTCTGCCTGTCGCTGACCGACAGCTACCTCGGCGTCGCATTCTGGGCGACGGTGGCGGGCGCCTGTGCGGGCGGATTCACGGGCGTGATCATGACGGAGGCCTCTGCCCGTACGGTGGACCGGCAGCGCGGGCGGGCGTTGGGCTGGGTGATGGCGGGTCAATCCTTCGCCTTGCTGCTCGGCGTGCCCATGGCGGCCTGGATCGGATCGTCAATCGGCTGGCGCGGGGTGAACCAGGTGGTCGCGGGCGTGGCGGTGCTCGCCGCACTTGGCCTGTTCGTGACCACGTTGCGCCCGGCCGAAATCGCCATGCCAGGCGCACGGGTGGCACAGCCGGGCATGCGCGCCGCGATGACGAGGCCCGTGCTTCGTTTGCTGGCCATGAGCGTCGCCGAACGCGTCTGCTACGGCCTGACCGTCGTCTACTTCGCCACCTTCCTGCAGACGACCTATGGCCTGACGCCGGCGGGCGTGGCGCTGCCGCTCGGCATCGTCGCGCTTGGGAACATCCTGGGGACCGTGCTGGGCGGACAGGCGGCGGACCGGCTGCCCGATCGGTCGCGGACCTTCGCCATTGCCATGATCGCATCCGGCGCCGCGGCGATGGCGCTGTTCGGCTGGACGCCGGGGCTGGCGGGGACTGTGGCGCTCGGCTTCGGATATGCCATCTCCAGCGCGATGGCACGGCCGAGCCTGATGGCGGCGCTGGCCAATGTGCCGGAGGAAGTGCGCGGCACCGTTCTGGGCCTGAATGTCACCGCGGCGAGCGTCGGGTGGCTCGGTGCCGCATCGCTGGGCGGTTGGATCATGGCCGGTATCGGATTTGTGGGCTTTGGCCCCTTCGCGCTGGGGGTCGCACTGGTCGCCGCACTTCTTGCCTTGACGGGACGCAACCATCGCCACGCCTGATGCGTCATAGGGCAATCGGCGCCGCCGATGCCCAACCTACCGGCAGCACCCACTGGCCCGCGGAGGATTGCCCGCCGAAACATCGGGGCGGCAGGCCGCGCCGTGGTAAAGGCTTGTCGGACCCGACGCCGCTCGCCGGCGTTCTTCACAAGGATCTCGCGATGCACATCCGCGCCGGCTGCCAGATCATCTACGACTGCCCGCAGCCGACCCCGATGCTGCTGGCTATCAGCCCGCATCAGTCGCGACTGCCGGACCTGGTCGGCCCGCACAAGGTGTCCTTCGATCCGCCGTTGCATTTCCTCGATTACACCGACGCCTTCGGCAATCGCTGCACGCGGATCGTGGCGCCGCAGGGCCGCACCACGATTTCAACCGAACTGGTGGTGCAGGATACGGGCCTGCCTGACCTTCTTGTCCCGGGGGCCTGGCAGCGGCCGGTGGAACAACTGCCGGATGAAATCCTCGTCTATCTGCTTGGCAGCCGGTATTGCGACACCGACAAGATGACGGAGACCGCCTGGTCGTTGTTCGGTCACGGCCCGACCGGCTGGGCGCGGGTGCAGGCGATCTGCGACTTCGTCCACAATCACATCGTGTTCGGCTACGAACATGCGAGCGCGACGCGGTCGGCATCCGAAGCCTATGCGGAGCGCCGGGGTGTCTGCCGCGACTACGCGCATCTGGCGATCACACTGTGTCGCTGCGTGAACATCCCGGCGCGGTACTGCACGGGCTATCTCGGTGACATCGGCGTCCCGCCGCCGCATGGCGTGATGGATTTCGCGGCGTGGTTCGAGGTGTATCTGGATGACCGCTGGCATACCTTCGACGCGCGCAACAACGAACCGCGGATCGGGCGGATCCTGATGGCGCGCGGGCGCGATGCGACGGATGTGGCGATCGCGACGACCTTCGGGCCGTGTACCCTGGCGGGCTTCACGGTGTTCACGGATGAGGTCGTGGGATAACGCCGACGCCGCACCCGCTGACGAAGGGCTGAAAGTAATCGCGGTCCAGGAGCCCGTCGGCTCCTGGCGGGGAGGTTTGGAGGGGCGGCGCCCCGCCAACATCACGCCTCCAGAAACGCCCGCACCTCGCGCCGCAGGAAATCGGCATCCTGCCGGTTCACCACGGGGTTGCCCGCCCGATGCCCCCAGATCGACGGGATTGGCACCAGGGTGCCATGACGCAGATGTGGCATTTCAGCCGCGTTGTCGGCGACGCGAAAATACAGGTCGGTCTCGGACGGCATCAGCAGCACGCGCGCGGTGATGGCGCGCAAGGCGGCTGCCAGGTCGCCGCCATCGGCGATGTCCCCCGCATCCCAGCAGCGCAGCTGTGCCAGCAGGTCGGCCGCTGCGCGTCGGGCGAAGCGTTCCTCCCAATCGGTGCGGAGAAAGCTGTCCAGGTCCGGCGCACCCAGTGCCGAAAGGTGCAGCCCGTCGCGGTAGAAATCCTGGCTCAGAGCCCAGCCGGCATATAGCCGCCCAAAGGCGCGAAGGGCGGCGGCCGGTGGCGCGGAAAACAGTGCCGTGCCGTCATATTCGGGTGCTGCTTCCAGCACCGCCATCATGCCTTTGAGGAAGACGCGGTTGTGCACGCTGGTCCGTGCGCTGCCGCAATTCACCACGATACGCCGCACGGCATCGGGAAAGGCCGCCGCCCAATGATAGGCCTGCTGCGCGCCCATCGACCAGCCGTATACGGCTTGGACGCGATCGATGCCGAACACATCGGCCAGCAGGCGGCGTTGCGCCGCGACATTGTCCCAGGCGGTGACCAGCGCCGGCCAGGGCGCGGTGTTGCTGGGCGATGAGGACAGCCCGTTCCCGAACATGTTCGGGATGACGATGAACCAACGTGTCGGGTCGAGCACGCCATCCGGCCCGATCAGCCATTCGAGGTCCGGGTGCTGCGCGCCGTAGCTGGTGGGATAGACGACAACATTGTCCCGCGCGGCGGACAGGGTGCCGTGGCTGCGCCAGGCGATGCGCGCGCCGCGCAGCGTGCCCCCACTGCGCAACCCGAGGTCGCCCAGGTCGAAGACACCATCCTGCACCGGCCAGTTCATCGCGCGCATCCTGTTCCCTTGCGGGATAGCCTGCCATCGCAGCCGCACCCTGCCTATCGTTGTCGCAGCAGCAGGGGCAGCACCAACAGCGGAAGCGCACCCGCCAGTAGGAAGGCGCGGGCGAAGGCGCTGAGGAAGGCCTCGGTGGGATGCAGGCCATCCGCCAGCATCGCTGCCTCTGTCGCGCCGAAGATGAGTGTCAGCAGCGATGCGGCGGAGACGACGCCGATGGTGCGTGTCAGCATTGTCAGGCTGCCGGCGACGCCGCGATCCTCTCGCCGCATCGTGGCCATCACGACATCCGTGTAGGCAAGCGTGAACAGCCCGACCCCGACCCCTTGCAGCAGCAGGGTCGCCATGAGTACCGGTATTGGCGTCATGGCCGACCAGAATGGAACCGACAACAATCCGGCCGCCGTCACCAGCGCGCCCGATACCAGCACCGCGCGCGGTCCAAAGCGCCCAACCGCCGGCGCACCGATCCAGGCGCCGAGCATCCCGCCAGCCGGCCCGCCGGCTAGTACGAGACCCAACAGAATCGGCGGCATTCCCGTGATGCGCGCAAGGTAGAACGGCACGAGCAGCATCACTGCGAATCCCGCGAAGCCCAGCGCGGCGTTGGACAGGTTCAGCGCCGCGAAGCCCGTGCGGCGGAACAGCCCGAGGTCGATGATCGGCCGAGGAGCCCTGGCGCTGCGCCAGGCGAAGCCTGTCCCGCAGAGGAGGGCCAGGCCGGCGAATACGGCGGCAGACGGCGCCGGGGCGCGGTTCACGGCCAGCAGCAGCGTCGCCAGGGCCGCCACCAACAGCAGGGCTCCCGGTGCGTCGAAGGGTTCGCGCAACGCGGTGCGTGGCGCGACCGGCAATCGCCACGACAGCGCCAATGCGGCAAGCGCGATCGGCGCGCGAAACCAGTACACGGCCTGCCAGCCGAAGGCTTCGACCAGCACGCCGCCCAGCAGCGGGCCGATGGTGGAACCGGCAGCCAGCGTCGCGGCATAGGCGGCGAGCGCGCGGGCGCGCATCGCCTCGGGGAATAACCCGGTGGCCAAGGCCGGACCGCAGCCGAGCACCAGCGCCGCACCCACCCCCTGCAGCACCCGGCAGACCAGCAGCGCGCCAAATCCCGGCACGATCGTCAGCAGCAGATACGCCACGACGCTCCAGGCCAGGCCAAAGCGGAAGACGCGCGCATGGCCAAAGATGTCGCCCAGGCGTCCGGCCGCCAGCATCAGGCTGCCATAGGTCAGTACATAGCAGATCACGACCCACTGGATCTCGGGCACGGCCAGGCCGAAGGCCGCGGCGATGGCCGGGAAGGCGACGTTCACCGCGCTGTCCAGCGGCACGATCAATGTCCCCAGAGTGATCGGCGCCAGGCGCAGCATGGCCTGCCCGTTCATGGATGTCCCCCCCACGTCCCTGGGTGGCAGCATCGCGCATCGGGGCGGCAGGCGCACCCCACCCCGGCTTAACCGCTGTGCAAGACAGTGGCGGGTAACGTCGCCGTGGATCCGGGCCGGACAGGATGTTGGCACCAGAACATACAGCGCTGCGGTGCCTGTTCCTCATTGCCATGCACCACGGGTTGCATCTGGCGCCCGAGGAACTACCGACTGCCCAGGGACCTGAGATGTTGCCTGCCGTGCTTGGCACGCTGCGCCGGCTCGGCCTGAAGACGCGCGCGCTGACGGGGCGTGGCTGGAATGCAGCGGCGGGTCTGGGCAGTGCCTATCCCGCTTTGGCCATACGTCGACACGGGTCATGGGTCGTTCTGGTGCACGTCATTCCGGACGCGGATGGCGCTCCGGCCGCCGCCGTGCTGGATCCGACCGATGAAGCGACGGGCGTGCAACTGGTCCCGCGCGCGCGATTCCTGGCCGAATGGTCTGGTACGCTGGTGCTGTGCCGCCGGCGCGTCGATACCGCGGCCGAGGCGGACCGACCCTTTGGCCTGTCGTGGTTCATCCCGGAGATCACCCGGCACCGCGCCTTCTTTGCCGGCATTGCCGTGGCGGCCCTGCTGTCGAACCTGATCGGCTTCGCGATCCCTCTGCTGTTCCAGGTGCTGATCGACAAGGTGGTGCCGCACCATGCCTGGCAGACGCTGACTGTGGTGGTCGGCATCTTTGTCATGCTGGCGGTGTTCGACGGCTTTTTTTCATATGCGAGGCAAAGGCTGATGCTGTTGGCATCGAACAAGATCGATGCCCGCCTCGGATCGCGCACCTTCTCGCACCTGTTGTCGCTGCCGCTGGGATTCTTCGAGACACATGCGGCTGGCGTTCTGGTTCGTCACATGCAGCAAACGGAAAAGCTGCGTCATTTCCTCACCGGGCGACTATTCCAGACGCTGCTGGATGCCGCGCTCCTGCCGTTGCTGCTGATGCTGCTCGCGGTCTATTCCAGCGTGCTGACCCTTGTTGTGCTGGGTTTCTCCACGGCGATCGCGGCGGTGATCGGCGCCATGGTGCCGGCCTTCCGGCGCCGGCTGAACACCCTGTATGCCGCCGAGGGTGCGCGCCAGGCCCATCTTGTGGAGACGCTCCACAACATGCGGGCGGTGAAGTCACTGGTGCTGGAACCGGTGCGCCGTCGCGCCTGGGACGGCCAGGTGGCAACCGCGGTGCGCGCGCATGCGGAGGTCGGGCGCATATCCGCCGCCGGTTCCGTGACGACCGGCGTGCTCGAACGGCTGATGCAGATCAGTGTGCTTGGCCTGGGCGTCACGCAAGTCTTCGACGGAAACCTGACCATCGGCGCCCTGGTCGCTTTCACCATGTTGTCGGGCCGCGTCACCGGTCCGCTGGTGCAGATCGTCACTCTGATCAACGAGTATCAGGAAGCCGCACTGTCGGTGCGGATGCTGGGCACGGTGATGAATACGCCCACGGAGGCCCGTGCCGGCCAGCGCCTCGCGCGTCCGGCCATCACCGGCGCGCTGCGCTTCGAAGGCGTGTCCTTCACCTACCACGGCGCGGTGACGCCGGCGCTCGACCGCGTGTCCTTCACCGCCGAACAGGGCCAGGTCATTGGCGTGGTTGGCCGGTCCGGGTCGGGCAAGACCACATTGACGCGGCTGATCCAGGGTATCCATGCCCCCCGGGATGGCCTGATCCGCTTCGGGCAGGCCGATATTCGCACTATCGACCTTGAACACCTGCGCCGGCATGTCGGCGTCGTCTTGCAGGAGAACCTGCTGTTCCGGGGCACATTGCGCGACAACATCGCCGCAGCCAAGCCCGATGCATCACTGCCCGAAGTCATCGAAGCCGCCCGACTGGCTGGCGCGCTGGAGTTCATCGAACGCCTGCCGCACGCCTTCGACACAAGGGTCGAGGAAGGCGCGAGCAATTTCTCCGGCGGCCAACGCCAGCGCATCGCCATCGCACGAGCGCTGATCACCCGACCGCCTCTGCTGATCCTCGATGAAGCGACCAGCGCTCTCGACCCCGACAGCGAGGCGATCATCCAGGCCAACCTGCATGAGATTGCCCGCGGGCGCACGATGATCGTCGTATCCCACCGGTTGTCGTCGCTGGTCGGTTCGGATGCGATCCTGGTGTTGGAGCAGGGCCGGGTCATGGATTGTGCGCCGCATGGGGTGCTGCTGGAACGGTGTGAGATTTACCGCCATCTCTGGCACCAGCAGACGCAGCATATGCGATGAGCAGACGCCGCCTGCCCCGCCTGCGGTCGACGCCGCGACTGACGCGGGATGCGCTGTCGTTTCAGGACCCGCTTGAAGCCCTGATCGCAGAACCGGCACCGCGCCTGCTGCGCGGATTGCACTGGCTGGTGGCGGCGCTGTTCGTGGGACTGGTCGGGTTGGCCGCGATTGCGCGGGTGGATGTCGTGGTCACGGGCCAGGGGCGGCTTGCCGCCGATGCGCACCCCATCGTTCTTCAGCCGATGGAACGCGCGGTGATCCGTGAGATCCGCGTCAAGCCTGGGGATGTGGTGCAGCGGGGACAGGTCCTGGCCCTGCTGGATCCATCCTTTGCCGAGGCGGACCGCACGGCGCTCGTCGCCCAGCAGCGGGGCCTTGCGGCACAGCGTGCGCGGATCGAGGCCGAGCTCGCGGATGGGTCTCCACCAGCGGCGATGGACCGCGACACGATCCTGCAAGCCGGCCTGCACGCGCAACGGCAGGCCTTCCTGGCTACGCGCCTTGATGCCCTGGCGGAGGATATGCGCGTGCAGGTCGCTGCCATTCGAACGCTGGAGGCCGCCGACGCGGCACTGTCCGAGCAGGTCGCCATCGCTCGGGATGTGGAAGCCTTGCGCGCGCGGCTGCTGGAAGGCCAGGTCGGGTCGCGCCTGCAATTCCTTGAGGCTCGGGCGCGCCGAATTGCTGCGGAACAGCAGCGCGACCAGGATCGCGGGCGCCTTGAGGGCCTGCGTCATGCACTCGCGCAGAAGCGGGCCGAGCGACAAGGCTTTGCGGAGGATTGGCGGCGTCAATTGATGGAGGATCTCGCGCGGGTACGCGGCGAGCTGGACCGGGTGGATGAGGCGCTCGCCAAGGCGACGCGCCTCGCCGAACTCACGGTGCTGACCGCGCCGGCCGATGGCACGGTGCTGGAGGTGGCGCGGCGGTCCGCCGGTTCGGTGCTTCGGGAGGCCGAGCCGCTGGTCAGCCTGGTCCCCGCGGGAACGCCGCTGATCGCCGAAGTCGCGCTGCGGTCCGCCGATATCGGGCGGGCACGACCGGGCGATCCGGTGGTGGTCAAGGTCGATGCCTTCCCCTTTCAACGCCATGGCGGCTTGTCCGGGACGTTGCGCGCCATCGCCCAGGATTCACAGCAGCCTAGGGCCGAAGGCGAACCTGCCGGCCCGCATCACCGCGCCCGGGTGGCAATCGAAGCGACCGGCCTTTCGCACCTGCCCGACGGCATGCGGCCACTGCCGGGCATGACGGTGACTGCGGAGATCCATGTCGGGACGCGCAGCGTGCTTGGCTACCTCCTGTTGCCGTTGATCCGGGGCGTGCAGGAGAGCCTGCGCGAGCCGTGATGTGACGTGTCGCCATTCGCGACCATGACCTGAAGCGCTGCCGCGCGCGCCGCGCACGTCCAGGGGGATCGAAACCAAGCATCGCAGTCTGCGCCCTCGATACAATTCTCGCGCGTCGCGTTTACCGTCGGGAAACGAGCCTGGTCGCACCTTCGTGATGCGACCAGGCCGACAGGACGTCCAAGCCGGGTACCAACGACGCCACCGGCATCCGCCCGTGGTCGCTGCCGTCCGTCATGGGCGCAGGTCTGCTTGGAGTCCGCGATGACTGTCCTCTCCGCCCTCAACACCACGCAGATCCAGGGCCTGACCACGACGACGATCGCCGGCCTTGCCACCTCGGCGATCGCCGGGCTGACGACCACGCAGCTGCAGGCCCTGACGACGACCCAGATCGCGGTGCTGAAGGCGACACATATCGCCGCCTTGACCACCACCCTCGTCGCGGCGTTGGAGACGACCGATCTCGCGGTGCTGAACACGACGCAGGTTCGGGCACTGGCGGCGACCAAGATTGGCGCGCTGACGACCACGCAGATCGGTGCATTGACCACGACGCAGATCGGGGCCTTGGCAGCTTCCCAAGTCGTCGGTCTGCAAACCTCCGACATAGCGGCCTTGACGACGACGCAGATCGGTACGCTGTCATCCACGCAGGCCGCGGCGCTGACCACGGCGCAGATGCGTGCGCTGGAGACGACCGACCTCGCGGTGCTGACGACCACGCAGATGCGTGGGCTGTCATCGGGCCAGGTCGCGGCGTTGACGACGACGCAGGTGGGTGCGCTGACTACCACCCAGGTCAGCGCCCTGACGACCACGCAGATGGGCGCGTTCGGCTCCGCGCAGGTCTCCGCGATGACGACGACGCAGCTGGGCGCCCTGACCTCCACGCATGTATCCGGGCTGACGGCGGCGCAGTTCCGCGGGCTGGACACCACCGACATCGCGGCGCTGACGACCACCCAGGTCGCCGGGCTGCGCAGCAGCCAGTTTGCCGGTCTGACAACCACGCAGATCCAGGCGCTGGAGACGACCGACCTCGCGACGCTGACCACCACACAGCTGTTTGGCCTGACCACGGTGCAGGTGGCGGCGCTGACCACCACGCAGATCGGGGCGCTGACCACGACCCAGATTGCGGGCCTGGCGATCCGTCTTATTCCGTCGCTGGAATCCACGGACGTGGCGGCGCTGACCACGACGCAGATCGGTGCGCTGACCAGCACGCAGGTGGGCGTGATGACCTCCACGCAGGTTCGCGGCCTGGAGACGACTGATCTCGCCGCGCTGACCACGACACAGATACGCGCGCTTGGCGCGATCAAGCTGGCGGCGCTGACCACGACACAGATCGGCGCGTTGACGACGACCCAGCTTGGCGCCCTTGCCAATACGCAACTGGCCGGGCTGACATCGACCCAGATGGTCGCGCTGACCACGACGCAGCTTGGTGCGCTGACCTCCACCCAGGTCGGCGGGCTGACCACGGCGCAGCTGCGGGGGTTCGACACGACCGACGTGGCGGCCTTGACCACGACCCAGGTGGCCGGGCTGACGGCGACGCAGATCGGTTCGCTGACCACGACGCAGCTTGCGGCGCTGGAGACGACCGATCTCGCGGTGCTGAACACGACGCAGATTCGCGGCATTGCGGCATCCAGCATCGGCGCGCTGACCACGACGCAGATCGGGGCCCTGACCACGACGCAAATCGGCGCGCTGACCAACGCGCAGATCGCCGGCCTCCAGACAACCGACATAGCGGCCTTGACGACGACGCAGATCGGTACGCTGTCATCCACGCAGGCCGCGGCGCTGACCACGGCGCAGATGCGTGCGCTGGAGACGACCGACCTCGCGGTGCTGACGACCACGCAGATGCGTGGGCTGTCATCGGGCCAGATCGCGGCGTTGACGACGACGCAGGTGGGTGCGCTGACTACCACCCAGGTCGGCGCCCTGACGACCACGCAGATGGGCGGGCTGACCTCCGGTCAGGTCAGCGCCATGACCACCACCCAACTGGCCGCGCTGGCCTCCAGTCAGGTCCGGGCGCTGTCCACCGCGCAGCTCGCCGGGCTGGACACCACCGACATCGCGGCGCTGACGACCACCCAGGTGTCGGGCCTGTCGACGGCACAGCTTGCCGGGCTGACCACGGCGCAGATGGCGGCCATGGAGACCACCGACCTCGCCACCCTGACAACGACCCAGCTGCTCGGAATCACCGTGTCCCAGATTGCGGCGCTGACCACGACACAGGTCGCCGCGCTGACGACCACGCAGCTCGCCGGCCTCACGCCCGCGCGCATCGCGGGCTTCGAGAGCACCGACATCGCCGCCTTTACCACGACTCAGTTCGGTGCGCTGTCCAGCACGCAACTCGGCGCCCTGACGACAGCCCAGCTCCGTGGGCTGGAAACGACGGATCTTGCGTCGCTGACAACCACGCAAATGCGTGGATTGTCATCGGCACAGGTTGGCGGGCTGAACACCACCCAGGTTGGCGCGCTGACCACAACGCAAGTCGGGGCGTTGACCACCACGCAGGTCAGCGGCCTGGCATCGACGCAGGTCGCGGCACTGACCACCACACAGATTGGTGCGCTGTCCTCGACCCAGGTTGGTGGTCTCACGGCGGCGCAGCTGCGCGGCCTGGATACCACCGATATCGCTGCCCTGACCACGACCCAGGTGGGCGGACTGGCCGGGACGCAGGTTGCTGCGCTGACCACCACGCAGTTGCAGGGCTTCGAGACAACCGATCTGGCAACGCTGACGACGACGCAAATGCGCGGGCTGGTCGGGACGCAGGTTGCGGCACTGAACACCACACAGATTGCTGCGCTGACCACCACGCAGATGGCGTCGCTCACCTCGACCCAGGTCGCTGGACTGACCACCACGCAGATCCCCGCGCTGACCACCACGCAGTTGGCGGTATTCGGCACCACCGCCCTAGCCGGATTGGCCGCGAACCGCATTGCCGCGCTGACCACCACGCAAATCGGGGCACTGACCACCACGCAGGTCGCGGGTTTGACGGCAGCGCAGGTCACTGGGCTCGAATCGACCGACATCGCCGCACTGACCACGACGCAGACCGGTGCGCTCAGCACCACACAGCTTGCGGCCCTGACCACCACGCAGCTGCGCGGCTTCGAGACGACCGACCTCGCCGTGCTGACCACGACGCAGATGCGCGGCTTGTCCGCGCTACAGATGACCGGCCTGACCACGACACAGGTCGGCGCGCTGACCACCACCCAGGTCGGTGCTTTGACGACGACCCAGGTGGCCGGGCTGACGTCAACACAGGTCTCGGCACTGAACACGACGCAACTTGCCGCGCTGTCCTCGACCCAGGTTGGCGGGTTGACCACGGCGCAACTGCAGGGCTTCGACACCACCGACATCGGCGCGCTGACCACGACCCAGGTTGCCGGACTGCGCGCCGCGCAGATCGTCGGCTTGACGACGACGCAGGTTGCGGCGCTCGAAACGACCGACTTCGTCACCCTCACCACCACGCAACTCGGCGGACTGAACACCACGCAGATCACCGCCTTGAGCACCACGCAGATCGGTGTCCTGACGACGACGCAGATCGCGGGCCTGGCCTCTGCCCCGGTGGGTGCCTTGACAACCAACCAGTTGGCGGCGCTGACGACGACGCAGGTCGCCGCCATGGGCACGACCCAGATTCGCGGGCTGACGTCGACCCAGATCGCGGCGCTGTCCACGACACAATTCGGCGTACTGTCTACCACGCAGATCGGTGCTCTCACGCTCACCCATGTCCTGGGTTTCGAGACGACGGACCTCGCTGCGCTGACCACCACACAGATCGGCGCGCTGACGCGCACGCTGATCGGTGGGCTCAACACCACGCAGATCCGTGCGTTGGAGACGACCGACCTCGCCGTTCTGACCACGACCCAGATGGGTGGGCTGACGGGCAACCAGGTCGGCGCCCTGACCACCACCCAGGTGGGAGCGATCACCACCACGCAGCTTGCTGCGCTGACCAGCACCCAGGTTTCCGCGTTGACGACAACGCAGATGGGGATCCTGACCACCACTCAGGTGGGCAGCCTTGGCACCACGCAGGTCCGGGCCCTGAACTCCAGCCAGCTGGCGGCGTTGACCACCACCCAGATGGGCGTTTTGACCACGACGCAGATTGGCGCGCTCGCCGTGACGCAGGTGCGCGGGTTTGAGTCGACAGACATCGCCGTGCTGAACACGACGCAAATCGGTGCCCTGACCTCTACGCAGATCGCGGCGCTGACCGGCACGCAGGTCGCCGCCCTGACCACGACCGGAATCGCCGCGTTGACGACGACGCAGCAGGGCGGCCTGGGGTCGAGCCAGGTCGGAGCGCTGACCACCACGCAGATTGCGGCGCTGACCACCACAGGTGTGGCCGCGCTGACGACGACGCAAGTCGCAGGGCTGACCACCACGCAGATCGGCGCCTTCACCACGACGCAGGTTGGCGGTTTGGAAACCACGGATATCGCGGCGCTGACGGATGCGCAGGTCGCCGGCTTCACCACCACCCAGATCGGCGCGATGTCCAACGCACAGGCCAACGCGCTGTTCGCCTGACAATGCCGCGGACGCTGCGCGCCCCCGCGCCGAGCACGAAGGGAGAAGACGGCATGGCCAAAATGGACATCGCCCAATTGATCGGGAGCGCACAGGCGCTTTCCGCAGCGGGGCACGGGGCATTGGCCGCGGAACTGTATCGCGACTGGGCTTCGATGAACCCGGACGACCCAATACTGCACGCGATGCACTTCAATCGCGGCGTGCTGCTCGCCGATGCGGGCGACCTGCCGGCCGCGATCGAAGCCTTCACCGCCGCAATCGGCCGCAAGCCGGACTTCCTCCCGCCCTATATCAATCTCGGCGCCGCCCTGGAAAGGCTGGGTGCGAAGGCGCAGGCCTATGGCCAGTGGGCGCATGTTTCGACCAGCCTGACGGGCGTGAGCGGAGAGACCGTGGCCTACAAGGCGGCCGCATTGAAGCAGATGGCCCAGGTCCTGGAAGCCAACCGCCAATTGGCGGAAGCCGAGGACACGTTGCGTCAAGTGGCCGAACTGACGCCGTGGCAGCGCGACGTGGTGCAGCATTGGATCAGCCTGCGGCAGCGGCAATGCCAGTGGCCTGTGCTGGCGCCGATCGCGGGGCATGATCGCGCCGCATTGCTGCGGCGGATCGCGCCCCTATCGATGGCGTGCCTGTCGGATGACCCGGTGATGCAACTGGCGGTCGCCGCATCGCATATGCGCGAGGATGTCGGCATGCCCCCGACCTTTCGCGACGCGACCGATTTCGCGCGGCGCTGCACGGAGATCCCCGGGCGACGGCTGCGGCTGGGCTACCTCTCATCCGACCTGCGGGAACACGCCATCGGGTCCCTGATGGCAGAGATGTTCGGCTTGCACGACCGCACTGCCTTTGAAGTCTTCGTCTACTACTGCGGGGTCCCCCAGGAAGATGCGACGAAGGTCCGCATTCGCGGCAGCGTCGAGCACTGGCGTGACATCGCAGCGCTCGATGACGCAGCGGCTGAAGCGGTGATCCTCGCGGACGGCATCGACATCTTGGTGGATGTGAATGGGCATACCCGCGGCGCACGGACCCGGCTGCTGACGCGCCGGCCGGCGCCCATCATCGTCAATTGGCTCGGCTATCCGGGCAGCATGGGCAGCGCCTGTCACCACTATATCATTGCCGACCGGCACATCGTGCCCCCGGGCAGCGAGCGCTTCTACTCCGAGACCGTCGTCCGCCTGGGCTGTTACCAGCCGAACGACCGGCAGCGGCCGACGCCTGCGGCAGCCGACCGCGCCGCGCATGGGCTTCCCCATGACGGCACGGTGTTCTGTTCGTTCAACGGCGCACAGAAAGTGACACCCGCCGTCTTCGGGCGCTGGATGGCGATCCTGCGCGGCGTGCCGGACAGCGTGCTGTGGCTGCTCAAATCCTGCGAGGAGGTCGAGGAACGACTCCGTGCCCGCGCCATCGAGGCAGGCGTCGCGCCGGATCGCCTGATCTTCGCGCCGATTGTGGGCGCGCATGCCCATCTTGCGCGATACCCGTTGGCGGATCTGTTCCTGGATACCTTCCCCTACGGCGCCCATACCACGGCGTCCGACGCACTATGGATGGGCGTTCCGGTACTGACCGTGCCCGGGCGTGGCTTCGCGGCCCGCGTCTGCGGCAGCCTGGTGCATGCGGCCGGGCTGCCGGAACTCATCTGTGCGTCGCCCGAGGATTATGTTGCCCGCGCGATCGAATACGGGCGCGAGCGCGCATCACTGGCGCAGTTGCGCGATCGGTTGCTCGCCGGGCGCGAGCACGCGCTTCTGTTCGACACGCCGCGCCTGGTGCGGGAACTCGAAGATTTGTTCCGCTCCATGTGGGACGACTTCGCCAAAGGTTGGCTGCCGAAGCCGAACGTCATCAACCTGGATACCTATCTGGAAATCGGTTCGACCTTCGACCACGAGGCTGCGGAAGCATCCTTCCTGCCGCAGGATGACGCACGCTGGCGGGATGCGCTGGCGCGGCGGCATGCCTATTCTCCCTTGCCGGCGGACGGGCGCCTGGTTGGAGGCGGTTGAGCATGGCGCCGCTCGATGCTGCAATGCCGGTGACCCTCATCGGCCTTCCGTTGGAAGCGATGATGCCAGGAATCGAGGCGCTGTCGCCTGGACAGGCGGTATCAGCCTATCGCGCCTGGCTTTCTGCCAATCCGGCCTCGCCACAACGTTTCGCGGCATGGTTCAACCTCGGCGCATTGCTGGGTGGCGGTGGCGAGCGCGTTGCAGCCATGATCGCCTATCGGCAAGCGCTGGCGCTCAAGCCCGATCTGCATCAGGCCTCGGTCAACCTTGGCCTGGCGCTGGAAGCGGAGGGCCGCACGGATGAAGCCCTCGCGTTGTGGACAGACGCGCTGCACGCCGATCCCACCCGGACGGCATTGTTGAACCAACGTGGTCGTCTGCTGGAAACCCGTAAGCACTATGCGGCAGCCGAACAGGATCTGCATGCGAGCCTGCTCGCCGATCCGGATCAACCCGACGTCATCCAGCATTGGACCCATCTGCGGCAAAAGGCTTGCCTATGGCCGCTGCTCGGTGACGGCATTCCGGGAATGACGCAGCGCGATATCGTCTTGCGCAACGGCCCGCTGGGGGCGCTGGCCCTCACGGATTGCCCGGTGCAGCAGCGAGGCATCGGCGAGACCTGGATCGGCCGGAAGATCCCGCCCGCACCTGAGCGCCTCGCGCCGGAACATGGCTATGCGCATGATCGAATCAGGATCGGCTACCTTTCCTCCGATTTCTGTCGCCACGCGATGGGGTTCCTGATCGTGGAGTTGCTGGAGCGGCATGACCGGGCACAGTTCGAGGTGTTCGGCTATTGCTCGACGCGGGACGATGGCAGCGAACTGCGCCGGCGGATCGTGACCGCCTTCGATCATCATGTTCCGATAGGCCATCTGTCCGAGGAGGAGGTTGCGCGCCGTATCCGCCGTGATGAAATCGACATCCTGATCGACCTGAACGGTCTCACCGCCGGGGCCCGCCTGGGCGCGCTGCGTTGGAAGCCGGCGCCGGTCCAGACAACCTATCTCGGATATGTCGGATCGGTGCCCCTGCCGGAACTCGATTGGATGATCTGCGACGACATCGTCGTACCGCCGGAGGAGTTCGCATCGTACATACCACGACCCCTGCCGATCGCTGGCTGCTACCAAGCGAATGATGGCCGGCGGCCAAGCCTGCCGGACATCACGCGAGCTTCGGAAGGCCTGCCGGACAACGCCGTGGTCTTCTGTTGCTTCAACAATTTCTACAAGATCACGCCCGAGATGTTTGCCGCCTGGGCCGCGATCCTTCGCGCGGTGTCCAATGGCGTGCTGTGGCTGACGGAAGACAATCCGACCGGCATGGCAAATCTGCGGGACGCGGCGGCCAGCCATGGTGTCTCACCGGCCCGTCTGCTCTTCGCCTCGCGCTGTGAACCGGAGCGTTATCTCGCGCGCCTCGGACTCGCGGATCTTTTTCTCGACACCTTCCCCTACAATGCGGGGACCGTGGCTTCCGATGCGCTCCGCATGGGATTGCCGATCGTGACACGCGCCGGGCGCTCCTTTGCCTCTCGCATGGCCACCAGCCTGTTGACGGCGGTCGGCGCGACAGACTGCGCGACGACATCGCTGGCGGATTATGTGAACAAGGCCATCACTCTCGGCTCGTCTCCGGATCAGCGCGCCACGGCACGGGCCGCCCTCGCCGGGGACGTCTGGGCGCGGAGCCTCGGCGATGCCGCCGGGTTCACGGCGCGGATAGAGGATGCTTACCGGTCGATCCGTCTGCAGCCATGACATGCCGGATCGACTGCCAGAAATCTGATCAAAGCCAGTCGACCGGGTCTAGTCGGCCGGTGCGACGAAGGCGGTGGCCCACAGGGCGAAGCCTTCATCGCGCACCACCCGAACCGAAGCGAAGCCGGCTCTTCGCAACGCGTCCTCCAGACTGCGTGCGGTGAAGCCGGTGCGATGCGCCATAAAATGGTTGCCGGCGGCGATCGCCCGGCCAAAGCCGAACATCATGTCCAACGGTGTGATCGGCCCGGCGGGTGAGACTTAGGCCGGCTCGGTGATCCGATCCTGTGCCACCAGCTCCGCGACGCGCTGCAGGTCGGGCAAGGTGATGAGAGCGAAACCGCCGGGGCTCAGGACGCGGCGGAATTCCGCCAGGGCGACCGGTACTTCATGGGCATACAAGTGTTCGACATTGTGCGCCGACCACACGGCATCGACACTGGCGCTGCCCACCGCATGCATGTCGGTGATCGAGGCCAGGATGTCCGGCGCGACGCCGGGATCGATGTCCAGCCGGATCTCCTGCCAGGCGCCAGGAACAAAATACTCCGGTGGCAGTTTGCGCGGGTCAGGCACGCCGCAGCCAACGTGCAGCACGGTGCGGAGTGAAACGGCAGTCTCGGCGGTCATAGTCACGTCATGTCTCCGTCAGGCCGCACGCGGCAGGCGCGGGTTCAACCCGGCCAGATAGGAACGCGCCAGCGCCGTGGCGTTGCGCCGGTCATGGTCGGCCAGAAGCCGAAAGGCGATGTCGAAAGCGCCATAGGCATCGTGCAGCAGCGCGGCGCCGGCCAGCAGCTGCCGGTCCGACAGCGCATCAAGCCGCGTCAGGTCCCGGATGAACACCGCATCTGCCCAGACCAGTTGCCCAAGCCCTGCATAGGGGTCGTCGTCCACCATCATCGGTTGCACGGCACGGCTGACGGTGGGGAAGAAGCGGTGCAGCATGAATCCGTGGGCGCGCAGGAACAGTTCCATTTCGCTGAACAGCGGCTGGCCCTTGTACAGCGGCAGAAACTCCACCTCCGCCTGGATCACCACGGTGTCGCGCAACCGCGCCTCGGCATGGCGCAGCACCATCAGTTCGGCGCCCTGTATGTCGAGCTTCAGCAGGTCGGCGCCGGCCGTCTCGGACACGTCGTCCAGCCGCACGGTGTCGACCGGTTCGGTCGCCAGCACCCGGCCCCATTCGGGAAAGCCGTGGAACAGCGCCAGTACCGCGGGGTCCGGTTCCAGCAGCGACGTCATGCCCGGCGCCTGGCAGATATGGAGCAGATGCCGCGCACCATCGCCGACCGCGTGCGGGAAGTATCTCTCGAGCGGGCCCTTGCGTTGATCCAGCAGCGCCAGCGCTGCGCGGTTGGGCTCGAAGCCGACCACCTCGGCTGCCCCCGCACGTAGCATCGCCGCGTAGGGTGGCTCGGAATCGATTGGGTTGGCGCCGACGTCGACCACCTTCACGCGCGGCGCGGCACCATTGGTCAGGGTGTGGAAGGATTGCATAGGGCTGCCTCCTGCAGCGGAAAACCCGGGAAGGCTGACCCGATTGCATTGCGGAATCGTTCACGCCTTCACAATCGGGTCGCTTGCGGTGACGCTGCCCGTCAGGGAAACGCCAGGACGACATGCCATGACCGCCGCCGACAGCCTTCGCGCCCGCCTCGCCACGGGTCACATCCTCTCCGCGCCCGGCGCGCCGGATTCGCTGGCCGCAAGGCTGATCGAACGCGCCGGCTTCGACGCCATCTACATGACCGGCTTCGGCGCCACGGCATCGCGGCTCGGCCGGCCCGATATCGGGCTGCTGACCCAGACGGAGATGACCACCCACGCCCGGGACATGGTCCGCGCCGTCACCATCCCGATCATCGCCGATGCCGATACCGGCTATGGCGGCCCGGCGAACATCGCCCGCACGATGGAGGAATACGCCCAGGCCGGCGTCGCGGCCGTGCATCTGGAAGACCAGGTCGCGCCCAAGCGTTGCGGCCAGCGCGCCGGCATCCGTCTGATCGATGCGGATGAAGCATCGCGCCGCCTGCGCTGCGCCATCGCGTCACGCCCCGCAGATGGGCCGCTGATCATTGGTCGTACCGATGCCATGCCCGCGGTCGGCTCCGAGGAAGCCATCCGACGCGCCTTGATGTACCAGGATGCTGGCGTGGATTTGGTCTTCGTCGATGGCATCAAGCGCATCGAGGAAGTGGAGATCGTGGCGCGTCGCGTGCCCGGCCCGAAGGTCGTCAGCATCGTCGACGGCAATGAAACGACGGCGCTGACGGCCCAGATGCTGGAACAGATGGGCTTTGCCGTCGTGCTGTATGCCGTGTCGATGCTGTTCGCTGCGTCGAAGGCGATGGCCGATGCCTTGGCGGTGCTGAAGCGGGACGGCACGCCCGCGGCCGCCGCCGGCGCGATGATGACCTATGCCGAATTCAGCACGCTGGTTGACCTGCCGCGCTTCCAGACCTTGGACGAGGAATACGGCTGAGCGGGATGCCGGTGCGCCGACCCGCCGCCGGTTCGGGCCTCGCTGGGCGGAACGTCACCGGTGCAGGGCATTCGCTGGCGCATCGATGGGCCAGAGATGCTCGCGCCACCGCCAGGCGATGCCGGCCGTGCAGGTGAGCGCCATGCCTGCGTAGGCCAGGCCAGTTGCCGCGAATCCAATCCAGGCGATCAGTGGCCCGGCCGCGAGCAGCCCGACAGGCAGCCCATAGACCGCCAGCATGCGCAGCCCCATCACGCGCCCGCGGAATCTGTCCTGCGAAACGCGAAGAATGAGCACCGCCAGGGGCACCATGCAGAATGACTGAACGAAGCCTGCGAATGCCAATATGATCATGCCGCCGCTGACAGTGTCGACCACGGCAAAAGCCAACAGAAAGGCGAACCACGACAGCGACCCGAACAGCATGGTTCGCGCCGGCGGCATGCGTCCGCCCTGGGCGCTCAGGATGATCGAGCCAAGGAGCGCACCTGCGGCGAAACTGGCGACGAGGGTGCCCAGGCCCGTTTCACCGATGCCGTACACGTTGCGCGCCACATACGGCAGCAATCCACCCGACAGCGGATAGGCGAGGGCATTGGCGAGAAAGGCGACCATCAAGGCCGCCATCAAGGGCGGGGTCGCACGGACATGGGCAACGCCTTCGGCAAGTTCACCCCACATCGCGGACACGGATCCCGTGCCGCCGTTCGGCTGCGATTCCTCGACGCCTTGCATCAGCGTGAGACTCGCCAGGTAAAGGCCCACCACCGCGACATAGGCGGGACCAATGCCGATCCAGGCGACCAGGGCCGCGCCCGACAGCGCGCCGGCGACGCGCGCGGCATCGGCGCTGGTGCGCTCGATGCCCATGGCGCCCATCAGGAGCGGTGCCGGCATGGTGGCGCCGATCAGGGCGTTGCGCATGCCCATGTCGGATGGGCGCACCAGCCCCGACAGCGTCGCGACGCAAAATACCGCAACGAGGCTGAGCGTGCCGCTCAAGGCCATGGCCGCGAGCAGCGCCGCCAGCATCGCATAGGTCGCGCGCATCGCGACAAGCACGCGGCGGTGGCCGATGCGGTCGCCCATGACGCCGAACATCGGGGAGATCAGCGTGCCGACGAACTGAAGCGCCGCGAAGGTCGTGAGCCAGACGACCGACCCGCTTTCATTGAGCACGTACCAGGCGAGGATCAGGGTCTCCATTTCGAAGGCCCAGGAGGTGGTCAGGTCCGCGGGCCACTGGAACCGGAAAGATCGTTGGCGGAAGGGCGCGAGCACGGAAATGCGCGAAGCACTGCTCACCGGGCGTGACCGCCGGCCATGACTGTTTCCCCCTCGACGCGGCGTTGTCCGCCGCCACAGGCACTATGGGCGGACTGGTCGATGGTGCGAAGGGGGTGCGGCGATGACCGTTCCGGACCAGCGGCTTCAAGCACCGGGGGATGCCCGACGATCCGGCGGGCCGGCGTTGCCATCGGCGGCGGGCACTTGGCGGATGCGCCAAACGGTGGTGCGATCGCCCGCAAGACGCGCCGTCGCGCAGTCCTGTTGGAGGAAGTTATCACCATGCCGCGCATGACCGGTGGCGATGCGATCGTCGACAGCCTTGTCCGCCACGGTATCGACACCGTGTTCGGCCTGCCCGGCGTCCAGATGTACGGGCTGTTCGACGCTTTTGCCCGCAATGCCAACCGCATCCGCGTGATCAATGCGCGGCATGAGCAGACGACGGCGTACATGGCCCTTGGCTATGCCTGCGCGACGGGCAAGCCCGCGGTGTATTCGGTCGTGCCGGGCCCCGGAATGCTGAACACAACCGCCGCGCTTTCCACGGCCTGGAGCGTCAATGCACCCATTCTGTGCCTCACCGGGCAGGTGCCCTCGGCGCAGATCGGCCGGCTGCGCGGCCAGTTGCATGAACTGCCGGACCAACTCGCGACGCTGCGGACGCTGGTGCGGCACGCGGACCGGATCGAGGACCCGACCGAAGCCCCCCGCAAGGTCGCGCGCGCCTTCCAGGAGATGATGTCCGGGCGGCCCGGTCCGGTCGCGCTTGAGGTACCGCTCGACCAATTGCCCGCCACAGCGGAGGTGACGCCCTGCGAGCCTCTGCCACTGCATTCCAACCCTGTGCCGGACCCGAGCAAGATCGCGCGTCTGGCGGAGATGATCGCAACAGCGCGTCATCCGATGATCTGGGTCGGCGCGGGCGCCATGGATGCTGGATCCGCAATCCTTGAACTGGCCGAGAAGATCGGCGCGCCTGTCGTGCGATACCGCGGCGGGCGCGGCGTCGTGGATGACCGGCATCCGCTGAGCCTGAACGTCCCGGCCGGCTACAGGCTCTGGCCTGATACGGATCTGCTCATCGGATTCGGGACGCGGCTTGATGTGCCGGTGGCCCGGTGGGGCAGGATGCCCGAGGGTCTGCGCATCGCGCGCATCGACATCGATCCCGCCGAGATGCGGCGGCTTTCGGTTGACCTCGGGATCGTGGCCGATGCCGCGGACGCGGCACGCGCCGTCACCGCCGCCGTCGAACGCCGCGACAATGCAGACCGCGCGCCGGCGATCGCCCAGGCGAAGGCAGACATTGCTGCCGAGATCCAGTCCCTCCAGCCCCAGATGTCCTTTATCGAGGCCATTCGTGATGCGCTGCCGGAGGATGGCATCTTCTGCGATGAGATGACGCAGGTGGGCTATGTCTCCGCCTTCGGAATGCCGTTCCATGCACCGCGAACCGCTGTCGGTTCCGGGTTTTCCGGCAATCTCGGTGCCGGCTTTCCGACCGCGCTCGGCGTCAAGGTCGCGCATCCCGATCGGGCCGTCGTGGCCGTGACCGGCGACGGAGGCTTCCTCTTCGCAGGATCGGATCTGGCGACAGCCGTGCGTTTCGGCATCAATCTTGTGACGGTGCTGTTCAACAATGGATCCTACGGCAATGTCCTGCGCGACCAGCGGCGGTTGTTCGATGGCCGACATTCCGGCGCCGAACTCAGCAATCCCGACTTCCAGACCTACGCCAAGGCATTCGGGGTCCGGTCATGGCGCGTCTCGCATGCGGCTGACCTTCGCAACGCCATGCGAGAGGCATTGGCGGCCAATGCGCCCTGCCTGATCGAAGTGATGACCGACATAACCAAGGAACCTTCGCCGTTCCATTTCATCTCCCCGCACAGGGGCTGACAGGCGGCCGAATGTCTCGGGCAGTACGGCATGTGAGCCGCTGCTGCGCACACGTTGCGAGGGGGGGTGCTGGTCGCCGCCGCTTCAGCCAGGCGACGGCAATCACCCTTCCTGCCGGACTCGGAAGGGCGCAGTAGCGCATACCGATCGGCAGGATGGGTGGTGGTGACCCATGACGCGGACTTGCCCCCGCCGGCATGATGCGGGTCCCTGAAGCATCCAAGTCACGGCCCCTTATTGGACGGAGCCGGCGGCCAGGTTTGCATCGCTCTGACGATCCGCGTGAGATCGGGCGGAGCGCAACCGTGCGAGCGTGCTGCACCGAACTTTCTCGCCTGCAACCCTTGTGGCGCCGCGGGGTTAATCCCCTCGCAAGTTGCATCGTTCCCGAACGCGCACTCTTCTCGATAGCCACGGCTGAACGGGAGCGGAGTGTTCCTCGCGGCTTTGCTTCTTTCCATCAATATGAGGAGGATCTTCGATGCGCAGTACCGCACTTCGTCTGGCCGTCATCGGCCTCGGCCTGGCTTCCACGCCGGCTTTCGCACAAATGCAAACATCTCAGGCGCCTGCGACGCCGCCCACGGGTTCCGCAGCGCAGGTGACACCGGCCCCCGGGGTCGCGCAAGCGCCAGGGACGACTGCCACCCCAACAACCCCCGCGGCACCCACGCTCGTTCCCTCTGCGCCACCAACCGGCTCTGCCACGTCAACTACGCCGGCACCTGGCGTTGCTCGGGCACCCGGCACGACCAACAGCCCGACCATGCCGTCCGCGCCTTCGCCCGTGCCGAGCGCGCCGCCGACGGGTTCCGCCACGACGGTTCCCAACGCTCCGGGCGTGGCGCCACGCTGAACGTCGTGCCGCGGGTGTTGCAACATCCCGCGTGTTTCTGATCAGGACTCCGGCGCCACCGCGTGGCGCCGGCCAAATCTGGTGAAGGCCGCGCGGCTGATGCGCAGCACACGGTCTGGCGCGCCATGAATCAGGCAACGCCCTTCCCACCCGTTACGCCATACACCTCACCATTGATGAAGCTCGCTTCCTGCGATGCGAGCAGCACGTACACCGGCGCGAGTTCCACCGGCTGGCCGGGGCGTCCGAAGTCGCTGTCCTTGCCGAAGTTCTTGACCTTTTCATCGGGCTGCCCGCCGCTCGGCTGCAACACCGTCCAGACCGGACCCGGGGCCACGACGTTGGCACGAACGCCCTTTGCGATGAGCTGCTTCGCCAGAGCCTTGGTGTACGCCACGATGCCAGCCTTCGTGGTAGCGTAATCCAGCAGGATTGGAGACGGTTCATAGGCCTGGATCGAAGCGGTGGTGATGACTGACGCGCCAGGTGGCAGATGCGGCACCGCGGCCTGGGCGATCCAATGAAGGGCGCAAAGATTTGTCTTCATCGTCCGATCGAAATCCGCCGTGGACAGGTCTTCGATCTGCTCGCGGTACTGCTGCCTTCCGGCATTGATGACGAGAAGGTCCAGCCCACCCAGCTCCTTCACTGTCTTCTCGACAAGCGCACGGCACCATGCCTCGTCCTGGATGTCACCAGGAAGGGCGAGGGCCTTCCTGCCTGCCTCCCCGATCAAGGCGATCACCTGCTGCGCGTCGGCTTCTTCCTCCGGCAGGTAGGCAATGGCCACGTCCGCCCCCTCACGGGCAAACGCGATCGCGGCGGCTCGCCCTATCCCCGAGTCACCGCCGGTCACCAAAGCCTTTCTGCCCACCAGCCGGGATGACCCGCGATAGCTCGTTTCGCCGTGGTCGGGCGTCGGTGCCATCTCCCGCGCCAGTCCCGGCATCGACTGCGGTTGGCTGGGAAAGAGTGGCGCTGGGTACGCTGTCCTTGGATCTTTCAGGTGGGGGGCATTGGTCATGGGAACTCTCCTACTGAATGTTTGCCGACAGCAGCGGATGACGGAACTCGCAGCCATTGCCACCGGCAGCGATCGGGAGGAGGCATTCCGCGTCGCGGCGCTGCGGCGAACAACGCGCCTGTAGAATCTGGTTTGCCGCAGGCGCTGGCGAGCTTCCGGTCGAAGTGTGGTCGGTAGCCACACAACGCAGCCTGGGGCCGCGGGTTCGCCGTGCTGACCGACGTGAACGCAAACTTGCGTGAAGCGAACCGGCTTCGGCGTCGAGCCAAATCACCAACACTGCCCGCCGGGACGGCGCACGACCTCTGACTTCGTTCCCTTCGCAATCGAGCCACATGGTTCCGCGACGGACAACGCGCCAGGAACCAGCGCCCCCGTTTCAGCGCGCCTGCATCGTGATCGCGAAGAAGGGGCCCGGCGCCGCCACTTCCACGAGCTGCCCAGCGTCGATCAACCAGAACCGGTTGCCGACATTCTCCACGAACCGGCGATCGTGGGAGACCAGCAGGCAGGCCGCTTCGCCGCGGTTGAGTTCCCGCTCGAGCGCCTCCTGGCCTTCGATGTCGAGGTGATTCGTCGGTTCGTCCAGCACGTAGAAATTGGGCTGCTCGAGGCGGAGCACCAACATGGCGAGCCGCGCCCGCTGTCCACCCGAAAGCACCGCGACCGTTCTCGATTGTTGTTCCACCGGAAACCCTGCGCCGGCCAGCAGCGTGCGTATCCGCTGGTCACCAACCTCAAAGCGGTCCGCGATGGCTTGGTGCAGTGTCTCATGCGGCCGCAAATGGCTCAGCGTCTGGTCGCAGATACCTGGGATGATGGACGGGTTGCACCGGACACCCTCCATGGCCTGCCCCTTTATCGCCCGCGTGACGAGATCGAGCAGGCACGATTTTCCCGCACCATTCGCACCGAGCAGCACCACGCGGTCGCCAGGATGCACCCAAAGCTTTCCCGTGGTGAACAGGCGCTGCCCGTCAGGCGTCGTCACCCGAACCTCGTTCATGGCCATCAGGATCTTCGCGTCAGTGCCGCTCTCGGCCAGCCGGATCGCACCGGCCGAAGCCTCCCGATGCGCCGGGCGCGCCGCGGATTCGATACGCTCGGCCCGATCCCGAAGTTGCCGCGTCTTCACCGTAAGGAGGTCCGACCCGGAATTGACGCCGATGTTGTGGAGCTTGGCGGCCTGGCGGCGCAGCTGGTCGGCCTGGCGCAGCTCCGTCTCGTGACGGCGCGCCGTCGCCGCATCCCACGCATCCAGGCTGGCGCGGGCCTTTGCGTAGGGCAGGGCGAAATCGACCGACGCCGCGCCGCGCAGGAACAGGGTACGGTTGGTGACCGCATCGAGGAACGCCCGGTCATGGCTTGCAGCGATGACCGCCGTGTCCTTCGGCAGTGCGCCGATCCAGCGCTGCAACTGACCGATCCGCTGCAGGTCGAGGTGGTTGGTCGGTTCATCCATCAACAGGATGTCGGGTTCGGTCAGCCAGGCCCGCGCCAGGAGCACCATCCTTTGCCAGCCGCCGCTGAGTTCGCCGAGCGGCCGGTCCCAAAGGCTGTTGGGGACCTCCATGGCCTCCAGCGCCATATCAGCGCGCCACGCCTCCCATTCACGGCTGTCGGCCGGCAGTTCCTCCAGCAGGACATCGCGGACCGGCAGCGGCAGCTGGTCGGGGCCGGGCTCCTGCAGCATCAGCGTGACCCGGGTGTTGCGGGCGAACTGGCATTGGCCCTCGGTCGGGTCCGCAAGGCCTGCGAGGCAGCGCAGCAGGGTGGATTTGCCACGGCCGTTGGCGGCAACCAGCCCGATGCGGTCGCTGGCGTGAACCGTCAGGTCCAGGCCGGAAAACAGTGGGACGCCCAGCGTGATGCCGAGCGATTGGATGGAGATCAGGGACACGGTGTTGTCTTCCTCGGTCCCGGCCGCACGGAAGGTGCGGACGCGGAACGGTGTTCCGGGTATGAGCCGACCGGGAAGAAAGGACGCTGGGTGTCCGTGCCCTGATCAGCCCTGCAAACGCATCTGCAGGGCGAAAACAGGTCCACGCTGGCGATTATGCCGGAAGAAGGTCACGCGGGCCTCATGGTCATGGCGGTCCTGAGGATGAAGACGTAACCGGGCGGGACCGATTCAGCAAGGCGATGCCCGACCAGAGATATGGCACCTTGCCAGGCCAGCGCCCGCAGGTTCGGTGCAGGCCGCAGCACCCGATCAGCCTTTTGCTTCAGACCGTTTCCCGCCTAGGCTCCCGGCAAAATCATCCGGGAGGAAGCACCATGACCACACGTCGCACCCTGATCGCCGCCTCGGGCGGCCTTCTAGCCGCCCCGCGTCTGGCCCGCGCCGCCTGGGAGCCATCCCGCCCGGTCCAGCTCATCGTCGGCTTCCCGCCGGGCGGGGGAGCGGACCTCGCGGCGCGCGCGGCGGGGGAAGCCTCCTCCCGCTTCTTCCCCACGCCCTTGGTCGTCATCAACCGCCCCGGCGCGGGCGGGGCGATCGCCGCGCAGCAGATGGCCGGCATGACACCGGATGGGCTGAACCTGCTGGTGAATGGTGGCAGCGAGAGCACCTCGCTCCCCGCCTTCCGCGATGTGCCCTACGACCCGAAGCGTTCGTTCCGCGCCATCATCCGCCTGACGCGCCAGCCCATGTTGATCGTCACCAAGCGCGGCGGCCGCTATGCCGACCTGCCCGCGGTGGTCGAAGCCGCGAAGCGCGCGCCAGGAACCGTCCCGCATGCATCGTCTGGCATCGGGTCGATCTACCATGCCGTCTTCGTGCTGCTGTCCCAGGCTGCCGGGATCGAGCTGCTGCACATCCCCTATACCGGTGGGGCCCCGTCGCTCCAGGCGTTGCTGGCGGGCACCGTGGAACTCGCCGTGCTGGCGCCGGAGGAAATGGCCGGGCTTGCGCAGGCGGGGGAGGTGCGGCCGCTTGCCGTCGCCTCTGCCGAACGCATCCCGACCTACCCGAATGTGCCGACGATCAAGGAACTGGGCTGGGATGTGGTGGCCGAGAACATGAAGGGCCTCGCCGGCCCGGCCGGGCTGCCGGACGACGTCACGACGTCCCTGCACGACCGATTCCGGCGCGGCATGCAGGAACCGGCCTGGAAGACCTTTCTCGACCGCACGGGGGCGATGGATGGGTATCTGGACGGCCCGGGATTCCAGGCGGCGATGGACAGTGTCCTGGATGCGCTGCGCGCCACGGTGCGGCGTCCGCCGGCCTGAACTGAGGGCCGGTCCGCCCTGAGATACGCAGCGGGTGCCATTTTCTGTCCTGACGGGCTATTGTGCAGCGCACAAACCTGACCGGAGCCGCCTGTGTCCCACACGAGATCCCAGCCGCGGGCGACGCGAAAGTCCGCCGCGAAAGAACCGCTGCTGATCGACCTGGCGTTGCAAGGCGGCGGCAGCCACGGCGCCTTCACCTGGGGCGTGCTCGACCGCCTGCTGGAAGAAGACGGGCTGGAGGTCGAGGCGATCTCGGGCACCTCGGCCGGCGCGATGAATGCGGCGGTGATGGCCTATGGCCACATGCAGGGTGGTGCCGATGGCGCGCGCGCGGCGCTGGAGACCTTCTGGAAGCGGGTGTCCAAATCGGCCGCCTACAGCCCACTCAAGCGCGGGCCGCTCGATGTGCTGCTCGGGCGCTGGTCGCTCGACACCTCGCCCGCCTATCTGGCGATGGATATCGCGACGCGGATGTTCTCGCCCTACGACCTCGATTTCGGCATGCCCAACCCGCTGGCCGCCGTGCTGGCGGAAACGGTGGATTTCGATGCGCTGGCCGCAGCACCCATCAAGCTGTTCATCACCGCCACCAACGTCCACACCGGCCGCCCGCGCGTGTTCCGCAATGCGGATGTGACGCCGGATGCGCTGATGGCCTCGGCCTGCCTGCCATCGATGTTCCAGGCGGTCGAGATCGACGGCCAGGCCTATTGGGATGGCGGGTATTCCGGCAACCCGACCATGACGCCGCTGATCAATGAATGCGTGTCCGACGACACCATCATCGTCGGCATCAACCCGGTGGAACGCCCGGGCATCCCGAAGACAGCGCGCGACATCCTCAACCGCCTGAACGAGGTCGCCTTCAACGCCGTTCTTCTGAAGGAACTGCAGATGATGGCGCTGCTGCGCGAAGTGGCTGACCCCGGCAACGACAAGACCGCGCATTGGGCGAAAATGCGCGTCCACCTGGTGCGCAGCGCCATGCTGACGAACCTCGGCGCTTCTTCAAAGCTGAACGCGGAATGGGACTTCCTGACCATGCTGCGCGACGAAGGCCGCGCCGCGGCTGACGCCTTCATGGCCGAGCACGGCCCGGCGCTGGGCAAGCGGTCCACGCTGCCGATCGAATACCTGCTGAAGACGGATTGAAACCATGGGCCTGATCGGAATTCTCGCAGGCCTCGCGCTGCTGGTGTGGCTGGCCTATCGCGGCTGGTCGGTGCTGCTGCTGGCCCCGGCCGCCGCGCTGATCGCAGCGGCCTTCGCCGGCGAACCGCTGCTGGCACATTGGACCGAAACCTTCATGAACAGTGCGGCGCGCTTCGTCGCCCAGTTCTTCCCGCTGTTCCTGCTCGGCGCGCTGTTCGGCAAGCTGATGGAGGATTCCGGCGCGGTCGGCACCATCGCGCGGTGGATGACGCTGAAGCTCGGCCCCAAGCGTGCGATCCTGTCGGTGGCGCTGGCGGGCGCGGCCGTGACCTACGGCGGCGTTTCGCTGTTCGTCGCGATCTTCGTGTTGGCACCGATGGCAACCGCGTTGTTCCGAGAAGCCGGCATCCCGCGCCGGCTGATGCCGGGCGCGATCGCGGTCGGGGCCTTCACCTTCACCATGTCCGCCATGCCGGGGACGCCGGCCATCCCCAACGCCATCCCCATGCCCTTCTTCGGCACCACGGCCTTCGCGGCGCCGGGCTTGGGCATTATCGCATCAGCCATCATGCTTGGGTTCGGCCTGTGGTGGATGCAGCGGGCGGAAGCGCGCGCGCGGGCGGCAGGCGAGGGCTTCGGTGACGGCGCCCCCGCCTCGGCCGATGCCGCCGCAGATGATCCGCTGGTGCGCGAACGTGCCTCGGTCGCGCGCGAATTCGACCCCGCCGAGATCCATCGCAGCCAGGCGACGTCGAAGGAACTCCCGATCCTGCTGGCCGCCGTGCCGCTGGTCGTGGTGGTGGCGGTGAACCTCCTGATGTCCATGGTCGTGCTGCCGAACATGGACGCCGCCTTCCTGGCCGAACCGCGTTGGGGCGGCACCAGCCTTTCGGCCGTGGCTGGCGTGTGGTCCGTCGCGGTGGCGCTGTTCGTCGCCATCCTGGTCTTGCTGGCGATCAGCGGCTGGCGGCTGCCATCCCTGCGCGCGACGATGGACGCCGGCGCCAACGCCTCCGTCCTGCCGATCTTCTCAGTCGCGTCTTTGGTAGGCTTCGGCGCCGTGGTCGCCGCCATGCCGGCCTTCGAGGTGGTGCGCGACTGGGTGCTGGGCATTGGCGGCGGGCCGCTGGTGTCGCTCGCCTCCGCCGTGACGATCCTGGCGGCGCTGACGGGCTCGGCCTCGGGCGGGCTGACCATCGCACTCGATGCGCTGGGGCCGACCTACATGGCACTGGCGGCGCAGATCGGGCTGGATCCGGGGCTGATGCACCGCGTCGCGGTGATCAGCGCGGGCACGCTGGACGCGCTGCCGCACAATGGTGCCGTGGTGACGCTGTTTGCGGTGTGCGGGTCCACGCACAAGGACAGCTACCTCGACATCGTCATGACGACGATCGTCAGCGCGTTGCTGGCGCTGGTGGTGGTGATCGTGTTGGGGAGCGTGGTCGGGTCGTTCTGAAGGTTGGAGGGGCTCTGCCCCTCCAAACCACCCCGCCAGGGGCCAACGGGCCCCTGGACCGCGGGGAATTGGCGCCTTAGCCCAGCAGGCGTCCGATCACCCGGGCTGTGTAGTCCACCACCGGGATCACTCGGCCGTAGTTGATGCGCGTCGGGCCGATCACGCCGATCGCGCCGACGATCTTCTCCTGGCCGTTGCGGAAGGGTGCGACCACCATCGACAGCCCGGCGCTGTCGAACAGCCCGCTTTCCGCGCCGATGAAGATCTGCACGCCCTCCCCACGCTGGGCGAGGTCCAGCAGGCGCAGCATCGTCTCCTGCTGTTCCAGCCTCTCGAACAGGCGCTTGATCTCGGACACCCGGGCGGCCTGGTCGATCGTCTCGAGCAGCCGTGCCTGGCCCCGGATGATCAGCGAACCGCCCTGCCCACCGGTCCAGGTGCCCAGGCCCGCCTCGATCACCTGCTGTGTCAGGGCATCCAGCGCGGTGCGGTTGTCGGCGACCTCGGCGGCGATCATGCCGCGGGCGTCTTCCAGCGTGCGGCCGGCCAGACGGGCGTTCAAGTAGTTGGAGGCCTGCTGCATCGCCGAGGGCGGCAGCCCGGCCGGCACCTCGATGACGCGGTTCTCGACCTGCCCGTCCTCATGGACCAGCACAACCAGCGCGCGACCCGGGCCGAGGGCGACGAACTCGATATGCCGCACCATGCCTTCGGTGGTGGGTGCCACCACCAGCCCCGCCGCGCCGGCGAGGCCGGACAGCATCTGCCCGGCCTCCCCCAGCGTTTCCTGCAGGGACCGGCCGGAGGCGGCGCAACGGGCGGAGATCGCGCCGCGTTCTTCCTCCCCCAACGCCCCGAATTCCAGCAGACCATCGACGAACAGGCGCAGCCCGCGTTCGGTCGGCAGCCGTCCGGCCGAAGTGTGGGGGGAATACAGCAGCCCGGCATCCTCAAGGTCTGCCATGGCATTGCGGATGGTGGCCGGCGACAGGCCGAGTGGGAGACGGCGCGACAATGTACGCGACCCGACGGGTTCGCCCGTCGCGACATAGGTTTCGACCAGCTCACGCAGGATCATTGCGCTGCGGCTGTCGAGTGCCGCCAGGCTGGCGCCTGTCTGCGCCGGCGGCGGGAATCCGTTCGGTCCCAATTTCATGTGTCCAGATGATAGCGTATGGACTTGCCTTGCCTCCGGTCAACGGCCGGCACGCATCAATCCACGCGAAAATGTCATATGGTGCGTCCGGAGCCCCGCTGCATCCCTGCCATTGCAGGACGGGGTGCATGGCAGGGCTGGCCATTGTAGAAGCCGCGCCTGACCTGTTTTCCGGGATACCTGACCCATGCGCCCCTCCGGCCGCGACCCCTCCGCCCTTCGTACCGTCAGCTTTGAACCGGGCTTTGCCCGGCATGCGGAAGGGTCCTGCCTGATCCGCATGGGCGTGACGGAGGTGCTGTGCACCGCCAGCGTGGAAGGCAAGGTGCCGCCCTTCTTGCGCGGCCAGGGCCAGGGCTGGGTGACCGCCGAATACGGCATGCTGCCCCGCGCCACCCACACCCGTGGGGACCGTGAAGCCGCCCGCGGCAAGCAATCCGGCCGCACCCAGGAAATCCAGCGCCTGATCGGCCGGTCGCTTCGCGCCGTGACCGACATGAAGGCGATGGGCGAGATGACCATCGCCATCGATTGCGACGTGCTGACCGCCGATGGCGGCACGCGCTGCGCATCCATCACCGGCGCGTGGGTGGCCCTGCATCTGGCCTTCGAGCACTGCCGGCGCATGAACATCATGACCAAGAACCCGCTGAAGGATCAGGTCGCGGCCGTGTCCTGCGGGGTGTGGCAAGGGACGCCTGTGCTGGATCTGGACTACGCCGAGGACAGCAAGGCCGATGCGGATGCGAATTTCGTGCTGACCGGCACCGGCGGGATCGTGGAAGTGCAGGGCACCGCCGAGGGCGCGCCGTTCTCCGATGCCGAGCTGATGGCGCTGCTGGGCCTGGCGCGCAGCGGGACGGCGGAGCTGTTCGCGAAGCAGCGGGAAGCCGTCGGGCTGTGACAGAAAGGAAGGAAGGTCGGGGGAGGAACACCTCCCCCGAATCCCCCACCGTTTTTTGTCCATTGGAGGTTCGGCGCCAATCCGACAGAAAAAGGAGGGGGATCGGGGGAGTTCGCTCCCCCGACCTTTCTTTTCGATGACGCCCTTCGCCAAGGCCATCGGCGCGTCCCTGCGCACCTACTACGCCCCTGGCCGGGCCGCGCTGCTGGATGCCTTCCATGCGCGCTTCCTGTCGGCTGGTGACCTGGCCTTCGACATCGGGACACATGTGGGCGACCGCGCTGCGTCGTTTCGCCGCCTGGGCGCCCGTGTCGTGGCGGTGGAACCGCAGCCGCGCCTGGCGCGTGCGCTGCGATTGATCCTGCGCGGTGATCCGGGCGTGACGCTGGTGCAGGCACTGGTTGGTGCGGAGGCGGGAGAGGCGATGCTGCGCCTGAACACCGCCAACCCGACCGTCGCGACAGCGAGCACGGCGTTCATCGCGGCCGCTGACGGTGCGCCGGGTTGGGAGGGCCAACGCTGGGATGCGGAGATCGCGCGGCCGGTCACCACGCTGGATGCGTTGGCGGCGCAGCATGGCGTGCCAGACTTTGTGAAGATCGATGTGGAGGGCTTCGAGGCTGCGGTGCTGCGCGGATTGTCACGCCCGCCGCGTGCGCTGTCCTTCGAATTCACCACCATCCAGCGCGATGTGGCGGTGGAATGCCTGGGGCTGCTGTCGGCGCTCGGCTATGGCGCGTTCAATGCGTGCCTGGGTGAGAGCATGACCTTCGTACACGCCGCGCCGATGGATGCGGCTGCGATGGCGCGGTGGATCGAGGCATTGCCGCATGCGGCCAACAGCGGCGACGTCTATGCCAGCCTGGAGCCGGGCCGACTGAGGCGTCAGGTCGCGTAGTCGGGCTCCTCGCGGTCCAGCACGCGGCGCCAAGCATCCAGATGCAACCGTGCATCCAGCTTGTCGCCCCAGGGACCGCTGTGCTTGCGGCGCGCCGTCTCGGGCAGTTTGTGCAGCGGCAGGCCGGTCTGCATCGCGGTCATCTGATACATGGCGGTGCGCTCGGCCATATAGGTCTCGTCAAAGGCGTCATGGACGGTGGGGCCGACGACGGTGACGCCGTGACCGCGCATCACCATGATGGTCTTGTCGCCCATCAGCCGTGCGATGCGGTCGCCTTCCTCATTGTTGTGGACAGGTTCATCGCCCTCGGCGTCATAGACGGCGCGGTCGTTCAACAGCAGCGAATTGTGGTGGGAAAGGCTGAACTCGGCGCCCTGCACCATCGATAGCGCGGTCAGCCAGCGCGGATGGACATGCACCACACAGGTCGCGGCAGGGTTCGCCATATGGATGCGGCAATGGATGTGGAAGGCGACCTTGCGGAGTTCGCCGGTGCCGCGCAGCACCTTCCCATCCAAATTGCACACGATCAGGTCTGACGCGCGCAATTCCTGGAACAGGTAGCCGCGCGGGTTGATGAGGAATAGTGGTTCCTCGCTGTCGGGCAGCATCAGCGAATTGTGGTTGCCGATATGCTCGTTCCAGCCGAGCCGGGCGCCGATGCGGAACACCGCGGCCATGTCGCAGCGCAGCGCCCATTCGCGCTCCTCCGCGCGGCTGTCGGTGAGGTTGCGGATCACGTTCGACATGATGTCCACCCTGGCTGCTGGGGGAAGGCTGGCACGCGGATTGACGTGCCGCAACACGCGGCGGAGGGTTGGCGCGCCCATTACTGAGGATCCGCTGCATGCCATCGCCCGCAGAACTGCCGATCACGGGTTATCTCGACCGCTTTTCCCGCAGGCCCGGCGAACGCTTCGCCGCGCATGTGAGCGTGAGGGATGCCGGGCAGGCGCGGGCGCGGCTGGTGCGGGTGATCTCGGGCGACCCGAACCCGGCAGGGCCTGGGCTGCGCTTTGAGGATCTGTCGCATCATTTCGACCTGACCTTCGACGGGCAGCGGCAGCCGATCAGGCTGGGGTCGCACGCGCTGGTGCCGCGCGGGCCGAAGCGCGAGGCGGGCCCGGTGACCTGGACCGCGCTAGTGTGGCTGTCCGTGTTGCCGCGTGCCGAGGCGGTGGTGATGGCCGAGGATAATGTGGTGCTGTCCATCACGCCCGACGGCGTGACGGGCAGCATCGATGGCGCGGTGGTTGCCACGGCGCAGCCCTTGCCGCTGCGGCGGTGGCACCGGCTGTGGTTCAGCGCAGACCCCGCGACCGGCTGCATCGCGGTGGGGTTCGTGCCGCTGGATGGCGGGGCCGAGACGGTCGCGACATCGCTGCTGCCCGGACTGCGCGTGCCATTGGGCGGCGGGCGCATAACCATCGCCGCCGACGGCGCGGGCGAACGCCACCTGACGGCGAAGGTGGAGGACCCTGCGCTGATCGCAGGATTCCGCGACACCTTCGCGCAGCCGGCGGCAACGCTGGCGGAACTCGCACCGCTGGCCGGCTGGGATTTCGCGCGCGATATTCCAACGCAGCGTGTGTGGGATGTGGGCGCGCAGAACTGCGACGGGCATCTGCTGAACATCCCGACGCGCGCCGTGGTCGGGGCACGCTGGACGGGCACCGAGATGTGCTGGCGCCACGCACCGGCCGATTATGGTGCGATCCATTTCCACGCCGATGACCTCGGCGATTGCGAGTGGAACGCGACGTTCCACTTCACCGTGCCCGATGGTCTTCGATCGGGTTCTTACGCCCTGCATCTGACCTGCACGGGCGGCGAGGACTGGCTGCCGCTGTATGTGCTGCCCAAGCGCGGCACCGCGCAGGCGCCGGTGGCGTTCCTGGCTTCGACCTTCACCTACCAGGCCTATGCCAACCATGCGCGCGGCAATGCCGATGCGGCGTATCGTGCGCGCGTCGCCGCCTGGGGGGCGTACCCGCAGAACCCGGATGATTTCCCGATCTATGGTCGGTCCACCTACAACAAGCATCCTGATGGCAGCGGCATTGCCTTCTCATCGCGGCTACGCCCGATCCTGACCATGCGGCCGGGCTTCCTGACCTTCGACGATGCGCGCGGGTCGGGCCTCCGGCACTATCCCGCCGACACGCATCTGCTGGCGTGGATGGAGGCCAAGGGCATCGACTTCGACGTCATCACCGACGAAGACCTGCATGATGAAGGCGTCGATCTGCTGAAGCCGTATCGCGTGGTTCTGACGGGATCGCATCCCGAATATCATACGCTGCACACGCTCGATGCGCTGATGGATTACGCGCATCGCGGCACGGGGCGGCTGATGTATCTCGGCGGCAATGGCTTCTACTGGCGTATCGCGGTGACGCAGACGCTGCCGGGGGTGATGGAGTTGCGCCGGTCTGAAGGCGGCATCCGTGCCTGGGCCGCCGAGCCGGGCGAATACTGGCATCAGACGGACGGCGCCTATGGCGGGTTGTGGCGGCGTGCGAGGCGGCCACCGCAGATGCTGGGCGGCGTCGGCTTCTCGGGGCAAGGCAAGTTCGAGGGCACGCATTACCGCCTGCGCCCTGAAGCCCGCGACCCGAAGTACGCCTGGATTTTCGAAGGCGTGGTGGGCGAGACATTCGGTGATTACGGCCTGTCCGGCGGCGGCGCGGCAGGCTTCGAACTGGACCGTGCTGATTTCGCGCTGGGGTCGCCAGCCAACATCGCCATCCTCGCGCGATCGGAAGACCCGCCGGCATCCTTCGTGACGGTGCCCGAGGAATTGCTCTCCCACCTCGCCACCGTGACCGGCGAAAGCCCCGATGCGCTGAAGCGCGCCGAGATCGTGCATTTCGACACGCCCGGTGGCGGCGCGGTGTTTGCCACCGGATCGATCACCTGGTGCGGCAGCCTGTGGAAGGATGGGGCATTCCAGGGGCCGGTCAGCCAGATCATGGAGAATGTGGTGCGGCGCTTTTCCGCCTGACCGGTTGACACGTCGCGTGGCGCGTCGGACGCTTCATGCAACAAGGCTGTCACGCAGACACTGGGGATCGGGCTTATGAAGCACTCTCGTCTCGCGTCCACCATCCTGGCCATGGGGCTCGGCTTGCCGGGCCTGGCGCTGGCGGCGCCGTTCGAATGTCCCTCGCGCGGCGGGGACATCATGTTCGGCCAGGAAGCCAATGTGAATTCGCTGGACCAGATGACGTCCAGCACCATCTCGACCCGCAACATCGCGATGAACATCTACGAAACGCTGATGACGCGGGACGAGAACAACCGTCCCATCCTCGAACTCGCCGAGAGCATGGAGGAGTCCGGCGACGGGCTCACCTATACCTTCAAGCTGCGGCCAGGCATTACCTTCCACAACGGCAAGCCGATGACCTCGGCCGATGTCGCGGCATCCTTCAACCGCTACAATCGCATCGGGTTGCAGCGCAGCACGCTCGACAACGTCGCGGGCTGGGACACGCCCGACCCGATGACTTTCGTCATCCGCATGAAGCAGCCGCAGCCGACCTTCATCGAGGCGCTGTCATCCTTCTCGGTACCCATCGTCGTCATCCCGTCCGAGCATGAGAATGACGATCGGCAGCAGTTGCGCACCGTCGGCACGGGGCCGTTCCGCCTGATGGAGTTCGTCCCCGGCAGCCATGCGCGGCTGGGCCGTTTCGATGCCTACCGGCCAAATACGTCGTTCGAGCAGCGTACCGGCTTCGGCGGATATCGTGTGGCCTGCGTGGATACCGTGACCTTCCGCATCGTGACCGAGGCGAGCGCGCGCGTTGCGGGTCTCGAGACCGGCGCCTTGCAGGCGGTCGAGGATGTGCCGACACGTTCGCTCGACAGCCTGCGCCGCAACACCGCCATCACCATCCTGCCGCTGCAGAACTGGTGGATCCAGATTGCGCTGCCCAACACCGCGAACCCGCCCGTCAACAACCTGAACTTCCGCCGTGCTGTCCAGGCCGCGCTCGGCATGGAAGACATCATGGACGCCGCGACCGACGGCAATTTCCGCCTCAATGTCGGGTTCCAGTTTCCAAACCAGCCAAGCTACACGGATGCCGGCAAGGAAACCTACAATATCAACGACCAGGCGCGGGCGCGCGCGCTGCTGCGGGAATCGGGCTACCGCAACGAACCGATCGTGATCCTGACCAATCGCGATTATCCGCCGATGTACAATGCGGCGCTGGTGATGCAGCAGCAGATGCGTGCCATCGGCATCAACGCCAATCTGCGCGTGGTGGATTGGCCGACCTCGGTTCAAATGTCGCAGCGGGTGAACAGCGACGAGTGGCACTTCTTCCACTCGGGCTGGGGGACGCAGCCGGCGCTGGGCGCATTGGCGACCATGCAGTTCCTGGTCAGCCCCAATGCCCAGTACCGGCCGCGCGACGAAGTCGATGATCCGGAAGTGCTGGCGGCCTGGAACGCCATGAACAACGAACGCACAGCGGAAGCCCGGCAGGCCGCCTTCGCGACGATGCAGCGGATGATCCTGGAACGGGTCTACGCGCTGCCCTTCGGGTCACTGACGAAGGTGCAGGCGGTGCGGTCCAACGTGCAGGGCTTCGTGCCCTTCCGCATCCCGCGCTTCTCCAACGTCTGGGTGCAGCGATAACGCCATGATCGGGGTCGCCTTCCGCCGCCTGCTGAGTGCGATCCCAGTCCTTTTCATCGTCAGCCTGATCACCTTCGGGCTGATGCGGCTGATCCCCGGCGACCCGGCCGCGGCCATCGCCGGGTCGGGTGCCACGCCGGCCGAGATCGAGCGCCTGCGCCGCGACCTCAATCTCGACCAGCCGGTGCTGATGCAACTGGTCGATTACTATCAGGGGCTGGCACAGGGGAATCTCGGGCGGTCGCTGCTGCTGGGCACCGGGGTGTTTGCCGCCACGATGGAACGCCTGCCGGTCACCATCGGCCTGTCGCTGTATGCGCTGGTGTTCACGCTGCTGATCGGGCTGGCCAGCGGCATTATCGCCGCGCTGCGGCAGAACACATGGGCCGACCAGGCGGCGATGATGTTCGCCATGATCGGCATCTCGGTGCCGAACTTCTTCCTCGGCCTGCTGATGATCATCCTGTTCGCGGTGCATCTGGGGTGGCTGCCCTCCGGCGGCTATGTGCCGTTCAGCCAGGACCCGATGGGCTGGCTGCAGAGCCTGGCGATGCCGGCCTTTTCCTTGGCGCTGCTGCAGGCCGGTCTGCTCGCGCGCATCACGCGGTCATCGATGCTGGAAGTGCTGCGCCAGGACTATATCCGCACCGCCAAGGCCAAGGGCCTGTCGCAGCGCAAGGTGGTTTTGAAGCACGCGCTGTCCAACGCGCTGATCCCGATCGTCACTGTGGTGGGCATCATCGTCTCCCTGCTGATGTCCGGCGCGGTGGTGACGGAGGCGCTGTTCTCCATCCCCGGCATGGGCCAGTTGCTGACCCAGGCGGTGCTGTCGCGCGATTACCCGATGGTGCAGGGGGGGTTGCTGCTGGTGACGACCTTCCTGGTCATGGTGAACATCGCCGTCGATGTGCTCTACGCCGTGCTTGACCCGCGGGTGCGCTATGAGTGACGCCACCGACGCCGAGGGCATCGCCTTCAAGCGCGAACACCCCGGCCGTGCCGCGCTGCGCCGGCTGTTCCGCCACAAACTGTTCGTGACCGGGCTGTTCCTGTTCGGCATCGTCGCCATCATCGCCGCCGCCGCGCCCTGGATCACCGATGTCGATCCGCAGCGCCTGTCGATGCGCAACAAATTCCTGCCCCCCAGCGAGACCTGGATCTTCGGCACCGACAATTTCGGCCGGTCGCTGTGGTCGCGGGTGGTGTGGGGCGCGCAGCTGTCGATGATCATCGGCGCATCGGTGGTGGCGCTGAATGCGGTGTTCGGCACGCTGATCGGCGCGGCGGCGGGGTATTTCCGCCGGCTGGACAACGCGCTGATGCGGGTGAACGACGCGCTGATGGCTTTTCCCGCCATCCTGCTGGCCATCGCCGTCACGGCGGTGCTGGGGCCATCGACATTGAACGTCATCCTGGCCTTGTCGGTCGTCTATATCCCGCGCACGGCGCGCATCGTTCGGTCATCCGTGATCGTCCTGCGGGAAATGGAGTATGTTCAGGCCGCTGTGGCCGCCGGCGCGGGGCATTGGCGCATCCTGCGCCACCACATCCTGCCCAACGCCATGGCGCCGATGATCGTGCAACTGTCCTTCCTGTTCGCCTATGCGGTGCTGTCGGAAGCCACGCTGTCCTTCCTGGGTGTCGGCGCCGTGCCGCCCACCCCCACCTGGGGCAACATCATGGCCGAGGGCCGCGATTCCATGCGCGAGGCCCCCTGGATCATCACCATCCCCGGCGTGATGCTGATGATCACCGTGATGGGGCTGAACCTGCTGGGTGACGGGCTGCGCGACGTGCTCGACCCGCGTCTCAGGATTCAACAGTGAGCCTTCTCGACGTTCGTGGCCTGACAACCGCCTTCATGACCGGCCGGGGCGAGGTGAACGCCATCGAGGATGTCTCCTTCTCGCTGAAGGAAGGCGAGATCCTCGGCATCGTCGGTGAATCGGGGTCGGGCAAATCCGTCACCGCGCTGACCATCATGGACCTGCTGCCCAAACCGCCGGCACGCATCGCGGCTGGGGAGGTCCATTTCAACGGCCAGCGCCTGACCGGCATGTCCGACCGGCAGATGCAGTCCATCCGAGGCCCCGGGATCGCGATGATCTTCCAGGAACCCATGACGTCGCTGAATCCGGTGTTTTCCATCGGCGACCAGATCATGGAGACCATCGCCGCGCATGAACGGCTGCCGAAGGCGGCGCTGCGCAAGCGCGCCATCGACATGCTGGACAAGGTCGGCATCCCATCCGCATCGCGCCGGCTGGATGATTATCCGCACCAGATGTCCGGCGGGCAGCGCCAGCGCGTGATGATCGCCATGGCGCTGGCGTGCAATCCGAAACTGCTGATCGCCGATGAACCGACCACCGCGCTGGACGTGACCATCCAGGCGCAGATCCTCGACCTGCTGATGGATTTGCGTGACGAGTTCGGCATGGGCGTCATCATCATCACCCACAATATGGGCGTGATCGCCGAGACGGCCGATCGCGTGTTGGTGATGTATGCCGGCCGCGTCATCGAGGAGGCGCCCGTCGCCACCATCTTCGACCACCCTCTGCACCCCTACACGCGCGGTCTGCTGGAATGCGTGCCGTCGATGACGGAGGACAAGCCGCGCCTGGTCGCCATTCCCGGCACGCTGCCCGAACCGGCGCGCCGCCCGCCAGGCTGCCGCTTCGGCCCGCGCTGCGCGCACGCGCTGCCATCCTGCGCCACCGCCATCCCGGTGCTGGAGACCATGGAGCCCGCGCACACCGCCGCCTGCTTCCGCGCGCGGGAACTCGCATGACCACGCCGCTGATCGCCGCCACCGGGCTGTCCAAGCATTTCGAGGTTGGATCGCGCGGTCTGTTCGGCCTGGGCCGCACCGCGACGCTGAAGGCGGTGGATGAGGTATCCTTCACCATCAGTGCCGGTGAGACGCTGGGTCTCGTCGGTGAATCCGGCTGTGGCAAATCCACGCTGGGCCGGCTCCTGCTGCGGCTGATCGAACCGACCGGCGGTTCCATCGCCTTCGACGGCAACGACATCACCGCCATCGGCCGGATGGAGATGCGGACCTACCGCCGCTCCATGCAGATTATTTTCCAGGACCCCTACGGCGCGCTGAACCCGCGCATGTCGGTCGAGGACATCATCGCCGAGCCGCTGCTGATCCACGGCGCGCGCATGGATGCCGACACGCGCGCCAAGGTCGCGCAGATGCTGGAGAAGGTGGGGCTGCCGGCGCGCGCGCTGGATCGTTTCCCGCATGAATTCTCCGGCGGCCAGCGCCAGCGCATCGGCATCGCCCGCGCGCTGGTGTTGCATCCGCGGCTGATCGTGTGTGACGAAGCCGTCTCTGCGCTGGACGTATCGGTGCAGGCGCAGATCGTGAACCTGCTCCAGGACCTCCAGCGTGAGATGGGCCTGACCTACCTGTTCATCGCGCATGACCTGTCCGTCGTGCGCCACATCTCCGACCGCGTTGCGGTGATGTATCTGGGCAAGGTGGTCGAGGTTGCCGAGAAGCACACCATCTACGCCGCCCCGCTGCATCCCTACACCCAGGCGCTGATCGCCGCAGTGCCGGCGCAGCACCCTGCGCAACGGTCACGCGGCAAGCGGCAGCGCATCGCGGGCGACATCCCCTCGGCGCTGAACCCGCCATCGGGCTGCCGGTTCCACACGCGCTGCCCGCATGTGATGCCCGTCTGCCGCGAAACCGCGCCGGCCCTGCGCGAGCCCGCACCCGGCCACCAGGTCGCCTGCCACCTGATCCCCTGAGGAACGCCATGCCTGAAACCAAGAAGTCCCGCCTGGTCCCGGAAGTGGATTTCGCCAGGGACGGCAAGCAGACCGGCTTCATCCGCCTGTTTCATTCCACGCATGACAGCGCCTATGGCTATATCCCCATCCCGATCGTGGTGGTGAAGAACGGCGATGGCCCGACCGCATTCTTCTCCTCGGGCAATCACGGTGACGAATACGAAGGCCAACTCGCCGTCACCAACCTGATCAAATGGCTGCAGCCCGACATGATCCGCGGCCGCGTCATCCTGCTGCCGATGGCGAATTTCCCGGCGGCACTGGTCGGACGGCGCGTCTCGCCGATCGACGATGTGAACATGAACCGAATCTTCCCCGGTGATCCGGACGGCACGGTCACACGCCAGATCGCGCATTTCATCGACAGCGAAATCATCCCGCTGGCGGACCTGGTGATCGACCTGCATTCGGGCGGTTCGTCGCTGAACTACATCCCGACCGCGCTTGCCAAGCAATCCGCCGATCCGGCGCTGTATCAGAAGCAACTCGCGGCATTGCGGGCCTTCGGTGCGCCCTACACCTATATTCAAGGCGGCGCCCAAGGGCAGGGGGGTGACCAGACGCTGGGCGCCGGTGCCGATCGCCGCGGCGCCATCGCGCTTGGTACTGAACTCGGCGGGGCCGGGGCGGTGAATGCCTCGGGCCTTGCGATCGCCGAGCGCGGCCTGCGCAACCTATTGGTTCATCTCGGTATCCTCGGCAAGGAACACTGGGTCGAACCACCCGTGGCGACGCGATTTCTCGACGTGCGCGGTCCTGAAATGTATGTCTACGCCCCGGAAAACGGGGTCTTCGAGCCCCTGGTTGAACTGGGCGACACCGTGGCGATCGGCACCCCCGCCGCCCGCATTCATTTCCCCGAAACACCCTGGCTGCCGCCCGCCGAACTCGCCTTCAAGGCGGCGGGCATCGTCATGTGCAAGCGCATCCCGGCCCGAACCAAGCGCGGGGACTGCCTGTTCCATCTGGCGAACGACCTTGCGGTCTGAATGCTCCGCCTGTTCGATTGCAGCCACGTAACGCGATTCAAGGTGCTGTTCGAACACGCAGCCTCCCGCGACTGACCTCTTGCGGGATGTCGCGATCTGCCCTTGCGGTCCGACCGCGCCGCGTGTTCAAGCGGCGCGGTGACCGATCAGCACCACGCAACCTTCACCATCGGCGCCAACCATCCCGCCATGCCCGGCCATTTTCCCGGTCGCCCAATCGTGCCGGGGGTCATCCTGCTCGATCACGTCATTGCGACGGCCCGTGACGCCTTCGGGCTTGGGCCGAACCATGCCGTGCCGCGAGCGAAATTCGCCACGCCGGTTCTGCCGGGGCAGAGCGTCGCTGTCGCGCTCACGCGGATGGACAACCACCGCCTGACCTTCACCTGCTCGGTCGAGGGCACGCCGGTCGCCAGCGGCGAATTGCGATTCGGTTCATGACCCCGCCGCCAGCCTGGACCCAGATGCCCGAACGCGGTGGCGCGGGGGCCATGCGGCTGATCCTGCGAATCGCACTCGGCCTCGGCTGGCATGTCGGCCATGCGCTGCTCTATCCCATCACCCTGTTCTTCCTGGCCACGGCACCGACGTCGCAAAAGCGCGCCGTGCGGCGTTACCTGTCGCGTGCGCTGGGGCGCGGCGCCCGGTGGCGCGACCTGTGGCGGCTGTACTTCTGCTTTGCCGCGACCATGCTCGACCGGCTTTTCCTGCTCACCGGCCGGCAGGGCGGATACCGCGTCCAGATTGAGGGCTTGGACCTGCTGAAGAGTGCAGCAGTGGCCAAGCGTGGCGTGGTCCTGCTCGGTGCGCATATGGGGTCGTTCGAGGCGCTGCGCGCCGTGGGCGCCGCCGATGCGCCGGTCGAGGTCCGCATGTTGATGCATGCCGCTGGCGGCGCCGCCGATGCCCTGTTTGACAGCCTCGATCCCACGCGCGCCGCCGCGGTCATCCGCCTCGGTCAGCCCGGGGCAATGATTGAGGCGCGCGAGGCACTGGACCGCGGCGGTGTCGTCGGCCTCCTGGCCGACCGCGCACCGCGTGGCGAACGCATGCTCGCGGTGCCGTTCCTGGGCACCGATGCGCCCTTGCCCGGTGGGCCGATGACGCTGGCCGCGATCCTGCACGCGCCCGTCGTGCTCGGCTTCGGGCTGTGGCTTGGCCCGCGCCATTATCTGTTGCGCTTTGAACCTTTCGCCGACGCGATCGACCTGCCGCGTGCAACGCGGGAGGATGCGCTGCGTTCCTGGATTTCAACCTATGCCGCGCGCGTCGGTGCCGTCTGCCGCGCGCATCCCTACAACTGGTTCAACTTCTATGACTTTTGGCAGGAGGATTCGTGACGCGCCGCGCCATGCTGATCACCCTGCTGGCGCTGCCATCCACGGCCATCGCGCAGGATGCCCTGGCGCAGGTCATGGCTGCACTTGCCGCCATACGCGAAAGCCAGGCACGCTTCGTCGAGGAAAAGGACCTCCCCGAGCTCGACCGTCCGCTGACATCGCGCGGCACCTTGTCCTGGCGCGCCCCTGACAGGCTGGAGAAGCACACCAGCGAACCCTTCGAGGAACGGCTTCTGGTCGAGGGCGACCGGCTTCTGCTCGAACGACCCGATCGGGGCGCCAGCCAGACGGTGATGCTGGATACCGCCGCTGACATCCGTCCCTTGGTGGAAGCGATCCGGGCCACGCTGGCAGGTGACGCCGCCACGCTGCGCCAGTATTTCCAGCTCGACTTCTCGGGCGACCTCGCGCGGTGGCGCATGGTTCTGACGCCGCTGTCGGCCCGGGTGCTCGCCGCCGTTCAGCGCATCGTCATCGAAGGCGAAGCTGCGTCCGTCCTGGTCGTGGAAACACAAGGCCGGGAAGGCCGCAGCCGGTTGATGGCCACGCCGCTGCGATGAACCGGCTGCTGCGCTTCCTGCCGCTGCTGGTGGCTCTTGCCGTGCTCACCGCGGCATTCCCAATGGTGCTGCGCCACATCACCCTGCGCAGCGACATCAGCGACTTCCTGCCCGAAGCGCGATCGCGCGAAGCCGCGTTCCTGCTGCACGAACTGCGCCAGGGTGCCGCGACACGCCTGCTGATCGCGGGGATCGAGGGCGGACCGACCGCAGACCTTGCCCGCGTGTCGCGCGCCATGGCGGCGACGCTCGGCGACAGCGGTCAGTTCGCCATCGTCGCCAATGGCGCTCCGCGCATCGATGACGTCGAGGTCGCGCTGCTGTTTGCGCACCGCTACGCACTCTCCCCGGTCGCGTCGCCGGACGCCTTCACGGAAACCGCATTGCGCGAGGCGTTCGAAGCGCTTCTCGACGGCCTGCGGTCCTCCGCCGAACCGCTCCTCCGCCGCTTCGGATTTGCCGACCCGACCGGCGCCTTCATCGGATTGCTGCGCAGTTGGTCAGGCGAGACGCGTGTGGCGACCGAACAGGGCGTCTGGATGGCCGAGGGCCCTCGCGCGCTGATCCTTGCCCAAACCCGCGCGGCCGGGCTCGATACTGAGGCGCAGCGCGGCGCGGCCGACGCGATCCGCGCCGCCTTTGCCGCCGCCGATCCGCCGCCGGGTGTCCGGCTGCTGCTGTCGGGTCCTGGCGTCTTCGCCTCGGAAGCGGCCGCAGCGGTGCGCGCCGATGTGAAGCTGGTCTCGACCCTGTCCTTCCTGCTCGTCGCATCCTTCCTGTTCTGGCGCTACCGCTCGCCGATGATGCTGGCGGTGGTCGCAGTGCCGCTCGCGCTCGGGACGCTCGCGGGGCTTGTCGCGGTGGATTGGGTGTTTGGTCATGTGCATGGCGCCGCGCTCGGATTCGGCATGACGATGCTGGGCGTGTGCGACGATTATCCGATCCTGCTGGTGACGAACCGCGCCCCGAACGAGGCGTTGCGCGACACCGCAAGGCGCATCTGGCCGACCTTGCGGCTGGCCGTCGCCGCCGCCGTGGCGGGGCTGATGCCGATGCTGGCTTCGGGATTTCCGGGGCTGGCGCAGCTGGGGCTGTTTGCGGCGGCGGGGCTGGCGGGCGCGGCGCTCAGCACGCGCTTCCTCCTGCCGCTGCTGCTGCCGCCGGAAGGGCTGCCGGTGCGCGCGCTGCCCGAACGCGCGGCCCATGTCCTGCTTCGGCTACCGGAGCTGCGCATCCCCGTGCTCGCTGCATTGGCGCTGGTCGCCGTCGCGCTGGCATTCGCAGGCGGGCCACGGCTGGCGCGCGACATTGCCGATCTGTCCCCGGTGCCGGAAGCGGTGCGCGCGCTGGATGGCGTGTTGCGCCACCAGGCTGGCGCGCCGGATGTCCGGGTCGTGTTGTCGGTCACCGCCGCAGATGCGGAAGCCGCGCTGCGCGCTTCGGAATCGGCCGCTGCGGTGCTGCTGCGATCCGGCACGATCGCTGGCCTGGACCACCCCGCGCGTTACCTGCCTAGCGCCGAGACCCAGCGCGCCCGTGTCTCTTTCCTGCCCGACGCCGCGACGCTGGCCGCACAGGTCGATGCCGCGCGCGCCGGCCTGCCCTTTCGCGCCACTGCCTTCACGCCGTTTGTCGATGGCATGGCGGAGGCACGCCGCCTGCCACCCCTGACCATTGCCGACCTGGCCGAGGCACCGCTGCTCACCGCCCGCCTGTCGCCCTTGCTGCGGCAAGAAGCCGATGGCTGGCGCGCGATCCTGCTGCCGGAAGGAATCCGCGACATCGCTGCCCTGCGCGCCGCCGCCGCGACCATTTCCGGCCTTCTGCTGGTGGACGTCAAGGCCGAGACGGGGGTGCTGCTCGACCAGGGGATCGCCACGGCGCTGCGCTGGGGGGCGGTCGGCGGGGTGCTGGTGCTGCTGCTGCTCGGCGCCGGCCGGGGGCTGGCCGGCGGGCTTCGCATTGCGCTGGTGCTGGCCGGGGCATTGCTCCTGACCTTCGCCACGCTGCACGCGATCGGCGAGGAGATCACCATTTTCCACCTGACCGCGGCGCTCTTGCTGGCGGGTGTCGGCTTGGACTATGCCCTGTTCATCGCCCGGACGGGCCAGGAGGATACCGAGGACGCCGCGCGCGCGCTCGGTGCGGTCATCACCTGCATGGTCACGACATTGCTCACCTTCGGTCTTCTCGCATTGTGCCGGACGCCGGTGCTGCACGCGACGGGATTGACCGTGTGCATCGGCGTCGCCTCCGCCTTCCTGCTGGCCTGCACGCTGGCACCGCGGCCGGCTTCGCCATGACGCCCTATCGCATCAGCGCGATCACCGCCGCGAGCGCCATGGGCGTCGGCATGAATGCGACGCAGGCCGCATTGCGCACTCGACGCGGCGGGCTGCGCCCATGCGACCTGCCGGATATGCCCGACGGCATCTGGATCGGCCGCGTGCCTGACGCTGAGCCGATCGACCTTCCTGCACCGCTCGCCAACTTTGCCTGCCGGAACACGCGCCTCGCGGAACTCGCACTACGTCAGGACGGTTTTGTCGCGGCGGTGGCTGCGGCGAAGTCGCGTCATGGCGCGGCGCGCATCGCGGTCGTACTCGGTACCTCCACCTCCGGCATCGAGGAGACGGAACGCGCCTGGGCGCGGCGCGATGCCGATGGCGTGCTGCCAACTTATGACTTTGCGCGCACCCACGACCTCCATTCGCTGCCGCGCTTCCTGCGCGCCCGCCTGGGCCTTGCGGGGCCGTGCGTCTCCATCTCCACGGCCTGCACCTCCGGTGCGCGATCCTTCCTCGATGCCGTGGCGCTGATCGAGGCTGGCTTCGCCGATGCCGCGGTGGTCGGCGGTGCCGATACGTTGTGCCGGCTGACGCTGCACGGCTTCGGTTCGCTGGAACTGCTCGCCAGGGGTCCGACCCGGCCCTGCGCCGAGGACCGGGACGGCATCAGCATCGGCGAGGCCGCGGCGTTTGCGCTGATCGAACGCGCCGGGCCGGCGGATACCGGGCGCATCGGCCTGCTCGGTGCCGGTGCGTCGTCGGATGGACACCACATGTCGTCCCCCCATCCGGACGGACTTGGCGCGGTGGCGGCGATGCGCGCTGCGCTCGACAGCGCGGGCCTCGCGCCCGGCGCCATCGATTACGTCAACATGCACGGCACCGGCACGCGGGCGAATGACGCGATGGAAGACCGCGCCATCGCGCGCATCTTCGGCGACACCGTGCCGTGTTCGTCGACCAAGGGCTGGACCGGCCACACGCTCGGCGCATCAGGTGCGCTGGAAGCGGCGATCGCCGCGATCTGCGTCGAGAATGGACTCGTGCCCGGATGCCTCGGCGTCGAGCACGTCGATCCGGGCTTCGGTGCCGGCATCGTGGTGGCAAACCACGCGGCGCAGGTCGATGTCGTGCTGTCGAATTCATTCGGCTTCGGCGGCAGCAACTGCGCGCTGGTCATCGGGCGGATCCCATGACCGTATCCGCTGGCATCGCCGGGATCGGTTTGCTGGGCCCCGGGCTTGCCGGCTGGACGGCGTCGCTGCCGGTGCTGGCCGGGCTGGCATCGTTCGAGCCGATGCCCGTGGCGCCACCGGTGCCGGCCTTGCTGCCGGCGACGGAGCGCCGCCGCACCGGACCTTCGGTGCGCCTGGCACTCGCCGTCGCGACCGAAGCGGTGCAGGCGAGCGGCCTGCCGCCCGGGGATCTCGACACGGTCTTCGCCAGTTCGAATGGCGAAGGCCAGGTCATCGTGTCCATCCTTGATGCGCTGCATGCGCCCGGCGGGGCGATATCCCCCACGCAGTTCCACAATTCCGTGCACAACGCGGCGGCCGGATACTGGGGCATCGCGGCAGGGTCCGCGCGGCCATCGGTCAGTTTGGGTGGGCATGACTGTGTCTTCGCGACCGGACTGATGCAGGCGGTGGCGCAGGTGGTGACGCGAAACGCGCCGATCCTGTTCGTCGCGCATGACGTGCCGTTGCCGCCACCGCTGGCCGCGCTGCGACCGGGGGAGGGTCTTTTCGCCGTGGCCCTGGTCCTGGTGCCGGGGGCAGGTTCATCGGGGGTGCTGGACCTCGCCTACATTGCCGAAGGTGTGGGTGGCGAACCCCCATTGACGCCGGCATTCGATACGGTCCGCCTGGGCAATCCAGCCGCGCGCGCCTTGCCGTTGCTGGTGGCGCTCGCGACGCGACGATCCTCGGCGTTGCGCTTCTCATTGCCGGGGGACGCCGGGCTCGATGTTCGCGTGACACCGTGACGGCGCTGCCCTCCACGCGCGACGCGATTGCGCGGCTGGTGCCGCATCAGGGCGCGATGTGCCTGCTGGACCGCGTCGTATCTTGTGACCTCGGACGCATCACCTGCACCTCCGGCACGCACAGGGACCTGGCGCATCCGCTGCGACGGGACGGCATGCTGCCTGCCATCTGCGGGGTGGAATACGCGCTTCAGGCCATGGCGCTGCATGGCGCGTTGACCGACGATGCGGCGCAGGGGCCTGGCTTCGTCGCGGCCTTGTCGGGCATCGTGATGGGCGCCGAACGGTTGGATGACGTCGCCGGGGACCTGTGCATCGCGGCCTCCGCCCTGGCGCGTGAGAGCCGCGGCTTCATCTATGGGTTTGAGATCAAAGGCGGCGGGCGCAGCCTGCTGTCGGGGCGGGCGACGATCGTGCTGGCGCCAAAGGAGTGACGTGATGGGGCAGAGCCTGCGGGACCGCATGTGCGTTCAATCGTTGCGCTTGAATGGCACTGCCTGGGCCAGTGCCCCGCCAACCTTTCGCCGTGGTCGCTGCCTGTGACACGCGTCCTCGGCGTCCTCCTCGAATCCGGCGGCCATGCGCGAGGCCATTACGCGCTGGTCGTCGCCGCCGGTGCCGCGGCGTTGGGCCGCGCGGTGACGATCTTCGCCACCAACCGCGGTTGCCTGCTGTTCACCGACCCGTCGGCGCTGATCGCGGATCCGCGGGAAGCAACCGTCACCGCGCGCGGTGTTGCCGGCGTGGCGGTGCTGCTCGAGGCCTGCGTCGATCTCGGTGTTCGGCGCATCGCCTGCGAGGCGGGGCTCAAGGCTGAGGGCCTGACCGACCTCGCGCTCGCCCCTGGGGTCGAGGTCGCTGGTATCGCGACCTTCCTTGATGCCGTAGGCGACGGGCAGATCGTTACCCTGTAGGACAGATCGCCTGCCAACTGAAGCTGGTCGGTTCGTGGCGGTGCTCGCTCAAAAATGACGACCGGCGTACCGGGCGTTGCCGGAGGGCTTGTCGCGGGGCGCTTGACCCGGCGCCGCCGCACGGGGGACAGAGGGGGGATGACGGTCCTCTTCCGCCCTGCATTCGTGGCTATCGCCTTGCTCGGCACCTGGCCTGCCGCCGCGCAGACATCGCTCGGCACGCCGGGCAGCCTGCCGCCGCCACAGCCACGGCAGGGCACCGCCCCGCCAGCGGCTCCCGCCGCACCGGCCCGCCCGCAAGCGGCACCTCCGGCGCCCG